>JAWUXS010000109.1:0-34066 GCA_034111185.1 Paracoccaceae bacterium | reverse complement strand
CCATGCGATATTCTTTTGGAATACCAATGACTTTGCCTTTGATGTCGCCAGTCAATGCCGCTTCAAAGTTTGGCACGGCCAATTCAACTGATGTGCTGTCGTTAGGATCGTGACCGCAAATCGTTTCACGCATGATGGCTGCGGCGCGCACATCTTTGGGCCGTGGGCCCGCTGGGGCGAGCGATGAAGCGAAAGCCACAACACCCCAACGCGACACACGACCATAAGTTGGCTTAATACCCGTGATGCCTGTGAAGGCCGCAGGTTGGCGGATTGAACCACCTGTGTCCGTACCGGTCGCGGCAACGCACAAATCAGCAGCCACAGCAGCAGCAGAACCACCAGACGAACCACCCGGTGTCAGGTCTGCATCAACCTTCCAAGGATTCACAACGTTGCCGTATGTCGAAGTCTCGTTCGACGAACCCATCGCGAATTCGTCCATGTTCAGCTTGCCCAGCATAACCGAGCCTGCATCGAACAGTTGAGACGTCACAGTTGATTCATATTCAGGCTTAAAGCCTTCGAGAATGCGCGACGCGGCCTGTGATGGAACACCCTTCGTACAGAACAGGTCTTTGATACCCAGCGGGACGCCACACATGCTTGGCGCATCGCCAGCTTTGATACGCGTGTCGGCAGCAGCAGCCTGTGACAGTGCGATTTCAGGCGTATGATGAACAAATGCGTTCAACGCCCCTGCCCCTTGGATCGCGTTCAGATAGCTTTGTGTCAGCTCAACCGATGATACTTCGCCTTTGCGCATTGCGTCGCGGGCCGAAGCGATAGTGACTTTGCTTAAATCGGTCATGTCTTATTCCACCACTTTCGGCACTGCAAAAAACCCTTCGCGGGCATCGGGCGCATTTGCAAGAACTGCAGGCTGTTGATCGCCATCTGTCACAACATCGGTCCGGCGCTTAAGGCGCTGCGGTGTCACAGATGTCATCGGCTCAATGCCTTCGACGTCCACTTCGTTAAGTTGCTCAATAAAGCCCAAAATTGCGCTAAATTCAGAAGCCAGCGCAGGCAACGCGGCGTCTTCTACTTTGATACGGGCAAGCTTGGCCACGCGGCGGGCAGTTTCGGTGTCGATGGACATGGATGTCTCCAGCTCAATACGGTCTTAATGCGTTGCGCATGCGTTTACCGCTGCCGCGTTAGGGCCGCAAGGTGCTGTGCAGCTTTAGCGCTTTTTCGCGAAAAAATCACGCAACAGCGTTTCGCTCTCGGCAGCGGCAATGCCGTCATAGGCTTCGGGCCTGTGATGGCACTGTGGGTGACTGAATATCTTGGCACCTTGGGCGACGCCGCCTGATTTGGGGTCAGCCGCACCGTAATATAGTCGCGCCAGCCGCGCATTGCTGATGGCTGCGGCGCACATCGGGCAAGGTTCCAAAGTGACATATAGGTCGTAGCCCGTTAGTCTCTCTTGGCCCAAAGCATTGCACGCAGCCCGAATTGCAAGGACTTCGGCATGTGCAGTTGGGTCGTTAAGCTCGCGAGTACGATTGCCTGCGGCTGCAATAACGCCCTTTGGCCCAACAATAACGGCACCCACCGGCACTTCTCCGCGCAGGGCGGCAGCGGTGGCCTCTTGCAAGGCAATATCCATATGGCTGCGGAATGTCATAGCGGCATTGTCTGGTGTTCTTGCAAGGGCTGCAAGCCGCCGAGATGCGAGATACGGCGATTTCAACCAAAGAATGACCAGACAAGGCGATTGCGCGGCGGCGCATGAGGGCCTAAAGGCAAAGGATGACTGATTATACCCCCCCAGCCGGCGATCGTATTGCCAAAGTTCTGTCCCGTGCGGGCGTCGCATCACGCCGCGAAGCCGAGCGGATGATCGAAGATGGCCGTGTTTCGGTGAATGGTAAGATCATTGATAGCCCCGCACGCAACGTCACGAGCGCCGACAAGATCGTCGTTGATGGCAAAAATGTAGGCGCACCTGATGTGGCCCGCATCTGGCTTTATCACAAGCCAACTGGCCTTGTAACATCCGAGCGTGACGAAAAAGACCGCCCGACCGTGTTTGGCAGCTTACCCGAATCCATGCCGCGCGTGATGTCGATAGGCCGCTTGGACATCAGCTCAGAAGGGTTGCTGCTGCTGACCAATGATGGTGGCGTTAAGCGCCGCCTTGAATTGCCATCCACTGGTTGGCTGCGTCGCTACCGCGTGCGGATCAACGGATCGGTATCCGAGGCAAAGTTAGACCAACTGCGCGCGGGAATCACCGTGGATGGCGTGAATTACCAGCCAATGATCGTGACGTTTGACCGCCAACAGGGTGCAAACGCGTGGCTAACCGTCAGCATCCGCGAAGGTAAAAACCGTGAAATCCGACGCACGATGGAAGCCATCGGCGTAACCGTGAACCGCTTGATCCGCGTCTCATACGGCCCGTTCCAGTTAAACGATCTAAAAGCTGGCGCCGTCGAAGAGCTGAAGCAGCGCGTCGTGCGCGATCAACTGGGTATTGAGGCGAAAGAAGAGCAGCCAAAGCTGCGCCGCGCCGTCAATCGCCCGATCCGAGCACGGTCAACGGGGAAAAAGCCGAAAAGGTGAGCCCTTGCCGCACGCGCTGGGTTATGCATGTTAAGCACAACACTGTTTAAGGGACGATACTATGCTGGATCTGTTGACGATCGAAAATCTCATCAATTTGTTGATGCTTTGCTTTTTGCAGGCTGTTTTAGGTTTTGATAACCTGCTGTTCATCTCGATCGAGAGCCAGCGCGCGCCGCTTGCGAGCCAAAAGAAGGTTCGCCAGTGGGGCATCTTAATTGCGGTCGCACTGCGTGTTGTCCTGCTTTTCGTGATGATCCGACTGATCGATACCTTGGCTGAACCGTTCTTTATCATGAATTGGACAGGCTATCTTGAGGGCGGTGTGAACTTTGCGACCTGCGTCTTTGTGCTTGGCGGTATTTTCATCATGTACACGGCGGTCAAAGAGATCGCGCATATGCTGACGATGGATCACTTAGGCCACGATGTCGAAGGCAAATCATCCAAGTCAGCGACCCAAGTGGTCATATTGATTGTGATCATGAACCTGATCTTCTCGTTCGATTCGGTGCTTTCGGCTCTCGCTATTACGGACGTGTTCCCGATCTTGGCGATTGCGATCATCCTTTCCGGCATCGCGATGCTGGTACTTGCGGATGGTGTCACCACGTTCTTGCAAAAGAACCGTATGTACGAGGTCCTTGGCCTCTTCATTTTGCTGATCGTCGGCGTGGTCCTTTTGGGCGAAGCTGGTCCTGCTGCTGCGCATGCGATGCATGACGATTCGCTCCAGATCAAAGTATTTGGCCAAGACATCATCCCGATGTCGAAATCGACGTTCTACTTCTCTGTTGTTGTCTTGTTCGCAGTTGAGATCATCCAGTCCGGATACAGCCGCAAACTGAACGCGGCACGTACCGCTGCTCAGAAAAACTCGTAAATTGTGTTAAGCGTTCCTAAGTTGAGGCGGATGTTTCAGCAAAAGTCACCTGCTCGGCTTTGCCGCAACCAAGATACAAGAGGATACGATGCCAGATAAAATTCAACGGATCGCCTATGTGGCCCTGATTGTCCTGATGTTTGGGGTCGTAAGCGGCTGGCTGGGAGCAAGCTGATGGCAAAGAAGTTTGGTGGTCAATTTAGCCCAACTGGTGGCACAAAAGGTCCCGATTCAATCCGCGAGGCGGCCGTAGATGACCGCGTTGTGGATGCTGCAGGTGCGCGTGCAAACGTGCTGTTCGTGCCGGGTATCGTGCTGCTGTTTACGTCATTGAACGATGGGCCAGTGACACTTGTCACGGCTTTGGTTGGTGTCGCGGCTCTTACACTAGCTGCATGGCTCCTGCGCGATGGCCTGCGTGCGCAAGCGGCTTATGACGCCCGCAAAGTCGCGCGTCGCCCAGCCATTCCGCGCAAGATGATGGCGACGGCTTTGACAGGTGTTGGCATCACCTTGGCCGCCTTCGTTGGTGAAGTTGGGCTCATAGGGTCTGTTCTATATGGTGCGGCTGCGGCGGCATTGCATGTGACTGCGTTTGGTATTGATCCTTTAAAAGACAAACGCATGGAAGGTGTTGATACCTTTCAGCAAGACCGTGTTGCACGCGTTGTTGATAAGGCCGAGGCGCATCTGAAAATCATGCGCGAGCAGATAGAGGGCTTGGGCGACCGCCCGCTGGAAATTCGCGTGACAGGATTTCAGGCACTTGCCCGCAAGATGATCCGCACAGTCGAAGAAGATCCACGTGACCTGACCAGTGCTCGAAAGTTTTTATCCGTCTACCTCGAAGGCGCTAAGGACGCGACAATCAAGTTCGTTGACCTTTATCGTCGCCAAAAAGATGCCAGCGTTCGCGCAAATTACGAAGCGCTGCTGACCGATCTTGAAAATAATTTTGCTGCGCGGACCGAAAAGCTAATGCTGGACGACCGCAGCGACATGGACATTGAAATCAAAGTGCTGCGCGATCGTTTGCAGCGCGAAGGCGTAAAGCCAGAATAACAAAGGGGACAATTTATGTCTGACATCATTCGCCAAAAAGCCGAAGCCACATTGGCTGACGTTGAAAAAGTAACAGCCGTTGTTTTGCCAGAGCCCAAAAACGAGCTGATCACGCTTGAAGCTGCAGACAAGCCGACTTCTGCCGCGATCACCAAGCGCATGGCCGAGCTGGACATGAGCGACACACAGTCGATAATCTCATTCGGGTCAGGCGCACAGTCTGAGTTGCAAGTGATTTCACAATCCATGCTTGCTGGTGTGCGTAACAAAGACGTGGGCCCTGCTGGCGACAGCTTGCGCAACATCGTCAGCACTATTCGCGGCTTCTCGATCTCTGAACTCGACGTGCGTCGCAAGCGGTCATGGTGGGAGCGTCTTATGGGTCGCGCGGCACCGATGGCCAAGTTTGTTGCACGTTTTGAAGACGTTCAGGGCCAGATTGACCAAATCACTGATGACCTACACAGCCACGAAACGGTTCTGTTGAAAGACATCGAGAGCCTTGATGTGTTGTACGACAAGACCCTCGCATTCTACGACGAGCTGGCGCTTTATATCGCCGCAGGCGAAGCCAAGTTGGCTGACCTCGACACGAACACCATCCCAGCCAAAGAAGCCGATGTTGCAGCTGCTGCCGAAGGTGACGGCGTGATGGTTGCGCAAGAGTTGCGCGATATTCGTTCAGCACGTGATGATCTTGAGCGCCGTGTTCACGACCTTAAGCTGACGCGTCAGGTGACGATGCAATCCTTGCCTTCAATTCGCTTGGTGCAAGAAAATGACAAATCATTGGTCACGAAAATCAACTCGACTCTCGTGAACACTGTGCCGCTTTGGGAAACCCAGTTGGCCCAAGCCGTGACGATCCAGCGCTCTGCAGAAGCGGCAGAAGCCGTGCGTGGCGCCAATGATCTGACAAACGAGCTGCTGACCTCAAACGCCAAAAACCTGCGTGATGCCAACAAGGTTATTCGTCAGGAAATGGAACGCGGTGTCTTTGATATCAACGCTGTGAAAGAGGCGAACGCAAACCTGATCGCCACGATCAACGAAAGCCTTGAGATCGCGGACGAAGGCAAGCGTAAGCGTGCCGAGGCCGAAGACGAGCTGAAGAAGATGGAGACCGAGCTGAAAGATACGCTTGCCTCTGCTAAGGCCCGCAACACGGGATCAGGCCATAACATCGGCACGGCTGCCGGTGCATAATTGATGAAAGGTGCAGGCATTTTTAAGAAAAGCGCTGGGTTTATGGCCCTTACGCTTGCTGTTGCCTGCACCGATCTTATTCCAACAGAAGTAATTCCTGACCCGCCGGTGGTAGAGCCGATCCCGCAGCCCGAGCCGGAACCGATCATCACCGAGCCAAGTGCAGAAAGTCAGGCGCTAGCGACGTATTACCGCCGCCTGCAAAATGATTTACTGACACAGGGCCTATTGCGGGGCGACGGTGGCGGACCTGATACGCCATTTACCGACACAATGTTGGCGCGCAACTTTGTCCGCATCGCGCTGTTCGACGAATATATCACCGATGGTGACGTGTTACGCCCGCAGGCCACACTGTCGCGTTTGCGTCGCTGGGAACAACCGATACGCATGACAGTCGAGTTTGGTGCCTCAGTTCCAGAAGCGCAGCGTCTTGAGGATAGCATCACGGTCAGCGCATTTGCGCAGCGCCTTTCAAGGGTGTCTGGACTGCCAATCGACGTTTCAAACGAGGCACCTAACTTTCACGTTCTTGTCTTGAACGAGGATGACCGCCTTGGGTTCGAAGACCGCCTCAAGGAAATCATTCCGGGGATCGCACGCAGTTCAATCCGTGCGTTCATTGACCTGCCCCGCGAACAGCTATGCATCGTCATCGCATTCTCTGAGGGTGGCGCATCAAGCTATTCCAAGGCTGTCGCCCTTATTCGCGGTGAGCATCCTGACCTACTTCGGACTTCGTGTTTCCACGAAGAATTGGCACAGGGCCTTGGCCTTGCGAACGATAGCCCACAAGCGCGGCCATCAATCTTTAATGATGACGAAGAATTCGGTCTGTTGACCACCCATGACGAACTGTTATTAAAAATGCTGTACGATCCGCGCCTCGTGACGGGCATGTCAGCCGCAGAAGCCGCACCAATTGCCCGCGTCATTGCACGTGAGATATTGGAAAGCGGCCCAAGCTAGAACCACTTTATATTCAGGCCCACCGCGTTTTCCTTGATTAGCGGCGGGCAGACTAATAGATTTCAACAAAGACACACCACAGGGGGCCACAATGGGCATTCTCGATTTTCTGACTGGCGAATTTATTGACGTTATTCACTGGACTGACAGCACACGCGATACAATGGTTTGGCGATTTGAACGCGAAGCCCATGAGATCAAGTACGGAGCAAAGCTAACCGTTCGCGAAGGTCAGGCGGCTGTGTTTGTTCACGAAGGTCAGCTTGCCGATGTCTTTACCCCCGGTCTTTACATGCTTGAGACCAACAATATGCCGATCATGACAACGCTTCAGCATTGGGATCATGGCTTTAAGAGCCCGTTCAAATCTGAGATTTACTATGTGAACACGACACGGTTCTCGGACCTGAAGTGGGGCACAAAGAACCCGATTATGCTGCGCGATCCTGAATTCGGACCAACACGCATCCGCGCATTTGGTACATATACGATCAAAGTTGCCGACCCTGCAGTGTTCATGCGCGAAATCGTCGGGACAGACGGCGAATTCACGATGGACGAGATTAGCTACCAGATCCGCAATATCATCGTGCAAGAATTCTCGCGCGTGATCGCGCAATCGGGCATCCCTGTTTTGGATATGGCCGCAAACACAGCTGACCTTGGCAAACTGATTTCGTCGGCCATTGATGGCACAATGAAGCAGTACGGCTTGTCGGTTCCTGAATTATACATCGAAAACATCAGCCTACCACCGGCTGTTGAAGCGGCATTGGACAAGCGGACATCAATGGGTCTTGCTGGCGATCTTGGGAAATTCACCCAGTATTCAGCAGCCGAGGCAATGACGTCCGCAGCAGCCAATCCTAATGGCGGCGGCGGAATGGGCGCTGGTCTTGGCATGGGAATGGGCATGGCAATGGCTGGTCAAATGGCACAGCAAGGTCCGTGGGGCGCAGCACCGCAGGCGACACACGCAGCACCTCCGCCTCCGCCGCCAGCACCTTCTGAGCATGTATGGCACATTGCAGTCAGCGGCACTGTCACTGGTCCCTTCTCAAAGGCTGCAATGGGTCGCAAGGTCACCGAAGGCGATCTGACACGCGACACAATGGTATGGACGCAAGGCCAAGATGGTTGGAAACGCGCCGAAGATGCCATTGATTTGGCGACTATCTTTACAGTGGCACCTCCCCCCCCTCCCGGCGCATAAACCCTAGCAGTTTGAATGGTCTTTCATGGCCTTAGCCCTAACAAAGCAAGTGACATGACTGACACATTTGATACGAGCACCTCTCTTGCGCCAGCGGTTGAACACCGCTTTCCATGCGACAATTGCGGATCAGACCTGCGGTTTGATCCGGATGCGCATCAGCTGACCTGCGATCATTGCGGTAACGCGCAACCCATCGAGAGCCCGCATCCAAAGGGCGGGATCAAAGAGCTTGGTTTTAAGGATGCCGTTGCAAACCGTCTTGCCGATGAAGAGATCGAAGAGACGCGGGTCATCACCTGCCCGAACTGCGGTGCCTCAACAGAATTTGATGCCGACACACATTCTGCGGAATGTCCGTTCTGTGCGACGCCTGTTGTCACAGACACTGGAACGCACCGACATATCAAACCTCGTGGCCTGCTGCCATTCTCAATGGACGAACGGTCTGCACGCGGGTCTTTGACCACATGGCTAGGCTCGCTTTGGTTTGCGCCAAACGGCCTGACTGACTACGCCCGTAAAGGCCGAAAAATGAACGGCATCTACGTGCCCTACTGGACCTTCGATGCAGACACCAAAAGCGCCTACACCGGATCTAGGGGTACGCACTACTACGAGACACGCACAGTGATGCGCGACGGGAAACGACAGCAAGTCCGCGTGCGCAAGACACGTTGGCACAGCACATCAGGCCGCGTTGCGCGGTTCTTTGATGACGTGCTCGTCCTCGCGTCGCGTAGCCTGCCGAAACGTTACACAGATGGGCTTGAGCCGTGGGATCTTTCCGAGTTGGAACCCTACAAGCCCGAGTACCTCGCGGGTTTCCGTGCCGAAGGGTATCAGGTTGAACTGACTGACGGCTTTACCGAGGCCCGCTCATATATGGACAGAATGATCCTGCGAGATGTGAAATACGACATTGGCGGTGATGATCAGCGCGTCAGTAATGTTGATACAGCCATCAGCGATGTGACCTTTAAACACATCCTGCTGCCAGTCTGGCTCGCTGCTTATAAGTACCGAGGTAAGACATATCGCTTTGTCATCAACGGTCGGACGGGCCGTGTGCAGGGTGAACGGCCATATTCTGCTTGGAAGATTACCTTTGCAGTCATTATTGGCTTGATTATCGCGGCTGGTGTGGGATTTGTTATCGCTAACAGTCAATAGGAATGAACCAATGATCCTCTGCGCGGGCGAAGCCCTTATCGATATGCTCCCACGCGAAACAAGTGAGGGCGAATCTGCGTTTGCACCTCATGCTGGTGGCGCAGTTTTTAACACTGCAATCACCCTTGGACGCTTGGGCGTTGCGACACAGTTCTTCTCGGGGATTTCAACTGATTTGTTCGGTGAAGTCTTGGTTGATGCCTTGGCCGCGTCCAAAGTAGACGCAAGCCCTGCTGCAAGATCAGATCGCCCAACGACACTCGCTTTTGTAAAGCTGGTCGATGGACAGGCATCCTATGCATTCTACGACGAAAACACAGCAGGCCGCATGCTTGATACGCTGCCCAAAACAACAGCCGATGCTTACTTTTTCGGCGGTATCTCTCTCGCGGTTGAGCCTTGTGGCGTGAGCTACGAAGCGTTGCAGAAAAAAATCGCTGACACTGCTGTCACAATGATCGACCCGAATATTCGCCCATCTTTCATCAACGACGAACGTGTTTATCGCCACCGCGTCGGGGGCATGGTTGGTCGCGCCGATATCGTTAAGCTTTCCGACGAAGATATGGAGTGGCTTTTGGGTGCAGGCGACATGGCTGCAAAAGCCAATGAGCTGCTCGAAGAAGGTGTCAAACTTGTTTGCGTTACCGAAGGCGCAAAAGGCGTGACTGGCTACTGTAAATCCGGCGCTGTGTTCGTCGCCGCCGATAAGGCCGAGGTCGTGGATACGGTTGGCGCTGGCGATACATTCAATGGTGGCCTTTTGGCTGGCTTGGACCGCGCCGGCGTCTTGACCAAAGCAGGCTTGGATACACTTGATGCGGATACATTGCGCGCAGCACTTAGCCTTGGTGCCAAAGCCGCCGCGATCACGGTTGGCCGCGCTGGTGCAAATCCGCCGTGGGCTGACGAGCTTTGAGAGCACTTGTCCAGCGCGTCACTGATGCGAAGGTTGTTGTCGCAAGCGAGACGATTGGTGAGATAGGCGTAGGCCTTCTCATCCTCGTTTGTGCAATGCAGGGCGACGACGCGGCAAAGTCAAAACAGCTTGCTGCAAAGATCAGCAAACTGCGGATCTTCAAAGACGAGAACGACAAGATGAACCACTCGTTGGTGGACGTCGGTGGTGCGGCATTGATCATCAGCCAGTTTACATTGGCAGGCGATACATCACGCGGCAATAGACCTGGGTTCTCAAGCGCGGCACCACCAGCCGAAGGCGACCTGCTGTATCAGCAATTCATCAGCGATGTGCGCGACTTGGGGATCCCCGTTCAAACAGGCAAGTTCGGCGCTGATATGGCGGTAAGCCTGACAAATGACGGGCCAGTCACGCTATGGCTCGACGTTTAGGCAACTTTCCTAAGTAGGCCGCCCAACGTCATCAAAGCAAAGCACCCCACGGCAGTACACACGATTGTTGGCCCTACGGGGGTGTCCAAGATCATTGCGATCCTCAAGCCACCCAATGCTGCAATTGCCCCAATTATCGTCGCAAGCACGGCCATCCCCTCTGGCGTCCGAGCAGCGGTGCGCGCGGCGGCGGCTGGAACGATCAAAAGCGCGGTGATCAACAATGCACCCACCACTTTGATGGCGACGGCCACGACCAAAGCCAAGAGCAAGGTAAGAATAAGTTCTTCTCGGCGGGGTTTGATACCAGCAGCATGAGCCAAATCAGGGCTAAGTGTTGCCGTCAGCAAAGCCGACCATCGATGCCAAATAATGACAAATACAACTAGTGCCCCACCCCAAATCACAGCCAGATCAAGGCGCGACACAGTCAGCACGTCACCAAACAAGTAAGCATCAAGCGATATGCGCTGCCCGGGTAGTAATGCGACCGCAACAAGACCCAAAGCCAAGCCACCATGTGAAATGACACCAAGTGCAGCATCAGCAGACTGGCCCCGCCCCGTAAGACCGAGGAACAGGAATGCGACAGCAATCGCCGTAACAATCACGCCAATAAATATTGAAACCGAAAAGCCTAGCGACAATGCAACGCCCAAGATCGCAGCGTGCGCCATCGCATCGCCGAAATATGCCATGCGCCGCCAAACGACAAAGCAACCCAGCAAGCCCGCAGTAATTGCAGTTCCCAAACCAGCGAGGGCCGCGCGAACCAGAAAATCATCAAGCATTATTCAGCCGCCTCGTGGTCGTGGTGGTGTTCATGATCATGTCCGTGGTCATGTTCATGGCGATAAAGCGCGAGTGCGCCCCCCGTCCCTGTGCCGAATAGCTCACGATACGCAGGCGCGGCACTGACGACATCGGGCGTACCTTCGCAGCACACGTGCCCATTAAGGCAAATCACGCGATCAGACGCGCTCATCACAACGTGCAGCTCATGGCTTACCATCAAGACGGCACAGCCGATATCCTGACGCACGGCTTCGATTTGGCGATAAAAGCTAGCCGACCCCGGTTGATCAAGCCCCTGTGTCGCTTCGTCAAGCATAAGCACCTGCGGTTTTCCCAGCAAAGCTCTGGCGAGTAAAACACGCTGAAACTGCCCACCAGATAATGATGTCATCTGCTGCTTGCTCACGTCAGGCAAACCAGCTGTTTTCAATGCAGCAACCGCGTTAACTTCTGACACGCGGCTCGGCAGATCAAGAAAGCGCCTGACGGTGATGGGCAATGACGGGTCGATTTGTAACCGCTGCGGCACATAGCCAATGCGTAAACCATCCTGCCGTTTCACAGTGCCCTTTTGCGGGTCAAGCGCTCCTATCAGCACACGCAAAAGCGTTGATTTTCCTGACCCATTGGGGCCAACGATTGTGACAATCTCTCCGGGCATGATTGATAGGTTCACACGGTCAAGAACTTGCTTGCCGCCATAGCTTACAGTGATGTTGTTGGCTTGCATAAGGCTCATGGTGTCACCTGACATGCTGGGCAGAGACCCTCCGCCTCAATCACTGTTTGTTCAATCTGAAAGCCTGCGGCATCCGCAGATGCGCCAATGGATTGTTTAGATGCCAAAGCCTCGGCAACTTTACCGCACCCGCGGCAAATCATGAACGCGGGGTCATGCGATGCACCCGGATGGGCACATGCCACAAACGCGTTAAGCCGTTCGATCCGGTGCACAAAGCCTTGATCGACAAGGAAAGTCAGCGCGCGGTAGGCCACCGGCGGCTTTGACCCAAACCCATCCTTATCCAAACGGGCCAACACATCATAAGCGCCAAGGGCTGCATGCGATTCCAGCAAGATTTCAAGCGTCCGCCTGCGCACAGGGGTCATCTGCACTTTGCGAACAGCACAAGCGTGATCTGCCGCCGCGAGCGCGCTTTGAACACAATTGCCGTGATCGTGTTCGGCAAATCCTTTTGGTTGGTTCTGCATAATTTCCGCTTGTTATGTTATCACATACCACGTTATAGCAACCGCGTCGTAACTTCACAAGGCCTTGCCCCATGATCCGTATTCTTGTTCCACTCCTTTTGGTCACACAACCTGCATGGGCTGAAACCCCTGATGTGGTCACAGACATTACCCCCATCCAAAGCTTAGCTGCACGCGTCATGGAAGGCGTTGGTACACCCGACGTCCTGCTTCCTGCCGGAACCGATGTGCATCACCACAGCTTAACAATATCAAACGCCAATGCCTTGACCGGTGCCGAGCTTGTGGTTTGGGTTGGTCCGCAATTGACACCATGGCTCAGCGAGCCGATCGCGACGCTAGTCACTGACGCCACACAAATTGCATTGACCGAGACATCAGATTGGGGCTCGCTTGAGCTGCGCCACGAACATGGTGCTAAAGCGCATGAAGAAGACGAACACGCTGAGCATGCCGACGAGGAACACGAAACCGAAGAACATCACGAAGACGAACATGATGACGACACTCACGATAACGATACACGTGAGGGTACAGCAATCGATCCTCATGGATGGCTAAACCCACAAATCGCCAGCATTTGGATGGATCAAATAGCAGACGCTCTTGCACAACAAGATCCCGTAAACGCGGACATCTACCTTGCGAATGCGGCTGCTGGCAAATCTGAGATGACGCTGTTGAGCAAAGAAATCACAGCAATGCTTGCTGGATTGAACGAGCGTAAGTTCATCTTACCCCATGACGGTTATCAATACTTCGAACAACGTTTCGGTCTTGAGCCTGAAGCGTTCATTACCGATAGCGACGCCCATGAACCTGGCCCTGCTCATATCGCTGAGTTACGTGACATTATGTTGAACGAAGATGTTGCATGCGTCTTTACCGACCGCGAAGTCGATCCGTCGTGGGCCACTGTTCTGCTCGAAGGTACCGACGCAAAGACAACTTTTCTGGACACATCAATCGACGAAGATAGCCCGATTTCACAGGCCTATGCGGTGATGATACGCCGTATTGCCGTAAATTTCGCGGCCTGCCTAAGCTAATCAAGCAATTGATTTGCTGAATAAATGTAAACGGTGCAATGGGTTCGCCCCTGCTTTCACCGCCTGCGCGAGACTGGCACCGTTTACATCTGCAATCCACGTATTCCCTAAGTCGCGGTAACCCGCATTTTTTGCCGCTTCGAATACTTTTACCATTAGCAAAGGGTTCACGCCCCTGCCCTGTAATTCGGGAACTACACCCAAAAATATGAGCGACACAGACGTGTTTCGCATCCTGTGACGCAGAAAATGCCAAGGCGCGCTGAACCCCATTCGCGATCTGATCCTTTGCAATAACGGGTTCAGGTTCGGCACACAGATCACACATGCCGCAGGTCTACCGTTATGGTGCAGGACAACCGACAACCTAGGGTCCATCAGCCATTTCATGTCTTTCGCTTGAAAATGAAACTCGTCCTTTGTGACAGGCACAAACATCGGGTTTTCAGCAAACGACGCGTTCAGGATTAGCCGCGCATCCTCCATACGCTGTGGGATAGTTCGCCGCGTAACAGGTGCAAACTCAAAACTTGGATCATCAAGGATCGCCTGCTGCTTTGGCCCAATCGGTGAAACCGGATTAGTGAGATCAAGCGCGAACGTGGCCATCGGGAACGTTGCCTCAAACCCGTTCTCTTTTAAAAGGCGTGCGATATGTGGCGGTGACCATACTTGGTCGAGGTACGGCGCGTGTGCAAACCCATCGGTAACGACACCGATCTGCTGCATGGCGGTTAAGTTGAAATTGCCAGCCATTCTGCGGAAACCGTTGCCGCGCAACCAATCAGCCGCCGCGTCTAGTAACGCTTTGGCGGCTTCTGGGTCATCAGCACAGTCAAAGTAACCAAAATACCCGAGATCAGGATCATGCAGTACGTTCGATTCTGCGTGGAAATGCGCTGTGATCCGCCCGACAATGCGGTTCCCACGATGCGCCGTAAAATAGGTCAACACGCTGTCCCCTTGGAAAAGCGGGTTCAGGATTGGATCAAGAAACCGCTTCAAGTCACTTTTGAGCGGGGAAACGTAATTGCTGTGCGGACCATATGCCACAAATGGTGCTTCAAAGAAGGCTGCGAAATTCTCGGATTGGAGCGTTAAACTCATAGCCTATCGTCGCACAAACAACATTAGAGGGATAGCTTTGCGTGCAAATTCCAAACACTAGTCTGATGAGTGTTAGCAGGTGACAGAATAGAACAGGCCACATAAAAATTTGCGCCAACAAACTGTATTTTATGATAAAAATCAGATCATAACATTGCGCCCCAACAATTCAGGAAACATCATTAATCATCCGTTATGAAATAGGCTGTTAAAACATTCGGGGGCGATTAATGGGCGTACGAGCATGATCAGAATTGTTTATATTAGTTGTGTAGATCGCGATTTTGGCCAAGCGCAGCTAGGTCAGATATTGAGTGTAGCGCGCATTCGAAACAAGCTTGATGGTATTACAGGAATGCTCGTTTATCACGACCAAGCCGTGTTGCAGGTTCTTGAAGGCCCAGAAGACAAGGTTGACGCGTGTTATGAGCGGATTAAACGTGACCCTAGGCATCGGGACGTCGCATCTATGGATAAACGCAAAATCAATTCGCGTGCCTTTTCTGATTGGAGCATGGGCATTACAAACCCAGATGCATTTCGAAAGATGCCGGGCGTCAATCTGCATTCATTCTCAGAGATAGCAGCACGAATGAAGGAAGTATCAGATCTAGATGTGCCATATGAGACTTTGCACGTCGTGCAAGCGATGCGCAGGTTTGTGTCTCGTGCTAAAACAAGCGCTTCCAGCTAGCGCCGCGGCCAAATGCACGTCTTAGGGGATACCTACGCTCATGAACGTCATGCTGATAACCCAGAAAACCGTCGGGCAATCCCTGACTTTGCATTGTCCTTAGAAGTCAGTCGGCGCACCGCCTTCTTCTTTGCGTCGGGCAACAAACGCGCTTAGCTCATCTGCGATCCCTTCGTCCAATGCTGGCGGTTCAAACCCACCCACGATCTCCTTGAAAATCCGGTGGGCACGTTCTGCAGTCCATTCAGCACCCGCGATTTCCCAAGCTTCGAAATTCCGCCAATCCGACGCGAATGGTTGATAGAATGCTTCTTCATAGCGCTCTTGCGTGTGCTCAATGCCAAAGAAGTGGCCGTTTGGCCCAACCTCTTTGATTGCATCAATCGCAATGTCTTCGGGGCGCGTTGCTACGACCTCAGGCTCCATGTAGCGTTGGATCATCTGGATAACTTCGCAGTCCATCACAAACTTCTCAGGGCAAGCGATAAGGCCGCCCTCAAGCCAACCGGCTGCATGATAGACAACATTGGTGCCCGATTGCACCGCGGCCCATAGCGAATTTGAAGTTTCCCACATTGCTTGGCCGTCCGGTACATTCGCCGCACACACACCCGAAGATCGCATCGGCAGCCCGTAAAACCGCGCCATCTGGCCCGTCATTTGTGTCGCGCGCATGTATTCAGGCGTGCCAAAGGCAGGCGCGCCAGATTTCATATCAACGTTACTGGTAAATGTACCAATGACGCATGCCGCACCCGGTGCCACGTATTGGAACAGCGCAATCGCGGCCAAAGCCTCGGCAATTGAAAGGGTCACAGCGCCCGACATCGTCACAGGTGCCATAGCCCCCGCAAGTGTGAACGGTGTCACGACAACGGCCTGTCCACGCCGCACGCAGCGCAGGCAACCATCAATCA
Source organism: Paracoccaceae bacterium (assembly GCA_034111185.1). GTDB lineage: Bacteria > Pseudomonadota > Alphaproteobacteria > Rhodobacterales > Rhodobacteraceae > Yoonia. The sequence continues at coordinate 17,859 of JAWUXS010000109.1, read as the reverse complement.
TCGGTACATCGTGCTTCAACGGCGAGGTCGAGTTGATGTTTGTGTACATCCTTGGTTTTGCTTGGAATTCTTCTTCGGTCAGGCCGCCTGCGATCTTGACCATCTCCATGACATCTTCGACCCGCTCTTTTCCAAGCGAATAAGCGTGCGTCGCCTTGTCTGTCAGAACCAACTTGTCGTGAACAACGTCGAGGTGTCGGACAGAGGCGTGAATATCAACGGGTTCAACAGGATATCCGCCCGCAAAGTGAATGCAGTTGAAATACTGCGTCAGTCGCAACAAATCCTTGCACTGCTCTCTTGTTCCAGAGACCTTTTTACCAATTTCGAGATCGTAATAGTTCGGCGGCGACGATACGTTTCCGAATAAAATGTGATTGCCACCAATCGTAATTTCGCGGGCTTCGTTGCGCGGGGTGATGGTGAATTGCGACGGGGCTTTGCCTATCATTTCCATGACCCAGTCACGGCCCATGCGCACGTTGGTGCCGTTAACGATACAGCCCGCTTGCTTGAACAATTCCAAGGCTTCTTCGTTCAGAAACTCAATCCCTATCTCTTCGAGAATGTGCATCGCGCCATTGTGAATTGCGGCAACGCCATCTTCGCGCAAAGGCTCGGTCGGACGGTCAGTATTTACAGGGATGCGCCACGGCATTTGCTCAATCGTAGCGAGACCTCTGCGGGCTGCGTTCCCTGCGCGGCCTCCACCGCGGCTCCGACGTGCTGGCTTGTCTGACATCACTTATCTCCCCAAAGGTTGCCCCAAGGATAGACACAGCAATCGACCATCAGTTCGGTGTTCGCGACACAATTTGTCGATTTCAGATCACGCTTGTTGATCTAACCAAGTGGGCACCTCAGCGATCGAACCCAAAATAACGTCTGCAGCTGGTGCCAGCTCGTCTGCTTTGGCGGGGCCAGTTAGTACGCCTATTGTTTTCATTCCAGCGGCGCGGCCTGCGTGTAAGTCATGCAAGCTATCGCCGATCATGGCGCAATCTTTTGCATCCAAATCAGTTGCTTTGCAAAACCCGTGCAACTGACCCGCAGCAGGTTTGCCGCCAAAACCGCTGTCTGACCCGACAATGAAATCAAACAGTTCTACAATGCCAGCTTTTGACAAATGCGCCAAAGCAGGTGCTTCGGCGTCGTTTGTCGCAACACCCAGCTTTAAACCGCGCGCACGAAGGTTGATGAATAACTCTTTGAGAGGTGCAGCTTCGACTTGCGGAACCTTGGACGCGGCGGCATTCATCCGCCCAATCAGGGCCGCTTTGTCTTTATCGACGATATGCGGGATGATGTGATCCGCAAGCACATCAACGGTTTCTGCGATAACCACACTGCCTGCATTGAACCGACGCTGCGCAATGTCATATCCCAACGCATTCGCCAGCACATCGACGCGGTCTTGATCATCCCCACATTCGCTTTTGAGCATTTCGAGCGCCCAAGCGCCCCAAGTTGCGTTAAAATCAAAAAGCGTTCCGTCCTTGTCAAAAACTAGCCCCTTCATGTCCAATGCACCGCTTCTGCGCCAGGGATCGCGTAGCGCGCCATAAGAGGTTGATCATAGGCCAGTTCAACAGTGTCACAAAACGCCATTACCCAAGCGTCATCGTTCGTTAGAAATTCAAGAACCGACGCCTGAAACGCGGGGTCCATTGCTTGGTCACGTAAATCATCCACTGAGCTACCCGTTGCCCCAAGAAAAACGGGGCAAAGATCATCATTGCCGACAAGCCAAGCGAGCGCTTGAAGGGCAATTGTTTGGGCAAGTTCGGGCGACATGTTGATTACTCCTAAAACGAGAAAGGGTTTCTTAACCTTTAAACTGCACCTTGGACTTACAGCGAGGTGGGTAACCTCAACAAGGAACATATGATGTCAGGCAGAATACTGATCATCGACGCGGTCGCTACTAACCGTATCGTACTCAAAGTGAAAATGCATGCAGCACAGTATGCTGTAGACACTTGTGAGAACCGAGCTCAGGCAACTGAAGCCATAGCAAAAATACGCCCAGATGTAATTTTGCTAAGCCTAAACGATCCATCCGAGGATCGGTATGCATTTTGTCGCGATCTAAAAGCAGATCCAGAAACCGCAGACATATCAATCATTGCTCTGGGTGTCCCAGATACAAGTCGCGCACGGTTTGCAGCCCTCGATGCAGGCGCAGACGAGGTTATTGCGAACACAATCGACGATACGTTTTTAGTTGCTCGTACCCGTAGTCTTATGCGGATGCGTAATACCCATGCAGAGCTGTGGCTTCGCGGTGGAACCAGTCGCGCATTGGGTTTCGAAGAGGAACACGATGATTTCGCCCATCAATCTAATGTTGTTGCTGTCACTACGCTGTTCAGCGATCAAAACCCTCTTATCGAGAAACTAAATTCAACCGGCTTGGCCTTTAAAACTCTATCCCCAGAAATGGTTTTGACCGACGAGGCAACCGACCAAATACCTGACCTGCTTGTTATCGACGGCACCGAAATGGAAGATGCTGGCCGTGATGCGTTCAGGATCATTGCAGATTTAAGGGCTAGATCGGAAACCCGCCTCTCTATGCAGCTTGTTGTTGTCAAAAGCGGGATGCCTGAAATTGCATCAATGGCGCTTGATCTAGGTGCCGATGACATCGTTTTTGACCACGTCAGCAAAGAAGAATTTGAGTTGCGAATGACGGCATTAACCTTACGCAAAACGCGAGAGGACCGCCTTAGGGCTACCGTGCGCGATGGGTTACATGCGGCGGTGACAGATTCCTTAACTGGGCTGTATAATAGGCGCTATGCGGAACCTCATCTCATTCGGATGGAGCAGCAGGCACGTAAACTTGGCCAAGAATTCGCGATTATGATGCTCGATATAGATCATTTCAAAGCCGTGAATGACACATACGGGCATGCAGCTGGCGACAAGATCCTGAAAGACGTGGCCGAAAGGCTACGCAACAATTTGCGCGCATTTGATTTGATCGCGCGCGTGGGAGGCGAGGAATTCCTAATCGCCATGCCAGACACTGACACTCTTCAGGCTAAAGTAGCTGCAAACCGTTTGCGCATGATAATTGACCGCGAGCCGTTCAATCTTGCAAAAGGGCAGCCGCGCCTGCCTGTCACAATGTCAATTGGCGTCGCTATCGGCGGCGAAGACGCTTTGGCCGAGGAAACCAGCGAAGTGATCTGCACGCGTGCGGATACCGCCCTATATGCTGCCAAAGCCGCAGGTCGCAATCAGGTCGCCTTAGCCGAATCAGCGGCTTAAGGTTGGCCTCTGCCCCGACGCTTTAGCTGTTCCTCAAGGCGACCTGCAAAAACTGCGCGTTCTTCGGTGTTCATGCCCGCGATTTTCTCAATCACAGCATCTAATGCGAATTGTTGTAGATTGGCTGACCGCAGTCTTGTTTGTGCAAAGAAATCTTCGACGGCTTCCGGATCAAACGGTTCAACCCGCAACGATGCCGTCATTTGGCGAATGGCGCTTTGAACTTCCTCGCGGTTAAGCGGACGGATGTCATCACGGCCACGTAAACGATCACGGATTTCACGGCGTTCTTCTGGTTGCAATGCCGCCGCAACCGGGCCTAGCGCTATGTCAAATCCACGCGGCCCCCCACCTTTCGGCGGACCAGAGAGAGCGAAACCTGCGATGGCAAATACGATCGCCACGTTCACAGCCAACGACAACAGCAACGCTGTTCGCATCAGGCGGCTTGGCCGTGCAGATGAAGATCCATCAACTGGGGGCAATTTATCAACCATCGATTCCATCCTCAAACAATGAACTAATACCCGTGCCCATAAGGTCGACGGTTTCGCTTGTTCCAAGCACACTTGCTGCAAACGATTCAACATCCGCTGGAGGTGCAACACCTATCCAAAGGCCAGCGACACCAGCGGCAGCTAGTCCACCAAGTGCGGGCCATCCACCGATCATTTGTCCAACTTGCGCCCACACCGAAGCCTTGGGTGCAATTGGAACCTCCAATCGTCGCTGCTGAACAAGCGCGGCATCACCAAGTACCCGGGCCATCAGATCATCATCAGGCGTTACATCGCGTGCGGCGATTTCCGACAGCAGATCGTCGACCATGCGGTCTGGATCACCTGATCCAGAAACGGTATTTCCACCAGAATTAGTCATTGTCATACCCCAGTTCTGCGCGCTTACTGGCCAACAATGCCGTAAGTGCGCGTTTTCCGCGTGCGGTCAAACTTTCTACTGACCGTACGCTGATGTCCATAATTTGCGCAATTTCAGGGTTCCCCAACCCCTCTAGATGTCTCAAAGCGACAGCTTCTCCTTGTCGCCCCGGTAGCTTTGCAAGTGCCGCTGACAGCGCTTGCATGCGTGATCTCGTTTGCATCCGCTCCACCACAGAAGGTGTATCGTCCGCAGGCTCTGCTATCTGATCTAGCGCGACACCGCCTTTGCGTTTCCGCAAACGGTCTACGCAAAGATTTGCGACAACCCTATGCATCCACGTGCTGACTTGTGCTTCGCCCTGCCGCCATTCGGGCGCGATACGCCAAAGACGCATCATCGCATCTTGGGCCACATCTTCTGCTTCTGTACGATCCGAGAGCATGCGCGTCGCCTGCCCTAGAACGCGCGGCAATAGCCGTGCGGCAAGATCACGTGCAGCATCCTGATCACCATTTGCATAGGCGATCAAAAGCGCGTCGTCAGGAATGTCCCTGTTGATGGCTGCTGCAGTATTCATGAACTATTGTCGTACACACATCAGTTGTTGCAGGCAAACGGCAGATCACGCGTTGATCTGCCGTAGGCTCGTTATTTAGGTGTCATCACTTGCAGCGTCGCCGCGCGGGCCGTGGCCCCGCTTGCCGCCATCACGATCGCCATCTCGGCCACCACCGCGACGTCCGCCACGCTCTGGGCGCGCTTCTTCAAACTCTTCCGCGCTGACCGTGCCATCATCGTTGGCATCCGCACGGCTAATCATGCGCTCTGCACGTTCAGTCGTATCAGGAAGCTCGTCTGCGCTGATGCTGCCATCATCGTTTTCATCAAGATGCTCGAGCATGCGCTCGACCATTTTAGCGACGCGTTCTGCATTGTCAGACTCTGCGCTTGCAGTAAGTTCAGCTTCGGTCAAAACGCCGTCACCATCAGTATCTGCAGATGTGAAACGCTCGGCACCGTGTGCGGCAAGTTCAGCGGTTGTCAGTGATCCGTCGCCGTCTGCGTCGAGCGTTGCAAAATCAGGGCTGTCGCCGCGACCTGCTGCTGTTGCGTCAAGTGCAGGCAACATGAGGCCTGTGATCATTGCTGCCATCAAGAATGTCGTTTTCATCGTAACGTCCTTTTGTTTCGTCGATGCATGTACAACGCTTGGCCCGCGCAGTTCCGTCGCAAAAAAATGTAATTTGTTTTTCTTGCCTGTGCGGCTTGCCGCCGCAGATGCCCCAAAAACCCTTTTCTTTCTTGGGTAAACGCCGCATGACAAAACCAGATAAAGGATGTTCGTATGTCAGATGTCGGCGAAACCTACCTAAGCGAGCGCCCAGCAAAGCCTGCAATGTGGCGCGGCTTTCAGCGCAAATGCCCGTCATGTGGCGAAAGCCATATGTTTGATGGCTATCTCAAAGTGATAGATCGATGTCCTGTCTGCCGCGAAGAGCTTCATAAGCACCGCGCAGATGATGGCCCTGCCTATATCGTAATCCTTGTCGTGGGTCATTTGATGGCCCCCATCATGCACGTCACTTGGACACACTTCCGGCCAGAACCGCTGGTCCTTGCGACGACACTTTCGATCACTTGTGTCGCACTATCCCTCTATCTTTTGCCGCGGATCAAGGGGATGGTTGTGGGAATACAATGGGCCCGCCGTATGCACGGATTTGGCCAAGCCCACAGCTGAGCAAGGCGCATGGACAAAACACAGTTAAGAGACGCGGCAACAGTAATCGTTTTGCGTGATGATGCCGTACTTATGGGTCAGCGTGGCGCGCATGCTGCTTTCATGCCCGGTAAATTTGTCTTTCCCGGCGGTGCGGTTGATACCGCAGATGAAGATGTACCTGTAACGGGACTGTCGGATCTTTGTACGGCCCGCCTGCATGAAGAAAGCACACACACACCAAATACGCTTGCTGCCACAGCAATCCGCGAGCTTTGGGAAGAAACTGGGCAGATCCTTGGTCGCACAGCGTCTTGGTCAAACGCATCAGACGATTGGGCCGCGTTCGCGAATGCTGGTTTTCACCCTGATGCAAACGGCATGGAGTTCTTCTTTCGGGCCGTGACGCCTGTTGGTCGCCCTCGCCGCTTTGACGCGCGGTTCTTCTTGGTAGATGCAGATAAGCTCGCGTCTGACCCTGATGATTTTTCAACCGCAGAAGATGAACTATCGCACCTTCAGTGGATTCCGTTGATTGAAGCCCGCAAGTTTGATCTGCCGTTCATTACGCAGGTCGTGCTTGCTGAATTGATTTCCCATATCAAAGTTGGCGGCCCACCCGCGTCCGTGCCATTCTTTCGCAACGATGATGAGGCGCATCTTGTGACCCGCCTAAATGGCGCTTCACTACTTTAGACAGCAAGCACCAAAAGGACGACACTGAACGTCAACAACAGCAGTCCTTGCCATTCTCGTTTTGTAACGCGCTCGCCGAATACAATGGCCCCGATGAGGATCGAGAACAGCAATTCCACTTGCCCAACGGCATTCACATACCCAGCCGATTGCAGTGTGAAAGCATTGAACCAACAGATCGTCCCAACCATGCTGGTCACGCCAACAAGGGCAACAATGCGCCACGCGTTTAGAACCTTTGTGATTTCGCCCCGCTCTCTCCAAAGCAACCAAAGCGCCATTGAGATAAGTTGGAACGTTACTACGAATGCCATCGTCACCATCGCGCGGTAGAACGTGTCTCCCTCGGCGATTGAAAGGGATGCGCCCCTATAGCTGACGCCTGAGAACCCAAAGAACAGGCCAGAAGTGAGGCCCAGAAATACAGCGCGATTTAAGATGCGTTTATGCCAAGGGCCTGTCGCTTTGGGTGGGTCAGACAGTAGTAAAACCCCCACGACACCGATCAGGATTGCGGCCAATGCCAAGGTGGTCACACGGTCGCCAAGCACGAAGAAGCCTACGATAACACTCAGAATAACTTCAGTTTTCTTAAAAGTTATCCCAACGGCAAAGTTTCTATGTGAGAACAATGCGACGACGCACATGGTCGCGAGTATCTGGCTGGTCCCGCCTATGACACCGTGTATCCAGAATGCGGTCGGCAACTCCGGCATTCCCTGCTGTGTCGTGACCGCATAAGTCACGGCGATGAACGCGACAACTGGTGCAGTGAATACAAACCGTGCAAAGGTCGCACCCGCGGTTGATAGCCCGACGGTCGTTAACTTTTTTTGCAACATGAACCGCAAAGATTGCGCAAATGCGGCGCCAAAGGTGATGTAGATCCAAAGCTCCATGAAGCGGTTCTGCGCTTTTACGTGGCAGATTGCTAGGGCTTGGGGTCTGGGTTCTCTGTATGGCCATCGACCGCGATTACCTGACCAGATACCCGCGCCGCCGCGTCTGATCCAAGAAACAGTGCCATTGCGGCAATGTCTTGTGCCGTCACAAATGTCCGCATTGAGGTACCACTAGCGTAACCAGTGTAGACTTCGTCGCGCGACATGCCCTTGGCCTGCGCCTCTCGCTCAAGCACACCTTCCATGCGCGGTCCTTCGACAGCACCAGGCGCGATTGCGTTTGAACGGATGCCGTATGGACCAAGCTCCATCGCGAGGGTTTTCATCAAACCGATCACGCCCCACTTGGCCGCTGCATATGGTGCGCGGTTCGGATAGCCGTAAATGCCTGCCGTCGACGAGGTAAAGATCATCGCGCCTGATTTCTGCGCCTTCATCAATGGCGACGCATATTTGGCAGCAAGGAACGCACCATCAAGCGTGACCGCCGTGCAAGCCTGCCAATCGCTCAGACTGACATCTTCGACCAACGCCGTTGGGCCTGCGACACCAGCATTTGCGCAAAGCACCTCAAGACCACCCCATTCGGTTTCGATATTGCTGAACAGCGACGCAGCCTCAGTTTCGTTCGACGCATCCACATGCGTTCGCTTCCAACTTTTTGGTGCTGCATCAAGCGCTGCTACATCAACGTCAGTAATCCAAATGTCATGGCCCGCATCGGCAAACGCATGCCCCATGGCAAGACCGATACCGGACCCACCCGCTGTTACCAGAACGCGGCTCATCTTTTACCGACCGCCGCACCCACGCCCTCGGGCTGTTGCAGGCCCGCATGGGCGGCTGCCAGTTTGGCAAGAGGCACCGCGACACGGGCGTCAGGCACCGACGCTTTTCGGGTTTCAAGGCTCACATGGATCAACATATGTTCACCCGTCGCAAGCAAACGGTCGCCATCCAGCATCCGGTGGAAGACGTGCATCTTTTTGCCCTCACCCAAGATAACTTGGCTTTCGACCTTGATGCGGGTGCCTGCGTGGACTTCGTCGATGTGGCGGATGTGCGTCTCGGCGGTGAAATAGCTACCACCAGATGCAATGTAATCGGCATCACAACCGACAAGCGCCATCAATTTATCAGTCGCATCGCCAAAGGCCTGCAGATAGCGCGCTTCGTTCATATGGCCGTTGTAGTCGGTCCAATCAAGCGGGACAGCCCGCGCAACAGTTGTGATCGGCGCGGATAGATCAGTGACGTCATCTAGGCTATCCGGAAGTTTGTTCACGCGCGTGTCTTGCGCGTTCAGCAGCTTGCCAGCACCAAAGTCTTGCGCCTTAAGGCCGCGCAAAATCGTCACAAGGTTGTTATCGCGCGCGCGCTCAAGCTCGCGGATTGTCATGTGACCTGACTGCGCATCAGATTGACCTGCGATATCGTCGATCAATTCTTCGGTCAGTTCTGGCACGTCCATCAACTTGGTCCACGGCCAAGACAAGCAAGGCCCAAATTGTTCAATAAAGTGGCGCATGCCCGCCTCTCCACCTGCGATACGGTAGGTTTCAAACAAACCCATCTGCGCCCAGCGCAAGCCAAAGCCATAGCGGATCGCGTTGTCGATTTCTTCGGTTGTGGCGATACCGTCTTTGATCAACCAAAGTGCTTCGCGCCAGACCGCCTCAAGGAAGCGGTCAGCGATATGCGCGTCAATTTCGGCGCGGACGTGCAGCGGATACATCCCAATACCCGTCAGTATATTTTTCGCACGCTCCACGAACTCGGGTGCGTTCTTGTCCGTAGGTACCAGTTCAATCAACGGCAAAAGGTAGACGGGATTAAACGGATGGGTCACGACGATCTGTTCTGGACGCGTGGCACAGCCCTGCAGTTCAGACGGCTTAAAGCCACTCGTGGACGAGCCAATGATTGCATCCGGCGCGCACGCGGCCTGCAGCGCTTGGTAAACTTTGCGCTTCAGCTCAAGACGCTCAGGAACGCTTTCTTGAATCCAGACGGCACCTGCTACGGCATCAGACATTTCAGCGTGAAACGTCAACTGCCCTTCGTCGGGTAAATCAACATCCGACAATCCAGGTAATGAGCGACGCGCGTTGGCCAACACTTCGCTAATTTTGCGCTCTGCCTCAGGATCGGGATCGAACACACGTACGTCCCACCCCATGAGCAAGAACCTAGCAGCCCAACCGCCCCCGATGACGCCTCCGCCGATGATGGCGGCAATCTGTGCGTTGCTCATGTCTTATCTTTCTTTGCTTGTGGTGCCATCCCAGTCAGGACCCAAGTCGAGACCCCGGCAAAAGCACCAATCAATCCGAGTAGAAATAGCGCGGCACCGATGATCGACGCCGCACCCATTCCATCTTGTTCAGCAGACGTCCCGCTATAGAACAGCCCAATGCCAAGCAGCATCAAGACGGCTGATATGTAGACGGCACGACGCAGCATCTATTGCGCCACAGGCACGGTTAGCAGGCGGGTCAAATCATAGCCGTTAAACGCAAACACGTCGCGCGCAGCAGCAAGCCTGTCTGCCGGAATGATTGGGTCACGGTTCAAGATCCAGCCTGACTTACCATTTGGTGCACCAACGACTACGGTGCGGTATCCTTCGTCGACCCAAAGCACCCAGTAGTCCGCAGCACCAGCAAACGGCACACTTGGAAAGCTCACTTCAAGACGACCAGGTCCGACAATATCTGCCGTGCCATCGATAACCGATTGCTCCGATCCATTAAGATTACGGCAGGTATTGCGCACTGAAATCTTGTTTGCTCCGATTAAGGCATATTCAGCAGTCACACCGGCACAGCCTTTTTCAAAGGGTACCGGATAGCGGGCAACTTCGTACCAAGTTCCCAGATACCTTTCTGGATCGAACAATGCGGCCGAAGAGATCGGCACGGTGGTGTCGCGGTAAACTTCGAACAAGCCGCCGTCGTCTCCGTCAGCCACTGGTGCTGCACAAGCGGCTATTAATCCAAACGCTGCAAGCCACCTCATTTCGGGGATCGCTTAGTGAGGTTAAGCTTGGTGCGAACTTCATCAGGTCCGATAACCCGCGCGCCCATGCTTTCAATAATTCCAACGGCGCGTTCAACCAACTGCGCATTGGTCGCAAGCTGGCCTTTGCCAAGCCAAAGATTGTCCTCAAGTCCGACACGAACATTGCCACCCGCAAGTACAGCCGCCGCGACATAGGCCATCTGGCTACGGCCCAGCGCAAAGGCCGAAAAGTTCCAGTCTGAAGGCACGTTATTAACCATCGCCATAAATGTATTGAGGTCATCTGGCGCGCCCCACGGCACGCCCATGCACAGCTGCACCAACGCAGGACTTTCTAGTACACCATCGGCAACAAGCTGCTTTGCGTACCAAAGGTGACCAGTATCAAATGCCTCGACCTCGGGCTTTACGCCCATCTCGGTCATCATCTTGCCCATCTCGGTCAGCATGCCCGGTGTGTTGGTCATCACGTAATCAGCTTCGGCGAAATTCATTGTGCCGCAATCGAGCGTGCAAATCTCTGGCAGGCATTCCGCGATATGGGCAACACGTTCAGCGGCGCCCACCATATCGGTGCCAGCAACAGGTGGCATCGGCTTGTCCGGTCCACCAAATACGATATCGCCGCCCATGCCAGCAGTCAGGTTCAACACCATATCCACATCAGCGTCGCGAATGCGGTCGGTCACTTCGCGGTAATACGCAAGATCCCGCGAAGGCGCGCCCGTTTCAGGGTCACGCACGTGGCAATGCACAATCGCAGCGCCCGCTTTGGCGGCATCAATCGCGCTTTCGGCAATCTGCTGGGGAGAGCGCGGCACGTGCGGGCTGCGGTCTTGCGTGCTACCCGATCCAGTAATCGCAGCGGTGATAAAGACCTCACGGTTCATTTGCAGCGGCATGATTTTCTCCCTCATATACTTTGTGTGACCGTCCGCGATTCCCTGCGTCAGGACAAGTCTGGAAACGACCGAAAATTGTACGAATGTTGACAGGGACAAACCAAACATGGGATGCAACGTTCATGAACCGCACAAACATCACATCACGATTTTATCGCCGCTTATTCTAGCGGCTGTTTTTGTGCGACTTCACCATGACACATCAGCCGCCTCAAGGGCGGCTTTTTCGTGTCGCCCAAGGCCCATCAACAGGAACTCCCCTATGAAAGTTGACCTTGCCCGCCCCTCTGATCTTGCTGATATCCTTAGAATGATCCGCGCCCTTAGCACGTTCCACGATGAAACAGCGACCGTCACGTTAGAGCAATTGCAAATCGCATTCTTTGGCAATGCGCCAAGCTCAACCGCATTGATCGCACGCGAGGGCGCAAATGTGGTCGGCTATGCTGGCGTGAACCATACGATCACATTGCACTCTGGTGTGCCCCGCTACGATATCCATCACCTTTATGTTGCGGAAACTCACCGTGGGCGCGGCGTTGGTAAAGCCCTTATCACCCGCGCCAAAAAGATTGGCGAGCAAAATGGAGCTAAGGGCCTTACCATCGGGACGGACCCTAAAAACAGCAGCGCCCAAGCCGCATATCGGGCAATGGGGTTAAAAGAGATAACTGATACGGGCCCAAGGTTCTGGATACCGCTTTCATAAAAAAAGACCGCCAGAGGTTTCTCTGACGGCCTTTTCTGCAATTTTGCATGGTTGTTGATTAATATGGCATCGGGTGCGCACGGTGTGCTGCGTCGATGTCTTTTAAAACATCTTCTGACAGGATCAAATCCTTGCCTGCAAGCAGATGTGCCAATTGTTCGGATGTTGTGGCACCAAAGATCGCGGACACGGCGAACGGTCGCGTCGCCTGCCACGCCATCGCCATGTGAACGGGATCAAGGCCATGTTTGGACGCGACATCCAGATAGGCTTGCACTGCGGGCAAAGTCCGCTGGGTCATGCGACCACCAAGCTCGGATGAAATTGACATACGGCTACCCGTTGGCACCGCGCCGTTTTGGTATTTGCCCGTGAGCAAGCCAGTCGCCAAAGGCGAGAACGACAACAAAACAACGTCTTCGTTCACAGCCATCTCGGACATGTCGGTGTCATAAAGCCTGCACATCAGGGAATATTCGTTTTGCACGGCAGCAACGCGCGGCGCGCCCATTTCCTCAGCAAGGCGGAGCCATTGCGATGTGCCCCAACAGCTTTCGTTGGACAGACCAAACGCGCGTACTTTGCCCGCTTTGACTACGTCATCCATCGCGCGCAGCACATCACCCATGTGATCCATCGTCTGCTGACGGTTTTGTTTGGAAGGATCAAAAGTCCAGTTCTGACGGAACATATACGATCCACGCATTGGCCAGTGCAGTTGGTACAGATCAATCGTATCTGCCTGCAACCTCTCGAGCGATTGATCGACGGCAGCACGGATGACATCGCCATCGTAGCCTTTGCCGTCACGCACCCATCCGGGGTTGTCACCAGAAACTTTGGTCGCAATCAGCATATCGTCGCGGCGGCTAGACTGCGCGCGCCAATGGCCAATGGCCCGCTCGGAATTGCCGACAGTCTCGGCTGCGATTGGGTTGACCGGATACATCTCGGCTGTGTCGAGAAAGTTCAAACCAGCATCAAGCGCCATGTCAATTTGCCGCGACGCATCGGCTTGCGGCGTCTGGTTGCCAAAAGTCATCGTACCAAGACACCAATCGCTGACCATTAAACCGGTACGACCAAGGGGGATCATTTTCATCAGGGCTTACTTTCTATAAGAACTAACCGCCAAAATAACGCCGGAATACGTAACAGCAAGGGCGTCCTTACGGTGCGCTTGTAACCAGCGGCTGTTGTGTCGCTTTCCTACTAGCATTCTGTCCGGACCAAAGCGCATGGTCTGCTTATGCGGATGATGATTTCCTTTGCAGCCCTTTTTGCCTCAGTTGCTCTTTTGCAGTTGTCGTCGGGTGGTGTTGGGCCGCTTGATGCGCTTACGGGTCTTGCCGAGGGTTTCAGCAAAGCTGAGGTAGGCTTTCTAGGCTCAGCACATTTTGTTGGCTTTTTCATTGGCTGCTGGTGGGCACCGCGCCTTATGGGCGAAATTGGCCATAGCCGCGCCTTTGCAACATTCACCGCAATGGGCGCGATTGGCCTTGCCGCACATGTCGTTGTCACCGATCCGAATTGGTGGGCGCTGTTTCGCATTGCATCCGGCGTCTGCGTTGCTGGCTGTTATACTGTCGTAGAAGCTTGGCTTCAGGCGAAAGTTACCAATGAAAACCGTGGCCGTGCAATGGCCAGCTACCGGATCGCCGACAGCGGCGCATCATTCATCGCACAGCTGATGATCGGCGCGCTGGCTGATATGGAAACCTATGTCGCCTATAACCTGCTCACAATCCTATGCTGCGCATCACTCTTGCCATTAACCCTGACAAGAACGCCCCAACCTGTAACGCCGAAAACAACAAGATTGCGCCCGTCCCTCGCTTGGCGCTGTTCGCCCCTTGCTGTGGCAGCTGTGGTTGTGGCCGCTATTTCGGCTGCGTCGTTCAGGATGGTTGGCCCAATTTATGGGCAAGAGGTCGGGTTGGGTGCAGATCAGATTGGTGCATTCCTCGCTGCATTCGTGGCAGGCGGCTTTGTTGCGCAATACCCCTTGGGTTGGCTCGCTGACAAATTTGACCGGCGCTATGTGTTGATCGCACTATCCATCGCATCTGTGCTTTCATCGGTCGTAACTGTGGCCGTTGCTGGTACTGGCGTGACCGGTGTCATGATCGCTGCTGCCTTTTTTGGCTTCACAACTTTTCCGATTTATTCTGTTGCGACCGCCCACGCCCACGACTTTGCCACGTCGGAACAACGGGTAGAGCTGTCTGCAGCCCTGATGTTTTTCTACGCGACTGGCGCAATCGCCGCCCCATTGGTGACGTCAAATTTAATTGAGGCATTTGGCCCCGGCGCGCTTTTCTATTTTATATCAATAGCTCACGTAATTTTGGTGCTGTTCAGCATTGGCCGCATGCGTGTGCGTAGCGCCCCAGACGAGCGCACCGCGTTTGTTGTCGCACCGCGTACGTCATTCCTGATTGGGCGCCTAACCCGCCGCACCCGTGAGACGCGAAAGAAGTAAGCACCTACTCGCCTAAAGCCAATAAATGGCCATATGGGCGGCTAACTTTACGCACCGTCAACCTGTAGAACGTTCTCATTAACCGGAGCGGTACTATGCATTTATTTAAAAAATTTCTCGGAAGCCTGATGGCTCTCGTTCTATGCTTTGCAGCATATGTCGGCGTTGTTGCCGCAAAAGATGCTTTTGCAGCCCTCCCAACAGAAGAGACCACATAAACCAAGCGAACTGCCTTGCTGCCAAACGGTTTAGGCAGTTTTATTCAAACTGCTATTTGAACTGACGGTCCTGTAGGGTTACAGGGAATAACCAATTACTTATCCCTGTCAGGAACGCCCATGGCCCGCCATCTGATCACCTCCGCAATTCCGTATATTAATGGGATTAAGCACCTCGGTAATCTGGTGGGCAGTCAGCTCCCTGCTGATCTTTATGCGCGCTACCTTCGGCAACGTGGTCACGAGGTTCTGTATCTTTGCGCTACAGACGAACATGGCACCCCTGCTGAACTCGCGGCCGCAAAAGCGGGTAAGCCAGTTGCAGAATACTGTGCTGAAATGCACGACGTTCAAGCCAAGATCGCCGAGGGCTTTGGCCTATCATTCGATCACTTTGGCCGTTCTTCCAGCCCACAAAACCATGCGCTGACCCAAAAGATCGCTGGCCGCCTGCACGAGATGGGTCTGATCCGTGAAGTGACCGAAGATATGGTGTATTCCAACACCGACGGACGTTTCCTGCCTGATCGCTATATCGAAGGCACCTGCCCTAACTGCGGGTTTGATAGTGCCCGTGGCGACCAATGCGACAACTGTACAAAGCAACTAGATCCGACAGACTTGATTGATCCGCGCTCAACCATCTCGGGCTCGACAGATCTTGAAGTGCGTACGACCAAGCACCTGTATTTGTGTCAGTCTAAATTGAAAGACGACCTCGCTGCATGGATCGACAGCAAAAAGGACTGGCCAATCCTAACGACATCAATCGCTAAAAAATGGCTGACAGACGGCGACGGCCTGCAAGACCGCGGGATCACGCGTGACCTTGATTGGGGTGTTCCAGTTAAAAACGGCGATGCCGATTGGCCGGGCATGGAAGGCAAAGTCTTTTATGTTTGGTTCGATGCACCAATCGAATACATCGCCTGCGCCCAAGAATGGGTTGCAGCAGGTAAAGGCACCGATTGGGAGCGCTGGTGGCGCACCGACAAAGGCGCCGACGATGTGAACTACACCCAATTCATGGGCAAAGATAACGTGCCATTCCACACGCTGTCGTTCCCCGCGACAATCAAAGGCACCCAAGAACCTTGGAAACTGGTCGATTACATCAAGTCGTTTAACTACCTGAATTACGATGGCGGCCAATTCAGCACATCCCGCGGACGCGGTGTATTCATGGACCAAGCCTTGGAAATTCTGCCTGCTGATTACTGGCGCTGGTGGCTACTGTCCCACGCGCCTGAATCCTCAGATGCCGAGTTTACGTGGGAGAATTTCCAAACTGACGTGAACAAAGACCTTGCCGACGTGCTAGGTAACTTTGTAAGTCGCATTACAAAATTCTGCCGCTCCAAGTTTTCCGAAGACGTTCCAACTGGTGGCGAAGAAGGTCCAGCCGAGGCGCAGTTGGTTGCTGACCTCGATGCCCGTCTGAAAGCGTTCGAAGGCTTTATGGATACAATGGAAGTCCGTAAATCCGCCGCCGAATTGCGGGCAATTTGGGTGCTGGGTAACGAATACCTGCAAACCAACGCGCCTTGGACCACGATCAAGACAGATCCAGAAAAGGCTGCGATGCAAGTTCGTACTGGCTTGAACCTGATCCGTTTGTACGCCGTGTTATCAGCGTCGTTTATTCCTGAGGCGTCAGCAACAATGCTGGCCGCGATGCAGACTACAGATGACAGTTGGCCAACTGACGCGGCATCTGCGTTGCGAGTCCTGCCCGCAGGTCACAGCTTTACCGTGCCAGAGAACCTTTTCCGCAAGTTGACGGACGAAGAGCGTGAAGAATGGGCAGAGCGGTTTGCAGGGACACGCGACTAATCTGCGTTGGGTTGCAAATTATTCCCCTTACCAAGCTGCGTTAACATTGTTGGCGTAGCACAACCCTGTGCTAGGGTTCTTTATCGTTAACGACCAATGAGATTGAACCAATGTATAAATTTATTTCAGCATCCATTTTAGCGATTTCAGTCGCAACAACATCTTACGCTGCTCAATGTGGCAATGACGCGAGCGGGTTCACCGCTTGGAAACAGGCATTTGCAAGCGAAGCCGCAGCGGCTGGCGTCGGCCAAGCCGGTTTGCAGGCATTGGCAAATGCCAGCTACTCTCAGTCAACAATCAGCGCTGACCGCAACCAACGTGGTGTCCGTTATGCGCTTGATGACTTCATCCGCATTCGCTTAGGTTCACTTGATAATTTCGCGGCCCAAGCACGCCGCGTGAAAAGCCAAAACGCTGGTTTTTATGCGTCGCTTGAATCTGCATACGGTGTTCCTTCGGGCATTTTGCTTGCGATCCACGGTATGGAAACTGGCTTTGGCCGGAACTTAGGCAACACACCTGTTGTCGATTCCATTTCAACAGTTGCATATGATTGCCGCCGCAGCGGGTTTTTTACGCCTCATGCGATTGCAGCCCTCAAGCTTGTTGATCGTGGTGGCCTTGCTGCAAACCAACGTGGCGCAGCGCACGGCGAAATGGGTCACACCCAGTTCTTGCCAGGCAATGCTCTGACTTACGGCGTCGATGCTGACCGCAATGGTCGCGTTGATCTGTACTCAGTTTCAGACTCCCTCGCCTCAACAGCAAATTTCTTGCGCCAAAAAGGCTGGCAGCCCGGTCAGGCATATCAAGAAGGCAGCGCGAACTTTCGTGTTCTTAACGAATGGAATGCCGCAACCGTCTATCAACAGGCAATCGCCCTATCTGCGGTTCGTATTGACGGCTAATTCAATCGCCGCTGCATTTTCTAATGCGGCGGTTACTTGAACATTCATTCATTGAATTGATGATGGTGCGGGCGGGGGGACTCGAACCCCCACGGGCATTCGCCCAACAGATTTTAAGTCTGGCGTGTCTACCATTCCACCACGCCCGCAACCAACGTTGTCTTAAGTTGCTCAGCCTAGGCCGCGCAACAAATCAACAACTTCGCGACAACTATATTGTTTGTGAATTAGAACCAAGGGGTCCCGCGCTCCGAAAAGGCAATTCTTTGCGGGCAGCCTTCTAAATATCTTTGCCTGGTGGCTCGGT
>JAWUXS010000108.1:0-7724 GCA_034111185.1 Paracoccaceae bacterium | reverse complement strand
CGCCACTATGGGTTCTACGGAAACGGTAACCGGGCCGCCAATATCGCCAGGATTAGGCTGTTGCTTGGGGCAAAAACGTCCGATCATCAGCACTTCAATGAAGGCAGCATCAACGATGCTGGTGAGCCGCTCCGTACCCTTGCCCTACCTTGCCCGTGTTGCGGCGGACAACTGGTCATCATCGACACAATCGCACCCGCCCAGCACCCCAGAGCTCCACCAAAAACCGCGAGGACCGCCGCATGAAGCGCGCACCGCACGTTGTAAATTGCAGTCTCAACCGCACGCTACACCGCCTGCGGACCAACAGTCATGCGCAAATCAAGATATCGAAGCGGCGGAAGTTGATGACACCGATGGGATGCGGCGCATATCGACCAAAATTCAGAAAACTCATGAGGCGTTTTCCCGAAAATGCCCCGTGCAACCAGCCTGTCCAGTCGGATCCAGAGCACCCGAACCCCACAAATCCCCATAGACATCACTGATCCACCAAGACCAACCCCGCGATTTCCCGCTTGAGCGCTTCTCCGACGCCAGGCAATGTTCCGCGTCACCCAAACCTCGCGCGTGGCGTCCAAGAAACCTACACCTAACCGGACATTGGCCATGACCTCAAGATGCTGCAGCGCGGCCCGCCGAACCGGACTTTCGTTGCAACTGTAAAATCTGCGAGGGGCGAACTCACAGACTGCGGACGAAGTTAGCCTTCGTTGCAGGCGATCCAATGTCTGCTTCTCAGGGCATAGCCCTTAATCACAATGCTAAGGCACCATAACACAAAGGAGTTCGAACATAATTGAGGCTCCCAAAAATGCCGTCCCGCCGCTTTGATCAAAGGGGGGAGACACTTCGACCAAGTCCGCACCAATGATGTTTACTTTGTCTAAAGCTCGGACAACCTGAACTGCTTGATACGAATTGGGCCCACCAATTTCCGGTGTGCCGGTCCCGGGCGCAAAGGCGGGGTCAACAAAGTCGATATCGTACGAAATATATGTGTCAGACTGGCCTACAATCTCACAGGCCTCTTCCATTACGTTGTCAACACCACGTGCGTGAAACTCCTCTATGGAGATGACCCGAATGCCGACAGAATCCGCAAAATCCCGATCTTCGTCGTCATAGGTCGTTCCGCGAATACCAATCTGAACGACTTTTTTAGGATCAAGCAGACCCTCTTCAACCGCCCGTCTGAACGGTGTACCATGCGTGTACTTTGTGCCGCCGAAATAGCTATCAAACAGATCGGTGTGACTGTCGAAATGGATCATCGACATCGGCGCATCTTTTGCCAAAGCCCGCAATACCGGCAAGGAAGTCAAATGATCTCCTCCTGCGGTCAGCGGGCGAACGCCAGCGGCCTTTACATCTTCATAGAACGCCGTAACTCGCGACATCGTATCCATAAGATCTGCGGGGTTGGGCGCGACATCCCCAAGATCAGCGCAATTCGCGCGCTCAAACGGGCGAACGCCGGTCGCTCCGTTTTGCGCCCGCATCATGGTCGACATATCACGCAGTTGGCGCGGCCCGTGGCGTGGGCCGGCGCGATTGGTGGTGCCGCTATCCCAAGGAACCCCGATCAGGCCAATTTCAACATCCTTTAGTTTTGGATCATCCAGCGTGACATGGGGCAAACGCATGAAGGTCGGCACGCCCGCAAAACGGGGGAGATCAAAACCGGAAACCGGTTGGAAAAACTTATCGCTCATTGTCATTCTCCATTAATGCATCACACTTCCACCGTTCACGCCAAAGCACTGGCCTGTGATGAATTTACTTTCAGGGCCTGCCAAATAGCTGACCATAGATGCGATTTCTTCTGGTTCACCAAAACGCGCCAAAGGTGTGGCCAGGTCTTTGGCCAGCGCTTCCGGGCTCATGGATTCGGGTTTGGTCATGTCTGTGGCAACTGATCCCGGCGCGACTGCGTTGACCAAAATATCAGGCGCAAATTCGTGCGCCATACTGCGCGTCATGCTGATGATGGCACCTTTTGAGGCGCAATACGCCACCATGTGTTCACGACCCAACACGCCAAGATCACTCGCGATGCAAATGATCCGGCCCGATGTTGTGCCCCGCACAAACGCCCGTGATGCAAGGAACGCACCACGTAAATTTACAGCGATAACACGATCAAAATCCTGCACCGCGGTTTGCGCAAGCGGTGCTTCTTTAAGGATACCAGCGTTGTTCACGAGGATCGTCGCCACCCCCAGTGCCTGTTCCGACTTAACAAAAAACGCTTCAACATCATTTTCATTGGAAACATCACATGCGAAACTATAACCCTCGGTCAGAGCGTTAATCTCGGCCAAGGTCTCTACAGCCTGCGGATCGTCTGCATGACAGAACGCAACACGTGCGCCTTGTTCGGCCAGAGCGATGCAAATTGCACGTCCAATCCCGCGTGACCCACCAGTGACGAACGCAGTTTGCCCTGCAAGGCTCATGACATCACCTCGCCGCGATCGACGTTAATCGCTTGTCCGGTGATGTTGCGGCCACCCTCGCTGGCAAGGAACATATAGGTATCGGCCATGTCTTCTGGCGTCATCAATCCATCAATGGCTTGAGCTGACATAATTTCAGCCAGTAGCGCTTCCTCACTGGTATCGCTGGCTTTTGCCAATTCACCCAAAGACGCCATTGCCGGACCTGTTTTAACCCAGCCCGGGCAGATCGCATTCACGCGAATACCGCGCGGCCCCAGTTCTTGGGCCCAAGTGCGCATGAGGCCAACATTTGCGTGCTTGGAGGCTACATAAGCAGAAAAGCCACCAACCGCAGTTTTCGCCCAAATTGACGACGTGATAATGATGCGTCCCCCATCAGGGATGCGGTTGATCAATGTGTCAGTCACGTTTCGCGTACCATTCACATTGATCGCAATGACACGCTCAAAAGTCGCATCGCCCGTTGGGTTGGTTCCGCTTAAAGGGGTAGGTTTTTCCAAGCCTGCGTTGTTGACCAGCACATCTACGCGCTCAATTCCGGCAAGTGCGGCAGTCACTGCAGATGCATCGGATATATCACATTTGATCGCCTTAACATTGCCGCGCATCGTGGCGGCGGCCTCGTGGATACTATCCGTCGAAGACAAGATCGTAAGGTCCGCGCCTGCCTTTGCGAAGGCTGACGCAACACCTCGCCCAATGCCGCTGCTGGCCCCCGTGACAAGCACAGATTTGCCCGTAAAATCGAATGAAATGGTCATTGTATGATCCTTCTTAAGTCTCGCGGTGGCCTTCTTCGCGCATCAAACGCATCAGCTTTTCTTCAAGCTCGGAATACCCATCCATTTGAATGATGCGTTCTTTGTCACCGATCCGCTTTCCTGCTTTGAACTCAGGGATGATCTCTTCTTTCAAGCGGCCAGGGTGGCTGGACAAAAAGATAATCTTGTCCGAAAGGAAAATTGCTTCTTCCAAATCATGGGTCACAATAACCATTGTCGTGTTGGTCTCTTCTGCGACGTCGATCATCAGTTCCTGCATCAACCAGCGAGTCTCGGCATCCAGCGCGCCGAATGGCTCGTCCATCAACAAAACCTCTGGCCCGTTGGCCAGCGTACGTGCAATAGCAACGCGTTGCCGCATGCCGCCAGAGAGCTGCGAAGGATAGGCGTCTGCAAACTTGGATAAACCGACAAGGTCTAAGAAATGATCAGCGCGTTCTCTCCGTTTTGCGGCGTCAACATTGTTGACCTTCATCCCGAATTCGACATTTTTCCGCACTGAAAGCCAATCAAATGACGTGTAGGCCTGAAACACCATACCGCGGTCTTGGCCCGGACCAGTGACAGTCTTATCGCCAATAGTGACTTCACCTTCTGTTGGGTCTTCTAGCCCTGCCATCATACGAAGAACGGTTGATTTTCCACATCCGGAAGGCCCTAAAAGAACACAAATTGAGTTCTGCTCGACGGCAAAGCTAACGTCCTCAACCGCTTTCAGGGACCGTCCTCCACCAAGGCTGAATGTCTTTGAAACTGCGCGTACATTGAGCTGTGCATCAGACATCAGTGCTTTACCTCCAGATAAGGGAACATTCGGCTATGCAGCACTCGGAACAGCAAATCAGTTAACAAACCCAAGACGCCAATAACAATAATACCAGATAGAATTTCGTCGGTTTTCAAGAACCTACGTGCCCGCATCA
Organism: Paracoccaceae bacterium; assembly: GCA_034111185.1. GTDB lineage: Bacteria > Pseudomonadota > Alphaproteobacteria > Rhodobacterales > Rhodobacteraceae > Yoonia. The sequence goes on along the minus strand of JAWUXS010000108.1, from coordinate 3,557 downwards.
TCATCGCACCAATTCCGGTTGTTGATGCAACGATCTCCGCGATGACCAAATAGGTCCAAGCCATTGCTAGCATCTGGCGCATCGCAGTCACAATGTCAGGTAATGCGGCAGGAAACACGATCTTTAGAACCACCACATATCGGCTGGCCCCCAAAGTCAGAGCTGTCTCGACAAGTTCTTTGCGAACGTTTTTCGTATGGTCCATCACCAGAGTGATCAGAAAAAAGATAACCCCTATGAACAAGAGAGCAAGCTTTGGTGCCTCGCCAGTACCAAACCACATTAATAGAATTGGGATGAAAGATGGCGCTGGCAAATAACGCCATGCAGATACAAACGGTGCAAAGATGGCCGCAATCGAGGGGAATGTCCCCATTGCGACGCCCAAAGGTATAGCCACGGCACACGACATGGCAAAGGAGATAAATACGCGCCAAACTGAAATCAGAACATCGCTTGAAAAACCGCGATTGACGAACAAATCGAACGTAGCAGCCAAGACTTTTTGAGGAGAGGGAACCAAAAGATCGTTCACCCATCCCAAACTGGTCGCCATAATCCAAAAGCCGAAAAAGACGGCCCAGATCCCTATTGCTGATACAATGCCTTGGACCCGTCCGACCGGAGATCTTACAGCGAAGAAATTCCTAGATGGCTTACTGCGTGGCATTACTTTCTCCATTAAGCGGTTAACCCTGAGCGAACCTCGAGCACGCTCAGGGCTTGTATCAATTTGGTTGCAGGTCTTGGCGGTAGCCCGCGGCGACAAGATCACCCATCAAGCTACAATCGATACCCGCAGCAGCATCAATCGTGTTTTCCATAAGGCCCAGTTTAATCCACCATTCGTTGATCGTTTGGATCGTTCCAGTCATGGCTCCGTTTGCCATGCCGAAAGGTGGTTCACCTTCCAGCACACCACAAATCCGAGCGGATTCGTCAAAGTCGAGCATGTAAATGCCGCCTTCTAAACTTTTGCCGTCTGTCCCAACCACATAACCAATGTCTTCTTCAGGCCACTGAAGAAATGCCGCTATCTCATCATTGGCCGCTTCGACGTTTTGGTTCCAATACGCCAACCCGTCCCAACGCGCCTGAAGCACGGCGAGCGCAGCTTCACGGTTTTCCGCGATGAAGTTCGTGTTCATATACATGGCATCCATGTATATGCCCGACTTCAAAAGATCGGCGTCGGCGGTGTTGATTACGCTGCGTGCGCCAGGGCTTGCCTCAAGAACGTTTGAAATCCACGGCTCGTACATGTACCCAGCGGCCAGATCACCTGAAAGCATCGGGCCTACCGCTTCATCGGCATTCAAGTTGACCCATTCAACCGCGTCAATATCGACACCTTCGCGGTCCAACCACATTCCCATTAACAGGTGGCCGATGTAGGCTTGGGGTGCGGATACTTTTGTACCGGCGAGCGCGTCTTCCTGAACTTCTGGCGCCAGGATAATATGGTCAACGCCAAATGACGGGTTCAAAAAGGCGACATTCACAACATCAAAGCCCTGATCAACAATAATCGGCGTATACTCGGCGGTGCATCCGTAAACATCGAGCTGCCCCGCTGCCAAGGCCGAATGGCCACCAATTGGGTCCTCAAAAATCGTAATTGAAAGCTCGTGCTCTGGCAGAAGGTTTTGTTGGCGGGCAAGCTCAAGCATCGCGTATCCTGGCCAAGAGACACAGACCCCAACTTTGATTTCGTCAGCGGCAGCAGCGCCTGCGCCAAGGCCGGCAGACATCACGACAGCTACACCGAGTGCTTTGAAAACTTGCATTGCTTATCCTTTCTAGGTTTCTTTTCTCATAAAGCTTTACTCAGCAAAATATTTTATGCAACTAAATATTTTATTTGATTAAGTTGCGAACCTTCCCTTATGGTTGAGGCATGTAAGCTAGAGGAGGATTTTGTGGCTGGTTTAAGAGAGCGCCAAAAGGACGACCGTCAGGCCAGAATTGCGCGTGCCGCAAAGGCCCTGTTTCTCGAACATGGATTCGAAAAGACCACTATCGAGGGCATCGCTCAGGCGTCGGGCGTGTCCGGCGTGACGGTCCACAATTATTACGGAACGAAGTCCGGCATTCTGTTGGCGTTGGTTGCAGAGAATGACCGCGGATTGATTGCGAAGTTGGAGGATGAACTTACATCCTGTCCGCAAGATGTGACCGAGGTCACAATTACGTTCGCAAAGACAATCATGGAACACGCGCTTCAAAACCTTCAAAAAGTGATTTGGCGTCAGGTGATCGCAACGGTTACTGCGAACTCAGACAGTTCAATAAGCAAACCTTATTTCAATCTGGACCTACAACTTGCCCAAGTGCTCGTCCTTAAAATATCGCGCATGCAAGACGCAGGTGCGCTACCAGAATCAATTGCTCCAGACAATCTAGGGAGAGCGCTGTTCCACCTCCAAAACGCGCGCTTCATTCAATTTGTGTGCTCGGAACAGCTGCACATTGACGACGTTTTGCAGCGCATCCGAAACGACCTTGGGGCCCTATTTGCCGTTCAGGCTGTGACTTTAACGTAGCCGCCACAAGCAAATCTTCAGAAAGGAAATCAATGTTTCTTCATCCTATTTCATGGCCGAACGGCAAAAAATGCGCAGCATCTGTCACATTTGACATCGATGCAGACTCGCTTGTTCGCGTTGGCAAACCGAAAGACGCTGAACTGCGACTTCAACCAATTTCGATGGGTCGGTATGGTCCAACAGTTGCAGTTCCCCGCATTCTGGACACATACCGTCACCTTGAGTTGACGCAGACGTTTTTCATGCCCGGATGGGTGATGGAGCAGTATCCCGAAACCGTTGAGGCCATCCTCAAAGATGGTCATGAGATTGGCCATCATTCTTGGGCCCACGAAGACCCTTTGGAGCACTCAGATGAAATCGAAGCTGAGTTTTTTGGCCGAGCCCTAGACACCCATGTCAAGATGACAGGCCGCAAACCACGCGGATACCGTGCGCCCGTCTACAGCATAACACCTGCCATCGTTAACCGGTTGATCGAACATGATTTTCTGTATGATAGTTCCATGATGGCGGACGACCTGCCCTACGAGGTTGTCACCAACAGAGGCTCGATCATCGAAATCCCGCCACACTGGGGCACTGACGATTGGCCACCGTTCGCGCATATGGGCGAGCTTGACTATATCATGCCAGTGCGTGGACCTTCGGACGGAATAAAAGCTTTCATCGAAGAATTTGATGCGATGTATGAAGCTGGCGGTTTCTACATGCCCGTGCTTCACCCATTCCTGACAGGACGTCTAGCCCGTTGGCGGGAAATGGAACGTCATCTTGAGCGGATTGTTGAACAAGGCGATGTTTGGCTCACATCAATGCAAGAAATTGCTGAACATTCAAAAGCGCAAGCTTCCAACTTACGGCGAGAAACCTTGGATATCGGCTAGGTTCCCTAATAGATATGCGAGCCCGCTCGTAGCGTTAGTTTTGCCAAGTGGACTCGGCAGAACTTTCACTGCGCTCTACTTAAATTGTCATTCCTCTCTATCGCAGTAGCAGACCTTCGCTGCA
>JAWUXS010000107.1:0-66550 GCA_034111185.1 Paracoccaceae bacterium | reverse complement strand
CCCCCCCCCCCTCAACAACACCCCCCAAAAACCAAGATCGTCCTAAGATACCGCACAATGACGATCTTTTCGTCCAAATCTCGTCACGTTTCCCCCCCATATTGAACCCAATGGGAACACCGCACGTGACTCGTGCGCGTAGTTTCAGGGTTAATGGATTTTATTCTAATTCGTTTACGCCCTGCCGCTGCGCCCGCAAAAGATAAGGACGTAAGGCAATGAGTAGTAACGCTGTATTAAAAGATGCTCCGCAAATCGTGGCATGCACAATTAGTCGTGATGTTCAGATTTTTGATCTATTGATTGAAGATATGGAAACCGCATTGGGTGAAACCTGGGGTGACCTTGGATTTGACGATGCAATCCCCTTCCTATCTCAAACAGATTCTGACGATTTGCAGTTTGTCACCATTGCGATGGACCACGAAGATGAGGATAACCTCTCTTTGATCACTGAGATCATCACAGCGGCAAAAGCCAAGCAAATCAAAGTGATCTTGATCACCGAAGATGTAAGCCCTGCGTCATTACACGCATTGCTGCGCGAAGGTGGCGATGAATTTGTCCCCTACCCGCTTCCTGAAGGTGAGCTTGCCAACGCAATCGATCGCGTCTTGACGCCACCAGAAGTTGCGGCCGTCGCACCTGAACTTGCAAACAAGCTCAAAGCAACTGGCGATCACAACGGTGTTGTCATTCCTGTGCATGGCCTTGCTGGCGGCACCGGTGCCACAACACTTGCTGTGAACCTAGCTTGGGAACTCGCTAATGTTGAGAAAGAAAATGGACCTCGCGTCTGTCTTCTCGATCTTGATTTTCAATTCGGCACGACATCAACATTCTTAGACCTGCCACGCCGCGAAACCGTTTTGGAATTGCTGGGCGACACAGAGTCCATGGATAGTGAAAGCTTTATGCAGGCGCTGCTGTCGTATGAAGACAAGCTGCACGTTCTGACTGCACCTACCGACATGATTCCACTGGATCTTGTTGGTCCGGAAGACATTGCGCGACTGATTGAAATGGCCCGAACAAACTTTGACTACGTTGTCATTGATATGCCTTCAACGATGGTTGAATGGTCCCAGACCGTTCTCGAAGCCGCACATGTCTACTTTGCAATGATCGAATTGGATATGCGGTCTGCACAGAACACACTGCGGATTAAGCGCGCGTTGCAATCAGAAGAACTACCTTTTGAGAAGCTGCGTTTTGTCTTGAACCGTGCACCTGGATTTACAGACTTGAACGGCAAGGCACGTGTCAAACGTTTGGCCGAAAGCCTTGGTATCTCAATCGAGGTCTTGTTGCCTGATGGCGGCAAGCCAGTTCCACAAAGCGCGGATCACGGCGTTCCAATGTCGACAGGCATTCCTAAGAATGCCTTGCGCAAAGAGATTATGAAGCTGGCGAAGTCGGTTCATGAAGTTAATCAATCCGATGCCGCTACGGCAAACGGGTAAGGGGGTTACATGTTTTCCAAGTATAAAAAACCGGGCGCATCCGCAGGCGTAAAAACTCCAACGGCTGCAAGCGCGAAACCAGTTTTGGCTGCAGTTTCTGCCGTCGCAGAAGAGCCGCGCAAGTCACTGATGAAGGCAATGCCTGGTCAGACAGCCGGCGTTGTTGCCCCGCAGGACAAAGAGAAAAAGCGCAAAGAACGGTTGGGCGAAATCAAACTTGAGTTGCACAAAGCGCTCTTGGATAATTTGAACCTTGCTGCCCTTGAGACTGCAAGCGAAGCTGATCTGCGCGCAGAAATCAACGCAATTGCAACTGAATCTCTTGACGAGATGGGCATTGTTTTGAACCGCGAAGAGCGCACAAAGCTGACCCAAGACTTGTTCTTTGAGGTAACAGGCCTTGGCCCGCTTGAAACACTGCTCAAAGACGAAACCGTCAACGATATTCTGGTCAACGGCCCGCAACAGATTTTTGTGGAACGCAACGGTAAACTTGAACTGACAGACGTCACCTTCAAGGACGAAAAGCACTTGATGCGGATCATCGACAAGATCGTATCAGCGGTTGGTCGTCGGGTTGACGAAAGTAACCCATATGTTGACGCCCGTTTACAAGACGGTTCGCGCTTTAACGCCATGGTTCCGCCTGTTGCCGTCGACGGCAGCCTCGTTTCCATTCGTAAGTTTAAAAAGGACAAGTTGGGTATTGAAGACTTGGTCGGCTTTGGTGCTTTCACCGAAGAAATGGCTGCATATCTGCAGGCCGCCGTTGCCACACGCCTCAATATCATCGTTTCGGGTGGTACAGGTTCGGGTAAGACAACGACGCTGAACGCCCTGTCGTCTTTCATTGATAACAACGAACGTATCCTAACGATCGAAGACACGGCCGAACTTCAGCTACAGCAAACACACGTTGGTCGTATGGAAAGCCGCCCACCAAACGTGGAAGGCAAAGGCGAAGTATCACCGCGCGACTGTCTAAAGAACGCACTTCGTATGCGTCCTGACCGGATCATCGTGGGTGAGACCCGCGGCGAAGAAGTTATCGACATGTTGCAGGCCATGAACACTGGCCACGACGGGTCAATGACGACAATTCACGCCAACAACGCACGAGACGGTATTTCACGTCTTGAGAATATGATCGCAATGGCCGGTATGGAAATGCCGCTGAAGGCTGTTCGTTCTCAGATTTCGTCAGCTGTAAACTTGATCGTGCAGGCATCGCGTTTGCAGGATGGTTCACGTCGCATGACATCGATCACTGAGATCACCGGCATGGAAGGCGACGTCATTTCAATGCAAGAGGTCTTCCGTTTTCAGCGTGTTGGCCTGACACCAGACAACAAGATTATCGGTCACTTTACAGCGACGGGCGTGCGGTCACATTATTCAGATCGCTTTAAGCTTTGGGGTTACGATCTGCCTCCGGCGATCTTTGAACCAATGGTTGCGGAGTAAATTTAATGATTTCAGCAGAACCAATTATCTACATTATCATCTTCGTGTCCGTCCTGGCATTGGTTCAGGGCGCGTACTTGGTGATTTTCGGCAAATCGATCAGCATGAACGGCAAAGTAAACCGCCGTTTAGAATTGCTTGAAAAAGGTGGTGGACGTGAACAGGTCTTGGAGCAACTCCGTAAGGAGATGACCCAACACATGAAATCGCAGAGCATCCCACTCTACTCGATTTTGGCGTCCAAAGCGCAGAAAGCTAATATCGCATTCTCGCCTTCACAGCTCATCATGTTGATGGGCTTTGTCAGCGTTGCAGCGTTCATGGCTTTGACGATCGGCACTGGTGTTGATGTTATGGTCCGCGCATTGGTCGCAGTCGGCATGGGCATTGGCGGCGTATTCATGTGGGTCAACGGCAAAGCCAAAAAGCGTATGGCGATGATCGAAGAACAATTGCCTGACGCAATTGAGCTGATGGTGCGTTCTTTGCGCGTTGGTCACCCATTTGCAGCAGCGATCCAGATCGTTGCAAAAGAAGTGCCCGATCCATTCGGTACTGAAATGGGCGTCATCTCGGACGAGACGGCATATGGCCGTGATATTGGCGAAACGTTGAAGGCCATGGCTGAACGCTTGGACATGCAAGACCTTCGCTTTTTGGCAGTGGCCGTGACGATTCAGCAGCAGTCAGGTGGTAACTTGGCAGAGATCCTAGCGGGTTTGGCCGTCGTTATTCGCGCGCGTTTCCGTCTGTTCCGCCGTGTGAAAGCAATCACCGGTGAGGCGAAAATGTCAGGTAAGATCCTGTCGAGTTTCCCACTTTTGTGTGTTGTCGGCATCAATTTGATCAAGCCGGACTATTTTGACGAAGTCATGGGTACACCAGTCTTCATCCCTGCGTGTTTGATTGTTGGCGCGTTCTTGGTCGCAAACTTGATCGTTATGCGTGCCCTTGTAGATATTAAGGTTTGAGGTCAGTTATGGAATTTATCAAAAACATCGAAGCCATGATCATCGACATGCTGGGTCCATTTGGCCCTCTCATGTTGGTTGGCGCGTTGGGTTTCATGATGATCATCATGACGCTTCCAGTCCTTCTCAAAAAATCTGACGACCCGCTTGATAAGCTTAAGATGAACAACCAACGCAAGTTGCAGGAAATGCCAGGGCGTGCTGAAAAACTGCGCGCGCCATCTGGTAAAGACAAGCTGGAGAAGTATTCCAACTTTCTTGAGCCTCAGGATGCTGAAAGCTACTCAGCCGCTAAGCTGACACTTGTACAAGCTGGCTACCGTGGCAAAAACTCGGTCCGGATGTTCCACTTTCTGCAGTTCACAATGGGCATTATCGGCCTAGTCGCAGGTGTAGCTTACACGCTTATTCAAACCGCCCAAGTCGACGTAACCAGCCAACAAATGGCGATGTGGATCATTGGTCCCGGTGGCGTAGGTTATATGATCCCGAAATATTGGGTGACCCGCCGTGTGGCCGAACGTCAAAAGAAGATCGAGAACGGTTTTCCAGACAGCCTTGATATGATGTTAGTTTGCGTTGAAGCTGGTCAATCTCTTGACCAATCAATCATCCGCGTGTCGCGGGAATTGGCATCAGGTTTCCCTGACTTGGCAGAAGAGTTCGAAATCGTTGCCCAAGAGATGAAAGCCGGTAAAGATAAGGCCTCAGTTCTTAGAGACATGTCCGAGCGCGCTGGCGTTCAAGACATCACGAGTTTTGTGACCGTTCTTATTCAGTCGCAGCAGTTTGGTACATCAATTGCCGACGCTCTGCGGGTCTATGCATCTGAAATGCGCGACAAACGCGTGATGAAAGCCGAAGAAGCCGCAAACAAGCTACCAACGAAGATGACATTGGCCACGATGATGTTGACGCTGCCGCCGCTTCTGGTCATTTTGATCGGGCCGTCAATCTACAACATCTCCCAGAACTTCGGGGGGAATTAAGGCCTCTAAAATGACTACTTATTGGGCTGCCGCACTTTTGGCCCTTGTGACTTTAGCCGCTTGCGACGCAGGCGGCTTTAGTCGTTCCGAAGGCGAAGTTTTCGCACCCGGCGTTGCTGGTGCATCTGACATTGACGGATTGATCATTGGGCACCGATTGATGGCTGCTGGTGAATACGATTTGGCCCTGACGGCCTACAGCCGTGCTGCAGCGCAGCAAGGGTTAAACGTCGATACTTTGTCCGCTTTAGGCTCGGCCAATCTTCGGTTGGGTCGTCTTGGTCAGGCTGAATCCCTGCTAAGACGCGCCACAGACGAGGCGCCTAATTTCCCTGCGGCATGGAACAATCTTGGCGTCCTTTTGATGGAAAAGGGCGAAATCGCCGAAGCAAGCCAAGTTTTCCGTCGCGCTTTTGCCACGGATAATGGCAATTCTGATCAGATTCGCGAGAATTTGCGCTTGGCACTCGCGAAGTTGGACAACTCTGCTAACAATGAACCTCAAGAAAACCAAGAAGTTCAATTGGTGCGGCGAGGGACAGGCGATTTTGTTCTTATGACCGGACCGTGAGGCAAGAGCAGTAAAAAGGACGCAGCAAATGCGCCAATTATTTATGATTCCGGCAGTACTTGCCGCAGCATTCACCCTTTCCGCATGCGATCAAAGCGGTGAACAAGAAGTTGAACGCGCCCTTCAAGACTTGAATGTCGTGGATGAAACAAACCTAAATGACGTGTTTCTGACAGTCGGTGACCCCGACGAAGCGGTTAGCTATTTCACCCGCGCCAGCGACAATGATCCCGGCCGTATCGATCTGATGCGTGGCCTCGCAAAGTCATTGATCCGCGCCCGACGCAACACCGAAGCGGTTTCCGCTTGGACAGCCGTTGCAGAACACGCTGAGGCCACAGATTCTGATCGGGTCGAACTGGCCGACGCATATATTCGCGCGAACCGCTGGGACGAAGCAGCAACGACCTTGAACAGCATCCCGCCTACCCACGAGACCTATAAGCGCTATCGCCTCGAGGCGATGGTTGCGGATAGCAAAGAGCAGTGGGACAAAGCCGACAGCTTTTACCAGACTGCAGTTGGCCTTACGACAACACCCGCAAGTGTTTATAATAACTGGGGTTTTTCAAAGCTGACACGTGGTGACTATCCAGATGCTGAGCGGATGTTCACAGATGCATTGCGCCATAACGATGGTCTATTCACAGCTAAGAACAATCTGATCTTGGCGCGCGGTGCGCAGCGCAAGTATGACTTGCCAGTGATTGCCATGACCCAAACCGAGCGGGCGCAATTGCTCCATACGCTTGCTTTGACCGCAATTAAGCAGGACGATATCACGATTGGTAAGGGCCTGCTGCGCGAAGCAATCGACACACATCCACAGCACTTCGAAGAGGCCGTTCGGTCCCTACGTGCGCTTGAAGATAATGTGTCGAACTGAGCTATGGGATTGACTGCTACAGCCGCTGGTTGGTTTTTGCTTGCCGCGGCACCCATCTCATTTTTTGTGGCCTTCAGCGATTTGGCGCGGATGAAAATCCCGAATGTCGCTGTCGGCGCACTGGTTGTATCCTATGCAATTCTTGGGCTGCTTACCCTGCCTTTGGATGTTTATCTTTGGGGCTATGTACATTTTATTGTGGCCTTAGTGGTCGGGATCGCGGTTAACGCAGCGGGCTTGATTGGCGCGGGCGACGCCAAGTTTGTGGCAGCAGCTAGTCCGATGATCGCAGTGGCCGATTTGCCTTTGCTTATTCCGCTATTCGCCGCGTGTTTGATCGCGGGTTATTTGACCCACCGGATCGCAAAACATACACCATTACAAAGCCTTGTTCCCCACTGGGAGAGCTGGGACGCAGGCCGTCGCTTTCCAATGGGATTTCCTCTTGGCATGGCTTTGGTGTTCTACCTCGCGTTAGTATTCATGACGCGCTAGCAGCAACAATGCCCTGCTTTACGTTTTCTTTATCCATCATTTCGCCACAATGCCCCGCCAAAAACCCGCTTAGACGAGTTTAACTGAGCAGGCACCAAGATGAACATGCAAACCTCAAATGTGATGGCACCCCCGGCACCAAAAGGTCTCGAGGGCATGCATTTGCCGATGGCAATGATGCGCGACATTTTGATCAAAACCATGTTCCGCATGAATATTGATCAGGTCACGACCATCGCGCGCGTCATCTGTTTGCCCGTCCCAGTAACACAAGAACTTGTGGATCTTGCCCGCGGTCAATTGCTGCTTGAGGCAACTGGTACGCTGAATGCAAACAGCGGTAGTGAAATGGGTTATCAACTGACCGACGCGGGACGTGCACGTGCCACAGATGCGCTGACCCAGTCTGAATATTTCGGCGCGATGCCTGTGCCTTTGCAAGTCTATCAAGAACAGGTAAAACGCCAATCGATCCGCAACATCCATGTGACACGCGATCAGCTGACGACCGCGATGGGGCATCTGATCTTGCCACCTGCATTGTTGGGGAACCTAGGTCCTGCGGTTGGTGCTGGCCGCTCAATCTTGATGTACGGCCCTCCGGGTAACGGTAAATCTTCAATCTCAAACGGTATTCGCGATGCTTTGGGCGATAAAATATATGTCCCACGCGCAATCGAATATTCAGGTCAGGTGATTACGGTCTACGACCCAATCGTGCATAGCGCGGCTGAGGACGACATTGATGACCCAAACAGCCTGCGCCGCACATCTGGTCGCTTTGACACCCGTTACGTCCGCTGTGAGCGCCCTACAGTCATTACAGGCGGTGAATTAACTGTCTCCATGCTCGACCTTGTGTACAACAAGACAGCGCGTACCTATCAGGCCCCACTACAGCTTAAGTCTTCTGGCGGCATCTTTATCGTGGACGACCTTGGCCGACAGGCAGAGCCGCCGCAGACCCTTGTGAACCGTTGGATTGTTCCACTCGAAGAAAACAAGGATATTTTGGCGCTACAATCTGGTGAGAAATTCGAAGTTCCGTTTGATACGCTCGTGATCTTCTCGACCAACTTCCACCCGAATGCGATCTTTGACAAAGCGGCGTTGCGTCGTATTTTCTATAAGATCAAAATTGATGGTCCCGATCAGGCGGACTTTTTAAAGATCTTCGCGATGGTCGCCCGCAAAAAGAAAATGCCACTGGATGAGGCGACGTTGGTTCACCTATTGAACAACCGTTATCCAGAAATCGATAACGTATATGCGAACTACCAACCTGTATTCTTGATCGATCAGATGATTTCGATTTGTGATTTCGAAGGTATTCCGTACCAAATGACCCCTGAACTTATCGACCGTGCATGGGCCAACATGTTCGTCAAAGAAGAAGACATCGTTCACTAAAGATATCTGGCGGCGCTGATATGCGCCGCCATCATCACCGCAAGGATCAAAAGAGCGCCGCATCTTGCGACAACGCCACTTGACCCGACCGCCACAAGCGTCACCTTAGCGGTATGACCACCCTCCCCGCGCAATTCACACAATGGTTCGCCACACGTGGTTGGCACATCCATCCTCACCAGCTTGAAATGTTGGACAGGAAGGACGCGCCTGCACAACTATTGATTGCGCCAACGGGGGGCGGGAAAACCCTTGCTGGGTTCCTGCCGACATTGACTGAACTTGCGGATGGCACCCACGAAGGGCTGCACACGCTTTATGTCTCGCCTCTCAAGGCGCTCGCGGCTGACATTAAACGCAACCTTCGCACACCCGTCGATGAGATGGGTCTGCCGATCCGCATCGAAGATCGCACTGGTGATACATCTTATACGCAAAAGCGGCGTCAAAGGGCTGATCCACCGCATATCCTGCTGACCACACCTGAAAGCCTCGCGCTTTTGACCAGCTACGAAGACGCGCCGCGCATGTTTAAGGGCCTACAGCGGGTTATTGTGGACGAGATACACGCCCTTGCCGAAAGCAAACGGGGCGATCAGCTTATGCTCGCGCTTGGGCGGCTGCAAACCCTTGCCCCTGGCCTGCGTCGCGTGGGACTATCAGCAACCGTCGAAGACCCTGCTGCCATCGCGCACGAGCTTGCCTGCCATCCAGACCCCTGCCCCATTATTCAAGCTGATCCAGGCCCTGATCCTGACATCCAAATGCTAGTTACAGATGAATATCCGCCGTGGTCCGGCGGTGGCGGGAAATATGCGATCCCTGCCGTCCTTGAGCAGGTGAAGCAGCACAAGACCACACTGATCTTTCACAACACCCGCGCGCAGGCCGAGATTTTCTTTCACAACCTATGGCTCGCCAATACTGACAACCTTGCGATTGGCATCCACCACGGCAGCCTTGATCGGGCGCAACGTGAAAAGGTCGAAGGTGCAATGGTCGCAGGACAGCTACGGGCAATCGTCAGTACAGGCAGCCTCGATCTTGGGATCGATTGGGGGGATGTTGATCTTGTTATTCAGGTGGGCGCGCCAAAGAATGTGAAACGCCTTGTCCAACGGATCGGGCGGGCTAATCACCGCTACAATGCCCCATCTAAGGCACTACTTGTGCCGGCAAATAGGTTTGAGGTCGTTGAATGCGTCGCCGCACTTGAGGCTGCGAAAGATCACGATTTGGATGGTGATCCCAAAGGACCGGGCCCGCGTGATGTTCTGTGTCAGCATATCCTAATCACGGCCTGCGCAGGGCCATTCAACGCCGACACGCTATATACCGAAGTGGCAAGCGTCGGCGCATATAGTGGGCTGACCCGCGCGCTATTTGATGATTGTCTCGATTTCTGTGCGACGGGTGGCTACGCATTGCGCGCCTACGATAAGTGGAAGCGGCTGCTGCAAACAGCAGATGGTAACTGGCAATTGCGCGACCCTCGCGCAACGCAACGCATTCGCATGAACATCGGAACCATTCAGGACGTTGATACCCTTAAGGTGCGGTGGAAAGGCAGCTTTCGACAATTGGGCGAAGTGGAAGAGGCATTTGCAGCAACACTGACCCCCGGTGATACGTTTCTAATCGGCGGGAAAATCGTCCGCTATGACGGGCTGCGCGAAATGACGGTCGAGGTAACGCGCGATGCATCGAAAACACCAAAGATCGCGACGTTTTCGGGAACCAAATTTGCTACATCCACGCAACTGAACAATCGCATTCTGCGGATGTTCCAACAAGACAGCTGGCCGCAACTGCCGCAGCACACAGCGGATTGGCTCGCGCTTCAGCGGGAGATTTCGAAGTTACCGAATGGGAACCGGATCCAAGTCGAAAGTTTTTCGGATGGGCAGCGCGAATATACGGTTTGCTATGGCTTTGCAGGCCGCAATGCGCAGCAAACACTCGGGCTTTTGTTAACGCAGCGGATGGAAGAACAAGGCCTGCATCCATTGGGTTTTGTCGCCACGGACTATGCTACGATGATCTGGGGATTGGACCCTGTTATCGATCCCGCACCCTTGTTTCATCCCGAAAATCTGCGCGACGGGCTTGAGCTGTGGCTGGCTGGGAATGCCGTGATGAAGCGGACATTCCGCACCTCGGCCACGATTGCGGGGCTAATTGAACGTAATCTGCCGCAAGCACGCAAGTCGGGGCGGCAGGCCACGTTTTCCAGCGATATTCTTTACGACACATTGAGCAAATACGACCCCGATCACCTAATACTGCAGATCACCCGCGAAGAAGCGATGCGCGGTCTTGTCGACTTTGGCCGTATCGAAGAGATGCTGGCCCGCACCAATGGCAAAGTTGATCATATCAAGACTGACCGGATTACCCCCCTCGCTGCCCCTATGTTCCTTGAGGTTGGGCGGGTTCCAGTAGCTGGTGCTGCCCAAGAACGTATTCTGGCCGAAGCTGCAGAAGAACTGATGGCAAGCGTTGGCATTCGCGATGCTTAAACATTGCAATAATCCAACCCAAACGGCAGTGGGCAAGTCATGAGCGCGCATATCTTTCAGTTTTCCGACCTGACGTTTCATGCGTTACCCAGCGGTGCCCTTTTTGTGCCAGAGCATGGGGTGCTTTGCGTGTCAGATCTGCATCTTGGAAAATCCGACCGCATCGCCCGCCGCACCGGTGTACTTGTTCCGCCTTATGAGAATCGGGAAACGTTGGAAAAGCTTGATGCAGATATTGCGGCGACTGCCCCGCGCACTGTGATCTGTCTTGGTGATAGTTTCGACGACCTACTTGCAGCCGATGCACTGGGCAGTCACGAGACGACGCTGCTGACGCGAATGCAGGCGGGCCGCGAATGGATCTGGATCGAAGGCAACCATGATCCGGGGCCTGTCAATCTAGGCGGTACGCACCTTGCCGAATGTCTGGTGGGAACCGTAAATTTCCGACATATCGCGACTGATGGTGTGCCAGAGGTCTCGGGTCATTATCATCCAAAACACGGCATTCGAGGTACCGGTCGGAATCGCGCGTGCTTTGCCTACGATAATGACAGACTGATCATGCCCGCATATGGCGCGTATACGGGTGGCCTTGCCTTGACGCATCCGACGCTGCGCAGCTTATTCAAGGGACGGCTTATTGCTGTTCTGACAGGTCAGAAAGCTATTCCGTTGCCTGTTGCCTAGCGATCGCTTCTACCACTGCACTGCGGTATCTGCGGCTGACGGGAACTCTTGTTCCGCAATCAAGCTCGATTAATTCACGGCCATTTACTTTGATCATTTTTGTGACCTTGGCGGCAGCAACCCAATGTGATCGGTGGGTCACTATTCCAGGAATGGCTTTCAATTCGCTTATTGCATCTCCGAAGCGCATCAAAAGTTGTTCTTCGCGGCCATCGCTAAGGAAAACCTGCACGTAGTGGTCATTGACCGTAATTCTATAAACGGACGCATCGCCAATTTCAGGAATACGTTGCGCCAAAAGCGGCCGTTCGACAGCGCTTGGCGGTTCACCGTTCCCTAATTTCAACACATCAGCGGCAATTGTAAAGAAGATTGAAATTGCGCCGACAAGTCCAAATGTGACGTACAGGTCGTCAAATTTGTGGTCCTGATGGTCCGCCAAAACGACATTATAATGATACAGGCAAGGCGTGAAAATCAGTACGAATAGCCCCGAGCCGTAAAACCGTCGCCGACGAGGCGTGCTATCTGCAAAAAGATGCAAAAACCCGACATAGATCATTGCGGCAAGTACTGCTGTGAATGCAAATAACGGAAGGAAATAAACCAACCGTTCAAGCATAGTCATGTGCACAAATGTACCAAACGGCCCTGCAAACACCCAGAAACTAAGGGCCAAAGCCATTGAGACCATTGCAAGCGGTTGAAATATGGCCGCTGCCGTTTCTTTTAAAAATTTATAAAAAGACACCACATTCACGCTCAAATACCAACTACTTAATAGTTACGTAAGCGATAAAGCCATGTCAGCAAAGGGGAAAATCATTCCCTTTGCCGACTTTGTTAATATGAGGTTAAGCAGTTAACCCAGTTGGTTCCTCGAGACCATTCGCGCGGCTGCATGCGGTAACCGTGTTTGCCAAGAGGCATGCAATGGTCATCGGTCCAACGCCGCCCGGTACTGGAGTGATAGCACCTGCAACCGCAGCACAGCTTTCAAAGTGCGCATCACCGACCAATCGCGTCTTAGGTGAGCCGTCTTCTTTGAGGCCCGCATCAATGCGGTTAATACCCACATCGATGACAGTAGCACCTGCTTTGATCCAGTCACCCGGGATCATTTCAGGGCGGCCAACAGCGGCAACAACAATATCGGCCTGACGTACGACGTCAGCCAAATCTTTGGTCCGGCTATGGGCAATCGTGACTGTGCAGCTGTCATTCAGCAATAGCTGCGCCATCGGCTTGCCCACGATGTTTGAACGACCCACGACGACCGCGTTCATACCCGAAATGCTGCCGTGGTGATCACGCAGCATCATCAAGCACCCCAGCGGCGTGCAAGGCACCATAGATTTCTGCCCCGTGCCAAGCAGGCCAACATTAGAAATGTGGAAACCATCAACGTCCTTAGACGGATCAATCGAATTGATGACAAGATCGCTGTCCAAATGATCAGGCAGCGGAAGCTGGACCAAAATACCGTGTACCGTTGGATCAGCGTTTAATTTCGCGACTACGGCCAGCAAATCGGCCTCGGATGTATCCACGTCCATCTTATGCTCGAACGAATTCATGCCGACCTCATGGGTCATCTTACCCTTTGATCGCACGTAAACTTGGCTTGCAGGGTCTTCACCAACAAGCACAACCGCCAAACCGGGTGTGATCCCATGATCTGCCTTAAGACGCGCAACATGTTCAGCCACTTGGCCACGTACTTTGGCCGCAAAGGCTTTTCCGTCGATGATTGTAGCTGTCATGGCACTCTTCTTTTTGTCAGATTTATTGGGATCAAGTTTGTGATCGATGTCAGGTAGAATAGAGAAAGGGCGGCAACGCAACCGCGTAGCCGCCCCTTGATTGTTATTAGAACAAACCTTCGATCTGGCCGTCAGCGTTCAGGTGAATTGCTTCAGCTGAAGGGACGCGTGGCAGACCTGGCATTGTCATGATCTCGCCGCAGATGACGACGACAAAGCCAGCACCAGCGCTAAGGCGTACTTCGCGAACCGGAACCGAGTGGCCAGTTGGCGCACCGCGGACTGTTGGGTCAGTTGTGAACGAATACTGTGTCTTAGCCATACAAATCGGAAGATGGCCGTAGCCCTGCTCTTCCCACTCTTTAAGCTGCGAACGGATCTTTTGATCCGCGATCACCGCATCTGCGTGGTAGATGCGCTTAGCGATTGTATCGATCTTGTCGAACAAGCTCATGTCATCAGGATAGATCGGTGCAAAGTTTGAGACGCCGCTTTCCGCGATTTCTGCAACTTTCGTCGCAAGAGCCTCAGAACCCTTAGACCCAAACTCCCAATGCTGTGAAAGAACCGCCTCGGACCCTTGGGTTGCGACGTAGTCTTTGACTGCCTGCACTTCTGCGTCTGTATCAGTCACAAAGTGATTGATCGCAACAACGACAGGGACGCCAAAGCTTTTGAGGTTGCCAATGTGACGACCAAGGTTTGCACAGCCTGAATTCACAGCTTCTACGTTCTCGGAACCCAGATCAGCTTTTGCGACGCCGCCGTTCATCTTCATCGCACGAACTGTGGCGACCAAGACAACGCAGTCTGGTGCAAGACCAGCTTTGCGGCATTTGATGTTCAGGAACTTTTCTGCACCCAAGTCAGCGCCAAATCCAGCCTCGGTTACAACGTAGTCTGCGATCTTAAGTGCAGTTGTTGTTGCAGTGACCGAGTTACAGCCGTGTGCGATGTTGGCAAATGGACCACCGTGCACGAATGCTGGGTTGTTCTCGAGGGTTTGAACAAGGTTAGGCTGCATCGCGTCCTTAAGCAGAACGGTCATCGCGCCGTCTGCTTTGATGTCGCGACAGAACACTGGTGTGCGGTCACGGCGATATGCCACGATCATACGACCCAGACGTTCCTGCAAGTCAGTCAGGTTCTTTGCGAGGCAAAGGATTGCCATAACTTCGGACGCCACTGTGATGTCAAAGCCACCTTCACGTGGGAAGCCGTTTGCGACGCCACCAAGGTTCACGTTGATCTGACGCAGGGCGCGGTCGTTCATGTCCAGAACACGACGCCATGCGACGCGACGGATGTCGATCTCAAGCGCGTTGCCCCAATAAACGTGGTTGTCCATCATCGCTGCCAACAGGTTGTGTGCTGACGTGATTGCGTGGAAGTCACCTGTAAAATGCAGGTTCATGTCTTCCATTGGCACAACTTGCGCCATGCCGCCGCCCGCGGCGCCGCCCTTCATGCCAAAGTTCGGCCCAAGGGATGCTTCGCGGATACAAACAGCTGCTTTTTTACCGATGCGGTTCAAACCGTCACCAAGACCAACAGTTGTTGTTGTCTTACCTTCACCAGCAGGCGTTGGGTTGATCGCAGTAACCAAAACCAGCTTACCATTTGGACGATCCTGAACAGAATCGATGAACGACTGCGACAGTTTTGCTTTGTCGTGGCCATATGGCAGCAGGTCGTCGCTACTGATGCCCAGTTTGGCGCCAATGTCTTGAATCGGAAGCTTATTTGCTTCGCGGGCGATTTGGATGTCGGTTTTATAGCTCATTGGTCACTTCCCTGGATCGCGGGTCCCCGCATTGGGGTTACCGGTGTTATCACCTTCGCTTCTAGCGTTGCGGGTGCCCACGATGAACTGCGATTGCGACATTTTGACCGCGGGAATCGTCGATCCGCGTCAAAACCGTTTCGGATTGGAAACGTTAGGCGTCAAAAAGATCAGGCTGTGCCATCCAAGCGCGCTGATCAGGCACATGCAGACGCAGCTTGTCACCGACGCGGAAAACACCCTCGCGTTCGACCCATGCTGTGACCCCGCGCTTGTTCTTGGCCGCGCCCTTAAACGGTTTTCCGTGACCGGGCGCGTCGATCTCAATCTCTTTGGCAGGATAGATGCAGGGACGATTTTCCATATCAATCACAATCGTTGAGCCATCGGGTGCCTGAAGTCGCGCAGACGGAGGCACATGGGTGAAATCAGGGATGCCTTTGACGACAAGCGTCGCACCAAGCCACTGCGGGTCAATCGCATCTAATCCGCAATCAGCAGCGATTTGATAAAGTTCCTCGGACGATACGACAGATAACTGCCGCACATTGCGGATTTCTGTACCCTCCGGCCACTGAGCAGAGACACGCACACAAGACGCGCGTGTAAGGCCATTGTGCGCTTCGCCAGCGGGGCCATCGTATGAAAGATGTAACTCATTCGCCTGCACTGATCGCAGGCCAGCATCCGCAGGGACTGTACCCACCCAAACAACTTCTCCGTAGATATCTGTGGGCTTTAACGCAGGCATGGCAATTCTCCTTGGGGATTGTGAGAGAGCTTATGTTTTG
This sequence comes from Paracoccaceae bacterium, assembly GCA_034111185.1. Taxonomy (GTDB): domain Bacteria; phylum Pseudomonadota; class Alphaproteobacteria; order Rhodobacterales; family Rhodobacteraceae; genus Yoonia. The sequence continues at coordinate 50,755 of JAWUXS010000107.1, read as the reverse complement.
GAGGCGACAACACAAGTCCCATTTCGTGGATCGACTGCGGGGACGCTTAAAAAGAGAAACGGAAACGAGCCGGCTTTTGCGCCGTAAACAGGCGCGAGGAACCTTTCAGAAGCCCCGTAAACGTTGGTCAGGTTAACCCGACCTGACAGGCAGTGCATTTCCAAGTACCCTTTACATAATCTTGAAAAGGAGACTTGTGATGAAATTCACCACTGCATTTTTACTAATAGCTTGTGCATCGCCCGCTTTGGCAATTGATCGGTGCCTTGTTGGTGTCTGGGAGGCAGACGGCGCCGATCTCGCACATACAATGGGATCACAGATGCCCAGCGGGAGCTCGGTGCAACACATCAGCGGTCGTGTCAGCCTTGAGATTACTAACGATGGCACGATGACACTGCTTGCCGAAGACTACACAATCCTAAGCACGATGCCCGAAATGCCAGGAACCGCGATAACCATCGCGGGCTACAGTCAGGGCGCAATGAACGCAGACGACGGGACCAACTATGTCGCGAACGCCCCTGAATATTCACTTATCGGGTCAGCCGATGTTTTGGGTCAAAGACTAGAGATGTCAGCCGCCGAATTGTCAGGAGGCGCTTGGGGGCAATCAACAGGAACCTATGGTTGCTCAGGCAATTCCGTATCGTTCGATGCAAATCGGTTGGGATCAATCCCACGCAGGTGGCGACGCATCCGCTAACCGAACCTAACATTCTCGAAGGCATCAAGCGTTCAGTAGCCCAAAAAAAAGGCCCCGCAGTTGCGAGGCCTTTTCCAATTTCGTCTTACGTTGCCGGATCAGGCTCTAGGCCCTTGTCTGGCGACTTAGGCTTTTTCGGCTTGGTCTTTGGAATGGCCGTGACCGAGCTGCCGCCAGATGGCGGCGTGTCGTCTTCGGTGTCATCACCACGGTTCAGCGCTTCGCCTGCGATGACCCGTTTGATTTCGCCGCCCGTCAGCGTTTCATATTCGAGCAGGCCTTCGGCAAGACGCTCAAGATCGGCTGACTGTTCGGTCAAGATCCGTTTTGCAGTCTCGTAGCCTTCATCGATAAAGCGGCGTACCTCTTCGTCGATCAGCTTTTGTGTCTCGGCAGAGTGGCTTGTGCCACCGCTGTAAGCGCCAAGATGGCTTTGCTGCTCGTTTGCATAGTCGATATGGCCGATCTTTTCAGAGAAGCCGAACTGTGTGACCATTGCACGCGCAATCCGTGAGACTTGCTGAATGTCAGACGTCGCACCTGAAGTGACATTCTCGGCACCAAAGATCAGCTCTTCTGCTACTTTGCCGCCCATCGCCATGGCGATTTTCGATGTGTACTTAGTGTAGCTGACAGAAAGCTGGTCGCGCTCTGGCAAAGATAGAACCAAGCCCAACGCACGACCGCGCGGAATGATCGTCGCTTTGTGGATCGGATCGTGCTGCGGCACGTTCAGACCAACAATTGCGTGACCAGCCTCGTGGTATGCAGTCAGTTTCTTCTCATCTTCAGTCATGACCATTGAGCGGCGCTCTGCACCCATCATCACTTTGTCTTTTGCGTTTTCAAAGTCAGTCATTGTCACAAACCGCAAACCGCGACGCGCTGCAGCCAGCGCACTTTCGTTCACAAGGTTCGCAAGGTCAGCACCAGAGAAACCAGGTGTGCCGCGCGCAATGATGCGCAAATCGACGTCTGGACCAAGAGGTACTTTGCGGGCGTGAACCTGCAAAATCATCTCGCGGCCTTTGATGTCTGGGTTAGGCACCTGCACCTGACGGTCAAAACGGCCTGGACGCAGCAGCGCAGGGTCAAGAACGTCTGGACGGTTGGTCGCCGCGACGATGATGATACCTTCGTTGGCTTCAAAGCCGTCCATCTCAACCAGCAATTGGTTCAATGTCTGCTCGCGCTCATCGTTGCCACCGCCATAGCCGGCACCACGGGAACGGCCCACGGCATCGATTTCGTCGATAAAGACGATACATGGTGCGTTCTTTTTGGCTTGCTCAAACATGTCGCGGACACGGGATGCACCCACACCAACGAACATCTCAACAAAGTCAGAACCCGAGATCGTGAAAAATGGCACGCCCGCCTCGCCCGCGATTGCGCGTGCAAGAAGCGTCTTACCAGTACCCGGAGGACCAACAAGCAATGCGCCCTTCGGGATCTTACCACCAAGCCGCGAGAATTTTTGCGGATTGCGCAGGAACTCAACGATCTCTTCCAGTTCTTCCTTGGCTTCGTCGATGCCAGCGACCTCGTCAAAGGTTACGCGGCCATGCTTTTCAGTCAGCAACTTTGCCTTGGATTTACCAAAGCCCATCGCCCCACCTTTGCCGCCACCTTGCATGCGGTTCATAAAGTAGATCCAGACACCGATCAGTAGCGCGAATGGCAGCAAGCTGACCAAGAACGACTGGAACAGTGATGTTTCTTGGCTTTGCGCCTGAACGGGGATGTTCTTGGCGATCAGCATGTCGGTTACAGCAGCATCTTGCGGGATGATTGCCACATAGTCGCGGCCATCTGTGCCACGATAGCGCAGTTGCTCACCATCAAGAGTTACTTGTGCGACGGCCCCGCCATCAACGGCAGAGACAAATTCAGAATAGCTTTTGGTGTTGGATGCGCCAGCGCTCTCGCCACCGCTGAACAGCTCAAACAATGCGAGCACCAGCAGGAACAAGACAACCCAAAAGACAATATTACGTGCGTTACCCAAGGGGGAACTCCTTTAAAGCAGGAAATGCGCTGAAGAGTCGCGCCAATTCATTACCCCTAAAATAGAGGGTATTTGCTAATCTTCAATGCGTAAGCAGCGAACTAGGGAAATTGCCTGCCTTTGGAGCAAGATTCATAACATAATCCGGCCCGATCCCGCAGGGAATACATGCAAACAGTACGTCCCCATCCCAAATCGCGGGCAAGCTTGCAAGAGCAAGACGCGGGGCACCTTTTCGTATTTCATATGGCACCGCGAGCAGCCCCGCCTCGCCTAACGCGCGAACCTGCATTCCGGTGACCACATCGCCTGAAATCAACCAGCGTTGATCCCAAAGCGCATCGGGATCGATCTGCGCGCTGATCCCGCTTAGTGCATTAGGTTCGCGCGCGACAAAAATGCGCGCACCTTGTGCGGTCAACACAACCCCGCCCAAGGTCGCAACACCACCGGATAGGACGGTATCAAGTGCGGCTTCTAGGGGCTCGCTGCGCGGGCGGTACGCCGCAGACGCGACGTATTGAAGCGCCCCAGCAAGGAGACGCAATTGTGTATCGATTTCAATTTTTGCAAACCCATCGCGATCAAGGATCACGCAACCCGGCAATCGCGGATCGTCCAAAAGCAATTGGGATGCCACGTCAAACGCCCTGCGCTGCAATGCCTCGGTTGCGCGGGACATACGGGTTGCGGTTGCAGCCAATGTGGCTTGGTCAACGTCCATTTCTGCAATCAGCTTACGGGCACGCACACGTGCATAAGCAGGATCATCATTAGATGGATCATCGACAAATGGGACACGCAGCGTCTTAGCATAGTGCCGTAGCTGCGCACGCCCAACATTCAAAAGTGGGCGCAAAACTTCCCAAGTATCACCCGCATCCTCCGGCCAAGGTGGACCTTCTGGTGACATTTCGCCCTTACCTAGTTGGATTTGGGTGGCACTGCTGCGAATCTCACGTCTTTGGCGGATCGCTGCAAGCCCTTCGACACCAGACCCGCGGGCAAGTCGCATGATGACCGTCTCGGCCTGATCGTCTTGGGTATGGCCCATCAACACGTGGCGACAGTTGCCGCGCCATGATGACAGCAGATCAATGCGGGCTTGGCGTGCAGCGTCTTGCAGATTACCGCGGCCATTCCATCCGGTCCAATTTAACGTTGTATGTGGAAGGCCCATCTCTGTGGCCTCAGCCTTGACCATCTCGGCCTCAGCCGCGCTCTCGGGCCGCAGCCCGTGATCTACAGTCGCGACCCATAGGCGAATGCCAAAAACCCGTGCCCAATCGGCAGCAAGTTGCATCATCACCATAGAATCCCCGCCGCCCGAAACGGCGAGACCAATGTCAGTTGGGAAATTGGGGCCAAGCATGGCACCCATTTGATCCGCAAAATGCTGCGTTAGGTCAAAGCCTGTTGTCTGCGCTTTCGGTTTTACTGGCATCCCAGATTGCGCATCACCGATTGCGCCTCAAGCACAGATGGGCTGCCAGGAAAGCGCACGCCGACCTCAGCCAATGTTACGCATGCATCAGCTGTTTGCCCCAAGGCCCCCAAAGAAGACCCCAGACGGAACAATGCCTCTGGTGCTTTGACACCCTGCGGGTTGCCCGAGAACGCTTCAAGGTATGCGCGGGCAGCATTTGTATTTTCGCCCAATCCCTCAAGCGCATTCCCGCGCATGATCGCTGCTTCTTGGCTTAAGGGCGACCCTGGGTAGGACGTGCCGAAGGACGCAAGGAGGTCAGCGGCGCTGCGAAAATCACCGGAAGCGAGCGCCGCCTGCGCCCGCGAAAAGTCACTTTGCTCGCCGACAGCCAAAGCAGGGCCATCGGTTGAAGGGGCCGCAGTCGCTGCTGGAACAGTTGCGCCGTTGTCGACACCGCCAAGCGACGGCGTATCGCCAAGTTGGCCAATGTCACAGCCGCTTTCCAATTCGCACAGCCGGAATTCAAGATCACCAATGCGGTTGGTGCCGTCTACAGTGATCCGGTTCACCCGAAACTCAAGCTCTTCTGATTTTGAAGTAAGCTGCTGCAATTGCGCTTCTATTGAATTCAAACGGTCCAGCGGCGTGTTGCCGACTGTGCCGGACGTCAGTCCACCCGTTGTTGAAAGCTGGGCCCGCAAGCCCTGCACATCCACATACAGGATCGACAGTTGCTGACGAATATCTGCCAAAGTCTCGGCGTTTTGGGCTGATACGGCGATTGGGGCTGACAAAGCCAGCCCCAGAACCAATGCGAAACGGTGAAGCATCACGTGTCTTTCCTTAGCTCAGTCCACTGACCGAAATGATTGTCACAGCGCGGCGGTTCAAAGAATAGCAGCTTTCTGAGGCGCAAACCTCAATCGGGCGCTCTTTGCCGTAGCTAATTGTCTGCATACGCGCCGATGGCACGCCTTTTGAAACAAGATATTCGCGAACAGCGTTGGCGCGACGCGCGCCCAAAGCGAGGTTATACTCACGCGTGCCTTGCTCGTCTGCGTGTCCTTCGACAATGGCACGGTAGTCTGAATTTGTTTGCAGCCACTGTGCCTGACCGTCCAGCGTTCGCTGGCCTTCGGCTGTCAGCGTGGCGCTATCTACCACGAATAGAACCCGATCACCGATGGTCTGGCTAAAGTACTGCGGGCTTTGCGGATCGTTCGCACCTGTCAAAACTGGTGCTGTCACGCCACCTGCGCCTGCGCCGTTCGCACCTTGGTCGCCATCCGCACCAAAGCGGTCAGGGTTCGTACATGCGGCGGTTGCCAACATCAGCCCGATCAGGGCAATTTTGCTCAAAATATGCATTGTCAGTTTCCTGTTCTTATTCGCTCGATTTTTCATATCATAACATGGGTCGCAGTGCTTGGGAATTCACCCGTCGTTACACCGCATTACGTTAAGGCTGTAATGGACCCCACGATGGATCAGATGCGCCACCTGAGATCGCAACAGGCTGCAAATTACGCCCCGCAATATCAACGGAATATAGCGTAGAAGAGCCTGACGCGCCCAATGTCTCGCGCATAAACATGATGACGCGACCGTTTGGCGACCATGTTGGGCTTTCGTCCAATTGGCTTGCCGTGAGCAGGCGTTCCTCTGATCCATCGGTGCGCATCACGCCAATGTGAAAACGGCCTGCATTTTGCTTGGTAAATGCAACGAGATCCCCACGTGGCGACCAAACAGGCGTGCCATAGCGGCCATCCCCAAACGAGATGCGCTGCGCTGTGCCACCATTCGCCGACATAATATACAATTGCTGGCTACCTGAACGGTCACTTTCGAAAACGATCTGACGTCCATCTGGGCTAAAGCTTGGGGCCGTTTCAATCGAAGGTGCGCTGGTCAGTTGGATATGCTGACCCGATCCCAAATCGGTGCGCCAAATGTCGGTGTTACCACCATTTGCGAGACTATAGATGACCTGACTGCCATCGCGTGCAAAACGCGGGCTGAACGCCATCTCGCCCGGAGCCGTCTGCAACTGACGCCGACCAACCGAGGCGACATCGAGGACATTGATCCGCGGAAAGCCGCTTTCGTAGGATGTATATAGAACGCGGTCACCTGTTGGGCTAAAGCGCGGGGCCAAGACCAAAGCCGCTGAATCCGTCAGATACTGCACGTTGGCTGCATCATAATCCATGATCGCAAGGCGCTTCAAACGCTCGGTTTTGGGGCCGGTTTCTGCGACAAACACAACGCGACTGTCAAAATAGCCGCCTTCGCCAGTTATCCGGCTGTAAACCACATCAGCAACTTTATGCGCCATCCGGCGCCAACCGCTAACGGTTCCAACTAGTTGCTGACCTGCGCCCAGCTCTTCGCCGGAAAACACATCATAGAGGCGGAACTTCACGACCAACTGATCGCCGTTTACGTTCACCGCACCAACAACAAGCGCCTGCGCGTTGATCGCCCGCCAATCTGGGTACGCGATCGGTTGGGCGAAATTGCTGATCGTGCTGATAAACGCAGAGGCTGGAATTTCACGGAACAATCCGGTGCCACGCAAGTCTTGTGCCAAAAGGCGGCTGATATCAGCAGCAGCTTGTGCCGCAGCGGTACTTTCGGCTTCAAAGCTGGGAACTGCGAATGGAAGCGGCTCAATCACACCATCAGTAATGGTCAACCGAAGCGGTCCATTTTGCGCCATCAAAGGCCCTGAAAAAAAGAGCACCATCAAAAGGGTCAATAATCGTGTCATAGTCGCCTCGTTTTTTTATTAGCCGCACTTTCGGTTGGCCTTGTTTATCGTCGTTTTTGCCGCAACGTAGAAAAAACCCAAAAGGGCGGCGGCAGATTGCTTATGTTCTACCGCAGCCGCATGCCTGAGGGGTCGAAAGTAATGACAACGTCCTTCCACTGGCCGTACTTTTCAGCAGGAAGCGAATATCCGTTTTGTGACTGGCATCGCAAAATTGCACGTCTTGCGGCCTGAAAGGCTGTATTTGTCGCCGATGCATCCCCGCCAGTTGCCGCGATAAGACGCACATCACCGCTGACCCGCCCATTTTGATCAAGGCTAAAGCCGACCTCGACCGTGATGCGGGCTGCGACAGATCCCGGGTCAACATTCCAACATGCATTCACGGCGACGCGGAACCCTTCGCGCTCCGATCCGGACATAGGCGGACCCTGCGGAACGTTTGCATTGCTTGCGGTGGACGTATTGGCAGCAAGAGCGGCTGCGACCGCATCATCTGTGGCACTTGTGTCGTTAGACGTTTCAGCCACCTGCGGTGCGGGTGCTGGACGGTTCGGGCGCACGGCAGGCCTAATGGACGTTTCAACAGCACCAGATGGCACCGCGTCTTCTTCTGCGATTTGGGTTGCTGTCTCTTCGGGGGCTGCGGCCTCGACCGGTTCAAGTGGTACAGCCTCGGGTGCGGGTTGGTCTGGGGCTGCACTGTCTTGAACAACCGCCGCCGTGTCTGCATCCGGTGGCGGCGGCGCGGTTGGCGTCGCGGCAATGCGTTCTGCAGCTCGCTCTTGCGGGCGGTCAGTTGCTGGCAAATCAGACGCTGCCGCAGGTGCCGACGGTGCAACTGGAGCTATTTCAGTGATTTCACTCGGCGGTTCTGGTGGTGCGGGTGCCTCTGGTGGGGGTGTTTCCTCGATAGGCGGCTCGACCGCTTCTGGTGTTGGCGGCACTTCGGTCGGGGTTTCAGCCTCGGGCGTTGCGGGCACTGTATCTTCGGAAGGGGCCACTGGTGTTGCGGGCTGTGTCGTATCTGGGTTCGGCGTGGTCGCCGCAACCAAGGCTGCGTATTCCTCGCCCGAGACAACGGACACCTGCGACACTTCGAACGGCAAAGGTTCTGCGTTGAACCCCCATCCGAGGATCAACCAGCCGATCAAGCCCACATGGCCTACCGCAGATATGACTGTGCCGGGGGTCCGCTGCACCGTTCTAGTTCCCTAAGGCCGTGCCCGGGTCAGCGATGTCGGTGACAAGCCCGATGTTTGAAAAACCACCCGCATTTAATGCGCCCATGATCTCGGCCACTGTGTTCCATGCATTCGCACCATCGGCACGCAGGAAAATCCGGTCAGAGGTTCGCTCGGCTGCGATTGCTTGCAGCTTGCCGATTAGCTCTCTTGGGTCTGTTTCGGTGTTTTGGATCATCACCAAACCGTCAGCGGTGATCGTCACCGTCAGCGGTTCCTCTTCGTCTGACGGCAATGCATTTGCTGCAGTCTTGGGAAGTTCCACAGGAACGCCAACGGTCAGCAAGGGGGCCGCGACCATAAAAATGATCAACAACACAAGCATGACGTCAACAAAAGGTGTGACGTTAATCTCGGCCATTGGCAGTGTACGTGATGACCGGCGCCGTCTGCGACGTCCGCTCCCGCCATCATCTGATTTCATGACGCCCGCGCCCATATCAGCTATCCAGCTGGCGGCTAAGGATCGTTGCGAATTCGTCTGCAAACGCCTCGTAACCAGCGACGATCCGATCGCTGTCAGCGCTTAGTTTATTATAAAAGATAACGGCTGGGATCGCGGCCAGCAGCCCAAGACCAGTCGCCAGCAGCGCCTCGGCGATGCCGGGGGCTACAACCGCAAGGTTGGTATTTTGCGCCTCTGCGATCTCAATGAACGCGTTCATGATGCCCCAAACTGTACCAAACAAACCCACAAACGGGGCTGTTGATCCTGTGGTCGCCAAAACTGGCAAGCCTTTTTGTAATTTGGCGGCTTCTTTCAGGATCGCCACATCCATCGAACGGTCGATCCGTGCCTGAGCGCCTGCAATCAGTCCGCCGTCTTGTTTATGCGAACGACGCCATTCCAGCATACCTGCCGCAAAGATCTTTTGGCTTTGACCCTTTGGCGTTGTGCCTATCTGATCAAATAGCGCGTCCAAAGGCTCGCCCGACCAAAACGACTTGTCGAAAATCTGCGCCTCTTTACGGGCACGGCGGTATTGGACGATCTTGTCGATGATAACAGCCCAGCACCAAACCGATGCGGCCATTAGCATAATCATCACCAGTTTAACGGTGATTGTCGCACGGGCGAATAGCGCCCACATTGTGAAATCGTTTGCGTGTTCCATATGCCTGCTCTGTCTGTCTGGCCCTTTTGTGGGCTCTGGTTTCGTCTTTAATAGCGCAAGCTGGTCAGGAAATCCAACCTCTCGGGCGCGGGGCGCACGATTGTGATACCTAGATTAGCCCAGTTTTCGGCGAAGTTCCGCTGGAAGGCGTGTCGGCTTGCCCTCAACCGTCATACAAATAGCAGTAACTTTGGCGCGGAAAAGCAAGGTATCGCCGCGAAACACCTCTTGATCAAAGACCCATCGCACAGGGCTTTGGGCGTGATGAACTGTCTGAACCGTAAGACGATCATCCAAACGCGCAGGTGCGATATAGTCCGCCTCAACCCGTGTGACGGCGAAAACGATCCCAGCGTCGCGCATCGCGACCTGATCTAGCCCCAACTCTTCGACAAGCTCAGAGCGGCCACGTTCGATATATTTCAGATAATTAGCGTAATAGACGATCCCCGCCATATCGGTGTCTTCATAATAGACCCGTACGGGCAATTTATGGGTCACTGGATGGCCCCAATCCTAGCGACAAGCCGCATTGCGTGACTTGGGTCGGTTGCGACAGCTGGCATGATGGGATCATAGACGGCACGGATCACGCCTGCGACCTCAGGGCGCAGAACGGTTTGACCGTTTAGCAACGCAAGCGGTGGAGTTCCGTCGAACGCCGTGTCTGACCATAGCAATATCGTTTGGGCCGCTTGGGAAAGTGCCAAGGTATCAGCGGCAACTGTTTCGAGGTGCGCATCCATTCGGATAAACACAAATGCTGCGCGAATGGCGCGGGCATCATCAAAGCGGAAAATGCGGTATTGGTTGGCGTCCGCCTTTTTCAGACGTTCCACCAGCGGTCCCATATCGGGGATTAATTTTTCCAGATGGGGAACGTCGGTCAGTTCATCCCAATCCTTACAAAAGAACACCATCAGATTTGCGCCAAGCTCTGTGTCCAGCTCGTCCATTTTATGGCCAGCTAGCGTGACAACAGCCTCAATCGCGCCTTTGAATACCGCAAGCGTCGCATCATCGACACCAAAGACCACAGGCACGATTGGCCGCCCCCAACGGGCGCACAGATATGTCCCGTCAGAACGGGTGAAGTACGAGGCGACTTGATCTGGTTCTAGTTTCATCTGGTTCTTAAACTCTGTCTAAAGCTTTTACGAATTCTAAGGCTTGGGTGCGCTTACCCAAACAAGTCATCTCTGGTTTTGGGTGCGTTTAGTCCCAAGTGGGTCCAAGCGGCCTGTGCCAGCATCCGACCGCGCGGGGTGCGTTGGATCAGACCCTTTTGCAGCAGATACGGCTCGATCACATCTTCAAGGCTATCACGGCTTTCGGACAGCGCAGCGGACAGGGTTTCAACCCCGACTGGCCCTCCATTATAGCTTTCTGCGATTAGACGTAGATAGCGGCGGTCGGCACTATCAAGCCCAAGATGATCGACGCCTAAACGGGTCAACGCCCTATCAGCAATCGCTTGGGTGACTGTGCCATCGCCCTCGACAACTGCAAAATCCACAACACGGCGCAGCAAACGGCCCGCGATACGCGGTGTGCCGCGTGCCCGCTTGGCGATTTCGCGTGCGCCAGCATCAGCGGCAGGTGCGCCCATCAGCTTGGCGCCACGTGTGACGATAAGGTGCAATTCGTCTTCGGTATAAAATTCAAGGCGCGTCGGAATGCCAAAGCGGTCACGCAACGGCGTCGTCAAAAGACCCATGCGCGTTGTCGCACCGACAAGCGTGAAAGGCTGCAATTCAATCCGCACTGTCCGTGCCGCTGGCCCCTCGCCGATCACGAGATCGAGTTCGAAATCCTCAAGCGCTGGATATAGCACCTCTTCGACGGCGGGGTTCAGGCGGTGGATTTCGTCGATGAATAAAACATCGCGAGCTTCGAGGTTGGTTAGGATCGCAGCCAAATCGCCCGCCTTGGCGAGGACCGGACCAGATGTCATGCGAAAGTTCACACCAAGCTCGCGGGCCATAATCTGTGCCAGTGTGGTCTTACCCAAGCCGGGTGGGCCGTGGAACAACGCGTGATCCATCGCTTCGCCGCGCATTTTCGCGCTTTCGATAAAGACCTTAAGGTTTGCGCGCGCATCGCGTTGCCCGATAAAATCATCAAGCGTCTGGGGCCGCAAAGCGCGGTCTGCGTCCTCGGACTGGCGGTCGGGCCGCACGATTGGGTCAGGTTCGTTCATTGGCATCCTTCGCAGCGCCACCGCTTTGGGCGGATTTGCATCCTATCCCTACCCCTTTGGGGCAAGCAGCTTCAAGGCCGCACGGATCAAACCGGACGTATCAAGACTAGCATCAGCGCCCATTGCTTCGGCCACGGCACCTGCTGCATCACCCGGCGCGTAGCCAAGATTGCCCAGCGCAGACAGCGCCTCGGACTGTGCAGGATTGCTTTTGGCGACGGGTGTGCGTTTGCGCGGCGCAGGTTCCAACGCCTCAAGCACCTCTTCTCCGGTAGCTTGAGCAAGGGTTCCGCCCATCGCCATGACCCCAGGCGCTTTGTCTTTGAGTTCGATAATCACACGTTGCGCGGTTTTGGGGCCTACACCTTTGGCTTTAGCCAAGGCATTCCAATCGCCCAGCGCGATTGCGCGGCTGACGCCATCGTCGCCAAGTGCGCCCAAGATAGCCAATGATGCCTTTGCGCCGATCCCTTGCACGGACATCAACAACCTGTGCCACTCTTTTTCGACCAGTGTCATAAAGCCGAAAAGCTGCAGATTGTCTTCGCGGACCAACAGGTCAGTATAAAGGGCGACAACTTCGCCGTTGCTAGGCAATGCCGCCATCACGCGGTTTGATACATAGACAACATACCCGATCCCGCGCACATCGATCAGCACGTGATCAGCTGAACGGTAGTCCAAGACGCCTGTAATTTTCCCAATCATCCTGCAGCCTTTGCCAATGCGCGGTTCAAATGACCCGCTGATTGCATGTGATGCGCATGACAAATCGCAATAGCGAGCGCGTCAGCCGCATCTGGTCCCGCGATTTGCACGCCGGGCAGTTGGATTTTCACCATATGCTCAACCTGAGCTTTTTCAGCGTGGCCGACACCGACGACCGTCTTTTTCACAGCGTTCGGTGCGTATTCACCAACGGACAGACCAGCCTGTGCTGGGACAAGCATGGCAATGCCGCGTGCTTGGCCCAATTTCAGTGTACCGGCCCCGTCTTTGTTCACAAATGTCTGCTCAACCGCGGCGGCGTCAGGTTGGTAGGCCGCCATCACTTCGGTCAGTTGCACATGTAAGGATAGCAAGCGCGGGGCCAATTCTGTCCCCAGTGACTTACACACACCGTTGGCGACATGTCGCAGGCGCGATCCGTCTACATCGATCACACCCCAGCCCATATTCCGTAGTCCGGGGTCAATTCCCAATACACGCATCAAATGCTCCCTGCTCTGACCTTATTTTCGGCCGTTAAATGCGCATTAGCACAAAAGGCGAACAAACGCCAAGCGCTTTGGACTGGCAGATTTGCAACAACTTATGACGGGCCATCATAACCCCGCCACATGGCGGCCACAGGAAGAATTAATTAACCCTTTGTTAATAAGTGAAATTTCTTAAATTGTGCTGAAAATTGAGGCATGTTGAAAACGCATATCACATATGCGCATTTCCCGACTAGTCGCGGTCAGATAGCAGGTCTAAATGCGGTTTCAGAACAACAACGCTGCAGTGCAGCACATACATCAAAGGAACATGGCAATGGCCTCAATCAACACATCAAGCCCAGTCGCAGTAATGACCACTGCCGGGTTCACTTCAATCTTTACTAACGCATTCGCAACTGTTGCGGCATGGAATGACACACGCGTCACACGCAAGTCATTGTCAGCTTTGTCTGCACGCGAACTAGAAGATATCGGCCTGACATACGGCGACATCGATCTGGTAGCGACACGCATTTCACGCTAATCGACCGCCGCAGCCAAGGCTGCAGGAGGCGCTAAGCGCAAAGGCCACGTTAGTTTAACACCAACGTGGCCTTTTTGTATTCTAAATCATGTTACAGACGGGGGCGTAGCATCCCCTTACTGATCATGACTGTGGCCTAACGCGCGATATGACAGAAACACATCATTTCAGCGGCGAATTATTAGGCCACAGTAGAAATTATAAAAATGAATCGCGAAAGAAATTGCCGATGAACTGCGTCGCAGGATCAGCAGACATTACCCAACCGCCAGCTTGTTCAACAATCGTTCCATCAGCCAAGGCTGCGACACGTGTGCCATAATCCGCAGAGCCCATGCTCGCGAATAGGAAGCTTTTGAAAAGGAACGCTACGACGAAAAGCATCATTACGCCTTTCAGTGGGAACCGCGGCTTGATCAGACGTGGTTGGGCAACAATCAAGTTGTCTTTGGTGACAACGTGATGAACGCCTATAGCCATCTGATTGTGACGGCGGACAATGCGCCTCAGACGCTTTTGAAAATGGTCGTTTATTGCTACAGACATAACACAGCCTTTTTAACTTGAAGCCCCCACTTCAGATGTCTTGGATCACCCTCAATTGTGTTCAGAATGTGGCAAATGGGTCCAACTGTGCCATCCGGCCCTATTTCAGGCCAATTGTGTCAAAGTAAGAGTTGACCACTCAACAATCTTATCGTGGTGTAAAAGACTGTATCCATTATGTTGATAAACTTTAATTACCGCGTCCGCTTGTTCGTTTAAAATTCCCGAAAGAATCACGAATCCACCCTGTTTTGTGGCTTTTGCCATGTCAGGGGCCAGGCCGATCAGTGGGCCTTTCAAGATATTTGCGAACACCAAATCGAACGGTGCGGCGTCTGCCAAAGCGGGCGCATCAAAGCCTGGAGCGACGACACAGCGAACCTGACCCGTCAGATTGTTGGCATTAACGTTCGCAATTGCGACATCTACTGCCACAGGATCAATATCGCTTGCTATAACCTCTTGGCTGACGACATGGGCCGCTGCCATCGCGAGAACGGCTGTGCCGCAGCCAACATCGATCACCTTACCGTCCGTAAAACCTTCTTTGACGAGACGGTCAAAAGCACGCAGGCAACCCAGCGTCGTGCCGTGGTGTCCAGTGCCAAAAGCCATCGCCGCCTCAATCAGCAGCGGTGTCTTGTCAGCGGGAACCTTGTCGGCATCGTGCGACCCATAGACGAAAAACTGACCAGCCTCTACCGGCGCCAATTCGCGGCGCACATGCGCAACCCAATCGGTTTCAGGAATTTCAGAGACAACAAAGGGCTTCAAGTCATGCATACCTGCGAAAACGGCCAAGGCAACCTCGTCCGGCTGTTCTTCGAAATATGCGCCAACTTCCCAAAGACCGGACCCATCTTCCATCTCGAACACGCCGATACCAGTTGGCTCGGGTATCAGGGCCTCAAGCGCCTCTGAGATCGCAATCGCGATTTCTTCGCCTGGCATGGTGATAAGTGCGGAATATGTGGTCATAAGATGCCCCCTCTGGCTGAAACCTGAGGTAGGCGCATCTAAAGGCAGGGTCAACGGCAAGCGCATCGGCCTGCCGTTGACGACTATCAGATATTAGGCAACAACACCGATTGGACAGGTCACGCCTGTTCCACCAATCCCGCAATACCCGCTTGGGTTTTTCGCGAGATATTGCTGATGATACCCTTCGGCAAAGTAGAACGGGCTCACTGGATCGATCTCGGTTGTGATGACGCCATAGCCAGCCTCAAGCAAACGTGGTGCAAATGCATCTTGCGACGCTATCGCCGCCTGCTGTTGCCCATCACTATATGTATAGATCCCCGAACGGTACTGCGTGCCTTGATCATTGCCTTGGCGCATGCCCTGCGTAGGGTCGTGCCCTTCCCAGAAAACCTGCAACAAAGCGTCATAGCTGATGTTGGCAGGATCAAAGACGATCCGCACAACTTCGTTATGGCCAGTCTTGCCGGTGCAGACTTCTTCGTATGTCGCGTTCTCGGTGTGGCCAGCCGCATAGCCAACCATCGTTGAGTAAACACCGTCGAGCTTCCAGAACATCCTTTCAACACCCCAGAAACATCCCATGCCAAACATGGCTTGCTCCATGCCCTCGGGCACATCAGCACTGATTGGCGTGCCCAAAACAAAATGCGTATCTGCCGTTGGCAACGGTTCTTTGCGTCCAGGTAAAGAGGCGTCTGCAGTGGCCATTTCTGACTTATTACGGTTCATGAAAAACATGGGCGATGCTCCTTTGTTGGTTCTGTTAGGATATAGTGTGCCAGCATGTCGATTTCCAGTTAACCAACGGGGGATGTCATGCGTGG
Source organism: Paracoccaceae bacterium (assembly GCA_034111185.1). Taxonomy (GTDB): domain Bacteria; phylum Pseudomonadota; class Alphaproteobacteria; order Rhodobacterales; family Rhodobacteraceae; genus Yoonia. The sequence continues at coordinate 35,180 of JAWUXS010000107.1, read as the reverse complement.
TTGAAACACAGTCTCGTGACCCGGATGCGGATGGCGCGGAATAAGCAGCGCCAAGAGGAACGACACTAACGCCATACCTGCCGCTGTCACGAATACAGCCGTGGGCGAGACGAGCCACATATACCCCAAGCCAGCAGGCAAAAAGACCGCCGCAATATGGTTGATCGTGAACGCGACCGCCGCCGTTGGCGCGATATCCGCAGGGTCTGCGATCTTCTGAAAATATGTCTTAAGCGCCAAAGCCAACGCAAAGAAGATATGATCGATCACATAAAGAACCGCAGCAACCATTACCCCCCAGCTGAAAAAGTAGAGCCCGCCGTAGCAAAGGAACACGATGATTAGGCCTGCATATTCAAACAACAGCGCACGACGTTCGCCAAACAATGTGACCACGCGACCCATCAGTGGCGCAAAGATCATGTTGGCCACAAGGTTGATTGTATAAAGCGCCGTGATCTCGTGGACTTTGAAGCCGAACTTTTCGACCATCATAAAACCCGCAAAGACCACAAAAATCTGACGCCGCGCACCAGACATGAATTGCAGCGCGTAATACAGCCAGTAACGCTTACGCAGCACCATAGTCTTGTTCTGCACGGTCGGGGCTTCGAACTGTGGATAGGCCACCAGCGCAAAGATCGCGATCGCCGCCGTCAGGCCGCCCGCGGTCATGTAAACAAACGCATAGCTTAGATCAAAAGTCTTCCACGTTAGCACAATCGCGACATAGGCCACCAACGTCGCCGCTGATCCTGTGGCCATCAGCCAGCCCAACATCTGCGGGGCGCGTTTGATCTGAATCCACTGCAATTGCAGGCTTTGGTTCACCGTTTCGTAGTAGTGAAAGCCAATCGACGACAACATCGTCAGGGTCAGGATACCGCCCATGCTGGGAAAATACGCGGTGATCCCTGTGGCAACGCCAAGCAACAACAGCGACACGATCCCCAAGACCTGTTCGCGCACAAAGATGATGATCGCGATCACACCAACCGCAAAGAACCCAGGAATTTCGCGTACCGTATGCAACCAACCGATGTCTGAGCCATCAAAGTTCGCGACCTCAATCACAAAATTATTGAGCAGCGCCGACCACGTATTAAACGCAACTGGCATCGCAATCGCCATCAAAAACAGCAACGTGATAGGCCGCTGCCAAAAAGGCAACGTGTGTGCATCTTCAATACGGACAGTTTTCATGAGGATTGCTTACGCCCCAATGGGCAGGTTGGGAAGGTGCCAAGCTGCAATGTTATTGGCAGGTTGAATGAACTCAGTAAAAACTCTGTGGGTCAATATCTATCGCCATGCGCAATTCGCCGCGAAGGCGGAACTGTCCGGCCCATTCAGCGAGGGCTTTTTGCAATGGGGCGGACTTTTCAGCTTTGACCAAAAGGCGGACGCGGTGGCGGCCACGGACCCTTGCGATGGGGGCCGGTGCGGGGCCAAAGACTTGTGCGCCGATCCGGCGTAGCGGGCCATCGCGGCGGGCCATTTCCGCACCAAGGTCGAACACTTCTTGCACGTTGGTAGAACTTAGGATGATCCCCGCCATGCGGCCATAAGGGGGCACGCCTGCGGCTTTGCGTTCAGCGGCCTCGGCGGCCCAGAACGCTTCTTCGTCGCCTGCAAGGATGGACCGGATCACCGGATGTTCGGGCTGGTAGGTCTGCAACAACGCCTCGCCCGGTTTGTCGGCACGCCCTGCCCGCCCCGCGACTTGGCGCATCAGTTGGAAAGTCCGTTCTGCCGCGCGTAGGTCAGAGCCTTGCAGCCCAAGGTCGGCATCAATCACGCCGACAAGTGTAAGCAGCGGAAAGTTGTGTCCCTTTGCGACAAGCTGGGTGCCAATGATGATATCGGTGCCGCCAAGTGCGATCTCTTCGATGTGGGCCTTCATCGCACGTGCTGATCCGTACAGATCCGACGACAGCACTGCTACACGTGCCTCGGGGAATAAGGCGATGACCTCTTCGCCCATACGCTCAACCCCGGGTCCGACAGCGCTTAGTTTATCCTCGGCCTCGCACGATGGACAGACGGTGGGCATCGGTTTTGTTTCGCCGCATTGATGGCACATGAGACGCTTCAGAAAGCGATGTTCGACCATACGCGCATCGCAATCGTCACACCCAATCTGATGGCCGCAGGCCCTGCATAATGTGATCGGTGCAAAGCCACGGCGGTTTAGGAAAATCAACGATTGCTCGCCCTTTTCAAGCCGTGCGGCGATCGCCGTCTTCAGCGCGGGTGATACCCATTTGCCACCTGGCACGTCCTCGTTGCGCATGTCGATTGCGGACATCGTCGGCAGGACAGCCGCACCAAAGCGGGATGTCAGGACGAGCTTGTCGTATTTACCCGCCTCAACATTCGCCCAACTTTCGAGCGATGGTGTGGCCGAGGCCAGCACAACCTGTGCGCCGTTGATCGCAGCCCGTAACACAGCCATGTCGCGGGCATTATAGAGAACGCCCTCCTCTTGTTTGTACGAGGTATCATGTTCCTCATCCACGACGATCAGGCCGAGGTTTTGATACGGAAGGAACAATGCGGATCTGGCACCTACGATCAGTTGCGCGTCGCCTTGCCCAACCATCCGCCAGCAGCGGCGGCGTTCGGTTACTGTCACGCCGGAGTGCCATTCGGCGGGTTTCATGCCAAAGCGGGCTTCAACGCGGTTGATAAATTCGCCTGACAACGCAATCTCGGGCAATAACACGAGGGCTTGGCGTCCCATGCGCAGGCATTCCGCGACCGCCTCAAGGTAGACCTCGGTTTTACCAGATCCGGTCACGCCTTTCAAAAGCGTGGTGCCGTATTTGTCGGTTCGCAGTGCGTCTTTTAGCTGTTCTGCACCCGTTGCCTGATCATCGCTAAGTTCTTTACCGCCGTAATCAGGATCTAATTGGGGATACGGCACATCACGCGGCGCATCTTCTTCACGGACAGCCCCCAGCTTAGCCAAGCCTTTGACGACAGATGTTGTCACATCCGCCATCTCAGCCAGTTCTTTGAGAGTGAATGAAAGCCCGCCGTAGTCGCGTAACACCTCAAGCACTTTTGTACGTGCCGCCGTGATCCGGTCGGGTTCTTTATCGCCTAGCCTGTAAACTTTGCGCATCGACGGTGGATCACCCAGCCCCGGCGCACGCGTGCCGAGACGCAGCATCGCAGTCAAAGGTGTCAGCGTATAATCGGCAGCGCGGCTAAGGAACGTGCGCATCTCGTGGCGCATCGGTGCCACATCCATGACCCGCATGACCGAGCGGACCTTTTTATAGTCAAAATCACCAGCGCCCGGCCCCCAGACCACACCCAGTACTTTGCGTGGGCCAAGCGGCACCTCGACGAAGGCGCCGATATGACAGCCGCCCTCGGGTGCTTTATAGTCCAACAGGCGGTCGAGCGGCTGCGTTGTCAGCACCGCGACCAGATCGCCTTCATGGAAAAATTCTTCTGTCATATGACCGCTATTATTAATCGGCTTTCCGCCGTCTCTCCCATGAGGTAAACGCTGCACCAACAAACGCCAACCCATGCTTGGAGAAGTCACATGAAGTTTTTCGTAGATACAGCCGAGATCGACGCCATCAAAGAGCTACACGCCCTTGGTATGGTTGACGGTGTCACAACCAACCCGTCGTTGATCGCCAAGTCAGGCCGCGACATTCTCGAAGTTACAAAAGAGATTTGTGACATCGTGTCTGGTCCGGTTTCAGCCGAGGTTGTCGCACTCGACGCCGAAACGATGCTGGCCGAAGGTCGCAAGCTTGCAAAGATTGCTGACAACATCGCCGTAAAGGTGCCACTGACGTGGGCAGGCTTGCAGACCTGTAAGACGCTTTCAGAAGAAGGCATAATGGTTAACGTGACGCTTTGTTTCTCAGCAAACCAAGCTTTGCTAGCCGCCAAAGCAGGTGCCACATTCATCAGCCCTTTCATCGGTCGCCTTGATGACATCAACCTTGATGGGCTTGAGCTGATCGACGACATCCGCACAATTTACGACAACTTTGGCTTTGAGACGCAGATTCTTGCCGCCTCTATCCGCTCGGCGAACCACATGTCAGATTGCGCGAAAATCGGCGCTGACGTTTGTACCGCGCCGCCAAATGTTATCAAAGCAATGGCCAATCACATCCTGACTGACAAAGGTCTTGCAGGATTTATGGCCGACGTTGAAAAGGCCGGCATCAAGATTTTGTAGGTCCCGCACTTACGACAACAACATGAACCTTTGGCTGTAAAACAACACAGTCAAAGGTTTTTTTGTGCCTGCCATCCACTTTTTAGGCAGCATTTTTCTGCCTTCCCTGCTATACAATCCGCAAAACAAACGTCTGAGCAGGCTACAAAAATCATGAATACTAAACCGTCGATGGACAATCATGTCCGCGAAAAAATCATCGCGGACCCCGAATTTCTATTGGAAGATCAGGACATTATGCGCGCACTTGTCGCTGCAAATGAACAATCCATGGGGTCAAATATCGTGGACCTTCGCGGGATCGCGATGGAGCGCCTTGAAGCCCGTCTTGATCGGCTAGAAGACACCCACCGTTCGGTTATTGCCGCGGCTTACGAAAACCTTGCTGGCACAAACCAAGTGCACCGCGCCGTTCTGCGCATGATGGACGCCACCAAATTTGAGAGTTTCCTTGGCGATCTTGCGGGTGACGTTGCCACGACATTGCGTGTCGATGTGATGCGCCTTGTTCTTGAGAGCGAGTCGTCGGAGATTGATACGGCTGTGACAAAGCTGGACGATGTTCTCTCCGTCTTGCCTGTTGGTTTCTCAGACACTTACATCACACGTGGGCGCAACATGCCTGTGCGCCAAGTGACCCTGCGCCAAGTGCGCGCAGAAGACAGTGCTATATACGGCGACAAGTCTGATTACATCCGCTCTGAGGCATGCCTCAAGCTTGATTTCGGCCCTGGCCGTTTACCTGGCATGTTAATTATGGGTTCAGAAGATCCGCATCAATTCACACCGCAGCAAGGTATAGACCTACTGACGTTCTTCGCAGGTGTGTTTGAGCGTGCAATGCGGCAGTGGCTTTCATAATGATTTCTGGGGCCCTAACCAGCGCGCTTGCCGCTTGGCTAGATCACCAAAGCGCGTTGAATGACGCCGCTGAGAATACGTTGAAAGCCTACCAAACAGATGTTTTGGGGTTTCTCGCATTTATGTCGAATTATCACGGCGGCCAACAAGGTCTTGCGCCTTTGGCGCGTATCACTGTGACCGACATGCGGGCTTGGATGGCACATGAACGAAGTCGCGGTGTTGGCGCGCGCACCCTCGCGCGGCAGCTATCCGCAGTCAAATCGTTCTACCGCTGGCTGTCTGAGCGCGAAGATTTTGAGCCGACGGCAGTGCTGTCTACACGATCACCAAAATTCCAAAAGAAGTTGCCGCGCCCGCTGGCCAAAGACGCCGCAAGCGCGATGATTGATACGGTTGAATTGCAATCAAACGAGCCATGGGTCGCCGCACGTGATGCTGCCGTGGTCACGCTGCTTTACGGCTGTGGATTACGCATCTCCGAGGCTTTGGGTCTCACCGGCGCTGACGTGCCCCTGCCGCATACCCTTGTGATAAAAGGTAAAGGCGGCAAAGAGCGTATCGTTCCGGTGATTGATGCAGCCCGCGATGCTGTTGCCGATTACCTCAAGCTTTGCCCGCATCCAGTCGAACCATCAGGCCCTCTTTTTCGGGGTACGCGCGGCGGCAAACTGAACCCCCGCATCGTGCAAAAAGTGATGGAAAAGTCCCGTATGCAATTAGGATTGCCTGCTACTGCCACCCCGCATGCCATGCGGCACTCATTTGCGACGCATCTTTTAACGGCCGGTGGCGAATTGCGCGCGATCCAAGAGCTTTTGGGTCATGCCAGCCTGTCCACGACCCAAGCCTATACAGCAGTCGACACAGCCCACCTGATGGAAGTTTATGACCGTGCCCATCCGAAAGCATAGGGCAGTCTTCCTAAAAGACCCTAAGCCGTTGACGCCGGTTTTATGTAAAATAGTATGTACACATATAATTTCTGAAGATCTCTTTCGCGCCCAACGAATTCGCGGCCATCTCGTGCCACAAACATTGCCCTTGGCCCCAATATATTGCAGAACTTTCATATGACTATTTCACAAAAAGCTCTTTGCGTTCACCTTCTCACTGCGAGCGGTGCTGTCTTTGCCATGCTTGCCATGCTTGCAGCTGTGGACCTGAATTGGTCACTTATGTTCATTTGGCTGGTCGTCGCCTTCTTTGTTGATGGAATAGACGGACCGCTTGCCCGTAGATACGACACCAAGACAAATGCCCCCATTTTTGATGGGGTGCTTCTTGACCTGATCATCGACTACCTGACTTATGTCTTTGTCCCTGCCTATGCATTGTTCAAATCAGGGCTTTTGCCGGGTTGGACTGGCTGGTTTGCGATGATTATCATTACCTTTGCCTCTGCGATGTATTTCGCTGACAGCCGCATGAAGACCAAAGACTACTCGTTCTCTGGCTTCCCTGGTTGTTGGAATATGGTGGTTTTGGTTCTTTTCGCGATCAAACCAGACTTTTGGGTTTCCCTTATCCTTGTTGCGGCATTGTCAGCGGCGATGTTCTTGCCTGTAAAATTCGTCCACCCTGTGCGGACACAACGCTGGCGCATGATCACCTTGCCGACTGCCATTGCTTGGACAGTCTTTGCTGCTTGGGCCGCTTGGGTTGATTTCGACCCTGCATCGTGGGCGCATTGGGGCCTAATGCTTACGTCTGTTTACTTGGTAGGCGCAGGTGCGATGCAACAGTTGCTTTACGGGAACGACGGCTAAAGGCGCGTCAATCCTACGCCAATGACGATAAGCAAGGCAGCGATTGCTTTGCCTGCGTTCATTTTGTCGCCGAAAGCCAGCCAACCAATCAAAACAGCAAACAAAATTGATGTCTCGCGCAATGCCGCGACCAACGCGATGGGTGCCTGTGTCATCGCCCAGACAGCGATCCCATAGGCGGCCAAAGATGCTGATCCTGTGAACGTGCCCAACATCCAATCCTTGCGCGGCGCGCGAAATACAGCTGTGCCTTTCAGGAACAATATCGCGGGCACGTAAAAGAACGCAGACATCAAAAGAAGCCATCCAACAAACGTCAACGGATCGCCACCAATCCGTGCGCCCATACCGTCGATCACTGTATAACTCGCGGTTGCACATGCAGCACCCAGCGCAAACGGGATCAGCTTGCGATTTTCACCAGATGCCAATGCACCCCACGCCATTAGGACAATGCCAAGACCAAGGACAGTCACGCCTAAAAATTCCATCGGCCCAACAACATCAGGCAACGCAAATATGCTAAAGACCATGACCATCATCGGCGCTGAACCCCGCGCGAGGGGATAGACGCGGCTAAGATCGCCCTGCTCATACGCGTAGGCAAGAAACAGTTGATAGAACATGTGCACGACGCCTGAAGCGATCAACCACGGCCATACTTCGGGCAAGGGCAAAGGCCGCCAAATGACCACCATTGCTCCCATGACGCCTTGCCAGACCGTCAGGATCAGCATCGAGGATTGTTTGTTCGCGCCAGTCTTTACGGCTGCATTCCAAGTCGCATGCAGGAGGGCTGCACCCAGTACCGCAAGGAAAACGGTCAGCGTCATATGAGCAGACTCGCGGCACCTTCAAGCTTAAGTAATTCAACTTTGGCTTCGATCCCGCCGCGCCCTGAATATCCACCAAGACCGTTTGCTGCCAACACGCGGTGACATGGGATCAAGATCGCAATTGGATTGGCGCCGCATGCCTGCCCGATAGCTTGCGCTGGTGTGGCCAGATCTTTGGACAAATCACCATAGGTGCGCGTTTCGCCGTAAGGGATTGCAAGTAATGCTGCACCAAATATTTTTTGAAAGGCGGATACATCGGGCGCGAGTGGTAGATCGAAATCGCGCAATTCACCTGCGAAGTAAGCAGTCATTTGCGCCACGCCCTCGGATAGGACCGGATGTTGATCAGGGACGCGGCAGCGCCCCCAATCCATTTTCACAATCGCATCGTCCTGCACAACAATCGTCAACGGCCCAACAGGGCTATCAAGTCCAGCTTTCAAGATTTGCGCGTCTACCATCTAGCCTAGCGCGTCATTACAGCGTCCGCAGACACCTTCATGCCCGTGGCTGCCCACGTCGGGCAAGATTTTCCAACACCGCTGGCATTTCTCGCCATCTGCTTTGGCAAAGACAACGGCAACGTCGGCCACATCCTCTAATGTGAAAGCATCAGCGGGTGCGGCATCAGTGCTAACAAAGATGCCAGATGTAATGCAAAGATCGTCAAAATTGACAGTCTCAAGCACCGCAGCGGCCGCCGCAGTCACATAGACAGTTGGCGCGGCTTCAAGTGATGCACCAATAACCTTGGCTGTACGTTCAATTTCAAGCGCACCAGTCACAACGCGGCGCACCTGACGGACAGTTGCCCACTTTTCGGCCAATGCTTCGTCGAGCCACGCAGTTGGTGTCTCAGGCATATCGGTCAAATGAATTGAGCTGTCATCGCCAGGATGCCGCTCAAGCCAAACCTCTTCCATTGTGAAGACAAGGATCGGGGCAAGCCATGTTGTCAGCCTGTGGTACACGTGATCAAGAACTGTGCGCGACGCGCGGCGGCGTTCGGTATCCCCATCGCAATACAGCGCATCCTTGCGGATATCAAAGTAGAACGCTGACAGTTCAACCGTGGCAAATGCAAACACAGCTTGGAAAACGCCTTGGAAATCATAGGCTGCGTAACCTTCGCGGACAGTCTTATCTAATTCGGCCAAACGGTGCAGGACCCAACGCTCAAGCTCTGGCATGTCGGCGGCTTCGACGCGATCAGCCTCGGTGAAATCATTCAATGATCCCAGCAAGAAGCGCATCGTGTTACGCAAACGGCGGTAGCTGTCGGACACACCTTTGAGGATCTCGTCCCCGATACGCTGATCGTTTTCATAGTCCACTTGGGCGACCCAAAGACGCAGAATATCCGCACCATATTGGTCTGCAACCTGCTTGGGCGGAATGATGTTGCCCAATGACTTGGACATCTTCATGCCCTTTGAATCCAAGGTAAATCCACATGTCATGACACCGCGATACGGTGCGCGACCAATCGTGCCGCAGCCCTGCAGCAGTGACGAATGGAACCAGCCACGGTGCTGGTCAGTCCCTTCAAGGTACAAATCAGCAAGCCCGTCGTCAGAGCCATCTTCGCGATCACGCAATGTAAATGCGTGCGTTGACCCAGAATCGAACCAAACGTCGAGAACATCCATGACCTGATCATAGTCGTCAGGGTTCACGATACCGTCGAGGAAACGCGCCTTAGCGCCGTCTTCGTACCATGCATCCGCGCCTTCAACTTCGAACGCGGCAGTGACACGTGCGTTGACCTCATTGTTGCGCAAAAGGAAATCTGCATCAGTTGGCAGCGTTCCCTTTTTCGTAAAGCATGTCAGCGGAACACCCCACGCACGTTGACGCGACAGCACCCAGTCTGGGCGGTCTTGGATCATCGCATAAAGGCGATTGCGGCCCTTTGGCGGGCTCCACGTGACCAGCTCATCGATGGAACGCAGCGCACGTTCACGGATCGTCGTGCCATATGTGTCTTGTCCGTCGCCCACAGCCTTGTCGACCGCAGCGAACCATTGCGGTGTGTTGCGGAAAATGATCGGAGCTTTGGATCGCCACGAGTGCGGATAGCTGTGCTTGATCTTGCCGCGTGCAAACAACTTACCAGTCGAGGCAAGCGCCTTCATCACGGCATCATTCGCATCGCCCTCCCAGTTACCCTTTTTTGCGGTTGCCCGCAGGATACGCTTGCCACCAAACAGGGGTAAGTCAGCGCGGAAAGAGCCATCTTCGGTGACATTATAGGTGATCACCTCTTCGAGCATGCCCAGATCGCGGTATAGTTCAAACTCGTCCATACCGTGGCTAGGTGCGCAGTGTACAAAGCCTGTACCGTCTTCGTCGGTCACAAACGGTGCAGTGCGAAAATCGCGTGGTGCATCCCATTCGCCCATGCCATCTTCGATACCAGCAAACGGATGCTGAAGCTTGAGGCCAGACAGATCACCAGCGTCAGCAATGCGCTTAAAGCCTTCGACTTTGGCTTTTTCTAAACAACCTTCGGCAAGCTTGTCAGCCAGAAGCAGCTTTTCGCCAACCTTGACCCAATTGTCTTCTGGGGCTTCGGTTACTTCGTAAACGCCGTAAGACACGTCAGGATGATAAACGACGCCTTTGTTTGACGGGATCGTCCAAGGCGTTGTCGTCCAGATCACAACGTCAGCGCCGTCTAGTGCGGTGCCTTCTTCAGCGCCAAGAACAGGGAAACGCACCCAGATCGTAAAGCTTTCTTTGTCGTGATACTCGACCTCAGCCTCGGCCAGTGCGGTCTGCTCAACCGGCGACCACATCACAGGCTTTGAACCCTGATACAGTGTGCCGTTCATCAAGAATTTCTGAAATTCCTCAGCGATCACTCGCTCTGCGTGGAAATCCATCGTCAGATATGGATTTTCCCATTTGCCTGTCACGCCAAGGCGCTTGAACTCTTCGCGCTGAATTTCCACCCAGCCCGCAGCAAATTCACGGCATTCTTGACGGAATTCAACAACAGGCACGTCGTCTTTATCACGGCCCTTTTCGCGGTACTTTTCTTCGATCTTCCATTCGATCGGCAGGCCGTGGCAATCCCAACCAGGAATATAACGCGCATCTTTGCCCATCATCTGCTGCGAACGTACGACAAAATCCTTGAGGATCTTGTTCAGTGCGTGACCGATGTGAAGGTGGCCATTCGCATAAGGAGGTCCGTCATGCAGCGTGAATGGCGCGCGATCTGTGACTTTCGCCTTTTCGCGCAGGCGGTCATAAACACCGATTGTGTTCCACCGCTCAAGCCATTCCGGCTCGCGCTTAGGTAGGCCCGCACGCATCGGGAAATCGGTCTTTGGCAGGTTCAAAGTTTGCTTATAGTCTGTTTGGGTCGTTTCGGCGCACATTTGGAGCGTCCTTTTGCAGATAAAAATCGGGAAAACGGGCGGTGTGCGAAGCGCTGACACCATTCATCCGGCTAGTCTTATTTCAGACAGCCGGGGTCATAATTCGCGCAATAATGGTCCAGCGAGTATTCATAACGCGCTTATAGGCCGCAGGCCCCATATGGTAAAGCCCGCAGGAAACCGCAGACACGGCTCATTTCGACGTGTTAAGAACATCAGATATTATGACAAGAGAATTTTGAATGCATAAATTGAACATCGGCATAGCCGGCGCCGGTATCGGCGGCTTGGCTGCGGCCTCTCTCCTCGCGGATCAAGGTCACACCATTACGATCATTGATCAATTCGGCACGCCTGATCATGTCGGGTCTGGCCTTGTTATTCAACCTGTTGGGCAGGCTGTCCTTGCGCAAATTGGCGCACTTGATCTGGCGATGTCGCGCGGCAACAAAATTCTGCACATGCTAGGCCACGAAGCCAACAATGGTCGACGTGTTCTCGATGTTTGGTATGACAGATCGACCAATAATCCCGAACGCTTTGGTCTCGCTATTCATCGGGCCAGCCTTTTTGATGCGCTTTACCAAGCGGCCTTGTCACGCGACATCACGATGGTGCCTTCAGCAATCGTGACTAACCGTGTGGGGCAGTCTTTGCTTCTCAAAAGCGGCTCACTTTTGGGGCCATTCGATCTGATTATCGACAGCTTGGGCGCCAGCTCGCCTCTCTCACCGTTAAAGTCGCGGGACCTGCCGTATGGCGCGATTTGGGGGACAGTTAATTGGCCTCAGACTGATTTGCCAGCCACACAACTTAGCCAAGTCTATCGCCGCGCTGATCGCATGATCGGCGCACTACCAATCGGAACCCTTCCGGGCGACGACACACCGAAGGCTGCAATTTTCTGGTCCCTGCCCCGCGATCAGCACGGTGCTTGGGAAAAGGATGGACTTGCTGTCTGGAAAGATGAAATTGCAAATCTGTGGCCTGCGTTCATGCCATTTGTGGATCAGATAACCACAACAGATCAGATGACTATGGCGCGTTATAGTCATGGCACAATGCGGCGGCCTTGGTCATCCGGTTTGGTTCATATCGGCGATTCAGCCCACCGCGCGAGCCCCCAGTTAGGGCAAGGTGCCAACATGGCGCTGTTAGATGCATCAGCTTTGACACGCGCCCTAAAGATTGAGCAAGGGGATCGGGCGCTAGCGCTTTATACAAAATCGCGGCGTAAACATACGGCTGCCTATCAAACCATGAGTGCGGTTTTTACCCCGCAATATCAGTCAGATAGCCGCGTGCTACCAGTGTTGCGGGATCGGGTTTTGTTCCCAGTATCGCAAATCCCACCACTGCCGAAACTGCTAACCGTGATTGTGTGCGGGACAATGTTGAAACCGCTTGGTTCGCTGCAATCCTCGGACGATTAGCGGCAGTAAGACCCCGAACGGTAACGCGCAGTATCAAAGTGAAAATGGTCACGGTGGAAGCGGTTCGCCTCAGGGCCCAGCACGGTTCCGAATGGACCGCAGGCCGCCTGCCACATCCGGCGCAATATCGCGCCGTCCCGCTGGGTATTCCAACCTGTCAACACAGTAATCTCACGACCATCGCGCAGCCCAATGCCTGCAATATCAATGGCATGACCAAAAGCATGCTCTGATATACGACCACTCGAGGCACCGTTACGGTTCCGGCAGGAATAAGTACCGATCACACGAATTGAGGCCATGCCACCACCGACACTTCCAACAGCGGGCTTTGCACCGTTCACCACCCACTGTTTAAGCCGCGAAGCCGTCCGACAATCCATCACGGCACGAGAAGACAATGTGACACCCGCGACTGAACGGACACGTACAGCACCCTGCACGCCGCATTGCCCAGGTCCTGGGACATTCCCCAACGCTTCGCCTTGGATAGCTGGGTCGCCGCAAACTTGTCCGCGCGCAACTGCTTGGCGCTGTTCTTCGGCGCGGCGCACAAAGGCGGCGGGCCGTAAGGTTGGTCGTAGTGACTGGGCCACAGCGTTGGGGCTAAAGGCAAAAAGGTTCTGCTCTGCCCTGTATAACGGCAGCGTTTGTGCACCCAAGGCCAGATCGGGCCGCTCATACGGTCGGACCAAAGGTCGCTTTGCTTCCGTCGGCTGCGCGATTGGTTGGGGTGCTTTGTCATCGGGGCGTAACAGCGGGCGTTTTTCTGGATCGTCCGGTCCACCAAATGCGATGATCGCTGAGGGGCCAGTCGGCGCAGAAGGTTCCTCGGCCACTGTCGCAGGTTCAACAGCCGCATCTGTGGTCAATGGACTGGCAGATTGCGAAACCGCAGCAGTCTCTGATGCATCACGATCAGGTGCTTCCACCTCAGAAACATCACGAGCAACTGGTCTTACATCGGCATATTCAGGAACAATCACAGGCCTAGCTGTTGGGCGAAGGGCAGCGTCTTGCGCAACGGCAGGTCCAGCCAACAAAGCGGCTGCGAGCAGAAGCGCCAAACGTTGCATTAGTTACGTGCCCCACCTCGACCAAAGTCGGGAGCATCGGTGTCTTGACCAGCTTCAATAATCCCACGCCTAATTTCACGGGTATGTGTAAAATATTCGTGCAGGTGATCGCCATCGCCCTGCCGGATCGCACGTTGCAAGGCAAACAGCTCTTCTGTGAAGCGGCCCAAAATCTCAAGCGTGGCGTCTTTGTTGGCAAGGAACACATCACGCCACATCGTCGGATCCGAGGATGCAATGCGGGTAAAATCGCGGAAACCCGCAGCAGAATATTGGATGACTTCGCTATCTGTCACGCGACCAAGATCATCGGCAACGCCGACCATCGTGTAAGCGATCAGGTGCGGGATGTGGCTGGTCACGGCCAAAACGCGGTCATGATGCTCTGCGTCCATCTCTTCGACGTTTGAACCCATCGCAACCCACAATGCGCGAAGCTGTTCAAGCGCCGCCTTATCCGTATCAGCAGATGGGACTACGATGCACCATCGATTATCAAATAGTTCGGCAAAACCCGAACGCGGACCAGAGTGTTCTGTACCAGCAAGCGGATGCGCTGGAATAAAATGCGTACCACTTGGTAAATGAGGTGCGACAGCGTCGATCACGGCCTGCTTAACTGATCCGACGTCACTCACCGTACAACCGGGCTTAAGTGATGGACCGATCTCGGCTGCGACTGCGGCCATGGCACCAACAGGGACACAAAGAACCACAAGGTCGGCATCTTTGACTGCATCTTGGGCAGTGTCACAGATGCGGTCGCAAAGACCGATTTCCCGGGCAATGTCACGGCTCTCGGATGAACGCGCATAGCCAACAACTTCGTTTGCAAGACCTGCACGCTTGATCGCATGCGACATTGAACCCGCAATCAGGCCCAAACCAATCAAGGCAACACGGTCGTAAATCTTAGTCATTCGTCGCGGTCCCTTTAAACTGACCGATGGCATGCGCCACACGTTTACAAGCACTTTCGTCACCGACGGTAATCCGTAGGCAATCTGGAAATCCATAGCCCTTTGGGTGACGGACAATAATACCACCAGCTAACAGGTGCTCGTTGCAAGCGACAGCCTCTGCCTCGGATGCGAACCGCGCTAGGATGAAATTTGCCGTAGACGTATCCGAAGGTACGCCAAGCTCTGCTAGCGCTTGGGCAAGCCACTCGCGCCAGCGTGCATTCTCGGTCCGGCACTTGGTTGTATACGCAGTGTCGCGCACTGCAGCTTCCGCAGTTGCAAGGGCTGCGGCGGACATGTTGAAAGGGCCGCGGATGCGGTTCAGCACATCAATCATCATCTGCGGGCCAAAGCCCCAACCGATACGCAAACCGCCAAGTCCGTACACCTTTGAAAAAGTACGGGTCATAAAGACGTTCTCGCGAGCGTCGATAATACCAAGGCCTGCGTCAAAGTCTTCGACGAATTCGGCATAAGCCCCATCAAGAACCAAGATTGTTTGGGGCGGCAAACTATCCGCAAGGCGCGCGACCTCGGATGCAGCGATCATTGTGCCGGTCGGGTTTGCTGGATTAGCGATGTAAACAAGTTTGGTCTTGTTCGTGCAGGCAGCAAGAATGGCATCGACGTCGACGGTGCGATTGCGCTCTTTGACCTCAATCGGCTTTGCGCCCGCGGCAAGTGTCGAAATCCGGTACAGTGCAAATCCATGCTCTGTGTGAATCACTTCGTCGCCTTTGCCAGCGAATGCCTGACACATAAGGTGCAGAATTTCATCTGAACCGACGCCACAAATCACACGTGCCGGATCAAGCCCCCAGATCTCTCCGATTGCCGTGCGCAATGGCAGATGATCCGTCGACGGATAGCGGTGCAAATCATGTACAGAGCGGGAAAACGCATCTTTTGCTTTATCAGAAGGGCCAGCTGGATTTTCGTTAGACGAAAGCTTCAGCACATTTGTGAAACCCGCAACTTCAGATGCACCACCCTGATACAAGGTGATATCCATAATGCCGGGTTGCGGTTTGATCTTCGGCGCCATCGTATGCAACCTCCCCTTAGGTTGGTGACGTTCTATCGGTCCAAGCAGGCCATGACCAGAGACAAGGCGATGTGTCGCAGGTCGTTTCCCTAGCGTAACGCCACGAGGCCAGCCAGCGCGCGCAATTCCAATCCAGCCCGCTGCGAAAAGGGAAAACCGGAACGCCGCTTACGCAATTCATTCTTCAAAACGAAAAAGGCCGCCCCAAAGGGACGGCCTTTCGAAATCATAACAAGAACTAAAATTAGTTCTTGGCGTAGAATTCCACCACAAGGTTAGGTTCCATTGTGACCGGATACGGCACATCACCCAGACCTGGCTGACGTGTGAACGTCGCGGTCATCTTGTTGTGGTCAACGTCCATGTAGTCAGGAACATCACGCTCAGGCAGCTGTGAAGCAACCAAAACCAATTCCATCTGCTTGGACTTCTGGCGAACTTCGATAACGTCGCCTTCTTTTACGCGGTAAGAAGGGATGTTAACCTTCTGGCCGTTAACTGTGACGTGACCGTGGTTCACGAACTGACGTGCAGCAAAAACAGTTGGTACGAACTTAGCGCGGTACACAACAGCATCTAGACGACGCTCAAGCAAACCAATCAAGTTCTCGCCAGTATCGCCTTTTACACGCTCAGCTTCGGTGTAGATGCGACGGAACTGCTTCTCGGTCAGGTCGCCATAGTAGCCTTTAAGCTTCTGCTTGGCACGCAACTGCAGACCAAAGTCTGACAATTTACCCTTACGGCGCTGACCGTGCTGACCTGGGCCATATTCACGACGATTAACTGGGGACTTAGCACGACCCCAGATGTTCTCGCCCATCCGGCGGTCAATTTTATATTTGGCAGCTGTACGTTTAGTCATACGCTGATCTCCTTCTACTTATTGCGAAGGGCGTTGTCCTTTTCCGCGGATTTTGCCGCAGCGACAGGGTTCCTCTTGCGAGGTCCACCAACACCAATGAATGAGCGGCTTATAAGCGTGCGACACACAGAGTCAACACAGGTTTCACTGATCCAACAAACTGCCTTTCAGCAAGCCTTTTTGCCACGGGTCTTGCGCTTGTCCAATCAAGAGATCAAACCACCGATATGTCCCAAACCCAGCCCCCTAGCCTGCTGCATTTCATCGGTGCCTTTGCCACCGGTGGCCTGCTGTCGTTGATGGTTCTTTTTAACGGAACATTGGCGATATACGGCTCTTTGTTGTTCGCAAGTTGGGTGCCGCATTTGACGGGATCAATTGCCGCGATCGTGGCGTTACTGGTGTTACGACCGCGCAAAGCCAGCACAACGCGCCCACCGTTATGGGCCTATCTGGGTGGCGTGTCAGGTGCGTTGACAGTGATGTTGACCTCGGCGGCTATGGGATCGTCGCTGGCGCTATCTGGGACAATCGCCATTGGATTGGCCGGACAAATGGTCTTTTCACTTGTTGCTGATGCGCGTGGCATGTTCGGCTTGCCGCAAAAGTTACCTAGCAATCGCGATCTGGCAGCATTGGGATTGATCCTAAGCGGATCACTCGTTCTCATATTTTTTGGGGGTGCGTGATGGTTTGGTTTGCCACGCTTGCCTTTGTCGCCGGCCTTTTGGTCAGCCTGTCGCGTCAGTTGAACGGCAGCTTATCACTATCGACCTCGGCTCTCCATTCGTCCGTGTGGAACCACATCGTCGGCTTGGTGTTCATTACCGTCCTCGCAGTCTTGGCTGGTGGACTATTCGCTGGCACCCCGACCGAGGCACCGCTGTTTGCCTATTTCGGCGGCCCAATTGGTGTTGTGTTCATCGCAGCATCAAGCTGGGCAATCACCAAAATCGGTGCGGCACAAACTGCTATGCTGATTATCGCGGGGCAGATGATTTTTGGTGTTCTGCTCGACATCGTTCTTGGCGCGTCTGGAAACATGACGGCGCGGATCGTCGGCGTAAGCTTGATCCTTGCGGGGATGTGGCTGGCACGCAGCGCGCGCCCCGCAAAGACATCGTTTCGTTAGCCCTTTGGTTTATCTTTAACACCCAAAGCCGCGAGGCCCGAATTACCCAAAGGCACAACCGCGAATGGCCCACCTATGCACGCGTGCGCGAGGTCTTTGTTATCAATTGGTGGCGTCTTCGCGAGAATCTCTTTGGCGTAAACCTCGGCGTTGTCTTTTGGCTTATAACCCAAATGCGCTGCACCCGAGTTGTCGACAACCATGCGGTCGTTGTTGGAAATGCCCCATACCTTGGTGAATTCAACAACAGGCGTTGTGATCGACTGCTCAACCAAGTGGATCAGGTCATCGTATGACAACCATGTGCCAAGGCTGCGCGAGTTTGTGACAGATGCCGCCGAAAAGATGCGCATGCAGACCGATTCAATGCCGCGTTTGTCCCAGAACAGGCTCGCGAGGTCTTCGCAGAAACATTTCGCGAGGCCGTAATACGTGTCAGGCTTATGTGGCGCATCAAGGCCTATCACATCGGTGCTTTTGTGCATGCCAACAGCGTGGACGGATGACGCATAAACGACGCGCTTAACGCCGTTGCGGTGGGCTGCTTCCCAGACATTGTATGCCCCCACGATGTTGGATTGCAGGATCGCGTCCCACTCGGCCTCGTCACCGATAGCACCAAAGTGCACAACCATGTCTGCGCCTTCAAGAAGTGCGACCATCTCGTCGAGGTTAGAAAGATCAGCCTTAACGTAACTTTCGCCAGCATAAAGCGACGCAGGGCCATCAAGGATATCCGACGAGACAACTTCGTCCGCGAGCTTGGTCAGTGGTTCGCGCAAGTAAGAGCCAAGGCGGCCCATTGCGCCAGTCAATACGATCTTTTTCATAGTCAATTCGTCCTATTCCATTCCACCGCGCACCGTCGCCAAAAGCGCATCCGCGCCTTTAGCCAACAATCCCGCATCCGAGCCACAAGCCACAAAGCTGAAGCCATCATTCAAGAGTTCTGTAGCAAATGCTGCCGACGACACAAGCGTGCCAACAGGCACCCCAGCCGCAATCAGCTTTTGCGCTGCGGGACGGATCACGTCCCAAATTGCGGGGTCCATTGGATTGCCCAAAAGCCCCATATCAGCGCCAATATCAGCGGGTCCAAAGAACACGCCAGTCACACCTTCGACGGTGCCAATCTCGACTGCATTTTCAACAGCTGAGAGACTCTCCAATTGAATAAGGACGGCAGTCTCTTCCTCAACCCGCGTGTAGTAGTCTGTGATTCTGCCAAAGTTATTGCCCCGCGTCGTACCCGCAACACCGCGCCCGCCATGTGGCGGGTATCGCGTTGACGCAACCGCAGCTTTGGCTTCGGATACGGTTTGCACCATCGGGAACAAGAAACCGGGCGCGCCCATGTCCAGCAAGCGCTTAATGATGACAGGCTCGTTCCACGGTGGGCGCACGATCGCGGTTGATCCGTATTGCGCAATGGCCTGCATTTGCCCCAGTACGTTTTGCAAATCGCCTGGCGAATGCTCCATGTCGATCAGCAACCAGTCGTATCCAGCTGATGCAACAGCCTCGGCTGCATAGTTATTCGACAGGCTTACCCATAGGCCAACTTGCTTATCGCCGGCTTTAAGGCCGTGGGTGAATTTATTGACAGGCATCTTCATATCACAGCCTTTTCTGGAAACTTGTCGCCCGTCTCAATCCGTTCATAGCTAAATGGTGTCAGATCAAGTGTACGGAATTCGCCGTATGTCAGAATTTCCGAGATGCCACGCCCCATCGCTGGCGACTGCTGGAACCCGTGACCCGAGAAGCCATTCACGAAGATAAAGTTCTCGACTTGCGTGTGTGCGCCAATGATCGCGTTTTGGTCTAAGGTATTAAAGCTGTAATGCCCCGCCCACGAATTGCGCAGTTTGATCGCCTCAAACTGTGGAACGCGTGTCGCAAGAACTGGCCACACCTTTTCTTCCCAAATCGAATGATCTTGAACAAAGTCGTCATGATCGACCGCTGGGTCTTCGTAAGGTGGGCAGCCAGCAAGATAATATTGACCGTCCGTTCGCATGTGAACGCCTGACGGGTCAATCGTTAGCGGCAGATCGCGATCCAGCGGCTTTTCGGCTTCAAAGATGAATGTGTAACGCTTGCGTGGCTCGACAGGGATTTCGATTCCAGCCATTGCCGCCGTCAGGCTGGCGCGTGGGCCGGACGCATTCACGACCTTACCGCAGTTGATCACTTCGCCGGATTTCAGCGTAACGCTTTCGACCTTGGTGCCTGCAGCATTTTTGGTCATCGCCACAACTTCGTTGGTGACATATTCCGCACCGTGTTCGCGGGCAGAACGTTTCCACCAATCAAAGATTGTACCGCCGTCAAAGTAACCTTCGTCGATCAGATTGTGGTTCCCACCGATAATGTCGTCGAGGTTGTAAAATGGATAGTCGCGAGCGATCTCGTCCGCTGTCATGAATTTAGTACCAGATCCAAGGCTTGCTTGAATTTGCTGCACCTCTTTCAAGGTCTCTGCAAATTCTGGGTTATCCGCCAGATACATATAGCCGTAGCTTTGCAGTGAGATATTCGGGACGCGGTCATCGCCCCCAAAGAAATCACGAAAGTTTTTCACAAACTCGGCGGCAAATTGGGACACTTGCACATTGATCGGGTTCGAAAACTGCTGGCGCATGCACGAATTTGTATGTGCCGTTGATGTGAAT
Organism: Paracoccaceae bacterium; assembly: GCA_034111185.1. Classification (GTDB taxonomy): domain Bacteria; phylum Pseudomonadota; class Alphaproteobacteria; order Rhodobacterales; family Rhodobacteraceae; genus Yoonia. The sequence goes on along the minus strand of JAWUXS010000107.1, from coordinate 14,924 downwards.
TCATAAGTAGGGTCTTTTTCGACCACCAACAAACTACCATTAAAATCAGGGTTCATCATTGTGAACCAAGCGACAGATGACCCCAGCATGGCGCCGCCGACAATCACGACGTCATAGCTGTCCAGTTTTGGTGTCTCGGTCATAGGCTGTCCCCTTTCGTGACGCCTTTCAGTACGGCATCAATTTCGGATTGTGGCAAGTCATAGTCGTCCGCCGCAGCTTTGGCTGAAATGTATCCACGTGCAAGATCGCGTTTGATCAAAGCAGGATCGCGGTCTTTGACAGAGCCGTAGCCAGCACCACCCGGAAACGCGAGCATAACGCGCCTGCCGTGTGCGACAAACTGCTTTCCTTTGCCGTTCATCTTTGCACCGTCGTCTTGCGAAATGGTTGTCGCGGCGCCTGATTGTCCGCCCTGACGTCCGCGGGCTGGATGGTCAACGCGGTCGAACATGGCTTGAAAGTCAAACTCGTGCCCTTCGCGTGCGCCCACCTCCATGAATTGACCTAGACCGCCGCGGAACTGCCCTGCGCCACCGGAATCTGGGCGCAGCTCTTTGCGCCAAATGATCACGGGGCCAGTATGTTCGGTCGCTTCGATTGGCATCGTCATCACGCCGGATGGAAAGGCCGTGGCATTCAGGCCGTCAACTGCAGGACGTGCACCTGCACCGCCCGAGTTGAATGTCAAAACTTCAGCACGACGCGCATGGGCAGGCGGTTTTTGGTCGGTACGTGGACGCAATGAGACCTGAAAATTGCACAAACACCCTGCCCCTTCGGCGGGAACTGTGTTCGGCAATAACTTATCAAATGCCGCATAAATCGTGTCTGGGATCATGTGACCTATGACGTGGCGCAGGGCCACGGGTGCCGGATGCAACGCATGCACGATGCTGTTCTCTTCGGCGACAGTTTCAAACGGCGCAAGCGACGCCGCATTGTTTGGGATGTCACCCGCAATTGCACATTTCAAAGCGTAGCAAGCGTAAGCTTTGGTATAAACAAGGGGTACGTTGATGCCCTTTTTGTCCAAACCCGATGTTCCGGCAAAATCGCTGATGATCCGATCCTTTTCAATCGTGACCTTCACACGCAGATCAATCGGATGATCAAAACCGTCGATCCGCATCTCGCCTGTCGCTGATCCATGCGCCAAGGCATTGATCCGCTCAAGCGTGGCACGACGCGAGTTTTCCAAGACGAATGTGCCAATCCCGTTGAGATCATCAAGGTTGAACTCAACCATCATCTCAATCAGGCGGCGGTGGCCAATCTCGTTACATGTCGCGAGGGCGTACATGTCACCAATCAGCTGATCAGGTTCACGGACGTTGCCGCGTACGATCGCCACAAGCGTTGGGTCAACGGTACCGCGGTCTGCGAACTTCATGATCGGGATATAAAGGCCCTCTTCGTAGATGCTGGCAGCATCCGCACCAAATCCACGCCCGCCGATGTCCACGATATGCGCTGTACAGGCGAAAAACCCGACGTGTTGACCCTTGTGGAACGACGGCGTCACGACAGTAATGTCATGCAGGTGGCCCGTCCCCTCCCATGGGTCGTTAGTGATATAGACGTCGCCGTCGTTGATATTGTCTGGACCGATGCGACGAATGAAATGCGCTACGGCGTCAGCCATGGCATTCACGTGCCCCGGAGTACCAGTGACAGCTTGGGCCAGCATCTGTCCAGCAGCATCGTAGACGCCTGCAGACAGATCGCCTGCTTCGCGGACAGATGTTGAAAAAGCAGTTCGTACAAGGGCTTGGGCCTGTTCTTCCACAACAGAAATCAGGCGGTTCCACATGACTTGATAGGCAACTGCGGATGGTTGGGTCATGATGTGGCTCCCTTCAGGGTCACGTCTATGGTGCCATCTGGCTGGGCCAAGGCCTGCATGCTGGCGGGAATCACAATTGTGGTTTCATCTTCGGTGATTACTGCGGGTCCTTGTGCTGTTTGGCCTGCATCCATGGTGTCACGCAGGATTACGTCAGCAGTCACTTCATGGCCAAGCGCCGGATCAAACAAGGCGCGGCTTGCATGGATCGCGGCATCTGCGGCGGCAGGCATTGCACCAAGCGCCGAAGGCTTTGCCGCCTCGGTTGTCGCGTTCACCGCCCAAACAGTAATTTCAACATCCATGCCGTCGACTGTACGGCCAAATAGCGCGCCATAGTCAGCCTCGAACAATTCTTGGAATGTTGTAGCATCTGGATTAGCGGCTTGCGCTGCGGTCAGAGAGATTGGGATTTCCCAGCCTTGGCCAGTGTAGCGCATGTAGACTTTGTAGTCGGACAGGATCGGTGCGTTCGCATCGCATGTACGGACAAAACCTGACGCTTCGGACTGCAATTCAGCCAGCAGGTCGCGCACTGTATCGCCGTTGAACGCCGACAACTTCATATAGACTGATCTTGTCGCCTCAAAACTAAACGGAGCACGCAAAAAGCCGATTGCAGACCCCACACCTGCGCCTTTGGGCACAAGCAAACGATCCACACCAAGCTTTTCACAAAGCCGTCCAGCGTGCAGCGGGGCGGCACCACCAAAGGCAATCATCGTGTAACCCGTCAGGTCCTCGCCATTTTCAACAGCATGAACGCGGGCCGCATTCGCCATGTTCTCGTCGACAACCTCGGCCAGTCCGTAGGCCGCAGTTTGTGCATCCATTTCAAGCGGATCACCAAGGACGTCAGTCAACGCTTTGCGGGACGCATCCGCATGCAGCTGGATCGAACCACCTGCAAAATTATCAGGGTCCAATTTGCCTAAAATCAAATCAGCATCAGTCACCGCAGGCTTTTTACCGTCCCGTCCGTAACATGCCGGCCCCGGCTCTGATCCTGCACTCTCAGGTCCGACGCGGATCTGGCGCATGCTATCCACATGCGCGAGAGAACCACCACCAGCACCGATCTCAACCATGTCAATCACAGGGATCGAAATTGGCATCCCCGAGCCCTTTTTGAAACGGTAAGTGCGGGCGACTTCGAACACGCGCGCCGTCTTAGGCGTTTGGTTCTTAATCAGACATATCTTGGCCGTGGTCCCACCCATATCAAATGAAAGCACCTTATCGAGGCCGTAGCGCGCCGCAATATTCGCCGCAAACACAGCGCCGCCAGCTGGACCGGATTCAACCAAACGCACAGGGAAATCGGCGGCTGATTCAAGGCTGATGATACCACCGCCCGAGTGCATCAAGAAAATTTCGCAAGCAGCACCTTCGTCAGCAAGACGCCCCTTAAGGCGGCCAAGGTAGGATTTCATCAACGGCTTAATATAGGCATTCGCAACCGTCGTATTGAACCGCTCATACTCGCGCATCTGCGGGGATACTTCGGCTGAAATTGAGACCATTGCATGAGGCAGCTTTTCAGCAAGCACATCGCGGATCAGCTGTTCATGCACGGGGTTAAGGTAGCTGTGGATCAGGCCTACGGCGACACTATCAAACCCAGCTTCGGCAATTGTATCAACCAGCGCTTCGGCCTCGGCACGATCCAGCGGGACTAGGATCGCGCCGGAAGCATCCAAACGTTCCTTAACGGTAAAGCGATGCTGGCGCGGCAAAAGCGGCTCTGGCAATTCGAGGTTCAGGTCATACTGCTCAAACCGGCTTTCGGTGCGCATTTCAATGACATCGCGGAAGCCTTCGGTCGTGATCAGCGCTGTTTTCGCACCACGTCGTTCAATCAACGCATTCGTGGCAAGTGTAGTACCATGGATAATCTGGCCAATCTCACTAGGTGACACACCCGCTTTCATGCAAACCTGATGCATCCCATCGATGATCGCATCCTCGGGCGCTGTGTATGTTGTAAGTACTTTGGTTGAATAAGATGCCGTGCCAACCTCAAGGACCACGTCCGTGAAGGTGCCACCAATATCAACGCCCATCCGTGTTGTGCTGATCATACGTATCCCCTGCTTTGAGTTTGAGCATAGGGCGCAACACATGATCGCATCAAATTATTTTATTGGATCAGCAAGATCATTTTTTGTGATGGTTTGTTGTACGGTTAAATAACAACCGCGCCGCATACAATGCGTATACAGCGCGGTTGGTCTTGTCGCGTTTCAAAGAATTATTGTGGGGAACGCCAGATAATGTCCATTTACACTAGGTTCGTGTCCATCATAGATTTTTTGCGAAAACACACAAAAAAAGCCCACAGAAGGGGCGTTTCAATGAGGACTGGGTTTGTGAAACAAGCCGTATCAGACGTCAATCGGTTCACCCAAGATCCGCCCGCCTTCAGCAGCGAATTATCCAATTTGCCGCAGCTTTGGAGTTATTGCCGAATGTGCCCTTGCTTGCCAGGAAACTGGAACTGATCCTCGACATTCAGACAGACCATTTCTGGGAAGATATAACCCCCCAAATTTTGGAAACGGTTCGCCGCGATGATCTGCTGACCAAGCAGGATCTCCAAGAGCTTGAAGCAATCTTGCTTGACGAAGGCGTTGCTAATGATGAGCACCTTAATCAATCGAAAGATGATGGCGGTTTTGCGTTGTTCCCTCGGTCACTTACCGGGCTGGATAAATCCGCGGCGAAAGACGCAATCAGCAAATTTGTGGCGCAGCATCAGCTAAATGGCAACTAAACAGAATTCTTGGACCTCGTTATCGACAGCCTCACAGAAACGGGCATTGTTGAACCTGCAACGTTTTATGAGAGCCCATTTACTGACTTGGACGATATGGGAATTGCAGGTTTGTTTGATCGGGCGCAAACGAGCGAAATCATTCAGATCGTGAAAATTTCGAATGGGTCGGTCGCGGCGTGATTCAAACAGGAATGCAAGCCCTTGAGGGGGATTACCGTGTGAGCAGCCGAATAGTTCCGTTCACTTTACGTGTCGTCTATGACCGCAGTGCCGAACTTATCTGCCGTTGGCTGCAGCGCAGAATTTCATAAGTTTTCGACCCAGCTCGACACCATTGGCGGAAAGCGGCCCTTCGCGACAGAATTTGCCAAGGGCTGCTTTGATCAAGATTGGGCGCTAAGCACTTGACGATAACAGCGATCAACGTGACATAATGCGCTAATATGTCTTCGTCGCAGGGGAGAATGCTTAGCTCGGCTGCATTTTCGCGATAGTCAGGCACTATTAAACAAATATTAAAGTCGTTCTTGAAATTGGACTAGGTAAGAAAGGCAAGAATCTTCATTCTTGCTTTTACCGCCCCGCTCTAGTGAAAATATTAAGAATTCACGGCAAGCAAGGGTTTAGCAAATAATTGGAGATACCCCTTGCCACGCAATCAATTCTCGAACGCGATTGATCCGACAGGTTGGACAAAGAACAAGAGCATCTCTAAGGCTGCAGCTCATGCTGCGGCACAGATGCTGTTCGACGCAATCGGAGCCACTGGTCAAATATCTGTTCAGCCAATCGGGTCAGATGACGTTTCAGTGTTATCAAAACTGAGCGTAGGTGCGGCATCAGCTTACGTCAAATCATATAATGCTGCAGATTTCTTGGCTGTGGCTTCGTTTCATCACTCTCAAAATGTGGTCGAATCTGTTGTTGGTCGTGAACTATTTACTCAGCTGCTAGGGGTGTCCGACGTACATCGCATGGTCGTTTTTTTAGATTTGGCTAAACCCACTGTCAAAGAACAAATGCTTGTATCAGATGAGCAGACCTTAGCCAGACACATAGGCGCATGGTGTGGACGGTTCACGAGCCAATCACGATCACACGATACATGCTATGAGAATTGGCATGAGTTTCTTGAGGCTCGGTTCGCATCAAATAGTACCGAATTGGAGCACCATCGAGATTTTTTAGAGAGCATTCCCGTTGCTCCCTTTGTCTTGAGTAGCAACCAAGCGATGTTAGCCAACTTTGTGATGTCGGATGATGGCGATCTGGTGCGGCAACACTTGCCATCCTTTGTGTGTAAACCCGCAATGTGGGAGCTTTTGTGCCTTTCCCGAGAGCTTATACATCAAAACCCTGATGCGGATCAGCCATTGACTGTGGCGCTTGCGCAGGGCTGGGCGACTCATTCCACACTTGATCGCGTGGATCAGAAGATAATTGAAAAACTTATCTCTATTTTTTGTTCGCTTACGCCCCCAAAAGGACAATCCCACAAGCAAGCACGCCGAGACCGCTACGTCGATTTTCACAACATGGCCGCAAAAGGCAAAAACCAACTGGTTCGAGATGCATTCATTTCGCCGCATTTTGAAAGCCCGCTCGAACGCCCACCAGAAAGCGATGTTGCTTCGCTTCGTCAACAGATTGTGCAGTTGGTCGACGGTGACGTTGATGCACCACGAACCGCGCCGAAGTCGGTTGACCGACAGCAATCTGCGATGGCACCTGATTACAGGTTGGCTTCTTTGTGTGCCGCCTGTTCGGGCAATTGTTGTAGTCGTGGCAAGAAAAACTTTGCCTATCTGGAGCAACATGATTTGGCTGCAGTCGGCCAAGAAAATCCGGATCTATGCGCTGAAAACCTTGCTGACCTCTATCTCCAATACGTTCCTGAGGAGCACATGCGAGGAGGTTGCCTGTTTCAAGCGGCCGGAGGATGCACCTTGCCGCGTGACCTACGTTCCCACACTTGTAACCATTATGAATGTAGCTGGGCAAAGCACCTGAATGAACAAAGCAAGGTTGCTATTGGAACACAAGTTCCCACCTTGTTCGTCGCCATCACGATCAACGGCGTTAGGCATTTTACGCAATCCGAAAATACTTAAGGCGTCACCCAACTTGTTTATAATCGGGGCGATCAACACTAGATAAATAAACTCTTACTTTGAACATAATTCAGGGTCACGAGGGGGATTGAAGAGGATAGATTCCCAATGCCAAGTATTTCGATCTCCAACAATAGTTTTGAGTCTGAAAACCTCAAAGATGGTAAAGATACTTACGGAACTGGCACGGGCCCAGTCGACGATTGGACCTTGGTCAACGGCGGTGGGGGCGTCTATAACCCCAAAAAGACCAGCGAGATTGGCAACGTTTCAGGGGATAACATTGCCTATTTATATGAGGACGACGCGCGGCTTCAACAACAGTTGTCAGGGTACACTTATACATCAAACGAACAGATCACTTTTTCAGTTGATATCGGCGATCCGAACTACGGAGGCGCACAAAGCTACCGATTGGAAATTGTTGTCGGTGGTGTCGTTATTGGAACGACAACAGGAAACACTGGTGACAACGACACATTATCAACGGCGACGGTTGTCAGTTCGGTGTCGGACCCTGCGTTGGATGGTCAACCAGTTACAGTGCGTATTGTTAAAGTCGGCTCGGACGAGACTGAATTGCATATCGACAATGCGCAAGCCTCTTATGAAATCACGCTGAACGGGATTGTTGAAGGCACAGCGGCTGGCGACACAATTGGCATTGGATATGTCGATTCTCAGGGTGATATTGTTGATGGGGCCGATGGTCTGAACGACACAATTTTGGGCGGTGGCGGAAACGACTCGATCGATGCTGGCTTTGGTGCCGACTCTGTTTCAGGGGGGCTAGGCAATGATACCCTCTCCGGAAATGACGGCAACGATATCTTGGATGGAGGCGCGGGTCAGGACACAATATTTGGGGGCCTGGGAAATGATACGCTGATTGGTGACAGCGAAGAAGTGATCGAAACCTCAGATTTCTCGTGGGCATTGATCCCAGATCCAGACAATGGTGGGCAAATTGACTCTGGTGATCAGGTCACGACAGGATCTGTCGCTGTCGGTGCAGTTAACGTAAATTACGACTTTTCCGGCGTGGCCGCCCAATTCAGCCCAGAAACCGTCAACGTGGAGGACCTGAACGACGGAAGCGGGCCGGTTAACAATCAAAGTTCGATTGGGCTAGAGGAAACAGGCACCGGAACCTTTTCGTTCACTCAACCAGTCGAGAACCTTATGTTCAGGCTGAACGACTTCGAGAACGAGCTCGAACTGGTTACTGTTCGCGCTTATGATGACACAGGGAGCCAGATCACCTATACGGTCGTCCTGGGCGCGGATATCGAAGCATTCAATACAGATGGCACAGCGGGTGTTGATCAATTCAGAGGTACCAGCGGGTCGTCCAATTCAGATGCTGCTGCCAGCGGTTCTGTTCTGTTTTCCATACCAGGCCCTGTCTCAAGCGTCGAAATTGACTACGTAAAATCTGGTGGCACTGTCGCCCTTACAGATTTGGTCTTTGATGGCCCTGCGATATCAATTGGTGTTGGCGACGCAGACTCCCTGTTCGGGGGCGACGGTTCTGACATAATACTTGGTCGCGAAGGAGACGACTACTTATCCGGCGGTATCGGTCAAGACGAATTGGATGGCGGCGAAGGCAACGACACGATTAATGGTGGCGCTGACCAAGATACAATTTTTGCATCAACTGGATCTGATTCCATTGATGGAGGCGCGGGCGCGGATACTTACCGCGCTGACGGTGGTGAAACCGTTGAAGATGCGCAAATAATAGTAAATGTTGACAACACAGGTGCCGGTACGGTCGACAAAAGTACGGGCGGCACTGACACCGTTGCAAGTGTTGAAACCTTTATCGCTGATGAAGTCACTGGGCAGACGGACGTTATCACCATCACGGACACCAATGTTGATAACCCAACCTATGACCCAACTGGAAGTTTGTTCCAAAACTCTGAGATTTCCGGCATAAGTGACAACGCTATTGGTGTCTTTAACCCAACAAATGGTGATTCACCCATCAATTTTGGTCCGGGAGAAACATTGCAATTTTCGGACATTCAAGCCTTGCAACAACCTGGGTCGATTCAGATCACAGGTGGTGATGAAAGTGGGACTGTCGGGGACATCACGTTCGAAAACTTTGAAACGATCAACTTCGGGATTGTTTGCTTTGGTAAGGGGACCCTCATTAAGACCGACGCCGGCGAAGTCTGCGTGGAGGACTTGGTTACTGGTGACCAAGTCTTCACAATGGATAGTGGATATCAGCCAATTAGGTGGATCGGTTCTCGGTCACTCGACAGCATAGACCTTCAGGTCAACCCAAATCTGAAGCCCATTCGAATAAAAGCAAACGCGTTAGGAGAGGGATTTCCGGCACACAATCTGACCGTCTCTCCGCAGCACAGAATTTTGGTACGCTCGGTCATCGCTATGCGGATGTTCGATACGACAGAGGTTCTTGTTCCTGCAAATAAGCTTTTGGCTTTGGATGGGATCGATATAGTGGACGATTGCCCTAATGGTGTTGAGTATTTTCACATGCTGTTTGACAAGCATGAAATCGTCTTTTCAAACGGTTCCCCAACAGAAAGCCTGTTCACCGGCGCTGAAGCTTTGAAAAACTTACCTCCAAATTCAAGGGCTGAAATTGTGGCGTTATTTCCAGAAATTTGCTTGGCGAATTTCTGTGCTACTCCTGCTCGACCTTTTCCAGGAAAGGGCAAGTTAGCTAAAAAACTCGCCGAGCGACATCATCGGAATGATAAGCCCCTTTATACAGACACCATCTGAACTTACAGATACGCGTAAGTGTTTTAGGATGTTTTGTGCCCGCTGACGTCAAACATCCCCGCTGGGCAATCGATCCAGCGCAGTTGATAACCCTGAATGCACCAAAGCTTCTCTGGTACTCGCTTTGTGTGCTATGTGAACAATTGAGTTGCTTTGACGCGGAATCAGGCTGCTTTTGCAGCATCGCTTGAAATCAGCGCCCACTGCCGACCCTCGCTGCGTTTGCATATCGAAAAAACTGGGTCGTAGCCCCGAGTGTCCGCTTTATTCAAGTTGCCCAATTTAATTTGCGGGCGCAGCGAAAGCCCGCTTTCCGCCATGATTGACTGAGCACCAGATTTTGATGCGCTGAACGATGCACCCGCCGCGAACGGCAACAAAGTCCGCATTGCCGTCATCGGCTCCGCCAAAATGCAGCACTCCATTGCCGATGTCCGCTTCGGGGAAGCTGCACCGCAGCGTCGCGATCGCTTGCGAATGTCCGGTTTGGGCAGGAAGCGGCACCGGTCACGATTGGCGGAGAGCGGACGTTCGCTGCAAGCGCAAACTAAATTGGGAAATTGAAGAAAGCGGACGCTTGGGACTTCGATCCAGTTTTTCCGATGTGCAAATGCAGCTAACGGCGGCTTGGAGCCCTTTGCCGTTTTTCTGCGGAGCAGCGAATGTCCGGTCTCGGAAAAATTGACAAATAACTGATACCTCTCACCCTCGAATTGCGAATTTTCTGCGCTGGCACAAATGATCGACTTTGCGAGCTTTGATTGCCTCAGAGAAAATTTTTCGACCAGAGAGATTTCAACCGAAAGTCGGATCCACTTTCAGCCATTGGTCTGAAACTTGACCCGACACATGGCTGCTTTAACGAAAGCATTCTTCTGACAGTTATAGAAATGTGAGGTGACGAAACGTCGTCACCGTTTCTGGAATTTTCGAAGGACTGCCAATGCCTGAATTCACTCTGACTGATCCGATCATTGAACTCGCAATCCGGTTCGCATTAAACGCTTTGGCCATGGCGTGTCTTATGTTCGGGATGTTCTATCGACGGTACCGGGATAAAGAACTGGCGACGACTGCCGCGATGTTCAATATTTTCGCATTTGCCGTCCTTACCATCTTATCGAGTGTGGAATTCAGTATTGCTGCCGGCTTTGGCCTATTCGCTATTCTGGCTCTGTTTAGCCTGCGATCAGAGACAATCTCGAAGATTGAGATTTGTTATTTCTTCGGGTCAATCGCAATTGCTGTGATTTGCTCGGTGCAAGGAACTGGCCTTGGCTTTGTCGGACTCATTATTGCCTTCGTCTTGATCGCCGCATGGATTTTGGATCACCCTCGCATTCTTCATACAGCAGACAGTGCCAAGCTAACGCTCGACCGGATCGAAGCCCACGTCCTTGCAGATCCGGAAAAAATGCGTGCAGATCTCTCACAACGGCTAGGCGTTGAGGTGATGAAGTTTCAAGTCGTCGAGTTGAATTACGTCACTGATCTGGCGCGGATCAACGTCTTTTACCGCACATAACTAGGACGGCATATGACACAGATTATGAATGTTGATTGGCTCACAGTGCCGTTCTCTCCAATTTCACTCAGTGCGCTGAATGCTAAGGCCGAAATGATGCGCCGGACGGACAATAAATATGTCGTCAATCGCGCTGCCCTGCGCGCATTGGTCCCCGCATTTACGGAAGCATTCGACGTTCTTGAGATCAACGAACGGCGGTCGTTCACCTATGCAACCCGTTATTTTGATGACACGGACAACCGCGCCTACCTTGAGCACCACCAAGGCGTGCGAAAGCGGATGAAAGTGCGGGTCCGCCGCTACTTGGAGGCTGACCTTTGTTTTTTAGAGGTCAAAGTCAAAGGCGGGCGGAACATGACCGAAAAGTTCCGGATGCCTTATGACCCTTTCGCTGTGGATACTATGACGCGTGAGGCTGATGAATTCATCCAAAACACCTACCATCGTCAATATGACAAGCCGTTCTACGCCCATCTGCGTCCATCCCTTGATATGCGCTACCGCCGGATCACCTTGGTCGCGCGCGCCGGTGGTGAGCGAATGACAATCGATACTGACCTGAACTTTAGTGCCGATGGCAACACCTGTGCGACCTCGCCAGACGTCTTTGTCCTCGAGACTAAGTCTGAAAACGGCCGTGGTATTGCGGATTTACTGCTAAGGGCTGCTGGTGAAAGACCGATGCGACGCTGTTCCAAATACTGCATTGGGCTTGCTGCGACGCATCAGGTTCCGCGCTTTAATCGGTTTCTTCCCACAATGCGTAAACTTGGAATAAACGTGCCAAGATCACGTCTTGAGCAATGGCCCGAGACCCTGTCAGACCTGAGTAGATCCGCTAAAACCACTTGGGTCCCAACAGATGCCACGCCTAAAATGGTTAAGCATGCAATCGAGGCATAGAAAAAACCGTACATCACCAGACCTATGTCCGATGAAAACCCGCGTAAGTTCGATTAGACATCAGGCACCTCCTTTGTCGCGCGATGGCATTCAACGAGACGGAAACCCATGTGGAACTCCATTCGGTTCACGATTGTAACTCTACTTCTACTGCCTTTTGAACTTACGTTTAAAAGGACAGCCGAAGGTTTCTATGTCATCGGCGTAAGTTCCGCCTATGCAGAAAAAGGTAGCGGCAAAGATTGTAACGATGATGATGATGATGACGATGACGATGACGATGACGATGACGATGACGATGATGACATCCGTGGTCATGGCAATTCGAATGACAACGGTAATGATGAGCAAGACAACACCGACGACGATGATATCCGCGACCGAGACAATCAGCGCCGCGACACCAATAGCGAACGCAGCTCAGGCAATGACCGCAATGCGATAGAGGATCTCCACCTGCGCTATCCTAACGGTTGGGACGAACAAATCCGCGAAGGACAATATCGACTTATTGACCCACAGGGGCGCACAGTTTCACAAAGAAAAGCGACCTTTGACGATCTTGAGCGCATGCGCGCTATAGCGGGTCTTTGATTAGATATCTGACCACGCCTTTTGTGCGATCAATGCGGCCTCAACCCGATTGCGGGCCTGCAATTTGCTAAGAATAATGGTCATATAGTGCTTCACAGTTTTCTCTTGAATGTTCAAATCAAGCCCGATTTCTTTGTTGCTTTTCCCTGCAGCCACACCCTTCAGAATATCTTCTTCTCGCTTCGTCAAATCATCAATCGGCGCGCGGACAGAAGGTTTTTTGGTTTGTAAAATGCGCAGCATTTGCGCTGCAAGCCCCGGAGATACATGTGCTTCGCCCGCCGCCAATTTGGTCAGGACGTCGCGCAATTCCACAGCAGAGACACCCTTGAGTACATAGCCTGTCGCGCCCGCCTGCATCGCAGCCGTCACGTCAGCGCTATCCTCTGATACCGTTAGCATCGCGACGACACGCGCCGATCCAGCCTGTGAAATACGCTCTGCCGCCGCAATACCATTGCCAGGCATCGACAAATCCAACAGGGCAATATCCGGCTTGTGCAAAGCCGCAAGTGCGACGGCTTCGTCGGCCGAACCGCCGACACCGACCACCTCAAACGCATCAGTTTCTTCGATGCTGTGAACAAGCCCATCGCGAAAAATTGGATGATCGTCAGCGAGGATGATTTTGATCGTCATAGTACGGCCTCTTCGAATGGAAGTGTCAGCGTTAAAGTTGTCCCTGCACCTGCTTGCGAGGTCATATCAATATGACCCCCAATGCTTTCAGCGCGATCCTTCAGCCCAAAGAGTCCCTGACCGCCATCTGCCCTGACTTGACGTGTTAGCGTCGTGTCAAAGCCCTTGCCCCCATCTGAGATGGTCACAGACAAAAAGTCTGGTTCGGATTTCACGATTGCCGTCGCCTGCTGAACGCCAGCATGCCGGCTCGCATTAGAAAGCGTTTCCTGCAAAAACCGAAACACACATAGTTTTTGCGCATAGTTAAGCGACACATCGGGCAAAACTTGCAGCTCGACCGCAACATCCAGACCGGTCTGGCGACTATGGTCGTTGACAGCACGATCAATCAGCGCCTCCAATGCAAGACCATCAAGGTCTGGCAAAGCCAATCCTCTTGATATGATCCGCAGTTCATCAAGCGCTTTGTCCAGTGCCTCGCGTACCAATGATCCGTCTTGCGTTGCCGTGGCTTGATTCTTAAGTGCTTCGTCCAACCGCAATGAAGCAAGGGACAAATATTGTGCTGGCCCATCATGTAGGTCTGATCCAATGCGTCGGATCGCGCGTTCGGTCTGGGCAGTTGCACGCGACGACGCAGCAACAGATTTTTGACGCAGCCCAGCGTTTTGCTTTGATATGCTTTCGGTCTTTAATAGCTGTCGGGTCAGGCTTTGGCGCTGTTGCCTGATCGTGCGCCCGCCAGCTTGGACGATCCAGAACAACAACAACCCGCTGCTTAGAAACGTGCCGCCGACAATCAACCAGCTTGTCTGTCGCGCGCTGCTGATATCACGGTCAAGTTGATCCGCAGCTTCATAAAACTCTGCGACTGCTATAATTTCACCCGTCCAAGCCTGCCTGATTGGGCTGTAGACCTCCAAAAGAGGAACACCCAACGCAGCCTCTGCTTCGTCTTCCAGATCGTTAAGATCCTCGAACGATGACGCGACAGTACCAGCCCACGCTTGTATCAATTCTTCTGATGGGGTGAATACCTGACCAATCAGGTTTGGATCCGAGGCATGAACAATTAAGCCGCCTTCCAGCCAAATTTTGTAAGACACGACCCGTTCACCAAGGGCCGTACCTTCAAAAACCTCTCTTAAGGCTTGGCGCGCCGGCGCAGATAGCATGTCCGTATCCGCCAATTCCTGACTGATCGGCGAGATGTAGCTTTCCATGAACAACGCCGCTGAACTGGCGGAGTTCTGAACTACCGCAACCTCAATCCGTTGCGATATCCAGTTCCCCACAAAAATCATCGCACAGATCATCACAATAGCCCCGGCCAGCAAAAATTGCCCGGGAAGCGTCAGGTCACGCCAGTGGTAAGTATCAGCGAGTCGCTTCATTTAGAATGTGTACCAGTTGAATGTTGTTACGCACATAGACTTTGGTCTGAGGGTCAAAATTGAAAAAGCAACCTTCAAGCTGAAGCAATGAACGGCCGCTTCGTCCGCATCTTACCAGTTCATGCGCTGTGCAGCGAACGGCGGTTCATCGCAGACCGGTACTTAGTGATCTACGCGGCGAAGGTTCCCGAAGAGCCCTTTTGGGCAAATGCTGCATCGCTTGCGAATGCCTGCTCCTGCTGACACCAAAGACCAGAATCGGTGGGTCGGTAAATGAGCAAACAATCATCGAAATGACGGGCAAATCTACACCATAAATTCTTATTGTTTCGAACCGGCCACAGCAAAATTGCTTCCTTCA
>JAWUXS010000106.1:0-48779 GCA_034111185.1 Paracoccaceae bacterium | reverse complement strand
CAGACTGCGACCGGCGTCGGTTATTTCACAACTTCCAAAGTTCTATTCCAAGTACAGACGGTAAACCCTGATTCAGCGACAGAACAATTCACTCTTAACCGCTTTGTCGCCCCCTCAATTCTGGGAGCGTCCACATAGAATATAAAATCTTCTGTCTGCGTAGATGTATTATCAAGAGGGTAAGGGGCAGAAGACCCACAGCTCAGTTCGTTGTTCGCGTCGAAGCTCCGGCTTTCAACATAATTGTATTTGATATCCGCGATAAGCTCTGAATTTGCGTAGATCAGTGCTCCACTCTCATCATAGACCGATGTGGGGATCGTTCGTTTCTGTGAAAGCGAAACAATGATTTTGTCCAACTCAGTCAGCGTTGCGGATAACTCCTGCATTTCAAGTCTGAACAAATCATTCAGCAAAATCAGCTCAACATTCTTAGAAACTTGCTCGAGGTACGCAATCTCTAAGGGCGTCCATTCGCGCGGCGTAGCGCTGATTGAACAAAGCGACCCTACAGTGCCAATCCCTGTGTTCCGGATAGGTACACCCAAGTAGCCAACGACAAATCCTTCACGAACGTAGCGAAGGTTACTAAAACCTTCCACAATCCGTGCATCAGGCAATCGAAGCGGCGCTCCCATCTCAATAGTTCGGTGACAAACTGTATCTTTCCTAGCGTGCGCCCTTGCTGAAACTTCACCTTCAAGAACAGGAAACGCTCCGAGCGAGTGCAACGCTTCGTCATGTTGAATGCTTATCAATACAGTATCACAGCCCAAGTGACCTGCGGCTTCGAACGCGATCGAATCCAGTTTCTCATACAGCGAACGCGTATTGGACTGAGGTGATATGTATTCCATAGGACCGCCATATGTAATTATTCGTGCTTGAATCGTGGGTAAAAACACTATCATTTCTAGGTAATTAGAACGATCTTTCCAACAAACAAGGCACTATGAAACCAAATCAGGCCAAGTAACGTTACTTATATCTAGCAGAAATTTTCTGATTCACAAAATGTACACATATCCAATAGGCATCCTTGCATTTGCAAATCTAAAACCGTCAGAATTGAACCCAGAAACGTATCTCAAGTTGCAGTGGAAATTCGATTTTTTCACGATTAAAGACATTTTCAAAAAACTGGCGCACAACAAATTCTCAAAACATCCAATGACGTTTGGCTCGCCGCGCACTTATCAAGCGTGTTTGCGTCTAGCCCAAAACGCTGGGCCAATTCGCATCCCCCCTAGCGATGTTTCCTGGCACGTCACGTTCCCAGCGCCTCTGAATGCGTCTAGAGTAATTTAGGTAGAGTTTTCCATCAACGATCTTCCATGCCTCGGGCGTCGTTGAGGCCGTATACCCTTCGCTTACTGCCCAGGCGCAATACCCACCAAATTGTGGCGCGTAGCCGGTCGGGTTTGCAATGAAGGTTGCTCTATTCTCAATTGTTGCAAACCGCCACGTAGCGCCCATCCAGTCATATACTATTTCTGGACTTCCAGCAGTCGGGGCATTCTCTGTGAAGTATGCAACAGGGTCGGTTCCGTCTATCGCAACGCCATCTTCAGCATAAACTCTCGACTGGCCTTGAGCGCTAATAGCATTTGCCGCGCCGAGCACGATTGGCATTGTTGCTCCAAGCAAAAGAACTTTTCGACGATTTAGCTGCATCAGGTTTCTCCCGGTTATACTGTCACCTCTCGAAATATTGAAGACCTCATCTGATAACCAGTGGCCTCACTAACTTGTTATGGCAGGTTAAGTGGTCATCGATCGGGGGCAGACGAGGTTAAAATTTCAGTTCCCAAATCACAGCTGCTTGTCACAAAAAATTAGCAATTCCCTGCCGCTCAGATCGAGATATTTTATCATATTTCAATATATTGGTAGACTCGTATGTGAAATTTGTATCACATAAATGAAACTGAAATTCACTGGAAATAGCATGCCCGTCAGGGCTGTAGCGATGATCACAATCGACGAAAATGAACCACTTGCTTTGGCGCGGTATCTTGAAGTCACAACACCTTTGCTTGAGGCGGCGGGCGCACAGATCATAAACCGCTTTACCTTGAATGAGGTTGTGGTCGGTCACAAACCAGCAAAGACCGTAGTGATCGTCCAGTACCCCAGCAGAGAAGCTGTTTCAGTTGTTTTCGATAGTCAGCAATACAAGGATATTATGACGGTGCGGGACACTGCATTTTTAGATTACAGTGTTTCCATTGTGGCAGATGGCGACGACTGATCAAGGCGATGTCTAAATATGTTACGTCCAGTTTCCAATACACCGCTCAAGGTCGGACTTCGTAAATGGCTTGGCCATGACTTCGTTAATCCCAGCCGCCTTAAACTGCATGCTGTCCGCAAGCTCTGAATTTGCGGTCATTGCAACAATCGGGATGTCTTTTTTCGCATCCGACCTAGCCCTAATATGCGTCGCAACTTCGATCCCATTCATTCCAGGCATCGATATATCGGTCAGAACAAGATCGTAATCGTTCTCGGACAAAAACTTAAGACAATCCTCGCCATTTTCGGCGGCATCATATGCATAGCCGAGGGATCCAAGCATTCGGGTGACCACGATAAGATTGATGGGATTGTCTTCTGCAATCAGAAACCTAACCCCGTCTGTTTTTTGATTTTCCAAATTAGGAACCCACTTCGCCAACAGGGACGATCAGCTGGAAACAAGAGCCATCGTCAGGCGTGCTTTCAAGTGTGATTCTTCCGTTCAAGGCTGTTGCCAAACGTGTAGATATTGCCAGCCCAAGGCCTGTCCCTTCTTGCTCGCGCGACAAATCTGAATCGACCTGTACAAACTCGTCGAAAATTGTCGCCTGCATATTTGATGGGATGCCAATGCCTGTGTCCCTTACGTTTACGGACAGGTACGGCTTAGGTGATCCGGCGCCGTGCAGTTCGAAAGATACATGGACCGACCCCTTGTCTGTAAATTTCACTGCGTTTCCAACCAAGTTCAACAAGATCTGGCTGATCATCTGCGGATCACCCATCATTGCCTGATCCAAACCGCTTGAGGTGAGCAGCAATCCTTTCTGAGAGGCCAACGGCTGAAAGAGGTCAATCGTACTTCCGACAAGCTCTTTGACGTTGAATTCGACATTTTGGCTTGGTTCGGCATGCCCATCTAACTTAACCAGCTTTAGAACATCATCCAAAATCGCGCTCATGTTCGTTGCTGCCTTTTGGCCAACGCCTAGCAATTGGCGCTGATCATCATCAAGTTTACCTTCCTCCATGATTTCGAGGATGCCCATCAAACCATGCATTGGCGTCCGAATTTCATGCGACATAACAGCGAGAAAACGGGACTTGGCGCGGACACCTTCGTATGCGGCGTCCAAAGACGATGCCAAAAGGTTTCGATCATATTCCAGATCTGCCAAAACCTGATTGAAACTTTCACCTAGCAACTCAGCCTCGGTGATCGCCACCCGATTTTTCGGAACTTCGACACGCGCGCCCATATCGCCCGCAGAAACTGCTTTGGCAGTGGCAACAACATTCTTGATTGGCGTGGCAATCAAATTGGACAGCCACCAACTAAGCGTTGCGAGGATAATAACCTCAACAAGGACAATCGTCAGAGCGGCAGATTCCGATGCTTTTGCTCGCGCGACAAGCTCGCTCATCGGTTGGGGCACCATGACACCCCAGCCAGTGCGGGGCACGAATGTGAAGCCGGAAATCATGTCTGCTTGCATCGGCGGCGAGTAGAAAGTGGCGACACCTGTTTCACCCGCCATCATCTGTCCAACAACCGAAAGCTTGCTCGCATCCTTTGAAATCGCCTGCCATTCAGCATTTGGATGCGCAATAACGAGGCCATTCTGATCAACCATCATTGAATGGCCAAGCTCACCAAATTTAATCGAGTCTTGAAGCTCTTGCAGGAAGCCCAATTCGAGGGCGGCCAAAGTGAATGTCTCATTCGCGAGTGACTGCACGAGGAATATATGCGGCACGCCCTCGTATTTCATCACACCTGAAAAAACAGTCTGTGATGGTTCAGATGCAGACAAAGCACGCAGTTCAGCAAGCTGTTCAGCCTCGGGAAGTCGTGGGACATCGGTACCGCTGCCGTTGGCATAATTTACAACGCTGTCCGTGCCATCGATCAATGCAACAAAGCGCAAATCGAAATCCATCAAATGTTCGCTTAACCCAACGGCTTCAAACCCTTGCAGGCCTTTGGTCGTGAAATTGAAAACCGATGCGACGTCGTTTGCATAGCGGTCCATCGTAGACGCAAGATTGCGCGCAATAATCAGGTGGTTCTCGTTAACGTACAGGATTTCCCGTTGTACCGCCGTGCGTTCCATCCATTTGTACAAGCCCACCACGGGGATTACGGATGCGAACAGCAAACAAGTAAAAATCGTCGAACGAATACCAAAACGAAGTCTTGAACGACCAGACGTGTGGGACCTTGTCACCCGCCCTACTTGCAGTTCTTGCGTGCTTGCTAGCATGGCTTCAATTCCTCGTCGATATCTAATTTGGTAGCGGGACACACCGTTGCCGGTACGAACATCAATCGTAAGTCTGACTAACTAATGAATTTTTGCAATTTTCATAAGACCATCATAAGGATAGTCCAATATACTTTAGGATAGTCGCCGCTGCAGCCCTTAATCGAATGTAAAGGTCACCCCTAGCCCGAAAGTGGCGTTTGAAACGGATCTGATTGCGTCGTTTGAGCTGTTGTTGTCCCATCCAACCGTCGAGAATCCGCTAATCATGTCAGAGAACTCATGCGAAATTTCCATTTCAGCAGTAAATCTCTGATCGCTGCGCACCAAAGAATTCGTAGCCGAGATGGCTCCGCCATACGTTCTTGAATACGCCGTAACTTTACCCGAAAGCGTTGTCTGTTCTGACAAAGGAACAACAGCAGCTAACCGCACACCAATATCATCATAGCTGTAACTATCCGTCTCAGCATCGCGTGATTGCACAAATGCCGAGGCAGAGAATTTGGTCGAGTCACCGTAAGGGCGGTAATCATGCGTGAGATCCGCATAAACGTCGCTGTAGCTGTACCCTTTGTTGTCAGGATCAAACTGATCTACGAAACCCAAACGCACACGCGCATTCGTCGCGTGGTTCGCACTGTGCTTGTAAGCAAGCCTTGCGCCGATTCGGGTACGATCATAGGCCCAGCCTTCTTCGTTATGCGAAATTGCTTGATCAATTTGGAACCGAAGCCACCACTTCTTTTCCTCATCCAGATAGACTTGGTAAAATCCCGTCAGCTCAGCTGTCCGCGTATCAAGTTCTTCGGACGTCAAATATTGCGTTGCGTCGATACCCAACTCAATGAACACCCGCGCGCCGGAATCGAGGCGGCTATCGATGGTGACATCGGTTTGCGAGCTAATTGAATTTACGGTCTCTTCGATCTGCGTGCTGCCCTCACCCGTGACAACCTGCGACGTCTCGTATGTCAGGGTTTGTTCAAGAGTTGGATTAAACTCGGCAACTGCAGCGGATGCCCCTGCGAACTGGACAACTGTTGCGACGCAAACGAACAAGAGCGGCTTTCTTGCCGACTGGGTAAAAGATTGAAGTGTCGATGAAAATGTCATTGGAACCTCAGAGCGCTAAAATTTCTATCAGAATGAACGGCACAAGAATTTGCGCCAGAATGCTGAGTAAATACTTAGTTAACTTGAGAACGTTTATCTGCTGCCTAGGAGGTTAGTACATGCTCCTATTTGGTCATAGCGCTATGCCAAAGAATAGCCCGCCCCATCCAGAGCTTGCTTGAAAAGCGTACTCCGGATGGGTGTTCGGCTCAATGCAAGCCGACCTAGGCGCCTATCCAAGCACGGTTTTAACGGCACGCACTGTTGCTGCGACGACGGTATCAGCCTCTTCTCGGGTCAGGCAAAACGGTGGTGCAAAGCCCAGAATATCGCCCTGCGGCATGGCGCGCGCGATAACCTTGTCTTGCTCCAATAGCGTGGCCGAAACTGTCGGACCGATTTTTTGCGCAGGATCATAGAACGTACGGCTAGCCTTATCTTTCACGAACTCGACAGCGCACAGCATCCCTTCTCCACGTACGTCGCCGACATGTGGATGGTCGGACAACGCCTCAGACATGGATTTATTCAGATACGCACCCATCTCGCCTGCGTTGCTTACAAGATTAAGGTCATCAATAAGCTTAAGGTTCGCGACACCTGCGGCGGCACCAATCGGATGCGCTGAATATGTCCAACCGTGGCCGATGGGTCCGTTTTCGTCAGTTCCTTGCTCTAGCACTTTCCAAACGCGGTCACTGATGATCGACCCAGAAAGCGGCGCGTAGGCCGATGTAAGACCCTTGGCGATCGTGATGATATCCGCCTCAAGCCCATAGTGATCCGAGCCAAACATCGTGCCCAAGCGGCCAAATCCGGTCACAACTTCGTCGACGACCAACAGGATATCATGCTTCTTAAGGACGGCTTGGATTGCGGCCCAGTACCCTGCGGGTGGTGGCACGATACCACCTGTGCCCAGAACCGGCTCGCCTATGAATGCGCCAATTGTATCTGCACCTTCGCGGGCGATCAGCGCCTCGAGTTCGGAGACGCAGTGCGCCACGAACTGCTCCTCAGACTGGTCAAGATCAGCGCGGCGGAAATAATACGGCGCCTCGGTATGTACGACCTGACTAATCGGAAGGTCGAACTTTTTATGGAACAATTCCAAACCGGTCAAAGACCCCGTCACAAGACCCGATCCGTGATAGCCGCGCCAACGCGAGATGATCTTTTTCTTCTCGGGACGACCAAGGATATTGTTGTAATACCAAATCAGTTTGACGTTGGTTTCATTCGCATCAGATCCACCAAGACCAAAATACACCTTAGACATGTTTGAAGGCGCACGATCGAGGATCATCTTTGACAACGTGATCGATGCCTCGGTGCCGTGACCAACATAGGAATGATAATAGGCCAGTTCGCGGGCTTGATCTGCGATGGCTTCGGCAATCTCTTGGCGACCATAACCTACGTTGACACAGTAAAGCCCTGCGAATGCATCCAATAGTTTGGTGCCGTTGCGGTCTTCGATATAGACACCGCTGGCTGTTTTGATGACACGTGTCGGGCTTTCGCCACGCGCGTGTTGTGCCAAATGCGTGGACGGGTGAAAAAAGTTCTCACGGTCCCATTGGTCAAGCTGATCGTTCTTTAGCATCCACACTCCTCAGGCCCATTGGGCAATATTTGTCATCACGTACTTGTCGGCCTTCGCTGATCTGCTGCTTAGTCACACTTCGACGCACCTGTTCTCTAACCATGCTCGAACACACAAATCAGTTGCCGTCGGGCATGTCGATATAAGACCGTCTCATGCTTAGTCCTTAACCACCATCTTGCGCGGGACATCGGCCAAGCATTCAGGGCCATCAGCGCCGATGCGAATGCTTTCAGTAATCTCAAAGCCCCAGTCTTCCATCCAAAGGCCTGTCATAAAGTGAAAGGTCATATTCTCTTGCAGGACGCTTTGGTCGCCAGACCGCAGCGACATTGTGCGCTCGCCCCAATCGGGGGGATAGCTGACGCCAATTGGATAGCCAGCACGGTTGTCTTTGCTGATCCCGTGCTTTTTGAGCACATCAAAAAACGCCAAAGCCACATCTTCGCAAGTGTTCCCTACACGTGCTTTCTCAAGACCCGCCTCCATGCCCTCAAGCACTGCTTTTTCGGCATCAAGAAATGTCTGCGTTGGTTTGCCCAGAAATACTGTGCGCGATAACGGGCAGTGATAACGTTTCACGACGCCTGCAACTTCAAAGAACGTGCCTTCGCCCGACTTCATCGGTTGATCATCCCATGTCAGATGTGGTGCGGATGCATCGGTCCCTGACGGCAATAACGGAACCAAGGCGGGGTAATCGCCGCCTACCCCAATCGCCGGATCATAGCGCAGCGCTGCGTCATAGATGTCAGCCACCAGATCGCACTTGCGCATGCCCGGCTCGACTTTCTCGACGATACGCTCATGTATGCGGCCAACAATTTGACCCGCTTGCCGCATCAGCGCCAGCTCGGCCTCTGACTTAACTGCGCGTTGCCAATTCACCAATGCAGTCGCGTCAGTAAATTTCGCATTGGGAAGGTGTGATTGCAGGGACGCAAACGCGGCGGCCGAGAACCAGTAGTTGTCCATTTCGACACCAACCGCACCTTTGGCCAAACCGCGATCAGACAACTGGGCCGAAAGATAATCCATCGGGTGCCGATCTGTAGATTGCACATAGTGATCGGGATAGCCGATGATGTTTTCATGCGCCATAAAGCACGTCCGCAAGGCGCCGTTCGCATCTTGGCCACGGCCGTACCAAATCGGCTCTCCATGAAGCGGAAGAACCACACATTGATGGACATAAAAAGACCAGCCGTCATAGCCGGTTAACCAATTCATATTCGATGGATCTGATACAATCAGCAGTTCAAGGCCCCGCGCCTCCATCTCAGTTCTGGTCTTTGCAATACGGGCTGCGAACTCTTCGCGAGAGAAGTTGAGTTTGGGTGTTGGCATCTGCGGCTCCGATCTTTTGCAGTCGATAATGTCGTCGCGTTCCATATCATCTTTGCTGGTCTGTCGTCGTTTGGCTGTGCCAGAAGCGACATCTTTTGTATTTGAATTTCCGCACGAATGTTGTGTTCCAATGCGAAATCTACCGCAGATTGTCAGAAGCAGAAACTTCTAGACAGAACTGTCCATTTCTCTAATCTTCATCCGAGTCGCATGAGATCAGGGAGAGTCCAGATGAAGTCACATTATCGCGTTGTCGTGATCGGAGGAGGCGTGGTTGGCACGTCAGTTCTTTATCATCTGGCTAAGCTTGGCTGGACCGATGTGTGTCTGATTGAGCGATCAGTCTTGACCGCAGGGTCATCGTGGCATGCGGCGGGCGGCATTCACGCGCTGAACGCTGATCCAAATATCGCGCAATTGCAGGCCTACACAATTGACCTGCTGACCGAGATTGAAAAGGAAAGCGGCCAAGACATCGGTCTGCATATGACAGGCGGCCTGACGATGGCAGGCACGCCGGAACGTTGGGAATGGCTACAATCAGCCTATCGCACGTTCCAATCAATCGGCATCGATGACTGCCGCCTTGTCACCGTAGAAGAGGCAGTCGCGCTGAACCCGATTATGTCTGGTGAAGGTCTGCTGGGCGGAATGTGGGCCGACCGCGAGGGCTATGTCGATACAACCGGCACGGTGCACGCATATGCTGGTGCCGCGAAAAAACGCGGTGCAACCGTGATCGAACACAACCGTGTCTTGGAACTGCGTCAGACCACCGAAGGCTGGGACGTTGTCACCGAGAAAGGCACGATTTCGTGCGAGCATGTGGTGAACGCTGGCGGACTTTGGGCCAAGCAGCTTGGCCACATGGCGGGTATTGAATTGCCTGTCTCCCCTCTTAAACATCACTACTTGGTTTCAGACACCATTCCCGCCCTCGAAGCGTTGGATTTTGAAGTGCCGATGACTGTCGACCTCGAAGGTTTTACATACATGCGGCAAGACCAAAAGGGTCTACTGCTTGGCATCTACGAAATTGAACATGAGCATTGGGCGATGGACGGCGCGCCTTGGGACTATGGAATGGAGCTGTTCCAAGAACAGACCGACCGGATTGAAAATGAACTTATCATGGGGTTTGAACGCTACCCCGATTTGCAAAACGTCGGCGTAAAAACGTGGGTCAACGGAGCGTTCACATTTGCGCCTGACGGCAATCCACTGGTCGGCCCAGTTCCTGGCAAACGCGGATATTGGTGCGCATGTGCTGTGATGGCAGGGTTCCTGCAAGGCGGCGGTGTCGGCAAATCGTTGGCTGAATGGATCATTGAAGGTGAACCCGAGGCAGATGTTTACGGCATGGACGTCGCCCGTTTCGGCACATGGGCAGAGAACAAACAATATATCAAAGAAACAACGGGCCAGTTTTACACCCGCCGTTTTGTGATGACCTACCCTAACGAACAACTACCCGCTGGTCGCCCGATCAAAACCACGCCAGCCTATGCAGACATGACTGCGGCGGGCTGCCAATGGGGTCAAAGCTGGGACCTAGAAGTGCCACTATATTTCGCCGAACCAGGATTTGTAGAGGCACCTTCGCTGAAACGGTCCAACGCCTTCGATATCGTCGCGAAAGAATGCAATGGCGTGCGCGAAGGCGTCGGTCTCTTGGATATTTCTGGCTTTTCACGATTTGAGGTGAGCGGTAACGGTGTTGAAGATTGGCTAAATACAATCTTTGCTACCAAGCCACCCAAACCCGGACGTTCCCGCCTAGCTGTGGCTTTGGGCGAGGATGGCCGCCTTAAGGGTGATCTAACGCTGTTTAACTGGGGCGATGGCACGTGGTGGATTATGGGTAGTTATTACCTACGCCGCTGGCACATGCGCTGGTTCGATGATCACATGTGCGAAAATGTCCAAATCCGCGACCTTGGTGAAGAGATCGCAGGGTTTTCTTTATCTGGCCCCAAGTCGCGCCAAGTGATCGAAAAAATGACAGACGGCGATGTGGCTACCCTCCCCTTTATGGGCTGCGGTACATTCGACATTGGTTTGCTGCGATGCAAAGTCGGGCGGCTCTCGGTCTCGGGCGAGTTGGGGTATGAAATCCACTGCCGCATGGGCGACCACGCAACTTTGCGCAAAGCATTGCTTGCTGCAGGCGCTGATGACGGGGTTTTCGAATATGGCTTCAACGCCATGCTCTCGCTTAGGCTCGAAAAATCATATGGTATTTGGTCGGCTGAATTCACCCAAGGCTATACCCCCGGAATGACGGGAATGGACCGCTGGATCGATTTTGACAAACAAGGTTTTATTGGTCGTGACGCGGCATTAGCCGAACGTAACGGCAATGGCCCTGCCAAACTGCAAGTCACGTTAGAGGTCGCAGCAGTTGGTGCCGACGCCAGCGGCTATGAACCGGTTTGGCAGGACGGCAAAAAGGTTGGTTTTGTGACGTCAGGCGGCTTTGGCCATACGCAAGGGAAATCGCTTGCCATGGCTTTGGTCGATGCAGAATGCGCAAAGGTAGGTACGGCATTAACCACACATATCGTCGGTGTTGAATGCAAAGCAAAAGTAATTGCCCCATCACCTTATGACCCGAATGGTAAGGCGCTAAGGCTATGAGAAAAGGACGCGCAGCGCGGCGGGCGGAGGAGAGCACTCCGACACGCAAAGTAGACTACCATAATTTGCAGAACCCTTTTCCCCCGATGCGGGCGTTTAGCGACGATCATATCGCCACAATGCACGAAGCCGCGTTGGGCATACTGGAAACCCACGGTGTTAAGGTCCTTTTGCCCGAGGCGGCAAAGATTTTTGCAAAGGCGGGCGCGCGCTTCGATCCGGCCACCGAAATGGTCTACTTGGGCCGCGAAATCATCGCGGCTGCCCTTGCGACGGCACCAACAACGATCAACGTCGCGGCTGGTGCACGGGAAAAGGACATTACGCTAAAGCTTGGAAACCTATTATTCCAACCGGGCGCTGGTGCGCCGCATGCAACGGATCTTGTCAAAGGCCGTCGCCCCGGAAACCGCGATGACTACAACGATCTGACGCGCCTTACGAACCATTTTGATGTGCTTCACATGATCCCGCCGTTGGTTGAACCGCAAGATGTGCCAATTCACCTTCGGCACTACTTTACGCTGGAATCGCAGCTAACGCAGTCGAACAAGGTTCCTTTTGTCTTTTCACGCGGCACGCCGCAAATCACCCAAAGTTTTGAGATGCTGCAAGAGTATCGTGGGCTTTCCGATGATGCCTTTGCCGCACAACCGCATTGCTACACGATCATCAACACCAACTCGCCTCGGACGCTAGATATTCCGATGGCACAGGGATTGATCGACTTTGCCCGCGCGGGTCAAGTTTCAATCGTGACGCCTTTTACCCTGATGGGTGCGATGGCACCAATTACAGTTGCGGGTGCAATCACCCTTAGTCATGCCGAGGCTTTGGCCGCGATCACGCTGACGCAACTGACCAAAGCAGGCGCACCCGTTTGCTACGGCACGTTTACGTCGAATGTCGATATGAAGTCAGGCGCACCCATCTTTGGCACCCCAGAACATTACCGTGCTTCATTGGCAGCAGGCCAGCTTGCCCGTTTTTTAGGTCTGCCTTGGCGGTCAGCAACAGGCAGTGCAGCAAACACAAGCGACGCACAGGCCGCGAACGAAACCCAGATGGGGCTGTGGGGATGCCTGATGGCAGGATCAACAGTGGTTATTCATGCCGCGGGTTGGCTCGAGGGGGGGCTTTCTGTTTCTTATGAAAAACTGATCACCGATATCGAGGTCCTGCAAATGATTGCAGAGCTTTGTAACGCGGGTGAAATCGCAGGCAGCGACCTTGCACTGGATGCTATTGCTGATGTGCAGCCTAGCGGTCATTTCTTTGGAACCCAGCACACGATGGACCGGTTCCAAACCGAATTTTACAGCCCGCTTGTCCACGATTACGCCAATCATGGTACGTGGTCAGACCGCGGCGGTGAAACAGCCACGGAACGCGCCACGGGCATCTGGCAAAGCATTCTCGCTGACACGCCAAAATCATACGGCGGCGATGACGCCCAAGGCAGGCTTGCCGAAGCCATAGCAAAAGCAACCGCCGCTGGCGGCGCGGCTCCGGTAAGCTGATGACAAAACCTCTCCATCGCGACGACCCCGAAAAAGATCCGCTTGTTGGAAATATCAAAGTCACAAGGGAAGACTGGCTCAATGTCGCGCTTGATACGCTTGTCTCAGACGGGATGGAGCAGGTAAAAGTTCTAAGCCTCGCCGATCGGCTGGCCGTCTCGCGATCTAGCTTTTATTGGTATTTCAAAAGCCGCCAAGAGTTGCTTGATGCTCTGTTAGATCAGTGGTTGGCGACGAACACCGCAGCGCTTGTCGCCTCGACTGACCTGCCCGCGCAAACGATCACTCAGGCAGTTACAAACGTCTTTTCATGCTTCTTGAACCCGCAGCGATTTAATAACCCGCTCGACTTTGCGATTCGGGATTGGGCACGGCGTTCTGGCAAGGTGCGGCGGGTTTTGGATACATCAGACACCCAACGACTAGATGCGCTGACAACGATGTTTGTGCGCTTTGACTATGGGCAGCATGATGCAACCGCACGCGCCCGCGTGCTATATTACATGCAAATCGGTTATACCGATGCTGAGCTTCACGAGCCCCTCGAACAGCGCCTAAGCATGTTGGAACACTACCTATTCGCCTTTACGGGTCAGAAACCGTCCACAGACGAAATCGCAGCGTCCCAAGCGGATATGCACAAAATCTTCTCTTCAATGGGTTAACACCATGCATTGCTGCACCTACAACAAGGTGACCCCTGAAGGAACGCAGCTATGATTATTGGCCACATTGGCGCACGCGCAGGCAGCAAAGGCCTCCCCGGTAAGAATTTCCGCGATCTACACGGAAAGCCATTGCTAGATTGGTCACTTGATCAGCTATTTGCAGCCCCCGAAGTCGATACTGTGGTATTTTCAACCGACTGCCCTGATATGTACGCACATGCGGTGAAACGCGGCACACTTGATATTGGGTTGCGACCTGCACACCTTGCGACGGATGCTGCGGGCAAGTGGGGCGTTTGGCAACACGCGCTTGAAGCTACAGAAGCGTCCGCAGGTCCCGCCGATGCGTTCCTTGATCTAGATTGCACATCGCCCTTACGGCTTCAGTCGGACATCAGCGAAGCATTGGCGCTTTTTGCGGAGCAGAAACCCGACATGGTTATGTGCGTTTGTGAATCGCGGGTGAACCCGTATTTCAATTTGCTTGAAACAGATGATGAAGGCGGGCTTCACGTCTCAAAACCTTTGCCTGGCGGGGTGGTCGCACGCCAGCAAGCACCAAAGGTCTACCAACATGCCACTGGCACGTATGTCGTTTCACCGGACTATCTACGTCGCGCCAAGGGTCTGTTCGAAGGCCACGTCATCCCGCACATTGTGGATGAAAGCCGGAGCCAAGACATCGACAGCCCAATGGATTTTGAAATTGTCCGCCTATTGATGGCCGAGCGTTTACGCCGGAATTAAACCCAGCCCTGCCAAAACCGCTCGTTCGCTTTTTTTGCATCGTAACTTTGGTTCATCACGTCAATATCATACTCGGTCTCGACCCAATCGCGCAAAGCGATCCCAGTCTCGTCGCGCCGCGCGAGATATGTCTCAAGCAGGAAATCAAGCCGCCCAGTGTCCGTTTTGCGTATGTGGATATAAGTGAAACTAAGGTGCTTGCGCAGTTCGGCGTCAGTGGCATTGCCATAGGTCAACAAATACAGAACCGAAGCCAAACCTGTTCTGTCAGCCCCAGATTTGCAGTGCATCACGAACGGTTTTTCAATTGTCTCAAACGTGTCCAGCAGCTCGATCAGCTTTTCTTGGGTTGGGAAAATCCTAGCCGACATCGGAACAGTCACAAGGTTTAGGTCAAGCTGCTCACAGCTTTCCACTTCGAAAAGATACGGCGACTTTTTAACAGGAGCACGAAGGTTCAGGACGGTTTTAATCCCCATCTCTTTGAACCCAACAAAGCGCGCATGATGGGGATGATTAGACCGGAAAACGTCAGGTGCGATTTCGGCCACGTTTTTCCACCAGAACCGCAAGATGCCATGATCCAGCCATAGGTAATGCTTCCAAGACCGCTTGCGTTCTTCTGGGTCGGTGATGTCATTGCCGTAGGACTGATGCAGGCCCCGTTCTTTTTGGTGCACCCAATTCGCAAATTTTCCGAGCATGGAAAGCCTCATGTTTGTCGCCACAGACATGCACGATTTGGCGCGCATTCACAACGCAACGTTTGCTCCCTGACGCTGAACCGCATAAACGAAACCTAGCAAAGTAAAAAAGGTGCAGTATGGAAATCGCAGGCCGTAAAATTGGACCAGACCACCCACCCCTTGTGATTGCGGAAATTGGGATCAACCACGGTGGTGATCTTGCCGTCGCCAAAGAGATGGTTCGGCTGGCCGCAGGCGCCGGCTGCGAGATGATCAAGCACCAGCCGCATATCATCGCGGATGAGATGACCGACGAAGCCAAACAGATCTTTCCACCCAACGCCGATGTCTCAATTTGGGAAGTGATGGAGCGTTGCGCGCTCTCGCTGCCCGACGAAACTGAGTTAAAGCGTTACACTGAAGAGTTGGGAATGATCTTTATTTCCACTCCCTTCTCGCGTGCGGCTGCGGATTTTCTCGAAACACTTGATGTACCTGCGTACAAAATTGGTTCGGGCGAGGCTGACAATCTTCCGCTAATCCGGCACATCGCCCGCATCGGCAAACCTGTCATCATGTCGACGGGTATGCAGACGATTGAAACGATGCGTGCCTCGGTTCAGATCCTTGAGGATGCAGGCGTGGAATATGCGCTGCTAGAATGCACAAACCTTTACCCTTCACCGCCCGAGATCGTGTCGCTTCAAGGTGTGACTGACCTAAAAGAAGCATTTCCAAACGCCGTCGTCGGTTTCTCGGATCACTCAATCGGGCCCGAAATGGCCATGGCTTCGGTCGCGTTGGGTGCGTGCATTCTTGAGCGGCACTACACCGACACCCGCTACCGTATCGGCCCTGACATCATCAATTCGATGGACCCAGCAGAACTACGTCACCTGATCGATCGCTCTAAAGAAATTCACATTGCCCTTCATAATCCCAAGCAACGCACCGAAGCCGAAGCACCCGTTTATGCATTCGCACGCGCCAGCGTCGTCGCCGATCGCGATCTACCCGCGGGCCACGTCATCACCGAAGCCGACATCTGGGCAAGACGCCCCGGATCAGGTGAGATTGCAGGTTATGAATTCGACAAAGTTATAGGCAAAACCCTGAACAAGGCGGTTACGCTGAATACGCAATTGAAGTGGGCTGACCTAGATGGCTGAACCGCGTGTTGTGCTTTTGAATGATACTGATGTCGACGGTTATCACTTTGGGTGCTCACGCGTGATGTCAACGATCAACGGCAAGCTGTCGGACCGGGACATCACGCCTGCAGGTTCCGTGGCTGTTTCTCTCAATTGGCGGGACAATCATACGGATCTGGTGAATTCTGCAGATGTTCTTGTTATCAACGGCGAAGGCACATTGCATCACGGATCACGCAAAGGTCGATGGCTTCTCGAAGCGGCCAAGTCAGTTAAGGCGCGCGGTGGACGCGTCGCGTTAATCAATGCGCTATGGCAAGAGAACCCAGCCGATTGGGCAGATTTGATCCGCGACGTGGATATACTCTCATGTAGGGATTCACGATCTGCGGCGGAGATGCGCAAGGCTGTCGGACGTGACGTCCAAATGATCGGGGATCTGTCGTTGGCAAATCCCGTTGCCCAAAATGCATCAGACCGAAACGGCATTCTATTTGGTGACTCTGTTCATGCAAAAATCACGACCAAGTTGGCTAAACTTGCATCAGACACGCCAGACGCAGAATTAGTGCCGGTCACCTCTTCTCTGAAATTTGTGTCTCCCGACTTAAGCGGCATCCGGCGATCTTTGCGGTCGGCATACTCAAAGCAAAAACAGAAGGCGTTTCTTTCTCGTAACCCAAAGGCGCGTTTCGTCAGCAACGAGGCCGATTATTTAAGACTTGTTAGCCAGAAATCACTTTCAGTGACGGGGCGGTTTCATGCGGTTTGTTTGGCCATTTCCACCCAAACCCCGTTTATCGCAATCAGCTCAAATTCATGGAAAATAGAAGCCTTGATCGAAGATATTGGGTTAAGCCATGAACGCATAATGCAACAAGCGGATCTGAAAAGCGCGGAACTGTTGGCATCGCAATGGTCATTTTCGGAAAAGGAAGCCAACAATATCTATGAACGTCTAGCTAAATGGCGGACTGATACAGACGCGCTTTTTGACGAAATAGCAGCACTAGGATAGCCACGACAGATGACCAAATCCATCCTCTTTGTGACCGGCACCCGTGCTGATTTCGGTAAGCTTGAGCCTTTGGCGATTGCGGCCCGTGATGTGGGGCTTGATGTGTCGTTTTTTGTGACTGGCATGCATATGCTGGAACGCTATGGGATGACCAAGATTGAGGTTCATCGCACGGCTGGCGTCACAGTGCACGAGTACCTTAACCAAGATGACGGTGACCCGCAGGACATGATTCTTGCAAAAACAGTGACTGGGTTCTCGGCGTTTGTGCAAACGCAAAAGCCTAATCTTGTTGTTATCCACGGTGACCGCGTTGAGGCACTGGCCGCTGCTCTTGTTTGCGCAACGAATTACATCCGCTCGGCGCATATCGAAGGCGGCGAAGTTTCGGGGACGATCGATGAAATCTACCGTCACTGTAATTCAAAGCTCTGCAGCTATCACTTTGTTAGTTCGGATGATGCCGCGCGACGGGTCATGGCATTGGGCGAAGACGACAGCGCCATCCATGTGATTGGATCACCCGAACTTGATTTTCATGCACGACCGTCTGGTGTCACTATCCAAGACGTTCTTGCACGCTATGAAATCCCGTTTGAAGATTTCGGCATTTGTGTTTTCCATCCAGTCACATCCGAAGCCGGCACAATGGGCGCCCAAGCACATGCGTTCTTTGGCAGCCTAAGGGCATTCAAAAAGCCTTTCGTGGTGATAGCACCGAACAATGATCCGGGCTCACGGGATATCTTCGCCGAAATAGAAGCCCTCGATCCAGCGCAATTCCGTGTATTGCCCTCGATGCGCTTTGCACATTTCTCAGAATTGATGAAGCACGCAGCTTGTATGGTCGGCAATTCATCCGCTGGCGTCCGAGAGGCCCCCTTTATCGGCGTACCTTCCCTCGATATCGGGACCCGCCAGAACAATCGTGGCAAAGCGGCATCAATCCACTTTGCGGACGCAGATGATGCAGCAAAGATTGCGGATTTCTTAGAAAACAACTGGGGCAAAACGCGCGCTAGAGACACAGCATTTGGTTCCGGATCAGCAGCCGAACGTTTCGCAGCGATTTTGCAGGACGATGCATTTTGGTCGGGTTCATTGCAAAAGACATTCCATGACGTGGGCTAGAACAGGCCTGACTTTGCGTGCTTATCTTTTGGCCACGCGAGCAATTCCAATCATAGCTAAACCTTTTTTGCGCAGGCGTCTGGCCAAGGGCAAAGAAGATCCGAAACGGTGGCAAGAGAAATTGGGCCGTCCAACGTTGGAGCGTCCGACAGGGCGTTTGATTTGGCTGCATGCAGTGGGTTTGGGCGAAACGTTGGCCTTGCGTGGGCTTATCGCGCAATTACATGCCCAAGATCCCCTGCTGCATTTCCTGATCACCTCAACCACGTCCAAAAGTGCAGAAGCAATCGCTAAGCATTTGCCTCCAAATACTCAGCACCAGTTCCTGCCGCTGGATGCGCCCGCGTATATCAATCGTTTTCTGAACCATTGGAAACCGAACCTCGCAGTCTGGACTGAACAAGACCTTTGGCCCGGCTTTGCCGTTGCTTGCACCAAGCGTGAAATCCCGCAGGCAATCGTTGCGGGCCGGATGCATGCCGCAAGCTTTGCCAGCCGGACACGTTTGTCAGGTCTGTACCGCAATCTTTATCAACGCATGGCGATGATTGCCGTCCAAGACAAAGCATCAGGCCAGAACATAACCGCTTTGGGTGGTGCAAATGTTGCGATCAAAGGATCGCTCAAGCCGGCCGCTCCTCCTCTGGATTGCGATTATGATGAGCTGGCTAGGCTTCAGGCTGCCCTCAAAGATCGCTTTGTTTGGGCGGTAGCGCCGTCCCATCTAGCGGATGAAGACATCGCAATTTCGGCGCACAACACCCTCTGTGCTGTTTTACCAGACGCCCTGTTGCTCATTATCCCGCGGTTTCCTGACCGTGAAATCGCGGTCGATCCCAAAGCATTGCGCCGTAGTTCTGGGGTGGTGCCCCATCGAAAGGATCGCGTTTGGATCATAGATAGCTTTGGTGAAACCGGCCTTTTTTATCGATTAGCGCGTGCGGCATATATTGGTGGTACAAATGACGACACAGAAGGTCATAGCCCTTGGGAAGCCATTGCATTGAACACGCCTGTATTCCACGGCCCGCGCACGCAAAACTTCACGGCTGACTTTTTCCAGCTGAATGAACATGGCCTGTCGCATTTGAGCACGAGACCTGATGAATTGGCCGCGGCCCTCAACGAATTGCGGAAAAACCCTCAACCGGAAACCACATTGGTTTTGCAGGTCGAACAGCAGCGGGTTGCCGCCTTAGCGCATGATCTGTGCAATTTGATCGAGCCTTCGCATGACTAAATTTCCAACAACGCGCCTGCGACGTTTCTTGGGAAAGTACACATTCCTTTGGACCGTGGGGTTGCCGTTTGCATTGCTCTACCTTCTTTGGAGAGCGAGGCGCGACCCTCTCTATATCAAACACTTGCCCGAGCGATTTGGCTTTACGCGAAAAACCGCAACCGATGCTGTTTGGGTGCATGCGGTTTCCTTAGGGGAATTGCGCTCGGCTGTTCCGCTTATTCGTCGTTTTCTTGACGATGGCGAACATGTCGTCACGACCCACTTCACGCCAACTGGCCGGCGCGAGGCCGAGGCCGTCTTTGCAGACGACATTGCAGATGGCCGCTTACAAGTCATGTGGGTACCCCTTGAATTCCGTTGGTGTTATCGGCAATTTTTCCGTGCTTTCACGCCGAAAATCGGACTTATGATGGAAATTGAAATTTGGCCAATCATGATTGATGCGGCCCACAAAACTGGTATCAAGCTATTCCCATGCAATGCCCAATACCCACAAAAATCCTTTGCCCGTGACCAAGTGAAATCGAAATGGCGTGCCGATCTGATGCAAGGTTACGCAGGGGGTTTCGTGAAATCCGACATACAAAAGAACCGTTTCGCAGCGGCTGGTATGACGAACATTCATGTCACCGGTGAGTTGCGATTTGACCAACCCGTCCCTGAAAAACAGCGCATGTCAGGTGAATTGGTTAAGCAAACGATTCCGCGCAAAGTGGTCACGATCACAAGTGTCGTCGTCGGTGAGGATGCGCAATATATTGCTCTTATCCAATCTCTCCTAGGGC
The DNA here is from genome assembly GCA_034111185.1 of Paracoccaceae bacterium. Lineage (GTDB taxonomy): Bacteria > Pseudomonadota > Alphaproteobacteria > Rhodobacterales > Rhodobacteraceae > Yoonia. The sequence goes on along the minus strand of JAWUXS010000106.1, from coordinate 28,622 downwards.
CGGACGCGCCGCTGATCGTCTATGTCCCGCGCGCGCCTGAACGGTTCGACGAATGCTATGATTTGCTGGCAAGCGCCGGTTTAAACGTGACCCGCCGCAGCATTGCGTTCGACGCAGACCTTGCGATTGATAGTTTCCCCGAATGCGACGTCCTGCTTGGGGACAGCATGGGCGAGATGTATTTCTACCTCGCACTTTGCGATCAAGCGATCATCGGAGGGAGCTTTATCCCGCAAGGGGCGCATAACATCAGCGAGCCACTCGCACTTGGAAAACCTGTCGTCTTGGGGCCAAACACATGGACGATCGAGTTTCCGTTCGAAGAGGCGAAAGCAGCAGGTGTTGCGACCCAAGTTCAGAATATCCCAGAGTTGGTTGCCTACTTGCAATCAGGCAAGTTCCCCAGCCAAGAGGATGTCGATGTTTTCTTTGAAACGCAGTCTGGTGCTGTCGAACGAACCCATACAGCGATCAGTCAGGCGCTGCGCGACAAACCAAATTGAAAGATTAATAAGAGATCTCGAATACTGTTTTGGGTCCGTCCAATATCGCGATCCTTGCGCCCTGCGTCTCAAGCATGCTTTTGACAATCGCCAAACCCATCCCAGTGCCGCCTGCCTCGCGTGAGGTCGTGAAATACGGGTCAAATATCCGCGGTCTATTTCCGTCGGAAATGCCGCTTCCATTGTCGGCGACTTTAAAACTGTGCTCGTTACCGTCCAGAGTTATTAAGTTCGCCCCGTGTTTAAGAGCGTTACCAACCAGATGCTCAAGAACAGGTGCAAGAACCTCAATAGGCAGCGGCACTTCGATGTCTTTTCTAATCTCAACGCCTTGCGGTAATGACAAGTCTGACAATCGGCATTGGCCTGACGGCACGACTTCTTGCGCTTTCGCAAGCGACCGCTGCACATCCAACAAAGTTGTCATCCGCACGACAGCGCCATCCACGCGCTGACAAAGTTGCGCACGGTCTTCCTTGCTCAGTCCGTCTTCGCCTAGCAGTTCGGATGCGCCACGGATCACGGTCAAAGGCGACTTTAACTCGTGGGTTACGTGATCAGTATAGGTTCGCAGCACAGTTTCGCGCGTTTTCAGGGTTTCACTCATCCCAAGGATCGCAGCGCCAAGCGCACGCATCTCGTGGGTGCCGTAGTGTTGTAGGGGGCCATCGCCACCCTGACCTGCCACAACATGCTCTGCCCGCGCAGCAAGCTCGGTCACTGGTCGCAAAAGGATGCGCCAAAGAACCCACCCAACATAAGCCGCAACAATCACCACACAAATGCTGACGACCAAAACCGCCTCGCGGTAGCCAATAACAAGATAGAGATACCGGACGGCGACAATACCTGCGACCGGCAAGCAAAGAACAACCGCGATTGTACAACTTAGGACCAACGCCAAGGAAGGCCGCCATTTGCGCGTTATGGTGCGCTGCATGTGCCCATCCTAATACCTACACCGTGCACGGTCTCAATCGCGTCGTCGCAACCTGCCTCGGCCAGTTTTGCACGCAGGTTCCGCAGGTGACTATCCATCGTTCTGTCGCTTACGTGGATGTTCGTGCCATAAATCGCATCGACCAACTGGGGGCGCGCCATTACATGCTCTGGCCGACTAAGCAGCTTGGCCAGCAGCTCCATCTCTCTGCCAGTCAAGGTTACGGACGTTTCGCCGATGCGGCAGGAATGCCTTTCCGGATCAAGCGATAGCACCCCGCGTCGCAGCGTTTTAGACGTAGCGGTTCCCGGTGCTGTGCGTTTCAAGATCGCACGTACCCTCGCCACTAATTCGCGGGGCGAGAACGGCTTTGCAACATAGTCATCAGCGCCAAGTTCCAGACCGACCACGCGGTCAATCTCGTCACCCTGCGCCGTCAGAAACAGAATTGGCACTTCGCTTTCTTTGCGAATTTCGCGGCACACATTCAGCCCATCCATCTCGGGCATACCAATGTCGAGGATGATCAAATCAGGCATCGCTTTTTGAACCTGCGCCAAAGCGGCGGCGCCATCCCCGACTTCGCTGACGTCAAAGCCAGCCTGCCTTAGGCCAATGCGGACAATATCGCGGATCTGCGCATCGTCGTCTGCAATCAAAATGTGATGGCTCATCGTTTCGATCCTCGCTCTGGATGCGAAACTACGCGCTGTTGCGGCGCGGCGATAGCCTCAATAATTGGGCCATCAAGCCACCATGCATCATTGCGGATCGCTGCAGGCACGCCTTTGATCATCAAAACCTTCATCATAGTCCCTTTCCAAGTATTCTTGGAAAAGGACCTATTGATGGAATGCGCAGATCGCAGATAAGGTTTGTGCAGTTTTTGTGCAGAAATAGTTAAGCGTCTATTGCGGCGCGAATTGCGCGCATGTTCTCGCCATATGGTGCGGGATTGCTAACCGACCCGCCCTTAAAGACGGCTGATCCCGCGACAAGCACGTCTGCCCCTGCCTCAACAACCAAAGGCGCTGTTGTTGGGTCTACACCACCGTCAATCTGGATATGCACTGGGCGATCACTGATCATTGCCCGCAAGTCGGCAACTTTGTCAGACATATCAATGAACTTTTGCCCGCCAAAACCAGGGTTCACTGTCATCACGCAGATCAGATCGACCATATCTAACAGCTCTTCGACAGACGACGCAGGCGTGCCAGGGTTCAGGGCGACACCAGCCTTACAACCAAGATCACGGATATTCTGAAGGGTGCGGTGAATATGCGGCCCAGCTTCCATGTGTGCTGTGATGATATCCGCACCAGCGTCAGCAAAACCCTGCAGATAGGCATCAACAGGCGAGATCATCAAATGCACGTCCATCACTGTTTTGATGTGCGGACGAATAGCTTTGCAGGTCTGGGCACCAAAAGTCAGCGCAGGCACAAAATGCCCGTCCATGACATCTACGTGGATCCAGTCAGCGCCTTGCGCCTCAACGGCTTCGATCTCTGCTCCGAAATTGGCAAAATCAGCAGCAAGGATGGACGGTGCAATCTTGATGGAACGGTCGAATGACATGGATTTCCCCCCGATTAAAAGTGTCGTAAGCGCCATACCCTGCAGGCCCTAGACTGTCCACGGCAACGCGACGCAACGGAAGTATTTGACCATTTGGTCAAACCTTGCCAAGAAGGCCGCAAAGTGACACGCTTGCCCGACCGCAAGGAGACCCGATGCTAACAGTTTCACCCTCACCTACGTCAGCGAAAGATCAGCTGCCGCAGATTCATGAACCACGTAACGACGGGATGCCGCTTGATCTTGATTGGGTGGCCTCGGTTCAGGCGAACACATCCGCGATCGAGCGACGCGCTGCGACCCTCCCGGGCCGCCGTTCGGTCAAGAAAGATTATCAAGCTGCGTGGCTTTGCAAGGCTGTTAGCCTGATCGATTTGACGACCCTGTCCGGTGACGACACCCAAGCACGGGTGCGTCGCTTATGCGCGAAAGCCCGCCAACCCGTGTCGCAATCGATCCTCGAACAACTTGGGATGGAGGGACTGACCACGGGCGCAGTTTGTGTCTACCACGACATGGTCGAAACTGCTGTGAGGGCGCTCGAAGGGACATCGATCCCCGTTGCTGCTGTCTCAACCGGTTTTCCTGCGGGCTTGTCGCCGTTCCACCTACGCCTACAAGAAATCCGCGAGAGCGTTGCTGCTGGTGCACAAGAGATCGACATCGTGATTTCCCGCCGCCACGCGCTGACAGGTAATTGGCAAGCGCTTTACGATGAGATGGCAGAGATGCGCGAAGCCTGTGGTGACGCCCACGTCAAAGCGATCCTTGCGACGGGTGAACTGGGTACATTGCGCAACGTCGCCAAAGCGTCATTGGTTTGCATGATGGCAGGCGCAGATTTCATCAAGACGTCAACGGGCAAAGAACCCGTGAATGCAACGTTGCCCGTCACGCTGACTATGATCCGCGCCATCCGCGCGTATCAAGAACGCACAGGTATCCGCGTTGGCTACAAACCAGCAGGCGGCATCTCAAAAGCGAAAGACGCGATCACCTATCTCGCTATGATCAAAGACGAGCTGGGCGACCGTTGGTTGCAGCCAGATCTTTATCGCTTTGGTGCATCGTCGCTGCTGGGCGACATTGAACGGCAACTCGAACATCACGTAACCGGCGCCTATTCCGCCGGGTGGCGTCACCCGATTGGATAAGCATATGACCGTCAAAGATATTTTCGACAGCATGGACTATGGTCCCGCACCCGAAAGCGCCGCTGAGGCGCTGCAATGGTTAGCTGATCGTGGCGGCATTGCTGGCCACTATGTAGATGGCACATGGGGCCCTCTGCGTGATGATTTTGCATCCAACAACCCCGCAACGGGCAAGCGACTTGCTGGTGTGACCAAAGGCACTGCAGACGAAGTCGCGACCGCGGTTAAGGCTGCACGTAAAGCGCAAAGCAAATGGGCCAAAGACGGCCATGCCCGCGCCCGCGTTCTTTATGCCATCGCACGTTTAATGCAAAAGCACGCCCGCCTCCTTGCTGTGATGGAGACCCTCGACAACGGGAAACCGATCCGCGAAGCACGCGACATCGACGTGCCTTTGGCGATCCGCCACTTTTACCACCATGCGGGTTTTGCCCAGCTGATGGACGACGAACTGCCTGACCGCGAAGCGCTTGGCGTGTGTGGTCAGATCATTCCTTGGAACTTTCCGCTGCTCATGCTCGCTTGGAAAATCGCGCCTGCCTTGGCGATGGGCAATACTGTCGTTCTAAAGCCTGCCGAATTCACATCCCTGTCCGCAATGGTTTTTGCCGAAATCTGTACACAAGCAGGCGTTCCACCCGGCGTCGTGAACATCGTCACAGGTAACGGCATGACAGGTGCGGCCTTGGTCGCGTCGGACGTTGATAAGATCGCATTCACAGGCTCAACCGCCGTGGGTCGTATCATTCGCGAACAGACCGCTGGCACAGGCAAAGCCCTGTCCCTCGAGCTGGGTGGTAAATCACCATACATCGTATTTGAAGATGCTGACATTGATTCAGCAATCGAAGGCCTCGTTGACGCGATCTGGTTTAACCAAGGTCAGGTTTGTTGCGCGGGATCGCGGTTGCTTGTTCAAGAAGGCATCGCCGACAGCTTCTATGTCAAACTAAAGGCGCGGATGGAAAAACTGCGTATCGGTGACCCGCTTGATAAGTGTATCGATATCGGTGCAATCGTTGATCCGATCCAGTTGGCTGAGATCACAAAGTTGGTCGCAGAAAATACCGAGGGCGAAACGTTCCAAACCACCGCACCCGAAGGCTGTTTCTACCCACCCACGTTGATTACAGGTCTCAGCTCTGCCTCGCATCTGATGCAGACTGAAATCTTTGGTCCTGTTCTTGTGGCGACGACTTTCCGCACCCCTTCCGAGGCCATCGAGATTGCGAACAACACACGCTACGGCCTTGCCGCGTCTGTCTGGTCTGAGAATATCAACCTTGCGCTTGATATGGCGCCTAAGCTGGTTGCAGGAATCGTTTGGATCAATGGAACCAACATGATGGATGCAGCCGCTGGTTTCGGTGGCGTCCGCGAAAGCGGCTTTGGTCGCGAGGGTGGCTGGGAAGGTCTGATGGGTTACACCAAACCCAAGGCGGCTGCGAAACCAATCAAACCTATTGCGCCATTCACCGGCACCGACGCGCCAAGTGATCCACTGGACCGGACTGCAAAGCTATATGTTGGTGGTAAGCAGGCACGCCCTGACGGTGGTTATTCCAAGCCTGTTTTTGGCCCCAAGGGCAAACCAGTTGGCCATGTTTCAATTGCGAACCGCAAAGACGTCCGCAACGCAGTTGAGGCGATGAATGCGGCAAAGGGTTGGGGTAAGACCACAGGTCACCTGCGTGCACAGATCTTATACTATATCGCCGAAAACCTGTCTGCGCGGTCAGATGAATTCGCCAACCGGATCAAAGCCCTGACAGGAAAATCAGGCACCGCAGAAGTCGAACAATCCATTCAAGCGCTCTTTTCTGCGGCTGCTTGGGCCGACAAATTTGATGGCCAAGTACATGGCGTTCCAATTCGCGGTGTCGCGTTGGCAATGAAAGAACCAGTTGGGAAAATCGCAGCGCTTTGCGATGATACGCCATTGTTAGGTTTGGTCAGTGCAATGGCCCCTGCCATCGCGATGGGCAACCGGATCACGCTTATTGCAAGCGATCCGTTCCCTCTTGCGGCTACAGACTTTTACCAAGTGCTTGAGACATCTGATGTTCCTGCAGGTGTTGTGAATATCCTAACAGGCGACCACGCGGCCCTCGCGCCGGACCTTGCGAAACATATGGATATTGATGCGCTTTGGTCGTTCTCTCCCCAAGACCTTGCCCAACCGATTGAGGCACATAGCGCCACCAATCTTAAGCGGACATGGATCACCCAAAGCCCGACGATCAAGGCGTACCTGCATGCTGCGACTGAGGTCAAGAATGTCTGGATACCTTACGGCGAATAACGTCTAGAAATAGCAACGGGGGCAAATGCCCCCGTCTAATCTCAAAATTGCGCTGTCCCTTTTCACGAGGGGCCGCGCTTATTTCTTTGAACGCCACGTTCCCAACCAGCGACCAACGCGGCCTTTGCGCTCGGCAACACCAGCTTGTACTTCGTCCATGTGATGCCCTGCAGAATTCAGAAGCGGATCAACTGAGCGCTCGCGAAATTGCATCCACATCGCGCGCAAGAACACGATCGCAATCATCAGGAAAATAAAGAAGAAGATATTGAACCAAGGGATGATCCGCATGTCAGGTCCATCTGCTGGCTTTACATTCACTGCGTTTGGAAAGATCGACAAAAACGGAATCCGCCAGCCATAATGCGTCACGACCGACCAGTTTCCACCTTCTGATGATGCATCGCGGCGAGCAAGGCTCGCGGCCTCGGCCTGTAAGTTGGAACTATCAAACTTAAAGTAAGGAGGCCAAATCCATCCAGTATCTTCGTTCCGGTAAACGATCACACCCATCGCATCACGGCGTAACAGTCCCATAAGATACGTCTTTTTACGGTCACCATAGATGTAGAAAATGTCTCGGTTACCAATATCAGCACTACCACTATCGGCTTGTGCGTAAAACAATTTGTTAAACCCACCGAAATCAGTTCGTTTTGTTTCGACCTGCGTAATTTGCACTATGTCATGCTGCGGCAAAACATAGTTTAGGCAAGCTGCAGCAATCAGAAATAAGCAAACACGAAAAATGATACGGGCTCGGCGCATGGTGAAATTCCTTAATTCGCGTTGGTAATATAAACGATAGCGGCCACAATGATCGGTGGCACGACAAAGACCAAGGCAATCAACTTGGGTCTAAAGCTAGTGTTATACTCTTTGATTCCTTGCTCCACATATGCCTGACGGGTCGTTCCCTCAACAGGGTTCTCGTCATACGCTTCCTCAAGCTTTTCGCGCCGCACAGAACGCGAATAGACCGCGATCGACAAATAGATGATACCCAGTGCAAGAAATCCGAACACGACAAGTCTGATAAATCCCATTTATTTTCTCCCGATCGCGCCCCAAGGGCCCACACGTTCTATCATATCTGCGCGAACGCGTGCGTTCGCCTTTGCAACTGTCCAAGGCGTATTTGCCGTAGGGACAGGCTCTGCCATGCCTTCTTCGTGACCAAATAGCGCCGCACGTGTTCCAGCTTTATCCACTTGATACTCGCGTTCAAGGAAATCCGCCACATAGGCTTTCTTGGCATCAGGCCAAGCCGCATAAGCTGCGTAGAACGCTTCTTTATGACAAATGAACAACTGACGAATATCGAGAGGCGATAGTTCTGCCAACAGCATGTTCACCAGATCAACATCTTTGTGGTCCTTGGCCCGCAAGGTATAAAAATACGCAGGGTGCTCTGAAGTGATCTTGGGCCACGGCCCATCCTCCTCGGCCCAGCGCGCAAGATCAGCCAAGCCCTGCCATGCCTCAGGCAACAACTCTGCGTAGCGACGCCCAAGCATCCGCAGCGTTCGACGCGTAGCGCCCGCCAAATTCTCGCCCATAGTCGATGCAACTTCGGCAACGATGAAATCCATCTTTTGATGCAAAATTGCTGCTGCATCCACACCGCGTGCTTCAACAATCGGCTCAACCAGATCATTCTCTTGCAGTAACTTTGCAATCTCACTGCGGGCTTCGAGACCGTAAACGGCATCAATTGGCAGCTTGCCTAACGCATCAACTTTACCGGCGGCTATCACAGCCGGATGGGGCACTTTGCGAAAGACATACATGCCGTCGAAATGCGCAGTCCAAAAATTGTCTTGCTCAAAAACCATGTTCTTTAATGTGACTGGGTTTCGGGTCACATCGCCCGTCTCTTTCGCGAGGCCAATCATTTTGGCGATCAACACATCGTCGAACCATGCATCGGGTTCTGTCTTAAACTGGTCGATCATGTTGCCCAGCTTGGCTGCCGTTGCCACCGTGCCGTCCGTGGTGTCTGCCTCAACAGTTATCTTGCGGATATCAAACAGCTTGGCTGCAGTTCCCACGGTATAGACCGAGTTAACAAGCTCTCCCGCAACAGCATCCCCAGCGGTCAGCGCAAATAGCTGCGCCTGATTATCGTTGATGAATTGCTTCAATATCCCGCGTGAAGTCGAAAGCTTTGCATTCAAAAGCGGCGCTGTCCGTTGTTCGGTCGTGAGCAGGATAAATTGGCGATTAACCCCCGCGTGATTGAGATACATCTCATCATCCAGCTCATCTCCGATCTCCGGCGCATAGCCAGAAATATCGATATGAAACTCATCCAACGCTGTGGTCTTACCGGTCAGTGATTTCAGCGCACGGTTATACCGCTCGACCAACACAGGGCTGTCCACACGGATCAGATTACCGAACATCAGGCCTTTTTCGATTAGTCTATGCATCTACTCCGCCTCCATCCGCGAAATCACCATGTCTCGTTCACCCATTGCCTAGGCAGCGCAGCAACAGACAAGATCAGGATCGGCGCCCAAATGATCGCCGCACTCATCGCCAACCGGCCCAAAAAACCTATCGTTGCAGAAATCCCAGGTGCAGTAAGTTCTGCGATTGAGACACCAGACAGCACGTAAAGACCTAGGAAAACCAAACCACTAAGCACCACCATAAGCAGCGTGGCAAGAAGCCCAAGCAGCATCAACGGCTTAACACCCTCAGGCATAAACAATGACAAAATCTTTGGCACAAGCCAGCCCAGCAGCCCTAAGAAAATGACGGGCAAATATATACCAGCGCTGCCGCTCATCACTTGCTCTCCAAGTAGCGCTTCTTCGCTTCTTCCTGACGACCATAGTCGCGGATCATGCCCTCGATCGCGACCTCGTCGGATTTGTCAGCATAGCGGAATTCGCTGTCTGCGTAGCGATTGATCTCTTGGATCACCATGTCGACAGTGATTGGCACCCGCAGATCTTCGATCATCGCTTTCTTCGCATCGTAATCTTTGAACAAGAACAGCTCTGGGTTTTCCATCCACTCGTCAGGCAGTTCAAAATCCATCGCACGGACTTTGACGGCGTCAGTGATGTTCTTAATCGCGCGGCCCGTAAACCGGTCATCCGCCTCCTGAATACCTTTCAAATAGGTACCCAGTTTGGCGATGGTATTCAGTTCACCTATCTCCCCGCTCACACGGTCAAACACGTTCAGCAACCCAGCCTCATGTGGTCTGGCGTGCCCCTCAAATGAGGCCGTCACAGCCTTTTTTATTTCCTGAGCCGAGAACACTTCATGACTTCCTACAGGGATGTCGTGGTTCTTGCCCATCAGCAGATATAGGATATCGATGTAGTCATCGCGCGTTTGCGGCCCGTCTACAAGGAACCGCGCCCCGGCCCGTTGGCGCAAGGCGTCATCGACGTTCTCGGGATAGTTGGAAAACATACCGAACGTACAATTGCCGCGCACAACCGTGTTGGCACCAGCAAAGCTCTCCATCAGAACGGCTGTGATCTCAAGCTGACCCGCGCTTGACTGGCGGTCGCCTCGCTTACCCGCAAGCTGGTCAATGTCATCGATTGTACCAAAGCCAATGACGGACGGATCTAGAACATTATTGATAAACGCCTTCGCGTTCTGGCCAGATTTACCTTGATAGCTGTCGATATTGTCAGTGCTTAGATTTTGATAGCGGAACGGATACCCCGCAACACCGCAATAATCATTGATAAGACCCGCCATCATTTGAATAAGCGTGGTCTTACCCGTACCTGGCTTGCCGTCGCCCATAAACGTAAAGATGAAGCCACCAAGCTCTGCAAACGGATTCAACCTTCGCTCAAAGTCATAAGCCATGACCATCTTCGCCAACTTCATCGACTGATACTTGGCGATGTGGTTACCGACGACTTCGTTGGGCTTCTTGAACGTCATCGTCAGCGCGGCGGTTTTACCTTTGCGCGCTGGTGAAAAGCCATTGACGGTAAACTCATCCGCCTCAACACGCCATGAGGCCGCATTGAACGGTTCAAGCCTGCTTGCCGTGCTCGCTCGTCCGGCGACTTTACCCATAAGACTTTCTGAGAAAGCGAGGATCGTGGCAATCAGTTTCGACTCACTGGTGGCGTGGGCCGCGATATCCTGATCCAACTCCCACAATGCACCGTGCAGACCAAGCTGCGCGTTATCTGTCAGAACTTCTTCGACGTCGCCAATCTCAACCGTTTCTTCTGTCGCATGTGATGCAAGCAAGAACGCAGCAGCTGAGCCAAACACATACAATGTGACCAATGCTTCAGCAGTCAAAAGTTCTGAAAATTCAGCCTTCTTACCATCAGCCAATCCACCCTCAAGATTGGACCTCTTAAGATCCTTCAAAGATGTGCGCTCAGAAAACTGCTCACCTACCGCCAAAGCAATCGCAATAGCGCGCCGCAACGATTGCTGCACAGTTGCTTGCAAAGGCGAGGTCAAACCATCCCCGCCCTCTATAGCCTCTATTCGGCTCGTAAGCTGAATGCCTTCGGCCCGCGCAGTACGCCGTGTCACCAATCCTGGCGTGGTTGACCGAAATGCACGGCGCGTTCCAATTCCGCTGGATTTTTCTACCGCCGGCGCTCCGGACGCGCTCGCAATTCGCGGGCTGTGGTCAAAGCCGTCAATCAAATCCAACGCGGCGGCATAATGCGTGCGGATTTCTTCTTCACGCAGTTCCATCTGGTCTGTTGTCTGGCTCATTTTCTTTCAACTCGCTTTGTTCAAAATACTCGCGCCGCAGGCACAAAATCTGTCAGTATCAACTACCGGTAACTCAGCACACGACCTTTTTTGCTGACTACAAACTTACGTACATCGCGAAAGCCGGGCGGGTTACGCTCGGCTAATGCTTGATAGGGGCGTTCTGGCATAATCAATGACCGATCCATGCGTGTTGCACCCGTTTCCGCACCGCCACCCGCAAAAGGGTCAAGCGCGAATATCTGCCGCTCTACGGTGCCAAACCAACCCGACTTCACTTTCTCAGCGCGTTCAGCGACCAGTTCTTCCTCGGTCCAAACCAATGCCCAATCTTCGCCAACAGGGCTATTTGCCTGCTCTAACACTTCGCGCAATGGCCCTGCTTGCTTGGTAAATGCATGCGAATACATCGGCCCAATATGGAACCTGCGCAAGCGGGTTGGATGCAGATCGTCAAAGTCCTCGTCAAAGCCCTTCGCAATCGTCAGCAACTTCAAACCGCCCAATGATTGCGCCATCAAATGCGCCTGCACCTCAGGCCAGCGCCGCTCGTCCTTGGGCAGGCCCGTACGGCCTGTATCTTCTACGTCCATCAGGTAAATGACCGGCAAATTGACCTGACTGTCATACACAGCCCAATGCACCTGAAACTTTCGGCGCACGCCTTCGTTGCCCAGCCAGACGGCCTGCGGATCATTGCGCGCCCAGAATTGCCCACCCTTCACCAGCTCTTCGTAATAAAGCCGTTGTGACAAAGCGTATTGCAGCTTGGTCGGGATTTCTTGCTCGCCGACAATCGTGCGAACCATTTGGTCCTTAAGATCATCGGTCGGCGGCATCGTCGCCAGATGTTTTTCCGCTTGCAGCGCATCATTCGCCATCTCAAGCAGTTCTTGGTAGACTGGAAAGCCGCTTTCGACACGGTCAAACGTCAATTGACCTGCGTGCGCAAACCGACCCGAGAAATGGTATTTATGCGCGAGCGACCGGAAGGTAATGTTCAGCCCAACAAGATACCGCGCAACCGCCTCAATATCTCGGCGCGACAAACGGCTTTCAGCCTCCATCGTCGCAGCGACCTTATTGAGGTAGCCAGTGATCCGCTCAAACTTCCCAAAATACCGCCGCGTGATGCGTGTATCTTCAAGCTTGAAGTGATCTTGGGAAAGGTCAGTTTTGGGCAAGTGGTGATCCCGATTCAATGTGATGCCACAGAACGAATGTCTCCAAAATCCAAGTACCAAGTGTCAACATAGACCCTGTAACAAGTGAATATATACTAATCATCAATCCAGATTGCGATCCAACCATCCAACTAAGTACGACGACAAAAGACCCGCCAAAAGTGAGGGGCAAAGCTGCAAAGTAGAGTTTCGAGATCAAGGCCTATCCCTGATCCCCATACTGATTACTATCGTGCTTCTCGACTATCTTTTGGAACCTGCGCACGAACCGATCATCGGCCTTGGCCTTCTGCTCCAAAACTTCACGTGCGAATACCATGTGATCTTCGTGAGCTTCCAACATATCGGCCATCCGCGCATTCGTCGCAGAACCGATTGCAGCCATGGCCGTCTGCGCTTCTTGGTCGGTTTTCACACCAATCTCGTTGATCTGGTGGGCGACGTCCTGCTGCTGCGCAGTCTTCAATGACTTTGACAATGCATCGTACAACACAACGCGCTGTTTCGTGTCTGTCTCAAGCTTGTTAATCAAAACCATCTGCGTCGCCGCTTGGTTCTGAAGGCTATCGATCCAAGTTTTACCCTTTTCAATATACCGCTCAAGCGTTTGGGAATTCGCGATCTTCACCTGCTCTTGCTGCACCAGTTCGTTGTACTGCGTGTTCAGGCCAGCCAACTCAGATTCCAGCTTGGTCCGTGCAGCTGCGTCTTGCTCAACCGAAATCTTGCCTTCAAGTGTGATGATCTTGGGGTCCATCGCTAGAATATCAACGCGGATCTGCTCAAGCGCGCCAACAACAGTTTCTCGGTCGGTCAACGTGCTAGAAAGGTTGCCCTCGACGGAAACTTTTTGCTCGTTCAAAACGGCGAGTTGGTTTTGCAAAAGTTTCGTAATCACATCAGATTTTGAGATCAGATCCTGCAGCTTGTCGTCAACAGATGCTGTGCGCATCCGCTCTTCGCGCATGCTGTCAGCTTTGCCTTTTGAAAAGAACCCGATGAAGCTTTCCATGCCAGTGTGCGACCGCATCTCATCAAAGTCCCGGCTAAAGCCAGCAGTCACATCATCCAAGCCCATTATCAGTTCGGCGATATTAGCATTCATCAATTCAGTGTGGGCATGTACCTCTTCGAGGGACGCATTTTCAATATCAACGGCAATATCCGTGCCCTGCGCCATCTTTTGCCGTGCGGTCTCAATCCGGCTGGTTAGCTCTGAAATTTTTGACTGCGCTTCCGCAACCTGTACTTGGCTTTGTTGAATCTGCGCGTCGAAATCAGCCATGAATTTTCCCTCGTGAATATGTTGTTTGTAAATATGTAAGAAATGTTACGGCAATTTACAAATGCTAGCTACCGTATTCCACGTCTAACCTTACCCACAAATGGGGAATTTTCACGACGAACTTAAGTTAATTCAAAAGCAGCTGCGCCACCAAATACCTATTCGAAAATAGGCAGATGATCCGCATTACGCGCTTCGACACCCAGCAATTCTTCTGGCGAGATAATCTTGGGCGGCAATTCCACACCGCGCTCATAGTTCTCGGGATCAACACGCTGAGATTCTTCTGGACCTCGAATGTGGACCCTCGTTGGAATATCGACCTGCTCAAACAAATGAATAATATCTTGGTTGAACATACGAATACATCCAGCGGAACCAGAGTTGCCTATTGAATCCAAATCATTGGTGCCGTGAATCCGGTAATACGTGTCACGCCCACCACGATACAGATAAAGCGCGCGGCTTCCCAATGGGCTACTCAGACCGCCTGGGATGCCTCTGCGGAATGGGCCATAAACCTCAGGCTCGGTACGCAACATATTCGCGGTTGGTGTCCAACCCGGCCATTTACGCTTGAGCTTAATTGTTGCCCCGCCGCGGATTGAGCGACCTTGCCGACCAACACCAACTGGGTACCGAACCGCACTGCCATCGTCTTTGACGTGGTAGAGAAACTTTGCATACGGATCGACGTCGATTGTGCCACCTGACTGCTCCCCTAAATAGGTTCCGCGCATACGGCGGTTGATACCTAAGGTGTACTGCTCAGGAATGCCTGGCAGGAAATAGCCTGAATCTTCGATTGGTGCATAGCCGTCAGCAAACGTAACAACCGGTGTCGGCTCTGGATTGGATTCAGGGGGCTGCGTCGTACACGCTGCTGCCGACGCCATCAAAGAGGTCGCAAAAACGCGGCGTGTCATCATATTGTCGGTTGGCATGTACGCACCTTAATTTTCGATTCACTTGATACCACAGTGGCAAGCGATTGCAGAACGGGGAAATCCCAGTTCCCATTAACCTAAGCGCCAAAGGGAATATACCGCCAAAAATACGGGCAGCGGGGTCATTGTGCGTGATTCTTAGTAATATGTCCCCAGCCCCCACAAAAAGGTGAACCATCTAGGCCAGCAAAATCCAATCGTGACAAAGGTGCAGTTGCAGGGCAGATTAACGCCATGTCTATTTTATCACGCCTTCGCAGTTCAATTCGCGGCCGCCCTGCCCCAGACGAGCCTGCATCCCTTGCAGACGGGAAAGGCCGTGTGCACCTTTTGGCTGGCGATTTTCGCAATGAAGCCGAGGCACGCGCATATTGCTATGACGCGGCTCTTAATCAACCAGAGCAGCTAACCCGCGATCAACCCGGTGCGTTTATCGACACTGCGCACGTAGAGGTCGATTTTGGGGACCATATTGCGCGGCTCACGGAAATTTTCACACCGCCAGTGGCTACTGATCTTATCGAGCAAATCGATGGCCAGAACACGTTGATAATTATTGCAGAGCCTGCTTTTGGCAGCCTGCCTTACCGTCTCGCCGATACAGATACGCTTAGTTATCTTGGCCCCCAAATCGTCGACATCTAACGGTGCTCCCATAGGCAATAACGACTGGCCTTATCAGTTAGACTTTACCTGCGTCTTTGAACTGGTTCACATGGGGCAAATCAAATGAGGTATCCCATGCTTGACCAAACAACTGATCTGAAATCCCTACTGTCGCGCCCAGACTTGGTTTGCAGCCAAGCATTTCTTGGCGGTGCATGGGTTGATGCCAAATCGGGCAAAACATTCGAAGTGACAAACCCTGCCCGCGGTGACGTGATCGCCCATGTTGCAGACGTGAGCCGTGCAGAAATCGCGGATGCCATTTCAATCGCTGAAGCCGCACAAAAGCCGTGGGCTGCTTTGGCAGCCAAGGAGCGCTCAAAAGTATTGCGCAAATGGTTTGATCTTATGATGGCCAACCAAGAGGACCTCGCGATCATTATGACCGCTGAGCAAGGTAAGCCATTGGCCGAAGCCCGTGGCGAAGTCGCCTATGGCGCGTCGTTCATTGAGTGGTTCGGCGAAGAAGCCAAGCGCGTCTATGGAGAGACCATTCCAGGTCATATGGGTGACAAACGGATCACCGTGATCAAACAACCAATAGGCGTTGCCGCTGGTATCACACCGTGGAATTTTCCAATTGCGATGATCACCCGCAAAGTTGCCCCCGCGCTAGCCGCTGGTTGCGCATTCGTGGCACGTCCCGCAGCTTTGACGCCTCTGTCAGCACTGGCCATTGCCAAGCTTGCAGAAGAGGCAGGCGTTCCAAAGGGGCTCTTTTCAGTTGTGACATCAACAGCGTCCTCAGAAGCAGGCAAAGAGTTCTGCGAGAACCCGATTGTTCGTAAGCTGACATTTACAGGATCAACCGAAGTTGGCCGCATCTTGCTTAAGCAAGCAGCCGACCAAGTTATGAAGTGTTCAATGGAACTGGGTGGCAACGCACCATTCATCGTGTTTGATGATGCTGACCTTGACGAGGCCGTTATCGGTGCAATCGC
Source organism: Paracoccaceae bacterium (assembly GCA_034111185.1). Taxonomy (GTDB): domain Bacteria; phylum Pseudomonadota; class Alphaproteobacteria; order Rhodobacterales; family Rhodobacteraceae; genus Yoonia. The sequence continues at coordinate 12,394 of JAWUXS010000106.1, read as the reverse complement.
CTGTAAGTTCCGCAACAACGGCCAAACCTGCGTTTGCGCGAACCGCATTTACGTCCAGAAGGGCGTCTATGAGGCATTCTCGGCCAAGCTGAAGGTCGCTGTTGAGGCGCTGACAATAGGCGACGGCATGACAGAAGGTACGCACCTAGGACCGCTGATCGAAGACGCTGCAGTGACCAAAGTACAAGAACACCTTGACGATGCACTTTCAAAAGGCGGCACGATCCTGACAGGCGGCAAGCCACATGCACTGGGTGGAAAGTTCTATGAGCCGACAATCGTTGCCAACGCAACCAAAGACATGATCGTCAGCCAAGACGAAACATTTGGCCCATTCGCCCCGCTATTCATGTTTGAAGACGAAGACGATGTCATTGCCCAAGCAAACGACACGATCTTTGGTCTGGCATCGTATTTCTACGCCAAAGACCTAAGCCGTGTGACGAAAGTAGCCGAGGCGCTTGAGTACGGCATCGTTGGTGTGAACACTGGTATCATCTCGACCGAGGTTGCGCCATTTGGTGGCATCAAGCAGTCCGGCCTTGGCCGCGAAGGCAGCCACCACGGCATGGACGACTTTATGGAAATGAAGTACATCTGCACATCGGTTTAAGCTGATTTAGACACCTTAAGAGCGGCGATCCTGTATACGCGGGGTCGCCGTTTTTTATTGGTCGTGTCCACCCAAACGGTGACCGCGAAAAAAATAAGATGCGTTTTTAAATCTTTTATCCAAGGATTGACCAATCCAATGCGTCCCACCACCGTGATGCGTATAAAAACGAGTGATGAGGACCTTGCCGCAGCTGCGGCGAATGGCGACGGACAGGCTTTCGCGAGCTTGCTCGGCCGTCATTACGACCGCATTTTCGCGTTCTCTTTTCGCCTGACTGGCACCCGCCCAGAGGCCGAAGACCTGACCCAAGATATCTGCGCCGCGCTGCCCGCAAAACTATTAAGTTATCAACGACGAGCAAAACTGACGACATGGCTATACAAGGTGGCAATGAACGCGGCCCATGATCGACGCCGCCGGCGCGCCACATACAGCAAAGCGACGACAGGTTGGGGTGATTGGGAAATTGCCCGTACCGCGACAAATGCCGAGAGTGCTGAAAAAATCGATTGGCTGACCCAAGCCATGTCACACCTTAGCGATGACCTGCGCGATACCCTTGCCCTTGTGCTTGACGACATGACCCACGCGCAAGCCGCCGAAGTCCTTGGTGTTTCTGAGGGAACAATCAGTTGGCGTATCTCCGAGGCTAAGAAAGCTCTCCGTATTCTCAAAGAGAAGGAGGACGCATCATGACCGATGACCTCAATGATCTGAAATCAATGATGGACGCAGCAACTCCGCGTCCTGATCCCGTGCGCCGTGCAGAAAATCTTGCCCTTGCCCAAGAAAATTTCGAAAAAAACCAAGGATCACGCGCTGCACCCCGTCCTACCCCTGTAACCGGGCCAAGCGCCCTTTGGACAGGAGTGAAGACTTTGCTTGATACCATGACCACCAAAGGCGGATTGACCGCCACAACCGCCCTCGTCGCCTCGGGCTTCCTTTTCCTCACGCCTATTGGGCAAGACATGTGGCAGAACGCGCCTTTGGCTGATTTGCGCCAAGAGACTGATCTGAACATGGGTTCAACTAAGGTCGGTCCCGTTGCCAATACGCTTGATGAAGAAATCGCCAAGGCAGATGGATACCTACAAGACGACTTGGCCGCAGCAAGAGATCAGTCTGACGCACCACAGCCCGAAGAGTTGGCCGTTGTTGTCGAGGCCCCGATGATGATGGAGACGATGGCCGATGGTGCTGCCACATTGCAAACAAGGGTCGCGCCTTCTGCTGCACTTAGAGCGGTCGCACCTGCCCCATCCATCGTGGCTGACACCCAAGAAATCCGCACCGAGCCGAATACCGAAGCTTTTGCAAATGCGGCCCAAAATAGTTTGAAAATCACACAAGACGATCCAGTCTCGACCTTCTCAATCGACGTAGACACTGCTTCTTATGCGCTAGTCCGGTCATCACTGATGCGTGGTCAGTTGCCACCATCAGGTGCCGTGCGCGTTGAGGAACTGATAAATTACTTCCCTTACGATTACGCAGGCCCAGAAGCGGGCGGCGCGCCATTCCAGCCAACGGTATCTGTCATTGATACCCCATGGAACGCGGACACGCAGTTGGTGCATATCGGCCTACAGGGCCAGATGCCCGCGATTGAGGATCGTCCGCCGCTTAACCTTGTGTTCCTAATCGACACATCAGGCAGCATGAATGAACAGACAAAGCTACCGCTTTTGCGCCAGTCTTTCATGCTGATGCTCGACAACCTACGCCCCGAGGATGAAGTCGCCATCGTTGAATATGCAGGCAGCGCAGGCCAAGTTCTTGCCCCGACGCCAGCGTCCGAAAAAGGAATGATCGTAGCTGCCCTCATGCGGCTGGGCGCGGGTGGATCAACCAACGGCCAAGGCGGGCTTGAGCAGGCTTATGCAACGGCCGACACAATGGCAGCTGACGGCGAAGTAAGCCGCGTGATCCTTGCCACGGACGGTGATTTCAACGTGGGCTTGTCTGATCCTGACGGCCTGACACGTTTCATCGCGAAAAAGCGCGATACGGGGACTTACCTTAGCGTACTTGGGTTTGGTCGTGGCAATCTTGATGATGCGACGATGCAGGCGCTGGCCCAGAATGGAAACGGGACTGCCGCCTATATCGATACGCTATCTGAGGCGCAAAAAGTGCTGGTTGATCAATTGACTGGCGCGCTATTCCCGATTGCTGGCGACGTAAAGGTGCAGGTTGAATTCAACCCTGCACAAGTCGCAGAATACCGATTGATCGGCTATGAAACGCGCGCCCTAAACCGCGAGGATTTCAACAATGATGCGGTGGACGCTGGTGAACTAGGCGCGGGTCATAGTGTGACTGCGATTTATGAGATCACACCAGTTGGCAGCCCAGCGCAATTGTCGGACCCGTTGCGTTATGCCCCAGCGACCCAAACTACGGGCACAGATGAGCTTGGGTTTCTTAAACTTCGCTACAAAGCACCCGGCGAGGATGTCAGCCAGCTTATCACGACGCCGATCACCTCGGACTTGGCCCCAAGTTCCGAAGCATCCTTTGGTGTTGCAATTGCAGGCTTTGGCCAGCTTTTGCGGGATAACCCATATCTGGGCACATGGTCATACAGTGATGCAATTGCGCTGGCGAACGCCAATCGCGGGTCCGATGACTTTGGCTACCGCACCGAGGCTGTCCAACTGATGCGTCTTGCACAAAGCCTATCCGACTAAGGTTAATCCGCCCTAGGCAACCATCCCAATGTGTCGACTGTCGGCATGCTGGGATGGTATTCAGCACTTAGCCACCCGTCATATCCATCAGCTGCGACCTGCGCAAAGAATGCATCAAAATCGACCTCGCCCTGCGTTGGCTCTGATCGGTCAGGCGTTTGACCCAATTGAATGTGGGTCACGCAATCCTTTACCTCCGCCCAAACCCGCGACACATCGCCGTGGATCAAACCTGCATGGTATGTATCAAACTGCAGCCCAAGATTTGGTGCCGCGACCTCTGCAACGATATCGCGCGCTAGATAAAAATCAGACAAATAATAACCGGGCATGTCTTTACGGTTCAAAGGTTCAATCGTTAGGCGCTGCTTTGGTGCTTCAAATGCTGCCCACTTAAGGTTTGCAACAAAAGTTTCGCGCGCCTCATCACCTTCTGCGGCACCTGCCATCACATGGATAAACTGTGCGCCCAGCGCCTTGGCGTACCGCAGCGCACGTTTGTAATCGCTGCGGAACCTGTCTTCGCTGCCAGGTACGGCTGCGAAACCCCGTGCGCCGCCTGTGTAATTTGGCGGCGGGCAATTCAACAAAGCCATTTCAAGATTTTGCCTAGCAAGCTGAGATACCATCTCTGGCACTGGCTCATCATAGGGGAACAGAATCTCAACACCCGTAAAGCCCGCGGCTTTGGCCGCAGCAAAACGCTCCATCAATGGAAGCTCATTGAACAAGAGCGTTACATTCGCACAGAATTTCATCCCAAAAGCTCTGCCGCCGGAATGATCGGGAAAAAGCTGCCTTTTGATTTCACGCCGAACCACGTTACCCCATCAACTTCGGCCTCTTCGCCGATATCAACAAGGCGGTAGAATGATTTGCGATCTATCAGTGCCTCAAGGTTTGTGCGCACCAATACATACGGCGAAGGTTCTCCTGTCTCGGCATCTCGTACAACCCTAATTGGGTGTTCAGGCCCTGCGATTACGCGGTCACCGACATTTGTCTCAAACTCCAACCCATCGCCTTTGGGATTGAAATCAACCGCCACAAAAGGCGCGTCATCAACAGTGATCCCTACCTTCTCGACAGGTGTAACCAGAAAATAATCATCCCCATCGCGCCGCATAATAGTTGAAAACAGTTTAACGAGTTCGAACCGACCAATCGGCGTACCCATATAAAACCACGTCCCGTCGCGCGCGATGCGCATGTCGATATCCCCGCAAAAAGGGGGATTCCACAAATGCACGGGCGGCAAACCTTTGCCTTGAACCGCTTGCGCCGATGCAGCGATGCCTTCCGCCGAGGGGGTAACGATATTTTGTCCTGTCATTTGTCCGCTTATCTGGCTTTTTGCCATTTTGGTCTGTCACTATATCTGTTGTTATACCCAATGTAGAGCGAGAGCAGGAGTATTGCCATGACCAACCCAACAGATCTTGTCGCACAGATCGAAGAATTGGCCCAGAAACTTGGTCAGGCAAGGACATCTATCGCGCGTCGTTTCATTGGACAGGACCGTGTCGTTGACCTGACATTGACCGCGTTAATCTGTGGCGGGCATGCAGTGTTAATCGGTTTGCCCGGCCTTGGGAAAACCCGCCTCGTCGATACGTTGTCTACCGTGATGGGTCTTGATGGCAATCGCATCCAGTTCACGCCCGACCTTATGCCTGCGGATATCCTTGGTTCTGAGATATTGGATGTTGATGCCAAAGGTAAACGCGCGTTTCGTTTTGTTGAGGGTCCGGTGTTCTGCCAACTCTTGATGGCCGACGAAATCAACCGCGCCTCGCCGCGCACACAGTCGGCGCTACTGCAGGCGATGCAAGAACGCGAAGTCACTGTTGCTGGCGAACATCGCCCACTTGGCAAGCCATTCCATGTCTTGGCGACCCAGAACCCGATTGAACAAGAAGGCACATACCCTCTGCCAGAGGCACAGCTTGACCGCTTCCTTGTTCAAATCGATGTTCCATACCCTGACCGCGCGACTGAAAAAGACATTCTACTTGCGACAACAGGTGTCAACGAAGACGCGGCAACCGCAGTCTTCAGCGCCGATGAATTGCTTGCAGCCCAAACATTGCTACGCCGCATGCCTGTTGGTGAAAACATCGTTGAAATGATCCTTGATCTTGTCCGCGCCTGCCGACCTGACACCGACGCACCTGAGATTGTGCGCCAAACTGTCAGCTGGGGGCCTGGACCGCGTGCCGCACAAGCACTCATGCTAACAGTTCGCGCAAATGCCTTGCTTGATGGCCGCCTTGCGCCATCCGCCGAAGATGTGATGGCGATGGCGATCCCTGTTCTTGAACACCGTATGGCGTTGTCGTTCGCGGCCCGAGCCCGCGGAGAAACAGTTCAGAACGTAATTACCCAAATCAGCACCCAAATCACAAAGGTTGAGGTCGCCGCGTGACCTCATCGCTTGCATTGCGTGCCGAAGCAGAGGCGCTTGCCGCGCCTCTCCCCTCGCTCCTTGCTGAGGCAGAGCATCTCGCGACGACTGTCCTTTTGGGCGATCATGGCCGCAGACGCGCGGGTATGGGCGATACGTTTTGGCAATACCGCAATGCGCAATCAAGTGATGATGCCCGTTCAATCGACTGGCGCAGGTCTGCCCGTTCAGACACAAACTTTGTGCAAGACAAAGAGTGGCAGATTGCGCAATCGGTTATCCTTTGGGTCGATACTGCAGCCGCGATGGGCTTTTCCTCAGACGACAACCTGCCCACCAAAGCAAACCGTGCCCGTGCGCTGGCCCTTGCGACTGCGATTTTGCTTTTGCGTGGCGGTGAACGTGTCGGTCTGACGGGGCTGCGCCTACCACCCCGTCGTGGCGAACCGCAGCTTGCCCAAATGGCCGCGATCCTGTCCGAAAACGATGCGACTGACTATGGCGCACCTGATGCGCAAGGGATGCTTCCGCACTCGCGCGCTTTGTTCGTCAGTGATTTTCTTGGCGACATGCAGCCCGTCGAGGATGCTTTAACCAAAGCAGCTGACCGCGGCGTACGCGGCGCATTGGTGCAAATCCTTGATCCACAAGAAGAAGCGTTCCCCTTCGATGGTCGCACGATCTTTCAATCCATGTCGGGCGGGTTAGAGCATGAAACCCTCAAAGCCGCTGATATCAAAGACCGCTACCTCACAAGACTGGCCGAACGTAAAGACCGTCTTCGCCAACTTACGCGCGCAACCGGTTGGCAGTTCCATACCCACCGCACTGATACACCCGCGTCATCTGCACTGCTTTGGATTTACGGCGCGATGGAGGCTCAGCGATGACCCTTCTTTCTTTGCTCATGGCTAATGAACTGTATGCGTCCATTCTCAAATCAGTAACTGCAGAGGCGCGTAAATGCTAAACCTCGGACCACTTGCATTTACGACGCCTTGGCTCCTTTTGGGTCTGCTCGTGCTCCCCATTCTTTGGCTATTATTGCGTGCCGTACCACCTGCGCCTGTTCGCCGCCGCTTTCCAGGTGTGGTGCTTCTTTTGGGTTTGCAGGACGAAGACAGCCAATCAGATCTCACACCTTGGTGGCTGCTGCTCTTGCGTCTTCTTGCACTCGCGGCTGTCATCATCGGTCTCGCTGGTCCTGTGCTTAATCCGCAAAAACAAAGCGCGGGCACTGGACCTCTCCTTATCATTGCTGACGGAACGTGGGCTGATGCCCGCGACTGGGCCGCGCGACAGGATCGCATCACCGCTCTTTTAGACGAGGCCGCCCGCCAAGGACGTCCTGCAGCAATCACAACGCTGACTGACCTTCCTATCGAAGGCCTTACCTTTCAAGCTGCCGATGTAATTGCCCAACGCGTGCCAAACCTGCGGCCACAACCATGGCTGCCCGCGCAGGACAAACTAAATGCATTTGCCGACGCTTTGACGGGCCGCTTTGACACATATTGGTTGTCTGACGGTCTTGCCCGCGATACGCGTGCTGACTTGCTCACTGCACTGGAAACTCATGGCATCGTGTCCGTATTCCAAAGCCCGCGCCAGATATTCGGTTTGCGCCCACCACGTTTTGAAGACGGCAATGTGATCCTATCGGCCGTACGCACCCCAGTTGGCAACGAAACAGCGACACCTGTTACGGCTATCGGCCTTGATCCGGCTGGTGTGGAGCGCCAGCTTGCAACTGTTGAGCTGTCTTTTGCGGCAGGCGAGCCTGTCACAGAAGCCATCATTGAATTGCCACCAGAGTTGCGGAACCGGATTACACGATTTGAAATACCTGCAGCGCGTTCTGCCGCTGCCGTCACCCTTGCTGACGATGCGCTTAAACGCCGCGAAGTTGCGTTGATCGCTGGGAATGACGACCGTGAAGGTTTGGAATTGCTGTCGCCGCTGTACTATTTGCGCGAAGCCTTAGAACCAACCGCAGACCTGATCGATGGCACGATGGCTGATATCTTGCTCGCTAATCCTGATGTTATCGTCCTTGCTGATGTGGCTAACCTTGCTGGTGCCGAAAGCGCTGATATCCTGAGCTGGATCGAAAACGGCGGCATGCTTTTGCGGTTTGCGGGGCCGCGCCTCGCTGCCTCGGAACTTGGTAGGACTGACGAAGACCCACTTCTTCCTGTGCGCCTGCGTGCGGGTGGCCGCAGCGTCGGTGGCGCAATGAGTTGGGGAGAGCCTAAGTCCCTAGCTCCGTTCATTGAAGACAGCCCATTCTTTGGATTGCCCTTGCCCGACGATGTGTCAGTCACATCGCAGGTCGTGGCCCAACCAGACCCAACCTTGGCCGCCCGCGTGATCGCGCAACTGGCAGATGGAACGCCTTTGGTGACACGTCGCCTGATTGGTGAGGGGCAAATCGTATTATTCCACGTCACCGCGAATGCTGAATGGTCAAATCTGCCGCTGTCTGGCCTTTTCGTTCAGATGCTTGAGCGGCTTGCGATTTCCACAAGCACAACAGCCCTCCAAGCCGAAGAGATGGCAGGCACGACTTGGCTTCCTCTCGACATTCTTACAGCGGCAGGCCAATTCGAAGACGGTAGTACCCTGCCTGGCGTTGACGGCTCATTGCTCGCGACGGGTCTAGCCAGCGCAGACCTAATTCCAGGCATTTATGCTGGCGACACACGCCAAATCGCTGTGAATGTCGTGAATAACGATACCACTCTGGCCCCTGCGGCTTGGCCTGCGCGTATCGCGATCGAAGGTCTCTCAATCGTGCGCGAAACCGCGTTGAAAGGATGGCTTTTGACCGCTGCGCTTGCTTTGCTGATGATCGACATCATTGCGTCGCTGTTGGTGGGTGGTCGCCTGCGCGGTCCACGCGCAGACGTTGCAGTGGTCCTTTTGTCGGCCATGTTCTTGGCGCAGCCTGCCGAAGCGCAGACGGATGAATTCGCAATTCGCGCAACGTCCGAAGTTGTTCTGGGTCATGTTCTTACTGGAGATGAAGAGCTAGACGAAATTGCAGGCGCCGGACTACGCGGCCTTTCAAGCACGCTTTTCCGCCGTACATCAATCGAACCGGCAGCCCCTTTGGGTGTGAACATTGAAACAGACGAACTTGCGTTCTTCCCCTTCCTCTATTGGCCGATCAACGCGGACCAACCCCTGCCCAGCCGCGAAGCATACGGTAAACTCAACCGCTACCTTCGTTCGGGTGGAATGATCTTGTTTGATACCCGCGACGCAGACACCGCAGGTTTTGGTTCTGGTTCACCCGAAGGCCGCAAGTTGCAGGCAATTGCGCGCACGTTGGACATCCCGTCGCTTGAGCCTATTCCTGACGACCATGTGCTAACCCGCACGTTTTATTTGCTGCAAGATTTCCCTGGCCGCTATGCGAGTCGTGACATTTGGGTAGAAGCATCCCCGCTTGATGCTGACCTTGCCGAGGGTATGCCATTTCGCAATCTGAACGACGGCGTGACGCCTGTCGTAATTGGCGGCAACGATTGGGCAAGGGCATGGGCGACTGACCGTTCAGGCAATCGTATGTTCCCAGTCGGTCGCGGCCAAGCAGGAGAGCGCCAGCGAGAGATCGCATACCGCTTTGGCGTGAATCTAGTCATGCATGTTCTGACGGGCAATTATAAATCAGATCAGGTTCACGTGCCTGCTCTGTTGGATCGGTTAGGCCAATGATTAATTCCCAAAGCCGATCACCGTACGCAGTAAAAGGTTCTAGAGCATGAGTGGAACATTGATCTTTGATCCACTTGTACCTTGGGTGATTGTCATAGCCATCGCAGTTCTTGCTGCACTTGGCATCCTGCTGGCTGTCTGGCGGCGTCTGCAGGGTTGGTGGCTACGCGGGCTTGCTGGTGCGATTCTGATCCTCGCACTTGCGAACCCCTCGGTACAGCAAGAAGACCGCGCACCACTGTCTGACATTATCATGCTTGTGGTTGATGAAAGCGCGAGCCAGCGCATCGCGGATCGCCCACGTCAGTCGGCAGCTGCAATTGCCAATGTAGTGGCCGAAGTCGGAAGACTTCCGAATACTGAGCTTCGCCAAATCACATTGAACGATGGCGAAGGTGACAGCGGCACCCAACTTATGACCGCACTCTCCGAAGCTTTGGCCGAAGAACCACAGGGCCGGATCGCAGGTATCATTTTGCTGTCTGATGGTCGCCTGCATGATATCGAACGTGCGCCCCCGTTGCCTGCACCTTTGCACATGCTTCTTACTGGTCAACCTAACGATTGGGACCGGCGGCTTGTCGTTTCAAACGCCCCCGCTTTTGCGATCTTGGGCGAGCCTGTCACGCTGAAAATTCGTATCGAAGATCAAGGCAACGCGCCAACAAACGTCCAGACCGTCCGCCTTGAAATCGCTATTGATGGTGGAACGCCGCTGCCATTCGAAGTTCCCATTGGCCAAGACATCGAACTGCCCGTCGACTTGCCACATGGTGGCATGAACGTATTGCAATTCGCGACACCAGAAATTCCTGGCGAACTGACTGCACGAAACAATACCGCAGTCGTGCAGATCAACGGCGTCCGTGATCGCCTGCGCGTCTTGCTTGTTTCTGGCGAACCTCATCCGGGCGAGCGTACTTGGCGCAATCTTCTCAAGTCAGACTCGGCTGTTGATCTTGTACACTTTACCATTCTACGCCCCCCCGAAAAGCAAGATGGCGTGCCAGTGAACGAGCTGTCGCTAATCGCGTTCCCAACCAGAGAGCTGTTCCTTGAAAAGATCGACGAGTTCGACCTGATCATTTTTGACCGCTATTCGCGCCGCGGCATCCTGCCGTCCGAGTACCTTGAGAATGTACGCAATTACGTCGAAGATGGCGGTGCTGTGCTGGTTTCGTCAGGTCCCGAATACGGAAGTGCCGACAGCATCTATCGCTCGCCTTTGGCCCCAATCTTGCCGGGTGCCCCAACCGCCCGTGTCTACGAAGAAGGGTTCACACCCACTGTCACCGATCTTGGCCAACGTCATCCCGTAACCGAGGGCCTCGACAGTATCATGCCAAACCCTGACGGCGAGGGCCCCGGATGGGGTCGTTGGTTCCGCCATGTCGAAGTTATCGTGCCTGAAACCGCTACCACTGTTATGAATGGCTTAAACGGGTTGCCGCTTCTGACGCTTGATCGTGTTGGCGAAGGTCGCGTTGCTCTTATTGCATCGGATCAAAGCTGGCTTTGGGATCGTGGGTTTGAAGGCGGCGGACCGCAGCTTGAATTGCTGCGCCGCCTTGGGCACTGGATGATGAAAGAACCAGAGCTTGAGGAAGAAGCGCTGTGGGTCGAACCAACCGGCCAAACAATGCGGATCATCCGCCGCACGTTGGACCTTACTGTTCCTGATGTAACGGTAACTAGCCCAGATGGCGAAGATACTGCGATCACCCTAGAAGAGGTCTCTCCTGGTCGTTTTGAAACCATTTGGAATGCCCCCGAGATGGGCTTTTATAGGCTAACTGATGGAACAACTGATACGGTGATCGCGCTTGGCCCAGCAGCCCCGCGCGAGTTTGAGCAAACCATTGCGACAAACGACGTCATTCAGCCGCTCGTCAACACCACCCGTGGCGGCGTTATGCCCATCTCGGCTGGTGAAATTGATATCCGCACTGTTCGCGCGGGTCGTCCTGCTACGGGTCGCGGATGGATCGGAATTACACCACGCGAAGCCTACCAGACAGCAGAAATTCGTATCGCAACGTTGTTGCCCCCTTGGGCATACTTACTGTTTGCTGCCCTGTTGATGATCGGTGCTTGGCTGCGCGAGGGGCGCCGCTAAACCTGTTTAGCTGTTATCAATTTAACGTGAATCGCCACTGATCCTACTTCGCGTAGATTACGCGGGACGAGTAGCCGAGGTTAATAGATTCTAATGAAAAAGCAGCGCCAAAAACCAAACACTAAGACGAAACGTGCTGATCGCGTACCCGCTGATCAACCGGCGTCGCCAGACCGCCGCAATTTTATGCGCTTAGCCAAGAATGCAGCAATCGGTGTGCCAATCGTCAGCGTTGGCTGTTACTTTGCGATCAAGAAGGTACAAGGCGATCTATACGAGGGCGACCTGACCCGCATTGGAAATGGCACACCAACCGTTGTGCAAGTCCACGATCCACAATGTCCTTTGTGTTTGACACTTCAACGTCAAACGCGGTCCGCCCTCGCGGGGTATGATGACGCCAGATATACCTATCTGGTGGCCAACATCACGACGGATTCAGGGTATGCGTTTGCCAATCAATACGGCGTCAGCCATGTTACTTTGCTGCTCTTTGATGGTGCAGGTCAGATGATCGAGGCGGTGCGCGGGCCGATTGAAACTGCCCCGCTTGAGCGCATTCTTGCCCGTCACATTAACGGCTAGTTCAAAGTAACAGGGGTTAACTCGTCGTACCATCCATGCACGTTGTCGCGGGCACGGACGAACACTTCGGTCATGCCTGTTGGTATTATAATACCCGATTTTGAACGTGTGAATGGTTGTTCGTTCACATGCGGATGACCCAAAGGTCTACTGCCTAGAACATTGCCTTGCGCGTCCACGACCTCCCATCCGTCGGCATAGTGGTCCCAGCCCGTGTCAGGATGGGCAAGGGTCACGTCAAACCGCCAGCTGTCGCCAAT
>JAWUXS010000105.1:0-7124 GCA_034111185.1 Paracoccaceae bacterium | reverse complement strand
CAATACGCCGCGCAAATGCCTCGGATGGAAGACGCCCGCAGAAGCCTTCAAAGAAACCATGTTGGCGGAAAAGGGTCTATCACCCTACCCTGAAAAGCAATAGGAGCCGCGGTTCACGTATCGCTCACACCGCAAAGCGATAATGTCACCCCTGTGCAATTCAGGAATGTCACTCTCTTGTACAAATGAGCAACGGGAGATTGGGCATGGGGTGGGTGATGATGAGCGAGCGCGAGTTAAATCGCATTGAGGTGTTGGTGCAGGTCGATGACGGGCGTTTGAGCGTTCAGAACGGCGCGAACATGTTGGACATCACGAAGCGTCAGATGTTTCGGCTGCTGAAGCGATACCGGACTGACGGTGCTGCCGCGATCCGACATAAGGCGCGTGGCAAAACTCCAAACAATAAGATCCACAAGGCGAAGCGCGATTATGCGGTTGCTTTGGTCAAAGAGAGCTACGCGGACTTCGGACCGACTTTGGCGGCAGAGATGCTGGCGGAACACCACGGGTTCAAGGTGTCGCGCGAGACGTTGCGTAAGTGGATGACCGATGATGGTTTATGGCTGTCGCGCAAACAACGGCGGACATTCCACCAGCCTAGATCGCGCCGGGAATGCTTTGGCGAGCTAATCCAAATCGACGGTTCTGATCATCGCTGGTTCGAGGATCGTGCGGGTCCCTGCACCCTCCTCGTCTTTATTGATGACGCGACCAGCATGCTGATGGAGCTGCAATTTGTTCAATCGGAAAGCACGTTCAGCTATTTCAGCGCGCTAGAGAGCTACCTGCTTAAACACGGTCGCCCCGTTGCGTTTTACAGTGACAAACACACGGTGTTACGCGTCTCAAAGCCCAGCCAACACATGACTGGTATGACCCAGTTTGGCCGTGCTTTAGCTGAACTAAACGTAGAGATTCTGTGCGCAAACAGTTCACAAGCTAAGGGTCGCGTCGAGCGCGCGAACCGGACGTTGCAAGACCGATTGGTCAAAGAGCTGCGTCTCGCAGGCATCTCAAACATGGAGGACGGCAACGCCTTCTTGCCGGGGTTTACGGAACGTTTTAACAGTAAGTTTGCGAAGGCCCCTGCCAAGCCAAACAATCTACATCGTGCGCTAAACATCGAACCGGATCGGCTGAGCGAGGTCTTCCGTTTGCGCGATAAGCGTCACGTCACCAAAGATCTGATGCTCAAGTACGACCGCAAACGCATCAAGCTGGAGATCAATGAACTGACGCGCGGCTTCGTTGGCAAATACGTTGATGTCTATGAGTATGGATGCGGCCGCATTCAAGTCCGCGCCAACGGCGTTGTCCTGCCCCATTCAATTCTCAACCCCGAGCGCAAGATTACCCACGCGGCCATCACCGAGAATAAACGGCTCAGCGCTGTTCTTGAACATATAAAAACCGAACAGGACAAGGTGCCGCCAAAGGTGAAGGTCAAACCAGTCAGCGCCAAAAATGGCTACGTAAAGACGGGGCGACGCCCGCCTGGGGGGCCGTCCAAGATGGAGCCGTACTACGCTCGCAAGCGCGCAGAACGAGAAGCCCGCGCAGCCAGCCAGGGCTCCGATATTTGAAGTCTACGCACTGTCAGGCTGCGCTACCGTCCACGCCCTTGGTGACATTCCTGCTTTGCCCAAACGGTGACATTTCTGAATGGCGTTTACATGGCGTGTGGCATTTAGAGGCGCACATGTCGCCGATTTGCCCCCCTAGGCTGTATTGATAATCTAAAATGCCATTTCTGTTTTGTCACACAGTGCAATGCTGTTAGACAAAAGACATGAATATTTCTCTTCTTGTACTGAATGGCCCGAATCTCAATCTGTTGGGGACGCGTCAACCAGAGGTTTACGGTTCAACGACGCTTGCTGACGTTGAAAGTCTTTGTGATGCAAAGGCCGCTGAGCTTGGTATCTCGATCGAGTTCGCACAGTCGAACCATGAAGGCGCAATGATTGATTTGATCCACAATGCGCGCGGCAAGCATAACGGGATCATCCTGAATGCTGGCGCGTATACGCATACATCGATCGGATTGATGGATGCGTTGTCATCAGCGGCCCTGCCCGCGATTGAACTGCACCTTTCTAATGTTCATGCCCGCGAAGAATTTCGCGGTAAGTCGTACATCGCGAAAGTGGCCGCTGGCGTCATTTGCGGATTTGGCGCGAACGGTTACCCGATGGCAATTGATGCCATGGTTGCTCTCCTTGGTGATCAAACGTGAAGGACTTAACGGCCCAACTCAAAGCAATGACGAGTGCTCGCACGGTCGAAGATCTTTGGGAAATGCACACGGAAAAAATGGCCACGTATGGCTTTGATCGGCTAATTTACGGATTTACGCGCTACATCACGTCCAGTTCCCTCGGAAACCCGCAGGATTGGCTCGTATTCACCAATATGCCTGCGTCCTACATGCAAGTCGCAATCGAAGAAGAGCATTTTCAGAATGGCCCAATGATCCGCTGGGCGCTAGAAAATGACGGTGCTTGTAGCTGGTCTTGGATCGCTGAGCAGGCTCGCATGGGCACGTTATCTGCTGCTGAAATGAAGATGACGCAGTATAACGTCGATAAGGGCGTTTTTGCGGGATATACAGTCAGCTTTCGCTCGGTATCCGAGCGTTCAAAGGGCGGCATTGCGCTAATCGCCCGGAATGGCTTGACCCAAGTCGAAGTTGATAAGGCTTGGGAAACGCACGGTGATGAAATCATTGTTCTCAACAATGTGCTGCACCTTAAGCTGTTAACCCTGCCCCATTCCGGTGCCCGTCGCCTGACCAAGCGTCAACGCGAAGTTCTACAATGGGTTGGCGATGGTAAAACGACACAAGATATTGGCATTTTGCTGGGTTTGACGCCTGCAACTGTCGAAAAGCACCTTCGCCTTGCCCGCGAAGCGCTGGATGTTGAGACAACAGCCCAAGCCGTTCTTAAGGCTGCATTTTATAATCAGATGTTCGTCATCGACCTTTGATCCAGACCTCTTAGTGGAAACAGCTTTAGGGGGAAAAATTCCAATTTTTTATCAAAAAGTCAGGATTACCTTACTTTATTGACCCGACGTCATTTGACACTCTGAGAGAGTTCCGTGAGTGGTGGCCTAAGGCCTGGGAACTGCGGTCAGATCCCTCGCAATTTCGAGGATAGCTGATTTAGCTTCGGGAAACCGAACGTCGTTCCAGAGGGGTTTGCCCCCGAGGAACGGCACCCCGATAAAGTGCGTTTTGTCCCCGTCCCAAACAGGACACGCACAGCCTCGTCGGTCGGCACTGCGTTCTCCCGACGCGGTGCCGTTTTGGTGTGAGCGTTTCATGTTGTGGATGCTTCGTGTCACTCTATGGTTAAACGGATGACGAGCTTGGCTAATCAAATCATCTGACTTTACCGCCGGCACGCGCAGTCTTGGGTGCTAGCCCGCGGCCAAAAACTACGCGAAAAGATATGGCTTGATCGATTATTGGCTCTGATACCCGAGGCACGGACTGTCTTGGACGTTGGATGCGGAGCCGGCGATCCCATCGCGCGGTACCTTACCGAATGCGGGGCTGATGTAACTGGTATCGATGCGTCACCAGAACTGATTGCAATTGCAACACAGTGCTTTGTGAACGGCAAATGGATTGTTGCAGATATGCGGGCGCTTCAATTGCCGGAACGATTTGGCGGTATCGTTGCATGGGATAGTTTTTTTCATCTCACGCCCGACGACCAGCGGCTCATGTTTCCGGTTTTCCGGCAGCATGCAGCTGCAGGGTGCGCCCTACTCTTCACCAGCGGTACGTCCCTAGGTGAAGCGATAGGAGAGTTTGAGGGAGAGCCGCTTTATCATGGTAGCCTCGACGAAGCAGAATATCGTCAGCTTCTCGAGACACACGGCTTTGAGGTGATACAGCATTTCGTCGAAGACCCAGAGTGCGGTGGTCACACGGTCTGGTTGGCCCGTCTCACCGACACACCTTAACGGCAAAAACGAAAAAGGCCCGCTGCATAAAGCAACGGGCCCTCTCATATTCTGTAATATGAAGGCTTAGCCCTGCATTTTAGCAACTTCAGCTGCGAAATCTTCTTTTTCAACTTCGATGCCGTCGCCTTTTTCAAGACGCACATAGCCTGAGATTGTGACGCCTGCTTCTTTAGCCGCCTCAGCAACCGTCAGGTCTGGGTTCACAACGAACTGCTGGTTCAAGAGAGTTACTTCAGCCATGTATTTCTTCATACGGCCAACGATCATCTTTTCGATCACAGCTTCAGGCTTTCCGGATTCGCGTGCGATATCCATCTGGACCTGCTTTTCCTTTTCAACGACAGCCGCATCAAGTGATGCTTCGTCCAAGGC
Organism: Paracoccaceae bacterium; assembly: GCA_034111185.1. Taxonomy (GTDB): domain Bacteria; phylum Pseudomonadota; class Alphaproteobacteria; order Rhodobacterales; family Rhodobacteraceae; genus Yoonia. Next base: position 2,771 of record JAWUXS010000105.1, on the reverse strand, counting down.
AGCTGGGTTTGTCGCAGCAATGTGCATTGCAACTTGACGGGCAAATGCCGCGTCGTCGCCTGTGGTCGCAACCAGAACACCGATGCTACCCATGCCGTCAGCTGCAGCGTTGTGTACGTAATGCACAACGTTTTCGCCTGTCAGCACGTCCATGCGGCGAACGCTCATGTTCTCACCGATAATTGCAACTGCGTCAGTTACTGTCTGTTCGACGGACTTGCCGCCCATGTCAGCAGCTTTCAGTGCTGCGATGTCATCAACAGTCAAAGCAACCTGCGCGATGCCAGCAACCATTTTTTGGAAGTCAGCGTTCTTACCAACAAAGTCAGTTTCTGAGTTCACCTCAACAGCGACACCTTTGCCGCCGGAGACTGCAACAGCCACAAGACCTTCAGCCGCAGTGCGGTCAGATTTTTTAGCGGCCTTAGCAAGACCTTTGGTGCGGAGCCAGTCAACTGCGGCTTGCATGTCGCCATCTGTTTCTGTCAGCGCTTTTTTTGCGTCCATCATGCCTGCGCCAGTGCTGTCGCGCAGTTCTTTAACCAATGCAGCAGTGATTGCCATGGTGTCTCTCCTTAAAAGGAAGTGGGAAGGGGAAAAGGGCAGAGTATCCCCTGCCCCCTTTTTATCAATGTAGCAAAGCGCCGTGCTTATTCAGCAGCAGGTGCTTCTGCAGCAGCTTCTGCTTCAACTTCTTCGATGAGGTTTTCCATCTCACCCATATCAACGCCAGCGGCGCCAAGTTGAGCAGACATACCATCGAGAGCCGCGCGTGCAGCAAGGTCGCAATAAAGTGCGATTGCGCGTGCAGCGTCGTCGTTACCCGGGATGACATAGTCAACGCCGTCTGGTGAACAGTTGGTGTCAACGATCGCTACAACTGGGATGCCCAGCTTTTTAGCTTCTGCGATTGCGAGGTCTTCTTTGTTTACGTCGATGACGAAAATCAAATCAGGCACGCCGCCCATTTCGCGGATACCGCCGAGTGAGGCTTCGAGTTTGCCCTGCTCACGCTCCATGCCAAGACGCTCTTTCTTGGTCAAACCAGCGAAACCGTTAGATGAGGCTTCGTCAATCGCCTTAAGGCGGTTGATTGACTGAGAAACTGTCTGCCAGTTTGTCAGCGTGCCACCGAGCCAACGGTGGTTCATGTAAAACTGTGCGCAACGTTCTGCAGCATCAGCAACTGGCTTAGCAGCCTGACGCTTAGTGCCGACGAACAAGATGCGGCCGCCTTTAGCAACTGTGTCACGGATGACCTGCAGTGCTTGGTCCAGCATTGGAACTGTCTGTGTAAGGTCCATGATGTGGATGCCGTTACGGCTGCCGTAGATGTGGTGTTGCATCTTTGGGTTCCAGCGCGCTGTCTGGTGGCCAAAGTGAACGCCAGCTTCGAGGAGCTGACGCATGGTGAACTCAGGAAGAGCCATGTCTTTATTCCTTTTCCGGTTTCAAGCCTTGGACGGAGGATCAGGCTTTTGCCCAACCGGTGGATCCTTTGGGATTTCTCCCCATTGGACCCGCCCCCCGTCTGAGGGATTTAGTGAGAGCGCTTTAGCTTGGGTTCGCAAGTTTTGCAAGAGGGTGGGATGCCTCCGGCGGGAGTATTTTCGCCAAAGCGAGGATGGGTTTATAAAAACACCCGCTCAACGAACCAATATGCACCAATGACCGCGATAAAGACGGATGCTGGAACGCTAACAATGCGGCGGTATGCATCCATTTGATCGCGGAAAGTAACCGATGCAAAGCACAAGAAAAGCACTGCAAGAAGTGGGCCGAGGAACACCAGTGAGGGGTTCTCAAGTGCGGTGCTAAGTGCTGCTGGATCAAGCCAGATCAAACCAAGCGTTACGAGCATCAAGATGCCGTAGAGTGCTTTGGCTTGCAGGACTTCGTTTTCGCCGCGATCAATGCGGATTGCTTGCCAGACACACAAGAACATCACGGCGATAACCGCAAGTTGGCCGATTTCAACGCCGATGTTGAAACCGATAAGGGCTGGGATGAAGGCACCTGCTGGGAGGCCGAATTCACCAAGGACTGAGGCAAAGCCAAGGCCATGAAGTAGGCCGAAAATGAAGACGATGAACGGGCGCCACGGGCTAAGGCGCGCCATGAAAATGTTCTCGATCGCGACGTACGTGATTGATGCCGCGATTAGCGGCTCAACAATACTGCCTGGGATTGTCACATAGCCTAATGCTGCGAGGGCCAATGTAATTGTGTGTGCCAGTGTGAAGAGTGAGACCTGTGTCAGGAGTGGGCGCATTTTGGTGGATAAAAAGAAGAGACCCAAAACGAACAGGATATGATCAAGGCCCTTGGGTACGATGTGATCAAAGCCTACAGGGATATAGCGTACGAATGTTTCCCACGCGCTTGCCTGTCCACCGCCGCCAAGGGCAATTGGATCGGAAATTGCGCCCGCTTCGAGGTACGGTGTTGCTGGGGCTTCGACATCCATTTGACGGACGATCAACGTGCCAAACTCTTTGGTCCAACCGATGGAAACGTTCGTTGCGCCAGCAGGCAAAACCGCGTTGAATGTAAGGTTTGATGTGCGAACGAGCTCAATATCGCCTAACGGGCCTGCGGTGAACGTATCCAAAGTTGGCGGTACGGCTGTACCATCGACATTTAGGATGATGTTGGCTGCCATATCTGGCCAGAACGCCGTAAAAGCGTCTTGCAAGGCTTCGGGCTCAAGCGCACGCAATGTATCGTAGTCTGCGGCCTGCGGTGCGTCATTGGTGTCGGCTGTTTCAGTT
>JAWUXS010000104.1:0-82576 GCA_034111185.1 Paracoccaceae bacterium | reverse complement strand
TGGGTTAACTTGATGACCAACACATAAAGGGCTTGCGTCATCCATACGACTCAGGAAGAATTCACATATGTTAGCTGAGGTATCATATGGACTGGCGTGATATTCCATCCCTGCCCGCGCTGCGCGCCTTTGAAGCCGCCGCGCGCGTCGGATCATTTAGTGCTGCTGCGCGTGAACTGAACGTGACCCACGCCGCGATTGCGCAGCATGTTCGCGCGATAGAGGCGCAGTTGGGTCAATCACTATTGAACCGCGCTGGTAAGAAGATGGTGCTGACGGATGTAGGCGTGCGGCTTTCAACTGAATTATCCGAAGGCTTTGGGCAGATCATTCAAGGCGTGCGGCAAGTTGCACAAGACGCCGCAGAGAGCCCGTTAAAACTGACGGTCACACCCAGCTTTGCGGACAACTGGCTGATGGCGCGACTTTGCAGTTTTTGGGAGAAACACCCAGAGGTCACGCTTTCGATCACACCGGACAATAACGTGACTGACTTGCGACGTGATGGATACGATATGGCGATCCGCTATGGGACCGGTGATTGGCCAGGTGTTGAAACAACGTTCCTTGCCTCAGCTGACTTCGTCATCGTTACTGCACCATCCTTGTTAGAGGGTCGTGACCCAAAATCATTCGCGGACCTTCCAGATGTGCCGTGGCTGTTTGAGCAAGTCCACCAAGTGCATCGTAAGTGGGCAGTAGAAAACGGACTGGACCTTGCCTGTTGTCAGCTCAAAGAGCTTCCTACGCTAAGCATGGTTCTATCTGCCGTTAGGGCCGGTGCGGGAATGTCAGTTGCGTCACTTGCCTTGGTCCAAGATGATATCAATAGCGGCCGATTGATTGCACTAAGCCAAGAAAAGCGCGAGGGCCTTGGCTACTACATTACGACCCTGCCCGGCGTGCCCAGCGCAAAAGTTAAGACGTTTAAATCGTGGCTGCTAAAGTCGCGCTAGCGCGGGCTTCGTTTTGCCAAAATACGCTGTAGGGTACGGCGGTGCATATTTAGACGGCGCGCTGTCTCAGACACGTTGCGGTCACACATCTCATAGACACGTTGAATATGTTCCCAACGCACGCGGTCCGCGCTCATTGGATTTTCTGGAGGTGGCGGTAACTCACCTTCATGCGCCAATAAGGCATTTGTGACCTCGGTCGCGTCAGCAGGTTTTGCCAAATAATCTGTTGCACCAATTTTCACAGCAGCAACAGCCGTGGCAATCGCACCATATCCGGTCAAAACGACAATCCGGCATTCTGGTCTACGGCTGCGCAAAACTTCGACCACATCAAGGCCGTTTCCATCCTGCAAGCGAAGGTCCACGACGGCATATGCCGGTGGCCGCGCCGTCGCGATTGCCTTACCGGCAGCAACGGAATCAGCAGTTTCAACCGAGAATCCTCGTTTTTCCATGGCTTTCGCCAAACGCTTTAAAAAAGCCTCGTCATCATCGACCAACATCAAGGTTGGGTCGGGTCCAAGGTCGAGCGGCTCCGTATTCATGGTGCATCCTCTGTCTTCACTACAACAGAACTAGGCCAATTTGCGCCTAGATCAAATGGCTTATGATGCCGCAGCAAAACAAGCGACAGATTCAGCAATCTTTTCGGGCGATTCATTTTGCCGGAAAAACTCTACAAAACCGTGTTCTGGCAAGGTCAGGTAGCTGAATGTTGTATGTTGCATGAGGTAGTAATCTGGGTCGCCTTCCTGCTTTTGATAGAAGGTTCGATAAGCTTTTGATGCTGCGGCTACTTGTTCAGCCGAACCAGTCAAGCCTATTGCCTTGTCATGAAAATTGAACGCGTAGTCGCCAACAATTTCAGGCGTGTCCCGTTCAGGATCAATTGAGATAAACATCGGCGTCGCGCTGATCCCCTGCTCTGCAAGGATATCAACAACTACTGAGTTTCGGGCCATATCAATCGGGCAGACGTCTGGGCAGAAAGAGTAGCCAAAGTAGATCAGCGTGGGCTCTGTGATCACGTCAATGTCTGTGACTGTGGCGCCGCTCTTATCCAAAAGCGTGAACGGTCCACCGATATCGCCGCCTGCAACACTGCTTCCACTACACTGTTCAAACGTCGGGTTTCCCACCAGCTGTGTGACAGCGAAAGTGGCGCCCAATCCGACAACCACGACAGTGGCGGCGGTTAATGCAATTGCCTGCGACATAAACATGCTCCCTCGTTTGCAGCGTTGATCCTCTATCGGCCCAAGGATAACAATGGCACCATATACCGCAACCATATGACATTTCCGTTAGGACACCATGAGCGACACCGCCTATCAGGTCTTCGAAGATCAAGAGCGTAGCAACTGGGTGCGCCTTCAAACGCTTGTTCGTTTGCGCTGGTTTGCAATTGCGGGACAGACGTTCGCCATTATTGTCGCTGCCCAATTTTACGCCTTACAAATCGAAACAGGTTTTGTTGCGCTAGCAATTGGATCGTCCATATTAGCCAACGTCATCTTTGGTTTTCTATACCCCGAGAACCGTCGACTGTCAGAGCGCGAAGCGTTCCTAATTTTGATGTTCGACATATCCCAGTTGGCCGTGCTGTTGTTCATCACAGGCGGACTAAACAATCCCTTTGCAGTGCTAATGCTAGCCCCAGTTACAATCGCCGCAACGGTTCTGCACCTGAGGAGCACTGTAGCACTTGGCGTTCTGGCGATGGTAATGATCACATTATTAAGCCAGTTCTACATCCCGCTGTTGAACGCTGATGGGCTATCGCTCGACTTGCCTCGGTTGTTTCAATTCGGCTTTTGGATCGCGCTCAACATTGGGATCGTCTTTCTTGCTGTCTACGCACGACAAGTCACGATGGAGATGCACACAATGGGTGAGGCGCTGCTTGCAACACAACTAGCCTTGTCGCGTGCACAAAAGTTGACAGACCTTGGTGGTGTTGTCGCAGCAACAGCGCATGAGCTTGGCACTCCTCTCGCAACGATCAAACTCGTCAGCAGCGAGCTGATGGAAGATCTCTCTGATCTGCCCGATGCGCTCGAAGATGTGACTCTCATTCGGCAAGAAGCAGACCGCTGCCGTGACATTCTGCAATCAATGGGGCGCGCAGGCAAAGACGATCTGCATCTTCGCAGCGCATTGATCGAAGCCGTCGTACGTGAGGCCGCCGAACCTCATTTGGATCGCGGGAAAACGGTGCTGTTTGACGTCGCTCCCGAAAATGATGACGATCTCGCGCAGCCCATCGTGCAGCGGACGCCCGAAACGATCCACGGCCTACGGAACCTTATTCAAAACGCTGTCGATTTTGCGGATGAGCGGGTTGAAATCGACGTCACTTGGTCTGCTGATACAATTGTCGTGCGCATTTCCGACGATGGCGCGGGATTTCCAGCATCCGTACTTGGCCGGATTGGCGATCCGTTTGTTCGCGAGCGCAGGCAAGCTGAAGACGCACGTAGGCCTGGTTATCAAGGAATGGGGCTGGGACTGTTTATTGCAAAAACACTGCTCGCGCGTTCGGGGGCAGACTTACGTTTTACGAATGGTAGGCAGTTTGGCCGAACAGGAAGCGCTATCGTCACTGTTACTTGGCAATATAACGCGAACGAAGCCGATACGTTGGGCCATCAGCGACCGCTTGGTGAAAACACGCGGTTTACATAAGCCCTTAGCGCCTACGGCAAATTTACTTTAATTTAACTATGCTAGCGGACAGTCCCCTAATTATTTGAGGGGATTTGTATGTTAAATTTAGGTATTATCGACGGTTTATTGGTTTTTGGTCTAGGGTTGGCCGGGGCGCTCTTCATTTTCACTCTCGTCTGGGGCGTCAGCAAAACATCTCTCAGAGCTAGGAAGAAGCGTACCCTTCAAAGCTTTCAACCAACAATTCTTTTTGATGGGGAAGAGATAGTTGATGCAACTGAGGATGCTAGAGCGCTGATATCTTCAGCACCCTCCCAAATGTCCGACCTTCAAGCTACGTTGTTCACATTCCACGATCGCTTTCCAACGTTGGGTGAACGACTGCTCGACCTCCAAGAAAACCAAACACTTCGTGTCCTTCCTGCAGACAGCACCCCGATTTGGATTGAGTTGAGCAAAAAAGAGGGTCTAATCAAACTTTCGCTTCATGGCTCCGGCAAAATCACAACTGAAGACCGATCTGATCAGACGGTACATTACACCACGCGTTCCGAATTAGAACTCTTGCGTAATATCGCTGAGTTCACTCCTCAACAAATCTGGCAACAAGATGAGAAAGGCCAATTGGTTTGGGCAAACCATGCTTATCTCGCTACCTCTGACTATCTGTTAAATGCATCGGCAAATTCAGTTAGTACTTGGCCAGAACGCCCAATATTCGAAGACCTCCACTTTGACGTTCCCGATACAGGGCTTGTAAAACGCCGCCTCTCGGTTGGGCTTCCTGATAACGATGTGGATAGTTGGTTTGACATCACGTCCGTTCAATACGGCAAGACAACGCTGCATTTTGCAACGGACGCTAATGGGACCGTGCTCGCAGAGCAGTCACGCAACCGGTTAATGCAAACCCTTTGCAAAACATTCGCGCACCTTTCTATCGGACTGGCAATCTTTGACCACAAACGTCAGCTGACAATTTTTAACCCAGCGCTGCTTGATCTGACTGGCGCGACTGCCGATTTCCTAAGTTCGCGCCCGACACTAAACATGTTTCTTGACTACCTCCGGGACGAGCAGCTTCTTCCTGAACCAAAAAACTACACGTCGTGGCGTGAGCAATTCAATGCCCTTGAGGAAGCGGCCCGTGGAGGAAAGTATTGCGAAAACTGGAACCTTCCTGATGGAATGACCTACCGAGTTACAGGCAAACCTCATTCTGATGGCGCAATTGCTATTTTCTTCGAAGACATCAGCGCCCAAGTTTCTCTGGCACGCCAGTCTCGCTCAGATATTGAAACAGGCCAAAGCGTACTGGATTCACTTTCAGATGCCATCGCAGTCTTTTCAACCAACGGCACATTGGTCATTTTCAATAAAGCTTATGAAAACCTTTGGGGGCCGACTGGAACAAACCAGATCGAGCGTCAGGACATCCAACAAGAGCTGGCAATTTGGCGTAGCAGATGTGCAGTTTCACCAGTCTGGTCTGGTCTAAGAAACTTTATCGGTTCCAGTGGAGAGCGGGAACTTTGGGAAGATCTGGCGGTTCTTGATGATGGAAGACAAATCGATTGCACCGCCAAGCCTGTTGCAAGTGGTATGACGATGGTGACATTTACTTTCGCCCAGCGCACCCGCCCAATCGTACAAATGTTAACGAGGCCTGATCCTTCGCTCATGTTTCATAAAAGATAGGGCTTGCGGGCACCGTCCGAGGTCATAGTCTTGTCGCATGACAATCAAGCCTAAGAAATATTTTTTCGGATCAGAAGTCGATACCGTGCGATGGGCATCTTCCCTCGCGCCGCTGCTAAAAGCAGGCGATTCTGTGCTTCTTTCAGGCGAAATTGGTGCTGGAAAATCTGCATTTGCGAGGGCCCTCATTCGTGCCCGCCTCGGACGGCAAGAAGATGTGCCGTCTCCAACGTTCACAATCGTACAAACGTATCAGGCAGACGAAGTAGAAATTTGGCATTGCGATCTGTACCGCTTGACCCACCCAGACGAAGCATTTGAGCTTGGCTTGGAAGAAGCATTCGACACCGCAATTTGCCTTATTGAATGGCCTGATAGGCTTGGTAACGAGATTCCAAAATGCGCCCTTTCGCTTGCTTTTGAAGCAACCGATACTGGGCATGAAATGACAGTCACCGCGAGCCCACATTGGTTGGATAGATTGCAGGGGTTGGCGTAATGACCAGAACCGACCTTATTGCAGAATTTCTTGCGCCAACAACTTGGGCTCATTGGACTCAAACACCGATCGCAGCTGATGCATCAGCGCGCCGATACATGCGCCTTTCCAACGAACACGGCGAAACCGCCATTTTGATGGATGCGGACCCTTCGAAGAGTGAGGACATTGAGCCATTCATTTCAATCGGCACACACCTTAACAAGGCCGGCCTTGCAGCACCGAAGATCATACTAAGGGACATAAAGCTTGGGTTGCTGTTGTTAGAGGACTTGGGTCCAAACGACTTTGCTATTTGGTCACGTCAGCACCCTACCGATACCGCTGCCTTATACAAAGCCGCAGCCGACGTGCTTGTCAAAACTCACGCAACATCCGCACCACAAGGGCTTCCGAGAATGGACGCCAAAAATGGTGCGAATATGGTGGCAATAACCGCTGAATGGTACGCGAAAGACGTTGATCAAACAAATCTAGTTGCCGCGATGAAAGACGCGCTATCTAAGCTTGCTCCGATTGCTGACACGCTTGCGCTTCGCGATTTTCATGCAGAAAACTTGATCTGGCGGCCAGAGCGTAATGGTTTGGATCGGGTGGGGCTTCTAGATTTTCAGGATGCGTTTCTGGCCCCTGCTGGATACGATCTGATCTCACTTCTTAAAGATGCACGTCGAGACGTTGACCCTATTTTGGCCCAAGATATTATCTCTCAATTTTCTGCGCTGGTGGGGCGAGATACTGTTTCATTCGAAGCCCAATGTGCTTGTCTCGGTGTCCAACGTAATCTGCGCATTTTGGGGGTCTTTGCCCGCTTGATACGGCGTGACAAGAAATTGAAATACGCGGTATTCATCCCCCGTGTTTGGTCCCATATTCAGGCGGACCTTGCCCATCCTGCATTACTAAATCTTCGCAATGCTGTTGACGCTTCATTGCCTGCTCCTTCGTCTTCAACGATCGCTAGGTTCCTATGACATCGCTTCTTCTTTTTGCGGCGGGCAAAGGAACCCGCATGCGCCATCTTACAGCCGACAAGCCGAAACCACTTGTTGAGGTCGCAGGGCGCTCATTGCTTGACCATGCTATTTCCTTAACCAACGTTGATGGCATCGACCAACGTGTCGTAAACATTCATTACAAAGGTGGCATGATCCGCGATCACCTTAGCGGCGTTGATATCCATATTTCCGCTGAAAAAGATCTGCTCGAAACCGGTGGTGGTTTGCGAAATGCCCTTCCATTGCTTGGTCCAGACCCCGTCATCACAATGAACACTGATGCCGTTTGGAACGGTCCAAATCCAATCAAGCAGTTACTCTCGCTGTGGCAAGATGACATGGAATGCCTCGCCTTGCTTATTCCGCGAAAGCACGCAATTGGGCACAAAGGCAAAGGCGACTTTCTAACTGATGATGAGGGACGCATTACATGGGGCGCCGGTCACATATACACTGGCGTCCAGATTATTCGCACTGATCGATTGGATGCGATTCCAGATAAAGCGTTTTCACTGTTGCTGCTTTGGGAGAAAATGATCCTAAATGGCAGCATGTATGGCACATTGTATGACGGACGGTGGTGTGATGTAGGCCAACCAGAGAGCATCCCGCTTGCCGAAGATATGTTAAAGGTTCCTTATGTTTCAGCCGACTGAAAAACCTCGCTTGTTTGGCATACCGTCGGGTGTCGATTTCGCTCAATCAGTAATCGATGGTTTGGTCGAAAAGTCACACGCCCTTCCTCCTGAGGAATTCGCGCGCACCCGCATTTTCGTGAACACATCACGCATGCAACGCAGGTTGCGCGATGTTTTTGATGCAGGCCCCGCTAGGCTGCTGCCCCGCGTTCAGCTGATCACTGATCTCGCGATGGAGCCCGCTGTTCTTGGGCTTGCTCCACCAGTTTCTTCTTTGCGAAGACGGCTGGAGCTGTCGCAGTTCGTGGCTAAGTTGTTGGAGCAAGAGCCAGACCTAGCCCCACGCGCAGCACTTTATGATCTATCCGACAGCCTTGCCAGTTTGATGGACGAAATGCAGGGCGAAGGCGTTCCGCCCGAGACTATCCGCGATCTAGACGTCAGCGATCAGTCCGGTCACTGGGACCGCGCGTTGAAGTTTTTGTCGATCATCACGCCCTACTTTGACCCCAACGAAACTGCGCCAGACAAGGAGTCGCGGCAACGCCTTGTGATCGAAACACTTGATGCCACGTGGTCAGAGACGCCACCGCAAACACCGATTATTGTCGCAGGTTCAACCGGATCACGTGGCGCAACCGCGCTACTAATGAAGGCTGTGGCCAACCTCCCGCAAGGTGCCGTGATTTTGCCAGGATACGACTTTGATCTACCCGCTTCGGTTTGGACCGCAATGGAGGGTGCGAAGGGCGGCGAAGATCATCCGCAATATCGGTTCCGTAAGTTGATGGACCTAATGGACTTAGCTCCAACTGACATCGCGCCATGGAGCAATGATGCGCCGCAATATCCGGGACGAAATGCATTGGTTTCCCTTGCGCTGCGCCCAGCGCCTGTGACGGATCAATGGTTGCGTGACGGTCCAAAACTTGGTGACCTTTCGGAAGCAACCAAAGACATCACACTTGTTGAAGCCGCCTCTCCTCGGGCCGAGGCCGAAGCGATTGCTTTGCGACTGCGGCAGGCCGTCGACGATGGGATAACTGCCGCGCTGATCACGCCGGACCGGATGTTGACCAGACAAGTCGCCGCTGCTTTGGATCGTTGGGATATCTCACCCGACGACAGTGCTGGTACGCCATTAGCGCTGTCACCTCCGGGACGGTTTTTGCGGCATATCGCAGATGTGCTCACCACAACTTTAACAAGCGAAGCGTTGTTGACGCTGCTTAAGCATCCACTCACTCACACCAATGGCGCAGACAGGGGTCCGCATTTATTGAACACGCGGCTTCTTGAAATATATCTACGCCGTCAAAGCGAACCTTTTCCGACTCATGACACGATGATGCAATGGTCGGCCAAGTTGGACGAGGATAAGGAGGCATGGGCCACTTGGGTGTCTAATATGATGTCAGCTGCTGCACCACTTGCTGATGGTCTTTTAACCGATCAAATTACGCGCCTATTGTCTTTGGCCGAGGCATTCGCAGCAGGCCCAGAAGCTTTGGGTACTGGTGGTTTGTGGGATGAGGCCGCAGGGCGCGAGGCAAAGCGAATTTGCAACACATTGCTGCGTGATGCCGATGCTGGTGGCAGTCTTTCCCCGCATGATTTTGCGGCGCTTTTCGGTGCTATTTTATCCGAGGGTGTCGTCCGTGAACGTGACAAAGGCCATCCACAAATTTTGTTCTGGGGAACGCTAGAGGCGCGTGTCCAAGGCGCAGACCTGACAATTTTGGGTGGTATGAACGAAGGTGTTTGGCCCGAAGCGCCCACACCTGATCCTTGGCTAAACCGCGCGATGCGGGCAAAGGCTGGATTGCTTTTGCCCGAACGACGCATTGGCCTTGCTGCACATGACTTTCAACAAGCAATTGCTGGTGGCGAGGTTTGGATTACCCGCGCCAAACGGTCCTCAGATGCGGAAACGGTTCCATCACGTTGGGTTAATCGGCTGCTTAATCTGTTGAATGGTTTGCCTGCCCAGAATGGCCCAGATGCGGTTAATGCGATGCGTGCAAAGGGTGAAACTTGGCTTGCCAGCGCTGCGGTGTTGTCTGAGCCTATGCAGATCACTGCCCCTGCCAGCCGTCCATCACCACAACCGCCATTAGACGCGCGACCACGTCAAATTTCTGTCACGCAAATTAAGACGCTTATCCGCGATCCTTATGCGATTTATGCGCGTACCGTTCTACGCCTCAAGCCGCTCGACCCGCTCACCCCTCAGGCGGATGCGCCGCTACGTGGAACGATTATGCACAAGGTGCTTGAGATATTCATCAACGAAAAACCTGACGCCACCGACCCGCAAGCACGAGTGCGCTTGCTGGAAATCGCGCAGGCCGAGTTTGAGGCCAAGTGCCCTTGGCCGACCGTCCGCGCCCAATGGATGGCGAGGCTTGAGCGGATAATTGATCCTTTCCTTGCGGGAGAAGCAGCGCGCCAGCAAAAAGGCGCGCTGCAAACATCAGAGGCTTGGGGCGAAATGCTGGTCCCCTCCACTGGGGTGACGATCACATGTAAAGCAGACCGTTTTGATTTATCACCCAATGGCTCTGCGTTGATCTATGATTACAAAACAGGCGTTGTGCCAACAAAGGACGTTCAAAAGAAGTTCGATAAGCAGCTGCTTGTTGAGGCCGTGATGGTCGAAAAAGGTGCGTTCGCAAGTCTTGGAAGCAAAGATGTTGAGGGTGCTGTTTTCGTTGCAGTCAATGCTGCGATGAAGGATGTGCCCGCCCCGCTTATTGACCTTTCGACTGCAGAAATTTGGGCAGAGCTGGAACAGCACTTGCAGCACTGGGAAGACGTTCAAAGCGGCTATACCGCGCGGCGTGCTTTGCAAACGCGCACCGACTTTAGCCCATACGATCATTTATCTCGTTTCGGGGAATGGAAACTTGGCGATGAACCAGAGCCGGAGGCTTTGTCATGATCCGCGATGAAGCTTCACAAGCGCAGGTCGACGCTGCCGATCCGCTCGCCTCGACTTGGTTGTCGGCGAACGCTGGTTCAGGAAAGACCCGCGTTCTTACGGACCGCGTGGCGCGATTACTGCTCGAAGAGGTCGACCCTCAGAACATCCTTTGTTTGACATATACCAAAGCCGCAGCAGCCGAGATGCAGAACCGATTGTTCAAGCGGCTTGGCGCTTGGGCGATGATGCCTGACATCGATCTGCGTGCTGATCTTGAGACGCTTGGCTTTGCGCGGCAAATCACAAGCGAGGAACTGTCTGCCGCCCGCACGTTGTTTGCCCGTGCAATTGAAACACCAGGTGGATTGAAAATCCAAACGATCCACTCTTTCTGCTCTGGTGTTTTGCGCCGCTTCCCTCTCGAGGCTGGGGTCAGTCCACAATTCCGTGAGATGGAAGATCGACAATCAGAGCTTTTGCGCGGCGAAGTTATGGACGGGTTGCTGGAAACATACCCAGATGTCGTTCACGGACTGCTTCGCTACTATACTGGCGATGATTTATCGCGGCTTACTGCCGAAATTGCAGGCAAGCGCGATGCGTTCGAGAGACAGATCAGCAAATCAGATATTTTTGCGTCTCTCGACCTGCCAGCGAACGCAAGCCGCAACGATGCACTGACCCTCGCATTTCAGGGTGGTGAGGCTGGCATTGTGAGTGACATTGTTGAGGCTTTTGCAGACCAATCTGCTACCTATCAGAAACTTGCTACCACGCTAAAGTCACTCGACCTCAATTCGCCCGAATGGTCAACGTTAGACACTCTTTTTGGTCTATTTCTTTATGCAAACTCAGCCCGCTCAAAGTCGGTGAATTTCCCACAAAGCAATCACAAAAAGGCCGTCGAGGCGATGGCTCATATCGCGGACGAGGTGCATGATTGGATGGACCGCATCGCTGCTGCCAAGTCGCATCTTTGGGCAATGGATGCCGCTGAGAAGACCGAAGCGCTTTATGCCTTTGCGACAGCATTCATCCCCGCATATGAGGCCCGCAAATTGGCCGCCGGTGCGCTGGATTTCGATGATTTGATCCGAAAGACTCGTGGATTGCTAACTGATCGCGCTTTGGCGCAGTGGGTTCTATTCCGGTTAGACGGCGGCATCGATCACGTATTGGTCGACGAAGCGCAAGATACCTCGCCCGTGCAATGGACCGTGATCGAGCAGTTAACCCAAGAATTCACCGCTGGCGAAGGTGCTGACCCTGATCGCAAACGGACGATCTTTGTTGTTGGTGATAAGAAGCAGTCGATCTATTCGTTTCAAGGCGCGGACCCAGAAGCGTTTGATCAAATGAAGCACCACTTTGCAGATGGTCTTGATCAGTCAGGGCAAAAGCTGTGGGATCGGTCACTGGATTTTTCATTCCGGTCTTCGCAGGCAATTTTGCGCGTGGTGGATAGCACCTTTATTAATGAACGGGCAGATGGGCTAGATAAGCGAGTGTTCCACTCTGCTTTCAAAGACCAAATGCCTGGCCGTGTTGATCTTTGGCCGCTGATCGAGGACGAAAAGTCCGACGATACTCTCGATTGGACAAAGCCAGTTGATCATATGTCGGACGCGCATGTTACCGTGCAAATGGCGAACCGCGTCGCTGACGAAATCAAACGCATGATCACACATGAAACCCTTCCAGTGGAAGTAGGGAACACTGGTGGTTTTGAACGACGTAGGATTACCGAAGGTGACGTGCTGATCCTTGTTCAGCGTAGATCTGATCTGTTCTCAGAAATCATCCGTGCTTGTAAGGCTGCAGGCCTTAAGATCGCCGGCGCGGACAGGTTACGGTTAGGTGCAGAACTTGCTGTCAAAGACTTGACTGCTGTTCTCGCTTTCTTGGCATTGCCTGAGGATGATTTGTCGCTTGCCTCTGCGCTAAAATCGCCGCTTTTTGGCTGGTCTGAACAGCAGCTTTTCACCCTCGCGCATCACCGCCCGAAACGCGGCTACCTTTGGCCCGCTTTGCGCGATTCAAATACCCACGAAGACACACTTTCTGTCTTAAGAGATCTGCGCAATCAGGCCGACTTTCTGCGCCCTTATGATTTAATTGAACGCATTTTAACTCGCCATGACGGGCGCCGCAAATTGCTTGCTCGCCTCGGTGCCGAGGCCGAAGATGGGATCGACGCACTTCTTTCTCAGGCGTTGTCGTATGAAAGTACAGCCGTGCCTAGCTTGACTGGCTTTTTATCATGGATGGAAACCGACGACGTCGAGATTAAACGCCAGATGGACAGTCAGGGCGACCGAATTCGTGTTATGACTGTGCACGGAGCAAAGGGTCTCGAGGCGCCAATCGTGTTCTTGCCTGACGCCGCCCAACGCGACAATCAGGCCAAGTCTGAACTTTTCCCTGCTGACGACCAAGTTGTGTGGAAGGTGAAAAAGGACGCGTCACCACTTGCAATGGAAGAATTGCGCGAGGCAATTGTCGCCAAGCAGGCGAAGGAACGGATGCGATTGCTATACGTCGCTATGACCCGTGCTGAGAAGTGGCTGATCGTAGGTGCCGCTGGCAAGATCGGCGAAGGTGACGATAGTTGGTATAACATCGTCTCGGACGGAATGATGCAAGCTGGTGACGCCAATGCTGTTGTTGGTGATATGACTGTGCGGCGCGTTACGCATCTGGATTGGGAAGGTCCGACATTCGTTTCGATCCCTGATAAAGTAGTCACGAAACCTGCCATGCCAACCTTTGCCCCGCTTCAGCCCATCGTGGCGAGCAAGACATTGTCACCTTCAAATCTCAAAGGTGCGAAAATCATCCCCGGTGATCCGGGTGGCGACAACGAAGAAGATGCTAAATCACGCGGGACGCAGGTGCATTTGTTGCTTGAGCATCTACCACAGCTATCTGCCGAACAACGGGCTGAAATTGGAGCTCTTTTAATCGCATCATACGACGACTTTGCCGATCAGGATCTTGTCGGGCAGGTCTGCGACTTGCTTAAGGCGGACCATCTTAGCCATATCTTTGCGCATAATGCTCTAGTCGAGGTCGGCGTTACTGCCGATCTTGATATCGGTGCCCGCATTCACGGCACCATTGACCGCTTGTTGGTAACTGAGGGTCAGGTATTGGCAGTGGATTACAAAACTAACCGCCTTGTTCCTGATACTGCGGACGAAACACCAGAAGGTGTTTTACGTCAGCTCGGTGCATATCACGCAGCGTTGTTACAAATATATCCGAATCACCAGATTGAGATGGCAGTTTTGTGGACTGAAACCGCAACTTTGATGCAAATCCCGACACCACTTGTTTCAGCTGCTCTCGGACGCGTGACGCCTCCTTGAACATTCCCGTGCGGTTTCATAGGTTCATCAACGACACAGATTTATGAGGAGAGCCACAATGGCCACAGTCGCAGTCACAGATGCTACATTCGACGCCGAGGTGCGCCAGTCAGATATCCCAGTTGTTGTGGATTTTTGGGCGGAATGGTGTGGTCCTTGCAAACAGATCGGTCCCTCACTCGAGGAGCTTTCCGCCGAAATGGAAGGCAAAGTGAAGATCGTTAAGGTTAACGTTGACGAAAATCCAAATTCACCAGGTCAAATGGGTGTACGCGGTATTCCCGCGCTGTTCCTGTTCAAGGACGGTGAAGTTGTTTCCAACAAAACTGGTGCTGCGCCAAAAGCTGCGCTTGAAAGCTGGATCAAAGAGTCAATCTAAGCAGACTGTTTCCAATTTTTTGAAAGGGCGTCCTACGGGGCGCCCTTTTTGCTTTTGGTGCGTAAACCTTGTCTGATCACACCCTAGCCGCCATATAGGCACAAACCATAAAGGACCCGCATCATGGCGAAAGAAGAGTTTCCAGGCTGGCACGGCACAACGATCATCGGTGTGCGTAAAGGTGGCGAAGTGGTCATTGCAGGCGACGGGCAGGTCAGTCTTGGACAGACAGTGATCAAAGGCACAGCCCGCAAGGTACGCCGCTTATCCCCCGGTGGTACTGATGTGATCGCAGGGTTCGCTGGTTCAACTGCGGATGCGTTCACCTTGCTTGAACGTCTTGAGAAAAAGCTCGAAGCAACGCCCGGTCAATTGGCACGCGCCTCTGTCGAGCTTGCCAAAGATTGGCGCACCGATAAGTACCTTCAAAAGCTAGAGGCTATGTTGATTGTCAGCGATGGGTCAGATCTTTTTGTTATCACGGGCGCGGGTGATGTTCTTGAGCCTGAACACGATGTGACTGCTATTGGATCAGGCGGAAACTTTGCCTTGGCCGCTGGTCGGGCGCTGATGGACAGTGATGCGTCAGCAGAAGAGATTGCGCGTAAGGCAATGGCGATTGCGTCAGACATCTGTGTTTACACGAACGGAAAACTGACGGTCGAAACAATCAAGGCATAAAAAGACCCGCCGCACCTTATCGGCGCGGCAGGTCGGAATCTTTGCAGTCGGATTAGCTGGCTGAAGCGGTCGCAAGACCAACGTTAAAGCGCTCACACCAGACCCAGACCTCGTTATAGTCATCAGGGTTAACGCCGTCCGGCAGTTCAAAACTGGATGCACCTGAGAAGTTTGTCAGCGGCCCTGAAAGCGTAGCAGGGTCATATGTACCATCTTTGCCAAGTGCGATTTTTGGATCAGGCGCACCATCAAACCGGAAGTCTTCTAACAAATGAACAGTTGTGCCAACGATTTCGGCTGTGCCTGTAACCGTGTGGTTATTAATACCAGTGAATGCGAACAGTCGGCCGTGGCCACCTGCGAAAGCCGGCATTGCTGTTGTTGCCAAAGCTGCGGCTAGAAAAGAACGGCGATCCATTTTGGTGCTCCGAAGTAAGTTTCATTTGAAAAGAAGCTATCGATGAGTAGCCCTCAGCGCTACTGCGCCCACGGCTTTGTGATATCTTAGTCATAATCCCGCCGAAACGGCATCCCTTGGACTTGGGCGTCAGAAACCATAAGTAGAGGCAAGCAAAGGAATGCAGCATGATTGAACGCAATGACCTAAAGGCCGCCGTAGGTGCCGGTATCGTTACCGAAGCACAAGCAGCGTCGCTTGCTTCGCTTGCTGATAGCAGACGTGGCGCACGTGAAAACCTTGCCCCTGGTGACGAACCATTCGAGCTTTTCAAAGGGTTCAACGAGATTTTTATCGTCATCGGATTGCTTATTCTTGCCGCTGGCTGGTCTGGTGTAAGCGCGTTTTCGTATGCTGGTGACATCACGAACCCACAGCAGGCAGCCATTGGGTTTGGGCTATCTGGCGCCGCCGCCCTCTGGCTTTTGTCGGAATATTTCGTACGCCGTCGTCGGATGGTGGCACCTGCTATCGCACTATCGATCTTGTTTGCGATCAACGCAGCCCTCAGTTTGACCCTCTATTTCGCAGAGCCATTTATGGTCGCCCAAGAGGATTACGGAAGCCTGCCTTTTCCTTTCATCTTAGGAACGCTTGCGGTCTTTGTTTATTGGTTCAGGTTCCGCGTGCCTTTTGCAATGGCTATGATTGCCGTTGGCGTGTTCATCGTTGCGGTTCTTGTTGCAGCGAACAGCAGCGGCACACCGCAAAGCCCATCTGATCTGTTTCTCTTTTCCGCAGGTGGCCCATTTGCATGGATTACACTGGTAGTTGGCATGGCAGTTTTTGCCGTTGCTATGGCCTTTGACATGTCAGACCCGCACCGCGTGACCCGCAGATCTGCCAATGGGTTCTGGCTTCATGTGGTTGCGGCCCCTGCCCTCGTGAATACTGTAGCTTTGTCATTGCTTGATCAAGATACGAACGCGGCCAACATGACATTGCTTGCTTTCCTCGCCTTGTTTGCCGTTGTTGCGATCGTTATCGACCGCAGGTCATTCTTGATCGCCGCCATTGGTTATATCGTCGCTCTTGCTGCGACAGTGTTTGACGGTGACGGTGCGGCTGCTACGATCCTTACGCTTGGCATCATCCTTCTGCTTCTTGGGGCATTCTGGGAAAAGATCCGTGCCAAATTGCTTGGCATAATGCCACGTTTCGTCCCACTTCACCGCCTACCTCCTTCCGTATGAAAGACCTGATATGACTGACCTGACCCCGCGCGAAATCGTTTCGGAACTCGACCGTTTTATCATTGGCCAGAATGACGCAAAGCGCGCTGTCGCTGTGGCGTTGCGCAACCGGTGGCGGCGCAAGCAGCTTGGCGATGATTTGCGTGATGAAGTTTACCCAAAGAATATCTTGATGATCGGACCCACCGGCGTAGGTAAGACTGAAATCTCGCGACGTTTAGCGAAGCTTGCCCGCGCGCCTTTTATTAAAGTCGAGGCGACCAAATTTACTGAAGTCGGCTACGTCGGTCGCGACGTAGAGCAGATCATTCGCGATCTTGTGGATACAGCGATCCTCGATACCCGCGAGCATATGCGAGAAGACGTAAAGGCGAAGGCGCGACAGGCGGCAGAAGAGCGCGTCGTTACAGCCGTTGCTGGTGAAGATGCCCGCGAAGGTACCCGT
The DNA here is from genome assembly GCA_034111185.1 of Paracoccaceae bacterium. Classification (GTDB taxonomy): domain Bacteria; phylum Pseudomonadota; class Alphaproteobacteria; order Rhodobacterales; family Rhodobacteraceae; genus Yoonia. Next base: position 65,671 of record JAWUXS010000104.1, on the reverse strand, counting down.
GATATGTTTCGCAAAAAGCTGAAAGCTGGCGATCTGGACGACACCATCATAGAGCTTGAGCTGGCGGATGCATCTAATCCAATGGGCGGCTTTGAAATCCCTGGCCAACCTGGTGGGATGCCTGGCGGTATGAACCTTGGTGACATTTTTGGTAAAATGGGAATGAACCGAACGGTTAAGAAACGCATGACTGTCGCCGAAAGCTATGAGACGCTGGTCGCAGACGAAGCGGACAAACTCCTTGATGATGAGACAGTGACCAAAGCCGCGCTTGAAGCTGTTGAACAGTCAGGCATCGTTTTCCTTGACGAGATAGATAAGGTATGCGCCCGTTCTGACGCTCGTGGAGCTGATGTTTCTCGTGAAGGTGTGCAGCGAGACCTGCTTCCTTTGATCGAAGGCACCACTGTTTCAACCAAGCACGGCCCAATCAAGACAGATCATATCTTGTTCATCGCCTCTGGTGCGTTTCATGTAGCTAAACCATCTGACCTGCTCCCTGAGCTTCAGGGTCGTTTACCTATTCGGGTTGAACTGCGCGCGCTTACCGAAGAAGATTTTGTTCGTATTCTGACTGAGACAGACAATGCGCTGACCCGTCAGTACACCGCGTTAATGAAAACCGAAGAGGTGATGGTCGACTTTACTGACGACGGCATTGCAGCGCTGGCCAAGATTGCCGCTGAAGTGAATGAAGCTGTCGAGAATATCGGTGCCCGTCGTTTGTACACCGTAATGGAGCGCGTGTTTGAAGACCTGTCTTTCAATGCGCCAGATCGCGGCGGCGAAGATATCAGCGTGGATGCGGAATTTGTAGAAAAGCACCTTGGTGAACTCAGCCGCTCGACTGACGTTAGTCGTTACGTACTCTAGCGGGTCCACGAAATTTTGAATTCAACTGCTATTGGGTCTTTCGCTTTCCAAACGGAAGGCCCAACAGTAGCAATATGAACACTGGTTACATCGCATTCATTCGCGCCAACGCCCCTTTTCTTGCGACTGGGGCCCTGTTGTCGTTTCTATCCTCGTTTGGTCAAACTTATTTCATCGCGATATTCGGCGGCGAGATTAGATCTGAATTCGGCCTAAGCAACGGCGACTGGGGCTTTATCTATATGATCGGCACCGGTGCATCTGCGTTTTGCATGGTGTTTGCGGGCGGATTGGCGGATCGATTCCGCGTTCGTAGTTTGGGGATAGCGGTACTCATTCTACTCGCTTTGGCTTGTACCGCTATGGCAATAAACACGTCGGCAATGCTGTTGGTCGCTGTGATCTTTGCGCTGCGCTTCACTGGACAGGGAATGACATCTCATGTGGCTGTTGTGGCAATGTCGCGCTGGTTCGTTGCCACGCGCGGGCGTGCACTGGCCGTTGCTGCGCTTGGGTTCATGGTAGGCGAGGCAACCATGCCGTTGATCATGGTTTGGCTAAAATCGATGATTGACTGGCGCACGCTTTGGATCTTTTTTGCTATTTTCGTGCTGCTCATGATCCCTGTCTTGCGGGCGCTGTTACGGCTAGAACGGACCCCGCAATCAGCCGCGGAAGAAGATCAATCAACGGGCCTTGGTGGGAAACATTGGACACGCGCAGATGTTTTGCGGAATCCAATCTTTTGGATGATGGCGCCTGCGGTCATGTCTGTTTCTGGCTTTGGTACCGCGTTCTGGTTTCACCAAGTTCACTTTGCCGAAGTAAAAGGCTGGAGCCACTTGTCCCTTGTTGCCGTTTTCCCACTAGGGACCGCCACGCTTGCCCTTTCAACGATCATATTCGGATGGGCAATTGATAAATTGGGCGCAATTAGGCTGCTTCCTTTCTACCTCATCCCCTATGTCCTCGCGTTCATCTTGCATTGGTATGCACCCAGCCTTTGGTGGACAGCATTGGCTGTAATCCTGATGGGCATATCAGGTGGTGGGCAGGCCACATTACTCAATGCGTGTTGGGCAGAGTTTTACGGAACTAGAAACCTTGGATCGATCAAAGCTGCGGTTACTGCGTTGATGGTACTTGGATCTGCTATTGGTCCCGGACTAAGCGGCTGGTTGATAGATATTGGTGTTGGTTATGAACAGCAAATGCTTGGTTACGCCGCAGCATTTGTTTTGGTGACGATCATGTTGCTTTACCCTGTGGCAGCAGCAAAGCGCGCCTTAGCGACCACGACGTAGATAAACGTAATACGCCCCATTACCACCATGGCGCAGGTGGGCAGGTGTTACCTGCAAAATTACTGATTTCAGTGGCGCCAGCCCAAGCCACTGAGGCACCTGATGGCGTAAGACCCCCCTGCGCATAGGCATTGGATCAAAATCATCGCGGTCTTTGCCTTTTCCTGTAATCACAAGGACAAGACGTTTGCCTGCATCATATGAATTTAGAATAAATCCGACTAGCTCAGGATGGGCCTCAGAGATTGTCATTCCGTGCAGATCTATGCGGCCTTCGGGTTTGATTTTACCGCGTGTCATCTTGCCGTAAGACTTGTGGTCCATCTGAACAGGCGCTGTCGCTAGCCTTTGCCCAAGCGGCGAAAGAAGATCATTGGACCTTGAGCCATGAGCGCGCTCGCCCACACGGAAATCTGGGAATGGGTCTGTTGGTTCGCCTAACAGTTTATTTTTAGATGGTGGTTTGGTTGGAGCAACGATTGATGCGCTCTCTGGTTTTTTGGGATCAAGCGGAGTCATCCGGTTTGCGACAACGTCCCACAATGCCCGCTCTTCGGGCGAAAGATGCCGTGGTTTGCGCATTATTCTTCGCTATCGACAGTAATGCCATCAAAGGTTTCAGGAAGTTTTGCGAACGCGGTTTGAATTGGCAACAGCACTACAATACGACCGCTGTCTCTGATCCGTCCAGCAGTGCGTCCCGCGCTTGTACCTGTACCGAAAAAGATATCAGCACGCTGCGCACCCTTGATCGCTGATCCGGTATCTTGTGCAATCATCAATCTATTTAGCGGCTCAGCACCTTCTTTTTCAATCCAAACAGGTGCTCCAAGACGAACAATTGACGGATCAACCGCGACTGATCGCATCTCGGTTATTGACCGGTTCATCGCGCCCAACGGCCCCTTATCTGCGGGAACCTCACTCACTTCACGGAAAAACACATAGCTGTCGTTAATCCACAAAAGTTCTCGTCCCTCTTCGGGGTTAGCGGCTACATAGGATCGGATGACATCCGCTGAAACCTGATGCGCTTCAAATGTTCCGCGGCGAATCAGCTCTTGGCCGACCGACGAATAATTGCGGCCATTCTTACCGCCATAACCAACGCGGATCATCTGACCACTTGGTAGACGAACGCGACCCGAGCCTTGGACTTGCAAAAAGAACAGATCAACCGGATCAGCTAACCAAGCTATCTCAAGGCCTTTATCGGCCAACGCCCCTGTTTCCTGAATTTCGCGTCGGGTCAGATAGGACCGACCAGGAACGACATCATCAGGAAGTTTGTAGATCGGATGCTGGTAGTCGCCGCCTTGGGTCAGGGCACCGCGCAATTCAGGTTCGAAATACCCTGTGAAAAGCATGTCCTTGCCGTCTTCCATCAGCACAGGCTGAAAGAAGAGTTCAAAGAAGTCTCGGGCATTCGGCGCTGATCGGGCCAAAGCGCACAAGTTCTCCCACTCAGGTTCTCTTAGATCGCCACACGTGTTTAGGAACGTAGTCAGGGCCGCCTGATGATCATCAGCGGCCCAACCATCCAGATCATCGAACTGGAGCATCGTGTAAGTTAGTTCAGCCAAAACAGGTCCCGCGCTCGCCGTCCCGATTAAAAGGCTGACAAGCCCGGCCCGGATCATGCGTCCGTGGCAACAAGCCGCCAGTTAGGATCATTTGTCCCCATGACGCGTGCAAAGGTCCAGACATCTTTTTGGCGCTTGATCTCTGTATCGCTACCTTCGACCACATCACCACCTGCGTCACGGACAATATATGTCATCTCACCTTTAAAGCGGACTGCGATTTCGGCCTCATTTGTGGCGTCATCGAACGTAGCGTCCTGTAGGGTCAAATCGCTTACGCCCATAAAGTTCGCTTCAACTGTCAGCTTTTGCGCCTCGCGATCATCAATAACAGCTGAGAACGCTTCAAACACATCTTCCGAGATAAACGGTGTCACGTCGGAAAGGTCACCATTTTCGAAGGCCATCAGGATCATTTCATATGCGCCCTTGGCACCACCAAGAAACTCACCAACGTGGAATGAATTGTCGACCCGCTTCATCGATGCCAAAGCATTGGCAGACGGGCTGTGCTCAGGAACGTTATCGATGATGTCATGATCTGGGCCACCTTCGATCACTTCAAAGTCGTCGCGACGGCGTGATGCTGTGGATGCAGCGATAGGCGGCTTTTCAAAACCCTCTCGGGTTCCCAAGACACCACGAAGACGCATAATCAAGAAAACGGCAATTGCCGCAAGAACCAAAAGCTGGATAATCGGAGAGTTCATTAGTACCTCATAAAGCGACGGGCATGGAAACGTCTTGTCACCATCCTTATGTAGGGTGGCATAGGGGCCAAGTCCACCATTGGCCCGAAAACTATAGAAAGGTGCCAATATGTGGCTGCTCTTTGCGTTTATCGCTGTGCCTTTGATTGAAATCGGGCTGTTTATTCAGGTTGGCGGGGCAATTGGCCTCTGGCCGACACTCGCCATTGTACTTGTTACGGCCGTTGTCGGAACTTGGCTGGTTCGCACGCAAGGGGCCATGGCATTGATGAACTTGCGAAATTCGTTCTCAGAATTGCAAGATCCAACGGAACCATTGGCAAACGGTGCAATGATCCTTTTCGCGGGTGCATTGCTTTTGACACCGGGGTTTTTCACCGATGCTGTTGGTTTTGCGCTTCTTTTACCACCCGTTCGGTCTGCTGTTTACCGCTACGCACGTGGCCGTGTGAATGTTCAAGGCTTTGCAATGGGTGCTGGGTCGGGCCAACAACAACCGCAGCAACCACGCGGACCACAAGATCGCGTGATCGATGGGGAGTTCGAAGAAGTTTCACCCTCAAAGGATCGAACAGAACGCCCATCTGGTTGGACTGAACAATAGGTCGCCGTCCGCATTACAAGGATTGAGGGTTCTGCGCCTGCCTGCTAGGTACGGCCCGACTTAATTTAACGCATATGATCTCGGAGCAATCTTAAAATGGCTGATACCCCAGAAGACAACGGCGCGCAGGCGCAAGCCCAAATCAAGAGCCAAGTGCTGGCCCAGTATATTCGCGACATGTCTTTTGAGAACATTCTCGCCCAAAAAGGTGCATCTGGCGACACGACGCCAGAAATCAAAGTTCAGGTGAACCTTGATGCCCGCAAGCGCAAGACAGAGGGCCAATTCGAGGTCATCACCAAGCTGAACATCACGAGCACATCAAAAGAAGGCGGCAACCCGCTGTTCGTTCTTGAGTTGGATTATGCAGGCATCTTTGCAATTTCTGGTATTCCAGAGGATCAACTGCACCCGTATCTGATGATCGAATGCCCGCGTCTTACGTTCCCGTTTGTCCGGCGCATCGTCAGCGATGTGACACGCGACGGTGGCTTTCCACCGCTCAACCTCGAGACAATCGATTTCCTCGCGCTTTACCGCTCAGAGATTGCGCGTCGGGTAGAAGCACAGAAAGCTGCAGGCGAAGAAGCCCCAACGCTTAACTAAATTTTTTCCAAACTGAATCGTCGCCCAAGCGTTCTACGAAACCTGCATGGGCGGCGGTTTCCTCGGCTGTTATGCGATCAGCTAGCGGGGTCGGACGCGGCGATGCGCGCCATTGCCCTCCATCAGACAAAGCTTCTGATTTCTTTGTCTCTGTCGCCAAACCAAAATCTGGCTGACGACCGCCGATAAGCTCAAGATAGACTTCCGCTAGAATTTCACTGTCAAGCAAAGCGCCGTGCAGTGTGCGGTTTGAATTATCGATACCAAACCGGCGGCAAAGCGCATCCAAAGATGCTGGCGATCCTGGGAACCTACGCCGCGCGATCGCGAGGGTGTCCAGAGATTGTGTCATCGGCAATAACGGACGGTTTACCCATCCAAGCTCAGCGTTCAAGAATTTCATATCAAACGCAGCATTATGGATCACAAGCTTTGCATCCCCAATGAAGTCGATAAAGGCTTGGGCTACATCCGCAAATAGAGGCTTATCCTTCAGGATCACCTGTCCCGGTTCGGGCTTTTTCGGCGGCTCAAGCAGATCGGGGCCAATCCCGTGAACACCAAACGCACCAGCAGGCATTGATCGCTGAGGGTTAATATATTGATGATAGGTCCGGCCTGTTGGCACATGCCCAATCAGTTCAATTGCGCCTATCTCAACGATGCGGTCACCTTCATTCGGCTCAAAGCCAGTGGTCTCGGTGTCGAGGACAATTTCACGTTCAGCCATGTTGTTCCCTCAGATTTATTATGAGCTTTTGAACGGCCTCTCGGGTCGCGTCTAAGCTGACAGTTTCAATCACATGGTCGGCCAGCATACGCTTGTTAGCATCAGGCAGCTGTTTGGACAGTATCAATTCGAATTGCGCTTTTGTCATGCCGGGACGTGCCAGCACGCGATCCCGTTGAACATCTTCAGGGCATGACACAACCACCACCGCGTCCATCCAAGTATCTGCACCAATTTCGAACAAAAGAGGCATATCAAAGAGTATTATTTGATCCGGATTTTCTGCAGCAAAGATCTTGCGATCCTCGGCAACAAGCGGATGCACTATCTGTTCAATATTTTTCAAGACCGTGGGGTTTGCAGAGATAAGTTTATTCAAAGCCTCGCGACTTACGGCACCTTTCACGACAACTTCGGGGAATTGGGCCGCAAAAAGCGGAACAGCTGCGCCATTTGGGGAATAGAGCCGATGAACAGCTGCATCAGCATCCCAAACAGGAATACCTTCATCACGAAACATTGCAGCTGTCGTGGACTTTCCCATCCCGATTGAACCAGTTAATCCAAGAAGATACTGCATCAGATCACCGCTGCCCGCGTTGCATCATCAACTTCTGGCCGAATTCCAAACCAACGCTCAAACCCGGGGACACCTTGATGCAAGAGCATGCCAAGGCCATCAACTGTGATGCATCCCATTTGTGCTGCTGTTTTCAAAAGCGTTGTTTCAAGTGGCGTATAAACAATATCATTCACAACCGTTCCGGGGCGAAGGCCATCAAGTGGGACACGCAGATCAGGTTGGCCCTGCATACCAAGCGACGTGGTGTTTATCACTGTCGTTGAATCTTCTAAGACATTGCCAGCCTGAACCCAGTCAACAACCGTGATACGTGCGCCAAACTCAGCGCGCAGTGCTTCGGCCTTTGGTCGGGTTCGGTTAGCGAGAAATATCTCGGGTACGCCGGCATCTGCCAAGGCAACAATAACAGCACGGGCGGCACCACCTGCCCCGAAAACGGTAGCTGGACCAGCCTTTGGGTTCCAGCTTGGCGCGCCCTGTTTTAGGTTTGCCATAAAGCCGTAGCCGTCGGTATTATCGGCATAAAGCTTTCCATCGCCCTTAAAGATCAACGTGTTTGCGGCACCAATCAGCGTCGCGCGGTCACTAACTTGATCAGCTAGACCCAGAACGTCAACCTTATGAGGCACGGTAACGTTCGCGCCAACAAAACCCATCTTAGGCAATGTACGTACAACGGTCTCAAGATTGTCTTCTTGGACGTGCAGCGGAATGTACTCTCCCAAAAGACCGTGCTTGCGAAGCCAATGCCGATGCAATCGAGGTGATCGTGAGTGAGCGATTGGATTACCAATCACGCCAGCCAAAGGTATGTTGTGTGTCGTCATGAGGGCAGTGTCCCGCGCAAAGTGAGATAAGACAGAAGGTCTAGTAACGGTAGACCAAGAACATTGAAATAGTCGCCTTCTATCCGAGTGAAAAGACGAACGCCCTCTTCTTCTAACTTATAGGCTCCTACGGAATGCTGAATGCTTTCCCAATTGCGTGCTACATACGCAGCAATATACGCATCAGAGACATCGCGCATATGTAGACGAACAACGCCAACATGACGCCAGAGTGGCTTGCCCTCTCCGTATATTACCGCAGCAGAGAGAAGCTGATGGCGTTTGCCCCGCATCGCTTTCAACTGTGCGATCGCATCTTCTGGGGATTTTGGCTTTGCAAGGCACGCATTCTCAAACGAAAGAATTTGATCGCAACCGATAACCAACGCTTCGGGATGTTTTGATGCGACTTTTTGGGCCTTCATCTCGGCGAGGGTATCGGCGATATCACGGGGGCTCGCCTCTTCGGCGGTAAGGGACTGGCGTATCATTTCTTCGTCGATACGCGCAACAACGGTTGTGAACTCCACGCCTGCATTTTGCAAAAGCTGAGCGCGGATTTCGGAACCGGAAGCAAGAATGATCTGATCTGTCATGTGTATAACCTAGTGGAAAAATCCGGTGTGAGGCAGAGGGAAAACTAACTGGATTGTAAGGTTCAGCGAGTCCTTAAGGATAAGTTAAGACTTATGCGAAGATCCAAGGCGTTTCGTCCACGGTGGGAAAGGATAAGTTGAGGGTGTGGAAGAATCTGCTCTGGATGAGTGTCAATGTTGCGTATGAGGAATTTCGGAGATTTAGGCCCGCGTAAGCGTGTTGTAATCATTGCCTTAATTCTGCCCAAATAAATTTCTTTTGTGGGTCCCCATCTTTTCCCTTTGGGATAACATTGGGGATGAAAAAATAAGCCACAGAAAATCGGCACACTATCAACTACATCATCTCTTCTCTCTTTAAGATATTATTTAGAGAAGAAAAAAATATGAGAAGGGGACGGCATGGAATTCTTAAATATACTATACCCTTGGATCAAGGCACTGCATATCGCGGCTGTCATGTCGTGGATGGCTGGTATGTTCTATCTGCCTAGATTGTTTGTGTATCATGCTGAACGTGCTGCGGTTGGTTCAGAGCTTGATCAAACGTTTCAAGTGATGGAAGCAAAACTGCTGCGTCTTATTATGAACCCAGCGATGATTGTGTCGTGGCTTTGTGGGTTGATCATGATTGGAATGGGCGCATTTGATTGGGGTTCTGTTTGGTCTTGGGTCAAGCTTTTTGCAGTGATCGGGATGACGGTGGCCCATATGTGGCTAGCCGGACGGCGGAAAGATTTTGCACAAGGGACTAATACACGCTCTGGGCGGACGTACAGGCTTGCTAACGAGGTTCCGACGGTGCTGATGCTCATAATTGTTGTGATGGTCGTTGTGCGTCCGTTTTAAGGGTTACGTTGACTTTCTAAGACACGCGGCATAAATAGTGTTTCAGTCGCCCATTCGGGATTCCGGCTTTTTCTATGATCACCTTGTAACGACACGCAGCATTTTGCATGCGTGATGGATATTTGTATGACACATCGCCTGAATCTTGCTGACCTGAAGGCTCAAAGCCCTAAGGATCTTTTGTCCCTCGCTGAAGAGCTTGAGATCGAAAACGCTTCAACTATGCGCAAAGGCGATATGATGTTCGCGATCCTGCGTGAGCGGGCTGACGAAGAATGGGTCATCGGTGGTGATGGTGTGCTTGAAGTTCTGCAAGATGGTTTCGGTTTCTTGCGTTCGCCTGGTGCCAACTACCTGCCGGGGCCTGATGATATCTATGTATCACCTGACATGATCCGTATGCATTCTTTGCGTACGGGCGATACGGTGCAGGGCGTGATGAAAGATCCTACGGATAATGAGCGCTACTTTGCGCTGACTTCTGTTGAGAGCATTAATTTTGAAGACCCTGAAAAGGCTAAGCACAAAGTCGCCTTCGACAACCTGACACCGCTTTATCCTGATGAGCGGCTGAACATGGAAGTTAAGGCTGAGAATAATTCAAAAGACCGTTCTGCCCGGATCATCGATCTTGTGGCACCTATCGGTAAAGGCCAGCGTTCGTTGATCGTAGCGCCTCCTCGGACTGGTAAAACGGTACTTTTGCAGAATATTGCGAACAGCATCGAAAAGAACCATCCTGAGTGCTATTTGATCGTTCTTTTGATCGACGAACGCCCTGAGGAAGTTACTGACATGCAGCGCTCTGTTAAGGGCGAAGTTGTGTCTTCAACATTCGATGAGCCGGCAACGCGTCACGTCGCGGTTTCAGAAATGGTCATCGAGAAGGCTAAGCGACTTGTTGAGCATAAACGCGACGTCGTTATTTTGCTGGACTCGATCACGCGCCTAGGTCGTGCGTTTAACACTACTGTGCCGTCGTCCGGTAAAGTTCTGACAGGTGGTGTTGATGCAAATGCGCTGCAGCGTCCTAAACGCTTCTTTGGTGCTGCACGTAATATCGAAGAAGGTGGTTCGCTTACAATTATTGCAACAGCATTGATTGATACAGGTTCACGCATGGACGAAGTTATCTTTGAAGAATTCAAAGGTACGGGTAACAGCGAAATCGTTCTAGATCGTAAGATTGCAGATAAGCGCGTCTTCCCTGCGATGGACATCATCAAGTCCGGTACACGTAAGGAAGAGCTGCTTGTTAATAAGGTCGACCTAACAAAGACTTATGTTCTGCGCCGCATCCTGAACCCAATGGGGACTACAGATGCTATCGAATTCCTGATTGGGAAACTGAAGCAGACTAAGACGAATGAAGATTTCTTCGACTCAATGAACACGTAACTTATTGTTTACTAACAATGGGTTAGTATGATGGATACTATTTTTGCCTTGGCTACAGCACAGGGACGCGCAGGCGTCGCTATCGTGCGAATTTCGGGACCGCTTGCGGTCTCTGCTACTGCAAATTTCTGCGATGTTCCCGAAAAACGTGGAGTGCGCGAACTGAGCGATTCAGAAGACGTCGTGCTGGATGAAGCGTTGGTGTTGCGTTTTGCATCCGGCCAAAGCTTTACGGGCGAAGAGGTTGTCGAACTCCATTTGCATGGGAGTATTGCGGTCGTCGCTGCGGTTCTGCGCGCCCTAGGTGACGTCCATGGGCTTCGTCATGCAGAAGCAGGCGAGTTTACGCGCCGGGCCCTTGAGAATGGTAAGCTCGATTTGGCGCAAGTCGAAGGGCTTGCCGATTTGATCGATGCAGAGACTGAAAGCCAACGACGTCAAGCATTGCGCGTTCTTTCCGGTGACCTTGGTAAGAAGGCAGATGGATGGCGCGTTAAGCTCATTCGTGCTGCAGCGTTGATTGAAGCAACAATCGACTTTGCTGACGAAGAAGTTCCAGTTGATGTTTCGCCCGAAGTTTTAGATTTGATGGCTGCTGTTCGCGCTGAGATGGACGCTGAGTCTCGGGGTGTTCTGATTGCAGAGCGGATTCGATCAGGTTTTGAAGTTGCAATTCTAGGTGCGCCAAACGTTGGAAAATCGACTCTGTTAAACCGACTTGCCGGTCGTGAAGCGGCGATTACATCAGATATAGCTGGCACCACGCGCGATGTTATTGAGGTACGTATGGACTTGCGCGGCTTGGCGGTAACCTTCTTGGACACTGCGGGACTACGCAAAACAACAGATCCTGTAGAGCGTATAGGTGTTGAACGTGCGCATGAACGTGCGAAAGCCGCTGACCTACGTATCTATATGTTGGAGCATGATGAGCTGCCTCAGCTAGATCTTGGTGATGAAGACATCATCGTGCGTGCAAAATCGGATACAAATGCTGCTGATGGTTTTGGTGTTTCTGGCATAACGGGCGCAGGCGTTGACGAATTAATTCATAAGGTTTCATCTATTCTCGCATCGCGTGCTGGACAGGCTGGCGTTGCGATGAGGGAACGACATAGATTTGCCATGACCCGCGCCGTTGAATACCTTGATGTGGCAAGCGCTGAATTGAATGATCCAGATGCTATGACGGATCTGATCGCCGAGGAGCTACGCAGTGCTGTTAGTGCGGTAGATTCTTTGATTGGACGCGTGGACGTTGAGCATGTATTGGATGAGATCTTCTTAAGCTTCTGCATCGGAAAGTGAGGATTGTTTCACGTGAAACATTTTGACGTCATTGTTATCGGCGGCGGTCACGCCGGCACGGAAGCAGCGCACGCGGCTGCGCGGACTGGTGCAAAGACGGCACTTGTTACACTAACGGCTGAATCAATTGGCGTTATGTCGTGCAACCCAGCTATTGGCGGGTTGGGCAAAGGTCACCTTGTTCGCGAAATTGACGCAATGGATGGCGTAATGGGTGTTGCCGCGGATCTAGCGGGTATTCAATTTCGTCTTCTGAATCGCACAAAAGGCCCCGCTGTTCAGGGTCCAAGGGCACAAGCTGACAGGGCGCGTTACCGCAAGGCGATGCAGGACCTGACCAATAAACAAGAAAACCTTGACGTGATCGTTGGAGAAGCCTCTGATTTCATTATGTCGGGCGACACAGTTGTCGGAATTGAACTTGATGACGGCTCGACGATTCGTGCTCCCTCAACTATCCTAACAACAGGTACGTTTCTGCGTGGGGTCATTCATATTGGTGACGTCGCCAAGCCTGGCGGGCGGATGGGCGAAAAGCCATCTATTAAGCTGGCCGAGCGCATTGATATGTTTGAGTTGCCGCTTGGTCGGCTTAAGACAGGCACGCCGCCGCGCCTTGATGGCCGAACAATTGCTTGGGACAAGCTTGAGTCGCAACCGGGTGACGATGATCCAACGCTTTTTTCCTTTATGTCTAAGGGGATTACGGCGCCACAAGTTGATTGTGGGATCACGCATACAAATGAGCAGACACACGACATAATCCGTGAAAATCTTGCACGATCGGCTATGTACGGTGGCCACATCGATGGCGTCGGTCCCCGCTATTGCCCTTCGATCGAAGATAAGATCGTTAGGTTTGCGGACAAGACATCGCATCAGATCTTTCTAGAGCCCGAGGGCGCGGACGATCATACTGTCTACCCTAATGGGATTTCGACCTCGCTCCCAGTTGATGTTCAGGATGACTATGTTCATTCGATATTCGGCCTTGAGAATGCGATTATTCTGCAACCAGGTTACGCCATTGAATATGACTACGTTGATCCACGTGCGCTGCGCCCATCATTGGAGCTTCGGTCGGTACCTGGTCTATATCTAGCAGGTCAAATCAATGGAACGACAGGATATGAAGAGGCCGCCGCGCAGGGGCTTGTTGCGGGATTGAATGCTGCACGGGCCGCAAGGGATGAAGAGGTGCATAATTTTAGCAGGCGCAGCTCATATATTGGTGTCATGATTGATGACTTGGTAACACGGGGTGTGACCGAACCGTACCGGATGTTTACATCACGTGCCGAGTTCCGTCTTTCTTTGCGTGCTGACAATGCTGATCAACGATTGACTGAAATTGGTCGTAGTGTGAATTGCGTTGGTGACCATAGATGGTCTGCGTTCTCTGAAAAAATGAATGATATCAGCGCAGCGCGACGTGTTCTTGGAAGTATAAAGCTATCTGCGCGGGACATTTCATCTACTGGTACGAACCTGAATGCAGATGGCCCGAGCCGTACTGCATTGGATGCGTTGTCATTGACAGATTTTGATATGGCTAAGCTTAATCAGATCTTGCCTGAACCAGTTGAAATAAAAGATGAAATAGCAAATCAAGTTAAGCGCGACGCGCTTTATGCGAACTATATTTCGCGGCAGGCTCGCGATATCGCCGCGATGGAGCGTGACGAGAACCTTAAGATACCCCGAGATATGCAATACGTTGGAATTCCTGGACTTTCTAATGAGCTTGGTGCGAAGCTAACGAGGGTTCAGCCGGAATCTCTGGCACAAGCTGGGCGAATCGATGGGATGACCCCCGCCGCGATCATGTTGCTCCTTAGTTGGTTAAAAAAGACGAACAAAGAACAGGCAGCTACAGGAACATGACACAACAAAATATCGCAGGACAAGATGTTTCACGTGAAACAATTGAGCGGCTCGAGTTGTTTGCAGCGCTTGCAACAAAGTGGACAAGGAAAATCAATCTTGTTTCAGCAAGCACTGTAGGGGGTATTTGGGACCGCCACATAGTAGATTCAGCGCAAATATTCCAATTTGCCCCCTCGAGCTTCAATAACTGGGTAGATATCGGGAGCGGCGGAGGCTTCCCCGGTATTGTTATGGCCGCGATGTCGAAAGACATTAACCCTGAAGCTGGTTTCACACTTATTGAAAGCGACCAACGCAAATGTGCGTTCTTGCGGACGGCCGCGCGAGAACTCGAAATTAAAGTAACTGTGCTAGCGCAACGTATTGATGTTGCCCTACCTCAGAATGCAGATGTTATGTCGGCGCGCGCGCTATCTTCTCTTACTGAATTGATGCCACACTTTCAGCGGCACCTTCGACCGGAAGGAGTTGCGCTGCTTCATAAGGGGCGAAAGTGGTCTGACGAGGTTCAGCAATCCCGTAAAGAATGGGTCTTTGAAATCGAAGATTACCCAAGTATGACTGATGATGAAGCTAGGATTATCAAATTGAATAGGATTGATAGTGTCTGATCTCAGTAGGTCACAGGGGCCAAAAATTATCGCTGTCGCCAACCAAAAAGGCGGTGTGGGTAAGACTACAACAACAATCAATCTAAGCGCCGCGCTGGCTCTCAGTGGGCGTAAGGTTCTGGTAATTGATCTTGATCCCCAAGGTAATGCATCTACAGGTCTTGGAGTTGAGCAAGATAGTCGCAAGGTGACAACATATGAGCTTCTTTCTGGCGACGCGTCGCTGGATGAGGCCATTCAGAATACAAATTTTGATAACCTTTTGATCGTACCTGCTACGACGGATCTAAGTTCTGCAGATATGGAGCTTATGGCAAACGAAAAGCGCAGCTTTCTGTTGCATGATGCATTGCGCCAAACATCTATGGATGCGTTTGATTTTGACTACATATTGATTGATTGCCCACCATCCCTCAATATATTGACTGTAAATGCGATGGTATCCGCGCATTCCGTTGTGGTTCCGCTTCAGAGTGAGTTTTTTGCTCTTGAAGGTCTATCCCAGCTTATGTTGACATTGCGTGAGGTGCGGCAGACCGCAAATCCTGAACTACGGATCGAGGGTGTCGTGCTTACTATGTACGATAAACGTAATAATTTGTCTCAACAGGTTGAGGCAGATGCCCGTGAAAACCTGGGTGAGCTTGTTTTCAAAACAGTAATCCCGCGGAATGTACGGTTAAGTGAAGCTCCATCGTTTGCACTGCCTGTGCTTCATTACGATCCGTTGTCCAAAGGTAGCTTTGCCTACAAAGCTTTGGCACAAGAGATAATTTTGAGAGAAACTGCGTAATAACAAAGGGTTACGACATGACTGACCGCCCCAACAAAACACGTGGACTTGGCCGCGGACTGTCTGCATTGATGGCCGATATACCACAGGAACAGGCCCAAGCCGGTGATCGATCGCGGCGTTCAGACCAAATGGTTCCGGTTGAACGTATACATCCTAACCCTGACCAACCACGCCGTACTTTTCCAGAGGATGCGCTAGCGGATCTGGCGGCTTCCATTAAGGAAAAGGGCGTCATTCAGCCGCTGATCGTGCGCCCGGCCCCAAACAGAGATGGCCACTTTGAGATTGTCGCGGGTGAGCGTCGCTGGCGTGCTTCACAGATTGCCCAGCGTCACGAAGTTCCAGTTCTCGTCCGAGATTTCAATGATACAGAAGTCCTCGAAGTTGCCATTATTGAGAATATTCAACGCTCTGACCTTAATCCTGTAGATGAAGCGGCAGGCTACCGTCAACTGATGGACAAGTTTGGTCATACTCAAGACCAGATGGCGACAGCCCTAGGTAAGAGCCGTAGTCACATCGCAAACTTGCTGCGTCTCCTTAGCTTGCCAAATGACGTTCAAGGTTTTCTCACCGATGGTGAACTGAGTGCCGGTCATGCGCGCGCGCTAGTTGGGCATCCTGATGCGAGCGCCCTCGCCCGTGACGTTATTAAACGTGGCCTGTCGGTTCGAGATACTGAGAAGCTTGCGAAATCACCGCGCGTGACGGCTACACCTGCCCGAAATGCAGTGGCTGCGCCTACCAAGGATGCCGATACGGTCCAAATTGAAAACGAATTGACGGCAAATTTGGGCATGAAGGTAAGCATTGACCACAAAGCAGGCGGCGAAGGTGGGCGACTTACCTTAAATTACCGTTCACTGGAACAATTGGATGATCTTCTTCGAGCCCTGTCGGGAACTTAGTCAGATAAAAGCTGACGTAAAACCGCATTAAGAACCGGACGACCAGCCTTGGTCGTCCGTAGCAAACCATCTTGAATTTCAAGCATCCCGATTTCAACCAAACCATTGATATTACTATCATAACTCTGGTTTGAAAGTGACTTGAGCCGGCTTAGCGCAACGCCTTCGGTCAGTCTAAGCCCCATCAAAAGAAATTCAGCGGTTTCTTCGTTCTGACTAAGCGCAGTCCGCCCGGATTCACCCGAGCCTGACTTCCTGACCGAGTTTAGCCAAACTGCGGGCGCCATGTGGGCCTCGGTTGCAGAACGCTGACCGTTCAAAGTCATACGACCATGTGCGCCCGGGCCGATCCCAACGTAGTCTCCGTATTGCCAGTAGATTTTGTTGTGTCGACTTTCCTGTCCCGCAAGAGCGTGATTGGAAACTTCATACGCATTGAAACCTGCATCGGCACAAAGTGCTTGGGTAACTTCGAACATGTCGGTTGCGTTGTCTTCATCAGGTAAGCCACGCAGCTTTCCAGCTGCATACCGGTCCCCGAAAGCAGTGCCATTTTCGATTGTCAGTTGGTACAAAGAAATATGGTCTATTGCAAGGTTTAGAGCCTGCTTTAACTCCAACTCCCATGCAGAAACAGATTGGTTCTGACGTGCATAAATCAGGTCAAAACTAACGCGATCAAAGACAGAACGCGCTACATCAAATGCTTGCATCGCTTCGGAAGCGGTATGTAACCGGCCAAGCGCTTTGAGGTCAGTGTCGTTTAGTGCCTGAACGCCCATGGACACTCGATTTACGCCAGCCTCGCGGTAACCAGCAAAGCGACCAGCTTCGACAGACGTTGGATTCGCTTCAAGTGTGATCTCAATATCATTGGAAGCGCCCCAAGTTGCGCGAACTTCACGCAAGATGGCATCAACAAGATCTGGGTCCATCATGCTCGGCGTGCCGCCACCAAAGAAAACAGATCGTAAAATGCGGCCCTCGGTCTTGGCGCCGACGCGCCTGATTTCACTTAGGTAGGCTTCTTTCCATGCAGATTGGTCAATATTGGCGACGACGTGAGAGTTGAAATCACAGTACGGACACTTTGCCTGACAAAATGGCCAATGGATATAAAGCCCAAAGCCGCCATTTTCCCAATCTTCACGCAAAGCAGCCAGCTACCAACTTGCGAAATGCATCGGCCCTGTGACTGATTTTGTTCTTTTCCCAACGGTCCATTTCACCGCAAGTGATTTCTAAACCATTTGGCTGAAATATCGGGTCATAGCCGTGACCATTGTCGCCGCGCATCGGCCAAACAACCTGCCCGTCCATTATGCCCGGAAACACTTCATCGTGTCCGTCAGGCCACGCTAGAACCAAAGTGCTGCAGAAACGAGCGGTACGTGGAAACGGCGCATCAATTTTCTCGAGCTCTGCCCAAGTCCGTTCCATTGCCATCACAAAATCGCGACCGTTCGGGGTCTCAGACCAATCTGCGGTGTAAACACCGGGCGCGCCGCCCAAACCGTCGACCTCAATACCGCTATCATCAGCGAGGGCTGGTAGGCCTGTTGCCTTTGCGGCCGCATGGGCCTTGATCCGCGCGTTTCCTACAAATGTCGTTTCTGTTTCTTCCGGCTCGGGTAGATTGTGATCAGCATTCGACGTCAGTGTGATCCCGAAGGGTGATAAAAGATCGCGCATCTCCTCAAGCTTACCTTCGTTGTGTGTTGCAACAACAAGCTGATCCCCCTCAAAACGACGCATTAGGATACTGCACCCTTCTGGATTTCGATCAGTTCGGATACACCCTTTTCTGCCAAGTCCAGCAATCCGTTCATTTGTGCACGGGTATAGGTAGACCCTTCAGCACTCATTTGAACTTCAATCAACTTGCCGCCTGTCATAACAAAGTTTCCATCGACGCCGGCTTCGCTGTCTTCTGGGTAATCCAGATCGAGAACTTCTTGGCCCGCATAAATACCGCAAGAAATTGCGGCAACTGGGTCGATAAGTGGGTCGGATGTCACCAATCCGGCTTTCATCAATTGATTAACTGCCAGCTTCAATGCAACCCAACCGCCAGTGATCGATGCGCAACGCGTTCCGCCATCGGCCTGCAGAACATCGCAGTCTACCGTGATTTGACGTTCGCCCAAAGCAACGCGATCAACACCGGCCCTCAACGACCGACCGATCAAGCGTTGAATTTCTTGTGTACGACCAGACTGGCCATTCTTCGCTTCGCGGCGCATTCGTGTGTTCGTTGCCCGTGGAAGCATGCCGTACTCTGCTGTGACCCAACCAAGGCCCGAATTGCGCATAAATGGTGGAACCTTTTCGTCAACCGAAGCGGTACACAAGACGTGCGTATCACCGCACTTGATTAAACAGGAACCTTCAGCGTGGCGCGTGAAATTGGTTTCAATTGTCACTTTCCGCATTTCATTCGTCTGACGACCAGATGGGCGCATATCGGTATCTCCTGTTCGGTTGCACGTCGTCGATACGCCGACCCAAGTCAAATTCCAAGTCTCATTGACGCCACGGCCCTGATCGCTTTAATGGCCTTTGCCCGAATGGACGAAGTTTATGACCGGAAAAACACCTCATGTAGACGATATGAATGCCCGCTCACGCGAGGTGTTTCGTCAGGTTGTCGAAGGTTACCTTGAAACTGGTGATCCGGTTGGTTCGCGGACGTTAACCCGTACATTGGCTGAACAGGTCTCTGCGGCAACAATTCGCAACGTGATGCAAGATCTTGAGCATTTGGGTTTGCTCGATAGCCCGCATGCCAGCGCTGGACGTGTCCCTACTCAGCTTGGCTTGCGCATGTTCGTTGATGGCCTCCTCGAGGTTAGTGATATGTCTGGCGAAGATCGCAAGCAGATTGAAAGTACGCTTGGCGATGATCAAAGCGATGTGACAACTTTGCTAGATCGCGTGGGTTCCGCATTGTCGGGTGTCACCCACGGAGCGAGCCTTGTGCTTACGCCCAAGCACGAAGCGCCGATCCGGCATATCGATTTTGTGTCGCTCGCGCGTGATCGCGCATTGGTCGTGCTGGTCTTCGGTGACGGTCATGTCGAAAATCGGGTCTTTACTCCTCCTGCTGGACAAACCGCTTCGTCGATGCGCGAGGCTGCGAATTTTCTGAATGCTATTGCTGAGGGTCATACCCTTTCGCAGTTGGGCAGTGTCATTGCCCGTGAAATCGTTGCCCGCCGTCAAGAGATCGACAGCCTTGCGGCAGACCTTGTCGAAAATGGCATGGTCATGTGGGAGAATGAAGGCGAGCAAAGCGAACGTCTTATTGTGCGCGGTCGGGGCAACCTGCTGTCTGAGCATGAGAATGAAGGCGACCTAGAGCGTATCAGAACCCTCTTTGACGACCTCGAACGCAAGCGAGATATTGCTGATTTTCTCGAACTAACTGACGATGCAGACGGTGTTCGCATTTTTATTGGCTCTGAGAACAAATTATTCTCACTTTCGGGTTCCTCTTTGGTGGTTTCTCCCTATATGAACGCCGACCATAAGATCATTGGCGCCGTGGGTGTCATTGGGCCGACTCGTCTCAATTATGGACGGATTGTTCCGATAGTGAATTATACAGCGCAGCTGGTCGGTAAGATGATTAACGACCGGTCGTAGAGGATTAAAGAATGTCAGACGAGAACGTTGAACCAATGAGCCTTGATGAACTTGCCGCCGAGGGCGACGAGCTTGATTTTGACGCTTCTGCCTTTGAAGAGGTCGAAGCGCTTAAGGCAGAGCGTGATGAGTTCCGTGATAAATTCATGCGCGCTTTGGCTGATGCAGAGAACACACGTAAGCGTGGTGATCGTGACCGTCGTGAAGCCGAGAACTATGGCGGCTCAAAACTAGCCCGCGATCTTTTGCCGGTTTACGACAACATGCGCCGTGCTTTGGCCTCAACCGAAGACGCCGAAGGAGAGGCAAACGCTGCTTTGCTCGAAGGTGTTGGTCTGACGATGCGTGCATTGATTTCAACCTTCAAAAAGCACGGCATCGACCCAATTACGCCTGAGGTTGGAGACAGGTTCGACCCCAAGCTCCACGAAGCAATGTTCGAGGCGCCAGTACCAGGTACAAAAGCCGGAGACATTATTCAGGTCGCTGCCGAAGGATTCTTGCTGCACGATCGTCTGCTACGTGCAGCACAAGTTGGTGTGTCTTCAACACCAAAATCATAAAAGATTAGGCGGGTTAATCCCCCGCCTTTTCCGCCAGATCACGTAGCTCATATATCAACGCAAGCGCTTCTCGCGGTGATAGCTCATCTGGCAAAACGTCTTTTAGGCGCGTTTCCACATCAGACGTTTTTGCAGGCGCTGCTAACGGTGCGGGTGTTGCTGCGAACAATGGTAAGTCATCAATAATGGCTTTGCGGTTTGTCCCGCCTTCCCGCTCGCCTTTTTCTAAAGCTTCCAAGACAACCTTTGCTCGTGCAACGACCTTTTCAGGTAAGCCGGCTAGTCGCGCAACTTGAACGCCATAACTACGGTCTGCCGTTCCTTTGCGAACCTCGTGCAGGAAAATCACATCGCCTTCCCACTCTTTCACCGTGACGGTTGCGTTATCGACGCCGTCTAGCTTTGCTGAAAGGCCTGACATCTCGTGATAATGCGTTGCGAATAACGCTCGGCACCGATTTACGTCATGCAGATGTTCCAGAGTTGCCCAAGCAATTGATAGGCCATCGTAGGTTGCAGTTCCGCGCCCAATTTCATCAAGGATCACCAACGCACGGTCATCAGCTTGGTTTAGGATCGCTGCGGTCTCAACCATTTCTACCATAAATGTCGACCGACCCCGTGCGAGGTCATCAGACGCGCCAACGCGGCTAAAGATCTGACTGACGATACCGATGTGTGCCGCCTTCGCTGGAACAAAGCTGCCCATTTGCGCAAGAACTGCGACCAATGCATTCTGCCGCAAAAAGGTCGACTTACCTGCCATGTTCGGACCGGTTAGCAACCAGATGGATTGATCGGACAAATTACAATCGTTCGCAATAAACGGCGTGCCGCTGGCTTGTAATGCAGCCTCAACAACAGGATGGCGTCCACCTTCGATACTGAATGCACGGCTGTCATCCATCGTTGGGTTCGTCCAGTTTTCAGCCGTTGCCAGATGCGCCAAAGCGCTGGCAAGATCAAATTCAGACAAGCTCCGTGCAAGCCCACCCAAAGGGCCAGCTTTGGCGATGATTTCGTCAGTTATTCCTGAATAGAGTCGCTTTTCAATCTCCAGCGCGCGCCCTCCAGCATTGAGGATACGTGTTTCAATCTCGGAAAGCTCTACTGTAGTGAACCGGACTTGGCTTGCCGTCGTTTGCCGATGGATAAACTTTTCATTCAGTGGTGGCGCCAACATTTTTTCGGCATGGGCGGCAGTCGTTTCAATAAAATAGCCAAGGACATTGTTGTGCTTGATCTTCAACGTTGAGATACCAGACAGCTCAATAAATTCAGCCTGCATCGCCGCAACAACAGAACGTCCTTCGTCCCGAAGCTTGCGAACTTCGTCGAGCTCTTCGTCATAACCGGGGGCAATGAACCCACCATCGCGCGCTAATAGCGGAGGTTCGGCGACCAAAGCCTCGTCTAAAAGACCCAGCAGATCATCGTGACCAACAAGGCCGCGTTGCGCTGTCGCGAGCATTTGAGGCAAGTCGATGGTAAGGCTTGAGGTCAGCAACCCCGCCTGCCCGATGGTATTGCGGATCGCGGTCATGTCCCTTGGGCCGCCACGACCAAGTGCTAGACGCGATAACGCACGGTCTAAGTCATGCACACCCTTAAGGTGGTCGCGGATATCACCGGTAAGCCGTGTGTTTTTGGTAAGAAAGCTGACGCAGCCTTGCCGCTCTTGGATTGCAGACAACGTGCATGAAGGCGACGAAAGTCGCCGTTCAAGTAGGCGCGCCCCGCCAGCGGTCACGGTGCGATCGATAGCATGTAAAAGTGAGCCCGCGCGACCACCGTTCATGCTGTGCGTCAACTCAAGCGAGCGCCGTGTCGCTGCATCAATCTGCATCGTTGCACGTTGACCCTCTTGGACCGGCGCACGCAGCAAAGGGAGATTCCCCTTCTGTGTAACCTCAAGATACTCAACGACAGCAGACATCGCGGACATTTCGGCGCGGCTAAAGTTTCCGTACGCGTCCAATGATCCAATTTTGAAGAATTCCAACAGACGCTTTTCGCCAGCTGTACTATCAAACGCGGCACCCCCAAGTGAAGACAGCGCAGTTCCTGACTCAGATACTAGTTCTGCATAATCAGACTCTGATCCGTCAACAACGACTAGTTCCTTTGGTGTCAATCTGGCTAACTCGGGCCCAAGCGTTACGCGTGGACATAACATCACGTGAAACGCCCCAGTTGAGATGTCTACCCAAGCCAAAGCACCTTCATCACGGACAACGGTATAGGCCGCCAAAAAGTTGTGACGTCGCGCATCGAGTAGTGAATCTTCGGTCAATGTACCTGGTGTAACCAGCCGCACGACGTCGCGCTTAACAACTGACTTGTAGCCACGCTTTTTTGCCTCAGCTGGGCTTTCCATCTGCTCACAAACAGCCACGCGAAAGCCCTTGCGAATTAGCGTAAGCAAATAACCTTCGGCGGCGTGGTATGGAACGCCGCACATCGCAATGTCTGCGCCGTCGTGTTTCCCACGTTTTGTCAGGGCAATGTCCAATGCTTCAGACGCGGCGACGGCGTCGTCAAAGAACATCTCGTAAAAATCGCCCATACGGTAAAATAGAAGCGCGTCGGGGTAATCAGCTTTTAGCCCCAGATATTGCGCCATCATGGGCGTTGTGCCGTCTTTTGCAGTCATCGGTCACTCCGGATCAATCGACGCAACACTAATGTGCCTATGTTAGCGACGAAACCCCGAAACGAAACCGTTGCCCCCATGATCTAGATTACCTTACAAAGGTCAGACGCTGAGGAGGGACCGGAAATGGCCAAGACGAAAATGACCCGTGAAGATGCACTTGCGTTTCACGTAAACCCCACACCTGGAAAGTGGGAAATCCAAGCCACCGTTCCGATGACGACGCAGCGCGATCTATCGCTTGCGTACTCTCCGGGTGTTGCGATCCCTTGCGAAGAAATCGCGGCCAACCCAGCGACTGCTTACGACTACACCAATAAGGGCAATCTTGTTGCTGTGATATCGAACGGTACGGCTGTCCTTGGTTTGGGAAATCTTGGTGCGCTTGCCTCAAAGCCTGTGATGGAGGGCAAGGCGGTTCTGTTTAAACGGTTCGCGGATGTGAACTCGATCGATATCGAATTGGATACCGAGGATCCGGATGCGTTCTGCAACGCGGTTCGTTTGATGGGTCCGACGTTTGGCGGCATCAATCTTGAAGATATCAAAGCGCCCGAGTGCTTTATCATTGAGCAGCGCTTGAAAGAAGAGATGGATATCCCCGTCTTTCACGATGACCAACATGGGACAGCGGTTATTTGCGCGGCTGGTCTGCTGAACGCTTTGCAGATTTCAGGCAAAGAAATTGGCGAAGTTAAGATCGTTTTGAACGGCGCGGGTGCAGCGGGCATTGCCTGTCTGGAGTTGCTCAAGTCCATGGGCGCAAGGCATGACAATTGCATTATGTGCGATACAAAAGGTGTCATTTATCAGGGCCGAACCGAAGGTATGAACCAATGGAAATCTGCTCATGCTGCTAACACAGACACGCGGACATTGGCCGAAGCCATGGATGGATGTGATGTCTTTCTTGGCGTGTCTGCAAAAGGTGCTGTGACCCAAGACATGGTCGCATCCATGGCAGAGAACGCTGTCATCTTTGCGATGGCAAACCCTGATCCAGAGATTACCCCCGAAGAGGTCCATGCGATCCGCGAAGACGTGATCGTCGCGACTGGTCGGTCTGACTATCCTAACCAAGTGAACAATGTGCTTGGCTTCCCGTATCTGTTCCGCGGCGCATTGGACATTCACGCACGTGCCATTAATGACGAGATGAAGATCGCGTGCGCCCAAGCGCTTGCTGATCTTGCCCGCGAAGACGTGCCTGACGAAGTCGCCATGGCATACGGTAAGAAACTGACGTTTGGTCGTGATTATATCATCCCAACGCCATTTGATCCGCGCCTTATTCACCGTATTCCTACCGCTGTTGCGCGTGCGGGAATGGATACTGGCGTTGCGCGTCGTCCGATTGTTGACATGGAGGGTTACGAGCAATCTCTTAAATCCCGCATGGATCCAACAGCTTCGATGTTGCGTAGCCTGAATGCACGCGCACGGGCGAACCAATCAACTGTTGTATTCGCTGAGGGCGATGACCCGCGTGTCTTGCGGGCTGCAGTGCTGTATCAGCGCTCTGGTTTAGGTAAGGCTCTTGTTGTTGGGCGTGAAGAGGACGTGCAGGCAAAGCTTACAGCTGAGGGATTAGCCGAAGCTGTAGGTGAGTTGACGGTCGTGAATGCGGCAAAAACACCATATTTAGACACGTATAAAGACTTTCTATACGAACGCTTGCAGCGCAAAGGATTTGACGCACAAGACGTTCACCGCCTTGCAGCCCGCGATCGCCATGTATTTGCGGCGTTGATGGTTGCGCATGGTCACGCTGATGGAATGGTTACGGGCGCGACAAGGAAATCAGCGCATGTGCTCGAGCTTATCAACCATGTGTTTGATGCCCAGCCCCATGATGGTGCAGTTGGAGTGACAGCCGTTCTACACAAAGGTCGGATCGTTCTCATTTCGGACACGCTTGTCCATGAATGGCCGGATGAGCAGGACCTTGCGGACATCGCTGAACGTGGCGCTGCTGTTGCACGTGATCTTGGTCTTGAACCTCGGGTTGCGTTTCTTTCGTTCTCGACCTTTGGTCATCCAATATCGGAGCGGGCAGAAAAGATGCATGTCGCCCCAACTGTCCTTGATGAGCGCGGCGTTGATTTTGAATACGAGGGCGAGATGACGGTCGACGTGGCATTAAATATTGCGGCGCAAGAAGCATACCCATTCCAACGATTGACTGGACCGGCGAATGTCTTGGTCGTTCCTGCGCGGCATTCAGCTTCAATTTCGGTTAAACTGATGCAGGAAATGGCAGGCGCTACGGTGATTGGTCCGATCCTCTCGGGTGTTGGCAAGCCTGTTCAAATTTGTTCAACGGTATCTACAGTGAATGACATTTTGAACATGGCTGTGATTGCAGCATGTAAGGTTGGGTAAATGGCGATTTGGAATCTTGGATCTATAAACGCTGATTACGTCTATTCCGTCCCGCATATTCCCGCACCGGGTGAAACCTTGGCAGCCACTGACCGCCAAGTGTTCTTGGGCGGGAAGGGTGCGAATATGTCTGTTGCGGCGGCCCGTGCAGCGGCGACAATCAATCATATTGGTGCCGTCGGTTTTGACGGCGCTTGGATGCGTGAACGTTTGCTCGAATATGGTGTCGATACACGGCATATTACGGTCTTGGATTCTGAATCAGCGCAGGCCCTTATTGCGGTTGATCCGAAGGGAGAGAATGCAATCATTCTGCACCCCGGTGCGAACGCGAAGATCCCGCAGGCAATTTTGCAAGAAGCCCTGTCAGAGGCTGAGACAGGGGATTGGTTTGTCACACAAAATGAAACGAACCTTCAACGAACCGGCGCGGCACTTGCCAAAAAAATGGGGCTAAAGGTCGCTTATGCAGCCGCACCATTTGATCCAGAACGGGTGAAAGCTGTTCTTGAGCACCTCGACTTTTTGATCCTTAATGCGGTCGAAGCAGACCAACTTAAGCAGGCGACACGGCAAGGGCCAGATGATCTTGGTGTGATCGATGTGATTGTCACCTTGGGTGGTGACGGTGCTGATTGGTATCACCGAGGCAGTAAGGAACACTTTGCTGCGATCTTGGTTGATCCCGTCGACACGACCGGTGCAGGCGATACATTCACTGGCTATGTACTCGCTGGTCTAGACCGCGGCCTTCCGATGGCTCAGGCTATTGGGCTTGCGACCAAAGCTGGGGCGCTAATGGTTACACGCCATGGCACGGCGGATGTGATACCTGATCTGTCAGAAGTGACGGCGTTTCTGCGGTAGCAGCTGCATGGCTCTCGCTAACCTGCATTGAAAAACCAACGATGATGGCAAGCGCCAGAACAACGGCTTTGGTGTTTTGAACGTTTAGTGACATTGGACTTCTCCTTTGTAGGATTATGTTGCGCTAAACTGAGCTGTCGAACAATGCGTTGGCTCGTGACCTCACGCGCTGTTTACCACTTGGAACATTTGCGTTCGGGGCCTAGCCTGTGATTACGGAGGACCAAATGACCGAACACCAAACCACACACCAAGCTGCCGAAGATACCCGCAACGAGGATATTCTGATTTACGTTGACGGCCGGATTGTTCCAAAGTCAGAGGCCGTCGTCAGCGTCTATGACAGCGGTTTTATGTTGGGGGATGGCGTCTGGGAAGGTCTGCGTCTGCATGACGGTGTTTGGACCTTTGCAGAGGAACACCTTGATCGGTTGTTTGAGGCTGCGAAAGCCATTGATGTTGATATAGGCATGGATCGAAAAGGGGTCTATTCCGCCTTGTTAGAGACACAAAAGGCCAATGAAATGACAACAGATGCGCATGCGCGTTTGATGGTAACTCGCGGTGTAAAAGTGCGCCCTTTCCAACATCCATCGTTGTCGCAATCTGGCCCAACATTCGTGATTATCATGGAGCATTCCAAGCCGGCACTGGGCCGACCGATCAATTTGGCGACTGTCCCGCATCAGCGCGGGTTGCCGATGACACAGGATCCCAAGCTAAATTCGCATTCAAAACTGAATTGCATCCTTGCCTGCATCGCTGCCCAAAAGGCTGGCGCAGACGAGGCGCTAATGCTCGATGTGCATGGGTTTGTGAACACGACGAATGCTTGTAACTTTTTCATCGTCCGCAAAGGCGCGGTTTGGACCAGTACTGGCGATTACTGCATGAACGGAATTACCCGACAAAAGGTCATCGATCTGTGTCGCGCTAATGACATCCCTGTTTTTGAACGGAACTATTCTTTGGTCGATACCTACGGCGCGGACGAAGCGTTTATGACGGGTACCTTTGGGGCACAAACGCCGGTCGGTTCATTGGATGGCCGACAGATTGGCACGGGTGAGCTAGGGCCAGTAACGAAGCGCATTAGGGAACTTTATGCAAATTTAGTGCACGGCTAAAACCAAAAGGAATATCAAGATGCGCATAGCAATGTGGTCTGGCCCACGGAACCTTTCGACGGCGATGATGTATTCATTTGGAAACCGTGCTGACTTTGCGGCTTGGGACGAGCCTTTCTATGCGCCCTATCTTGACGTCAGTGGCGTTGAACATCCGATGGGCGCAGAGATAAAGGCGGCGCATGAATGCGATCCTGCAAAGGTCGCGGCGCAGTGCATTGGACAAATCCCTGATCAAAAACCGAATTACTATATGAAGCACATGCCGCATCATATGATCGACGGCATTCCTGTCGATTGGGCGCAGGGCTGCATCAACGTGCATCTAATCCGGCACCCAGCGCGCGTGATCTCAAGTTATGGAAAAAAGCGCGCGAGCATATCAATGGAAGACATCGGGTTTCAGCAGCAACTTGATCTTTACCGCCAGATTGGGGGTATTGTGATCGACAGCGCGGATATTCGCGAGAACCCAGAAGACATGCTCAATCTCTTGTGTGATGTCATTGGCATCGATTTTGATCCAGCGATGCTTAGCTGGCCTGCCGGCGCAAAATCATTCGACGGTGTATGGGCATCGCATTGGTATGACGCCGTTCATAAAAGCACAGGATTCGCTGCAGCCGAGGGTCCGATCCCTGACGTGCCAGATCACCAAGAGCTGTTGAGTGAATGCTTGCCGTTTTACGAGACGATGGCGAGCGACAAAATCTAGAGCGGCTTCTCTAGCTGAACTTCGTCGCCATCTCGTTCGCCTGTTAATGCATAGCCTAACGTTTCGTATAGTTTGATTGCGGGTGTGTTTGCATCAACCGCATGAACTTGCATGACTGTTCGGTTGCGTTCGCTGGCCCATGTTTCTGCAAAAGCCATTGCCAGCTCGCCGTACCGTACCCCTTGCCTTGAAAGTCTGAACCAATCAGCAGACGCCAGACATAAACACCATTCGGATGGTCAGCGTCTTTGCGTTTGTCGTACTCAGCTAGATCAATAAGAGCTAGTAAACCAACCCGCTGACCCCCGTCCCAGAGGCAAAAGTCATGTGCGCCAGCCCGAAAATGGGCTGGCGCGATCGTTACGATATTTGGTGCAACAAAGTCTTCCTGAGCCTCGCGAACTGTTACCCCCTCAAGGGGGATAACATCAGCACCTGTCATTGGGCGCGCCGCAAAGCTCATGGATTAACTCTTTGTGCGACGATCACGTGCCGCAAGCAGCTTTAACCGCAATGCGTTCAGCTGGATAAAGCCCTGCGCGTCAGTTTGATCGTATGCGCCTGCATCTTCTTCAAACGTTACATGCGCTTCGGAATACAGTGAATGATCCGACCAGCGCGCAACAGTTGTGGCCGAGCCTTTGTAAAGCTTGATCCTGACGGTACCCGTCACATGCTCTTGGCTTTTGTCGATCAGTGCTTGCATCATTTCGCGCTCTGGTGAGAACCAGAAGCCGTTATAAATCAGCTCTGCGTAGCGTGGCATGATGCTGTCTTTCAGATGGCCCGCACCTGAATCCAGTGTGATCTGTTCGATCCCGCGATGGGCCTCAAGAAGGACAGTTCCACCGGGTGTCTCGTAGACGCCGCGTGATTTCATGCCTACAAAACGGTTCTCAACCAGATCAAGACGACCAACGCCGTGCTTGCCGCCCAGCTCGTTAAGCTTGGTCAGGATCGTTGCAGGCGACATAGCCTCGCCGTTAATGGAAACTGCATCGCCGCGCTCAAACCCGATCTCAACCATTTCTGGCATTTCAGGGGCTTGCTCGGGTGAAACTGTGCGCTGGTAAACGTATTCCGGCGCTTCCATTGCAGGATCTTCAAGAACCTTGCCCTCGGACGACGTGTGCAAAAGGTTTGCATCAACCGAAAACGGTGCATCGCCGCGCTTGTCCTTGGCGACAGGGATCTGATGCTTTTCTGCGAATTCGATGAGGCGCGTCCGGCTTGTCAGGTCCCACTCGCGCCAAGGTGCAATCACTTTGATCTCGGGGTTCAGCGCATAGGCGGCCAATTCGAAACGCACCTGATCGTTGCCCTTGCCAGTCGCACCGTGGGAAACCGCGTCAGCACCTTCGGCTGCTGCGATCTCAACAAGACGCTTGGAAATCAGCGGACGGGCGATGGAAGTGCCAAGCAGATACAGGCCCTCGTAAAGGGCATTTGCGCGGAACATCGGGAAGACAAAATCACGCACGAACTCTTCGCGCAGGTCTTCGATGTAGATTTTTGAAGCGCCCATCATCTCGGCCTTAGCGCGGGCTGGTTCGAGCTCTTCGCCCTGACCAAGGTCAGCAGTAAAGGTTACGACCTCACAGCCATATTCGGTTTGCAGCCACTTGAGGATGATCGACGTGTCGAGGCCACCAGAATAGGCGAGGACAACTTTTTTGGGTGCGGACATGTGCACGGCGCCTTTGTGTCAATGATTGTTCCAAGGCGCGATACTGGTTTTCACGGGGTAGGGCAAGTTTAGCGATGCCGCCCGTGAACGGGCAATCCTACAGAAGCGCCCGCAAAAACGCAGCATCCCCATCGTTCGCCAGCAAAGGCAATGCCACCGTTGGGTCCATCCAAACCGCTTCGTGCCCAGCTTCCGCAGGTGGGCCGAGGCGCAGGACGGGGCGGGCGATGTAGATGTGGCAGATTTTCTCGGCGTGCATGTCATAGTCAGGCATATACACAAACCGCCGGAACGCGCCGATTTTACGCGGTGCTGAGATGCGCCAACCTGTTTCCTCGAACACTTCGCGGTGCAACGTCTGAATAGCGCTTTCGCCCGGATCAATGCCGCCACCGGGTAGCTGAAATTCGAAATGCGGTGCGCCCTGATAGGTTAGCAATAGCTCTCCGTCGCGGGGCAAAATAGCGTACGCTCCGGCACGTTGAAGGTACCGTTGTCCGCGAACTGGTGTGTTGCCATACCGTTTGATCATAGCTTGCCCCTTTTACGCGCGACTTGCCGCGCCTATATAGCCGCGATATGCCAATTCCTGACATGTAAGGAAAGCCCATGACTGTAGGCGCAATTGCTTGGGACGATACCGTCCTGCCGTTTCAACTTGACCGTTCTGATATCCGTGGCCGCGTGGCCCGTTTGGATGGCGTTCTCGAAGAGGTGCTTAAGCAGCACGACTACCCGCCTGTCATCGAGGCACTGGTGGCTGAGATGGCACTGCTCACTGCAATGATCGGTCAGTCAATGAAGCTGCGCTGGAAGCTGTCGTTGCAAGTACGCGGCGAAGGTGCTGCGCGGATCATTGCAACTGACTACTACGCGCCCGGCGATGACGGAAAGCCAGCGCGCATCCGTGCATACGCCAGCTATGACAAAGAGCGGATTGATCCGAATGGCGAAGGCTTTGCCCAGATTGGTAAAGGCTACTTTGCGATCCTGATCCATCAGGGGGAAGACATGACGCCATATCAGGGCATCACGCCGATTGCGGGTGGATCATTGGCCGCCTGTGCCGAAACATACTTTGCCCAGTCTGAACAGTTGCCAACTAAATTCTCGTTGTCCTATGGCCAGAACCAAATGCCAGGGGAAGAGCCGAAATGGCGTGCTGGGGGTCTGATGTTGCAGCACATGCCAAAGTCTTCAATCGTGGACGCACCATCCGGCGAAGAGCCTTTGAGAGAAGATGGGCTTACTGATCCGATGGATTTTCTCGATGAAGATGAGGGCGAAAACTGGACACGCGCATCTGCTTTGCTTGGCACAGTTGAAGAAATGGAATTAATCGGCCCTACAGTTTCACCAACAGAACTGCTTGTGCGATTGTTCCACGAAGAAGAACCGCGTGTGTTCGACGCAAACCAAATCCGTTTTGGATGCACGTGTTCAGAGGATAAGGTACGTCAGTCTCTGTCAATCTATTCGGCCAAAGACATAGCAACTATGACTACGGATGAAGGTACAGTGACGGCTGATTGCCAATTCTGCGGCTCCCACTATATTTTCGAACCCAAATCGCTTGGGTTTGAGGCCGAAGGCGATGACGCCTGATTACAAAGAAATATTGATGCAGGCACTGTCCCAAACGGGCGATGCCTCATCTGACTTTGACCTGAATAAAGATATGGTTTTGCCAGAGGGTCGTGTTTTGCGACCTGCCGCTGTCCTTGTCGCGTTTCGCGCAGATACTGGCGCGCTTATCCTGACGCAGCGTTCAGCTAAGTTGAAACATCATCCGGGACAGATCGCCTTTGCTGGCGGGAAACAGGATGACGGCGATGCGTCGCTTGAGGCTGCTGCGCTGCGCGAAGCACAAGAGGAAATCGGATTGCCAACTGATCAAGTTGAAGTGCTTGGGCGTTTGCCTTCGCATGAAACAGTGACAGGTTTTCAGGTTACGCCAATAGTTGCGCTGATCCACGGAGAATTCGCCGCCGTCCCAGAGGCCGGCGAAGTGAGCGAAGTCTTTGAGGTTCCGTTCGCCCACGTGACACAACCTGTCAATTTCCGAATTGAGGGCCGTCGCTGGCAAGGGCGCAGACGTCAATATTACACGGCACCTTTCGGCCCCTATTATATCTGGGGCGCTACAGCACGTATCCTTCGCGCATTAGCCGAGAGGATCGGATGACTCAAATTACAGCATCGTGGCTCACGTCCAAAGCATCGCAAGATGTTTGCCGTATGCTGGCTGATGCAGGGTATGAGGCGTGGTTCGTCGGGGGCTGTGTGCGCAATGCTCTGATTGGTGCGCCTGTTTCCGATCTTGATATGTCGACCAACGCACTGCCGGATGTCGTGATGCAGCTTGCTGCGGCGTTTGGTTTGAAAGCCATTCCAACAGGGATCGACCACGGTACAATCACAATTATTTCTGGCGGTGTACCTTACGAGGTCACGACATTCCGCCGTGACATTGCAACAGATGGACGACGTGCTGTTGTGGCGTTCGCAGATGAAATGATCGACGACGCACGTCGCCGCGATTTCACAATGAATGCGCTTTATGCTGGTTCAGACGGTGTAATCGCAGACCCGCTTGATGGATTGTCTGATCTTGCCAATCGCAGGGTCCGTTTCATTGATGATGCCGAACAGCGGATCAAAGAAGACTACTTGCGTATCCTGCGATTTTTTCGGTTCCACGCTTGGTATGGCAATCAAGACGATGGGATCGACGCTGAAGGTCTCGCCGCGTGTGCCGTGCACATCGAAGGTCTGCAGCAATTATCGAAAGAGCGGGTAGGGCAGGAGATGTTAAAGCTCTTGTCTGCCCCGAACCCATCGACGGCAGTCGCGTCGATGGCGTCTTGTGGGGCGTTAACCCAAGTGATCCCCGGTGCTGATGCAGGTGCGCTTGCAATTTTGGTTCACGTAGAAGGGCTGGCCGGTTTGGCCCCCGATGCAATTCGTCGATTAGCTGTAATAGGTGGCATGGATGTTGCCGCGAACTTGCGTCTGTCTAAGTCGGATGCAGTGCGACGTGATTTAATTGCTTCGGGTCAACCAAACGCAACGCTCGCTTACCGTGAAGGTGCAGAGGTCGCGATCGATTCTTTGGCGGTTGAGGCTGCATCACTTCAGCAAGAAATCGACGCCAAACAGGTAGATTTTGCCCGTTTTGCTGCGGAACAAGTATTTCCTGTTAAGGCTGCAGACTTGATGCCAGCTTATACAGGTCCGGCGTTAGGTGCCGCTTTGAAAAAGGCAGAAGTTCGGTGGATCGCATCTGATTTCACTTTGACCAAGGACGCACTCCTTGAGTGAGTATCTACCTCTTCTTGGATTTGTCTTTTTCGGGCTTTTTTCGCCGGGACCAAATGTTATTCTACTAACGGCCTCGGGCGCACGTTTTGGTTTCAGAAGACCGGTACCGCACGTGGTTGGCGTCGCGCTTGGGGTCGGTGTCATTGCAGGCACTACAGGTCTGGGTGTCGGTGCATTGCTTCAGGCGCAGCCAGCGCTAACGCTCATACTAAAGATCGTAGCGTTCTTTTGGATTCTATGGATGGCTTGGGGTCTATGGCAGGCAAAGTCGGTCAGCGCATGCCAAGCGGGCGATAGGCCCTTTACGTTTGTTGAGGCAGTTTTGTTTCAGTGGATAAACCCCAAGATTTGGGCTGTTGCCCTTTCGGCATTGGCTTTCGTTGAAGGCAAAACATTGTTCGATCAGGCGACTGCTTTGGCGCTCAGCTTTAGTGGCATCAATCTCTTTGTGTGCTTCTTTTGGACTGCTGCTGGTGCTGCTTTATCGTTTCTTTTGACGAACCCTGCAGCATGGCGCATCTTTTTGCGTATAATGGCCGTGGCGCTTGTGTTCTTTTCGGTGCTGGTTTTCCTTTAGCACCACACCATCTATAGCTAGTGACTTAACCGCAAAGGCAGACAACGATGTTTCGATATTTCGAAAATCTTGTCGATCCCTATACGCCGTATCAGGAGACCGACCAACCACCACAGCGTGTTTTGCCGTTTCTGCGTGAATACGCACGGCCGTTCAAAAACGTGTTCTGGGTCACAGGCGTGCTATCCGTCATAACGGCTGGAGTAGAGATTTGGTTGCTGTCCTACATGGGGCGCTTGGTCAATATTCTTGCCGTTGATGCCCCTGCGGACGTGTGGAAAAACAGTGGAACTGAACTGATCTTGGTTGCGGTTTTTCTGCTGACATTGCGACCCCTCATACAGGTGGCGCAGGTGGCATTGCTGAATCAAGCGATCTTGCCGAATTTTGGAACGTTGGTCCGTTGGCGTGCGCACCGTCAAGTTTTAAGGCAATCAGTTGGTTGGTTCGAAGAAGATTTCGCGGGACGTCTGGCGAACCGGATTATGCAAACACCGCCAGCCGCGGGCGAAGTGGTGTTTCAACTATTCGATGCGATCACATTCGCAATTGCCTATTTGATTGGTGCTGTGATCTTGCTTGGTGATGCTGACGTACGATTGATAATCCCTATGCTTGCTTGGTTTGTGCCCTATGCCTTCCTTTTGCGCTGGGTTGTTCGCCGTATTGGTCCCGCGTCCGAGGCATCTTCGAATGCGCGTAGTGCCGTGACGGGACGTGTCGTCGATAGCTATACGAACATTCACGCGGTTAAGATGTTTGCCCATCACGACCGCGAAATCGAATACGCAAGAGAGGTGATCGAAGAGGCACGTGTGACGTTCCAAGCTGAGATGCGGCTTTATACACTGCTTGATGTCGTGCTGACTATTTTGAATGGTTTTCTGATTGTGGCTGTAGTCGGATTCGGTATTTGGCTTTGGTCAAAAGGCGCTGCTGATCTTGGGGTTGTCGCCGCGGCGACGGCCCTGACATTACGTATGAACGGCATGTCGGGCTGGATTATGTGGGCGGTTTCGAGCTTCTTTCGAGAGTTGGGCGTTGTGAAAGAGGGCATGCAAACGATTGCTCAGCCAGTGACGTTGCTGGACGCGCCAAATGCAAAGCCATTGGTTGTTGAAAATGGCGCCATAGAGGTTGACCAGTTAGCACATCATTATGGACGGAGTTCAGGCGGAATAGACTCTGTTTCCTTGCAAATTCCCGCTGGACAAAAAGTTGGCCTCGTCGGTCAATCTGGGGCAGGAAAATCGTCCCTCGTGAAGCTTCTTCTACGGTTCTACGATGCAGAAAGTGGGCGGATATTGATTGATGGGCAGGACATTTCAGGCGTGACGCAAGACAGTTTGCGTGCTGCGATTGGTATGGTTCAACAAGAGAGTGCACTGCTACATCGCTCGGTCCGTGAGAATATTTTGTATGGAAAGCCTGATGCGACTGAAGAGCAGATGATCGCAGCCGCCAAGCAAGCCGAGGCGCATAAGTTCATCCTTGATCTTGAGGATAGCGAAGGTCGTACTGGTTATGATGCGAAGGTAGGCGAGCGAGGCGTGAAGCTTTCGGGTGGGCAACGTCAACGGGTCACCCTTGCGCGTGTCATGCTAAAAGACGCGCCAATCCTATTGCTTGACGAGGCGACGTCAGCTCTTGATTCAGAGGTAGAGGCTGCAATTCAGCAAACTTTGTACCAATTGATGGAAGGTAAGACCGTGGTCGCTATTGCGCACCGTTTATCGACCATCGCGCAAATGGATCGGATTATCGTCATGGATCAAGGACGTGTAATAGAAGAAGGTACACACGACAGTTTGCTTGCAGCCAAAGGGCAGTACGCGCGATTTTGGGCACGACAATCAGGTGGTTTTTTAGGGCAAGATGAATGATTTTTTCACAGTGGATTAAGCCGTTTCAGCCTGCAGATGGCCCGCCGCCCACGACGCTTACTGCATTTATGCGCTGGGCGCTAAAGGGCAGCTTTTTGCCAGTCGCGGCGGGATCGGCTGTGGCAATTGTTTCTGGCCTAATTGAGGTCGCGTCTGCGCTGATACTTGGGATGATCATTGACGCAGCTTTGGCTGGTTCTCCGGCAGGTTTCTTTGCTGATAATGTGGGCCTGATACTCGGAATATTGATCTTTTTTCTTGTTTTCCGTCCTGCATGGCTGGGTCTTTCTGGTGTGATGCAATCGGTTGTTTTGGCGCCACAGATTTATACGCTCATTCTTTCACGGATGAACAAGCATACACTCGGTCAATCCGTCACGTTCTTTGATGATGATTTTGCTGGCCGGATTGCAGCAAAACAGATGCAGGCCGCACGGGCCCTTACGGATGTAGTCGTTGAGTTTGTGCACACGATTATGTTTGCGCTTGCTTCGCTTGTTGGCTCATTAATTTTAGTCATGACGATGGATGGATGGTCCGCGCTATTTCTCGCGCTTTGGATCGTTGCCTACATCGGGTTCATTCGCGTGTTCATGCCGCGCATCCGTAAAGCGTCGATAGCGCGGGCAGCGACGCGGGCGATGGTGACAGGGCAGGTCGTAGACACTGTTACGAACATCAAGACGGTCAAGCTGTTTGCCCACGATGTCCATGAGGATCAAGCCGCGAATGAGGCCATGGAAGAATTCCGCGTTGCTGGTGTTGCTTGGGGCTGGGTGTCGGCGACATTCCGGTTCTGGCTGATGGCGCTTGCAGGGATACTGCCGTTGGTGCTGGTCGGTGTAACGCTTCTTTTGTGGTCACGCGGATCTGCGACTGCAGGCGATATTGCGGTTGCTGGTACAATTGGCCTGCGATTGGCGCAGATGACGGGTTGGGTCAGCTTTACGCTAATGGGCATGTATTCAAACGTGGGTGAGGTTGAGGATGCCGTTAGGACATTGGCTCCATCGCACCGGTTGATCGACCAAACTGACGCGAGTGATTTGAATGTAACCGACGGCCAGATCGAACTTGCACAAGTTTCATTTAGTTATGGCGGCGGTCCGGGTGGTTTGAACGAAGTCGACCTGACAGTTCATAGTGGTGAAAAGTTGGGTATCGTAGGTGCATCGGGTGCGGGTAAGTCGACGCTCGTTGCTTTGCTACTGCGGCTTTATGATCCCGAAAAAGGTAACGTCACGATTGATGGGCAGGACATTCGCCTGATCACGCAGACAAGCCTGCGGCGTCAGATCAGCATGGTCACGCAGGAGACGGCGATGTTCAATCGCTCGGCCCGCGAAAACATCAGCTATGGCACACCCGCTGCGACGGATACCCAAGTCATTGAAGCGGCAAAGCAAGCCGAGGCGCATGACTTCATTGGTGACCTCAAGGACTTCAAAGACCGGATGGGCTATGATGCCTACCTTGGCGAGCGTGGTGTCAAACTGTCCGGTGGGCAACGCCAACGGATCGCGATTGCCCGTGCAATCCTGAAAGACGCTCCGATTTTGGTTCTAGACGAAGCGACGTCTGCATTGGATTCTGAAGTGGAAGCGGCCATTCAATCGGCGCTTGAAACGGTGATGGATGGGAAAACGGTCATCGCGATTGCGCACCGTTTGTCGACCTTGGCGCGGATGGACCGGATCATAGTGCTTGACGCTGGGCGTATAGTTGAACAAGGGACGCATGCTGAACTGCTGAAACAAGACGGGCTTTATGCGCGATATTGGAACCGGCAGTCAGGTGGCTTCATCAATGTAAAAGACGCGGTGGAATAAGATATGGCGATGATCGAAGGACTAACCCACCTTGGGATGGGTAAAGTAGACGATGGGCGGACACTGTTGCCGCGCGTGCTTCCTGGTGAAGAGATCGCTGTCGCGCAAGATGGGACTGTGCGTATCGTTACGCCTTCGGCTGATCGCGTTTCAGCGCCTTGCCGCCATTTCAAGAGTTGTGGTGGTTGTTCTATGCAGCACGCGACTGACGCATTCGTTTCCGACTGGAAGCAAGAGATCGTCCGCCGCGCGCTTGCGGCGCAAGGTTTAGATCCAGTTTTTCGACCTCTTTATACGTCACCCGAGCAATCGCGTCGCCGCGCGAAACTTTCTGGGCGTCGTACCAAAAAGGGTGTCCTGCTAGGTTTTCATGCGCGTGCATCAGATACGCTTGTTGCAGTGCCTGATTGTCAGCTTCTTACGCCCGCATTGCGGGCCGTTTTCCCAGCGCTTGAGGCGCTAATCCCGCTTGCTTGTTCGCGCAAAGGTGAGGTTGCATTTACGGTCACGGATAGTCTTGGCGGGCCGGACGTTTTGGTCACGACAGACAAAGAGCTGACATCGCAGTTGCGTGTAGAGCTGGCAGGTTTTGCGCAGCAACATCAAGTTGCGCGGCTTTGTTGGAATGACGATGTTATCGTGACGATAAATCCGCCTGTCCAAAAGATGGGCGTTGCTAATGTCGTGCCACCATCCGGTGCTTTTTTGCAGGCAACTGTTGATGGTGAGGCTGCACTGCTTGCTGCAGTGACCGAGATTTGCGGAAAGGCAGATAAGATTGTCGATCTATTCTCGGGTGTTGGAACGTTTGCCTTGCCACTAGCAAAGACCGCAACGATCCACGCGGTTGAGGGTGAAGTCGAGATGATCAATTCACTCGATAAAGCTTGGCGCGGTGCGCAGGGTCTTAAGCTTGTGACAAACGAGGTGCGTGACTTGTTCCGCCGCCCGCTTGAGCCTGATGAACTAGAAAAATACGATGCAGCTGTCATCGACCCGCCGCGGGCGGGAGCAGAGGCGCAAATTCAAACGCTTGCCGCATCAAAGATAGGCAAGATTGCATTGGTGTCTTGCAACCCTGTGACGTTCGCACGTGATGCGGTTTGTCTGATCAAGGGTGGTTATTCGCTTGATTGGGCGCAGGTCGTTGACCAATTCCGTTGGTCTGCACATGTCGAAGTTGTTGGTCAGTTCACGCGGGTGTGAGCGTGCCATTGATTGAATGGCTGGAAAATTGGCGAAACGCACGCTAAGGTTGGAAAAATTGGCTTAGACCGATTATTTAGGCGGGTTCGAT
Source organism: Paracoccaceae bacterium (assembly GCA_034111185.1). Lineage (GTDB taxonomy): Bacteria > Pseudomonadota > Alphaproteobacteria > Rhodobacterales > Rhodobacteraceae > Yoonia. The sequence continues at coordinate 26,952 of JAWUXS010000104.1, read as the reverse complement.
GATTTCAAGACGCGGAATGCTTTTGGGTACAGTTGCGCTAGCCGCAGGTTGCTCAACGCCATCAAAATTCAAGACATATGATGGCCCACCTGTAACACGGGTTCAGGTATTCAAATCGCTTGGTGTGTTGCAGCTGTTGAATAATGATAAGCTGCTTAAGCGGTATAACTTTGAACTGGGTTTTGCACCAACAGGGCACAAGCAGTTTGAAGGTGATGGAAAAACTCCTGAAGGCGCCTACTATATCGATAGAAAGAACCCGAATAGTCGGTTCCATCTATCGCTTGGCATTTCATATCCTAACGCGAATGACCGCGCCTATGCGCGTGCCAACGGCCTTAGCCCTGGTGGAGATATATTTATCCACGGAACACCTGGGGTTTATCTAGGTGAAAAGGATTGGACGTGGGGCTGTATCGCTGTGACCAACGAAGAAATGGAAGATATCTATGCGATGGTTTCCCAAGGCACGTTGATCACAATTTATCCCTGAAACGATGAACCGGCGACTGGCAGGCCAAGTGGGCGAATGTCAGGTGCGAGCGCTGGCGCAAGGCCCGGTGCTGTTCCAACGTTTAATGTCCACCACAGTTTACCCGCTGGTTCTTGATACCACGCAAAGCCGATCCGGCGTGCGGCGGCATCGAGAATGACAGATCGCGTATCTTGCTGTTGCATCCACGCTGCCAATGTCTCGAGCTCTGTCTCGTACGACTCTGAGATGTTCTCGCCAATTACGCGGCCAGTAAAGCCAGAGCGCTGGGCGCGATCCAAAGGCGACGAACCATCAGAGCCAAACAACCAAGGACGGTTTTGGACAGACATGTCGCGCGCGTGCGTCGCTGCTGCTGCGATAAGTTGCGGATCAAGAGTAACCGCAGAAACGCCAGCGGCTTGGCGCAAAGCATTAATGCTTTCTTCCATGCGGAACTGAATTGCATCAACATCGCTTGGTCCAATAACGTAGACCTGAGGCAGCGGAAGCCCGTCTGGACCGATACGTGCTGTTGGCTGTGCGCAGGCTACAAGGCCAGTGGCGGCCAGTCCAAAAATGATTTTCCGTCGCAACATTGGTAGATCCGTAAATAATTTGACCCGTCTTAGCTGCAATAGCGTCACACTTCAAACATCCTTGAGCGGCTATACGCCCAAATAACAGATGTTTGAATTGCCGCGTTGCATCACAAGCACTAAATAGCTGCTTAAGTATAAAAACGAATGCCAGTAAGAGCTAGCATAGGATGCAGAGTATGAATGATCAGATGAAAACGTTCTCCCGTCGTGGGTTTATCGCCGCCTCAGCAGCAGCTGCTGGAACCGGCGCGATTGCTCAGTCCACAGGCACAACCGAGATTGAGCGCGATATCAGCTCTGGTGTGACACGTAATGTAGCAAGCTTTCGCGCTTTGGACTGGCGTCCTTACTTTGCAAACTTAGATGGCGGCGCAATTCTTTGTGATCTTGAATCGCGAGCGTTGCATTTCTGGTCTGCGGATCAAGGCACTTATAAACTGTATCCAACATCTGTTCCGCTTTCCGCAGACCTTACTCGTCTCGGTCGGACAGAAGTTATTCGCAAGGTTGAAGGGCCAAGCTGGTCACCGACCCCAGCAATGCGCGAGCGTAACCCCGAATGGCCTGCACGTATTGGGCCGGGCCCTGACAATCCGCTTGGTAGCCACGCGCTTTATCTATCTTGGCAATATTACCGTATTCACGGCACACATGACACGCGCAAGATCGGTCGCCGGTCTTCTAACGGCTGCATCGGGCTTTATAACGAGCATATTGCAGAGCTTTATAGCCTTACCAGTACCGGTACGCAGGTGATGTTGGTCTAAGATTCAAACCTGTTCAGAAGGTTTTACGAAAAAGGGCAGGTCAAAAGACCTGCCCTTTTCTGTTTGGAGTTGGGAGTGATCAGGTATTCACCCAGCCCAACAAGTTCTGATCGATAATGCTTGAAAGAGCTGCGATATGGGCAGGATCATCGTTAAGACAAGGGATATAGGCAAAGTGCTCGCCTCCTGCTTCTTCAAAGCTCTCTTTGATTTCTTCGTTGATTTCTTCCAGCGTTTCAATGCAATCGGCTGAGAAGGCAGGCGCGCAGACAGCGATATTCTTGATGCCGTCTTCTTTGGCAAGGCGCGCAACCTCTTTGACGGTATACGGCTTCAACCATTCTTCGGGGCCGAACTTTGATTGGAACGTTGTCATAATTTGGGTGTCTTCCCAACCAAGCCGTTCCTTCAATAGGCGCGTCGTTTTTTGGCACTGGCAATGATATGGGTCACCTTCGCGAAGGTAGCGTTCAGGTACGCCGTGGTATGAACAGATCAACTTGTCTGGCTTCACGTCCATTGCAGCATATGCGGTTTCGATCGATTGGGCTAATGCGTCGATATATGCGGGCTCTTCAAAATACGGTGCAACAACGCGGGCAACAGGTTGCCATTTCTCTTCCATCAATGCGCGAAAGAATTGGTCATTGGCTGACGCTGACGTCGCGCCAGCGTAATGCGGGTAAAGCGGGAAAAATAGAATTTTAGTACAGCCAGCCTCAGTCATCTCGCGGACTTTAGACTTGGTCGATGGGTTGCCGTAACGCATGCAGAAATCCACAATGACATCGTCGCCATAGCGTGCTGCCATTGTTTCTTTGATCGCTGCAGTTTGTTGTTTCGTGATGGTCAAAAGCGGGCTCTCGTTTGCCTCTTCGTTCCAGATTGATTTGTACGCTGCGCCCGATTTGAATGGGCGACGTGACAGGATAATACCCTGCAAAAGCGGTTGCCAAAGCCAAGCCGAGTAATCAACGACCCGCTTGTCTGATAGAAATTCAGATAAGTAGCGGCGCATGGACCAATAATCGGTTGAGTCTGGTGTGCCCAAATTAGCGATCAAGATGCCGACACGCGCAGGCGCAACTTTGGGGTGGTCAGGGGCTGCGTGAACAGGACAGGTGGCTACGGCTTTGGTTTCGGTCATGATCATGCCCTTGGCTACGTCGATTTCATTTAGGTATTTAAGCCTGTTCGGCCCATCGTCAATCTTTTGACTTGTCCAGTGGAACCTCTGGCACGTTCAACGCATCTGCAAGGCGCGTTTTTGCAGAACCTGGACGCAAAGGCTTTTGCTGGCTTTCATCAGGGGCCCAACCGGTAAGGGTGATGATTTCAAAGGTAGCAGGAATGCGCCCTGTCTCATCTGCAAACTCAGTAGCGTAAATGCCTGCAGCTTCGGTTAAAACATTGCGCTTTGTTGGTTTGCGAAGTCGCATCTTTAATGCGTTTGTTTCACCCATCGCACGCAGGTCATGCATAAGGTGAAATGCGTTTTCATATGATGCAGTAAGGGCGGTACCATCAGCAACAGGAAGCGCGAAACCGGCACGCTGCAACAAAGCACCTAGGTCGCGAATTTCGCCCATTGGTGCAATCCGAGGTGAGAGGCCGCCAGTCACGTGGATTTCGGCCTGGCCCAACGCGGCGCGAAGTTCGTGCAGGGTTTGGCCGCCAAAGCATGCACCAAGAAATAGACCGTCAGGTTTAAGCGCGTGACGGCTTTGAACCAACTGGCCAACCGGATCGTTTGCCCAGTGCAGTGCCATCGCATGAATAACGAGGTCATACGTCGCAGCCTCAAGGTCGAGGGTTTCTGCGTCTTCGACAACATGTGCGTCTGGGAATTGGCTTTGCCAGAAATCGGGGAAGCCCGTTACAATCGCGATAGAGGTAAATGTTTTATTAACCTCTGTCAGCCTTTCCTGAAGTTCAGCCGCGACAGTGTCGTGCAAGAAAAGCGCGCCGGATTGATGGCGTGCCCGGTTTCGGGTCAGGGCGGTGCGGTCGGTGATCTGTGGCAAAGTTTCCATCCACCCCATGTAGGAGGGTCTAGTGATCTTGCAAAGTGTCATTCGGGCGATTTATCCCGCGCAATGTGTCGCGTGTGAAAGCTTTACCGAGATAGAAAGTGGGCTGTGCGGTTCTTGCTGGCGTGAAACGCAGTTCATCGGTGGCTTGGCTTGTGATACTTGCGGTACGCCTTTGCACGGCGAAGATGATGGCGAGATCGTTCAATGTGATGATTGCATGATGATCGCCCGACCATGGAACAGGGGGCGTGCTGCATTGGTCTATAGTGGGGTAGGTCGGCGACTTGTCTTGGCGCTTAAGCATGGTGACCGGCTTGATCTGGCGGCGCCAGCGGCGGCTTGGATGTCGAGAGCGGCTGTTGATTTGCTCACAGATGAAACGTTGATTATTCCAGTCCCATTACATTGGAGCCGCCTCTTACGGCGGCGCTACAATCAGGCTGCAGAACTCGCAAAGGCACTGGGCGATATAACTGGCAAAACGGTTTGCGTTGATGCATTGCAGCGACCACGCCGGACAAAACCGCTTGAGGGACACACAAGGCACGCGCGTTTTGAGGCATTGTCGGGCGCTATTATCCCGCATGAAAATCGGAGATGTCTGATGCAGGATCGATCGGTTCTGTTGGTTGATGATGTCATGACATCAGGTGCAACCCTCGCAGTGGCTACAGAGGCAGCCTATGCTGGCGGTGCCAAAAATGTGTCAATTGCAACACTGGCGCGCGTAGGCAAAGATACCTAAATACTGTCTGAACCAAAGACAAAGGACGAAGCCCCATGCAGACCGTTGAAATGTACATCAAGCCAGGTTGCCCATATTGTCATGCTGCCCAGCGCATGTTGGACAACAAGAACGTTGCTTATACGACGATCAACATTCTTGCTCAACCTGGGCGTCGCCCCGAAATGATCCAACGTGCGAATGGCCGCAGTACGGTACCGCAGATTTTCATTGGTGGAAAACATGTTGGTGGATTTGATGAGATGAACGCCCTCCAGTCGCGCGGGAAGCTCGATCCAATGTTGGCCGCATGAAGATTGCACTGCTTCAATTGAATAGTTGCGATGATCCGGCTGTGAACCTGCCTGAGACGTTGCGGCTGATCAAAGAAGCGGCAGCAAAGGGTGCTGATTTTATCCTGACGCCCGAAGTGACAAATTGCGTTTCGGCCAGCCGCTCTCAGCAGTTGGCCGTTTTACAGCCCGAGGAAGAAGATATTACCCTTGCTGCGATACGAACCGAGGCAGAAGCGCTGGGCGTTTGGATTGCTATTGGTTCGGTGGCGTTGAAGACGGATGATCCCGTTGGACGCTTTGCCAACCGGTCTTTCATGATCAACCCAACGGGCGATATTGCTGCGTGGTACGATAAGATCCATATGTTCGATGTCGATGTATCCGCTACAGAAACGTACCGCGAAAGCGATGGCTATCGTCCCGGTACGCGGGCTGTCTTGGTAGATACGCCATTTGGAAAGATTGGCTTGTCGATCTGCTACGATGTCCGGTTTCCCTATCTCTACCGCGACCTAGCGCAGGCAGGCGCGGATATTATACTGGTTCCTGCTGCATTCTCATATTTGACAGGTGCAGCCCATTGGCAGACGCTTTTGCGGTCCCGTGCGATTGAGACGGGAAGTTTTGTACTTGCTGCGGCGCAAACTGGAACGCACGCAGCATCAAAAGGCATGAAGCGGCAAACCCACGGTCATTCGCTTGTTGTGGCTCCTTGGGGGGAAGTCATTGCTGATGCTGGCAAGCAACCTGGAATCACAATGGTTGATCTTGACCTCTCGGAAGTGTCACATGCGCGCAAGCGAATTGCCGCCTTACAACATGACCGAGAATATTCAGGACCCTAGATGGATGACCAAACCCAAAATCTTGCAGTGACCTTGTTCAGCGAGATTTTGGCTGTGGATCAGCTTGCTCGTGCCAGTGTGGCAAAGGTTTTGCCAAAGGGGATGGAGCTATCCCACTTCTCAGTTCTTAATCATTTGGCGCACTCCGGTGCAGAACGTACACCAGCTGAGTTAGCAAAGACGTTCCATCTTACGCGCGGCGCGATGACAAATACTTTGGGCAAGCTTGATTGGGCGGGTTGGATTCACATCCGTCCCGATTGGGATGATGCGCGACGCAAACGGGTGACAATTAGCCCATCTGGCCATGCAGCCCGTGATGCAGCCCTTGCTGGTATTGCGCCGTTGATCGCAGGTATCGTGAGCGAAATTGGCGTCGATAAGGTTCGCGGAAGCCTACCTGTTCTGCGAGAAATGCGTGTGAAATTGGCCGAGGCCAATAGCTAGGGCTTTAAGCTAGCAGTCACATAGTTGCACGACAGATCACGGTCTGAAATTTTCCAATCCCACGAAATCGGATTGAATTGAAAACCTTTGCGGTCAACTGGGTTCATGCCCGATTTGCTAAGCAGGGCGAACAGTTCATCGGGAGTAATGAATTTGGACCATTCGTGTGTTCCCTTGGGCAACCAACGCATTACCCACTCGGCGCCGACAATTGCCATCGCAAAGCTTTTGGGGTTCCGGTTGAGCGTTGAACAGATGTGCAATCCACCTGATCTGAGCAGTTGTTGGCAGGCGGTCAGATAGCCGAGTGGATCAGCGACGTGCTCAACAACCTCCATATTTAGGACGACATCAAATTGCTCGCCAGCAGCAGCCAAATCCTCGGCTGTTGTGTGGCGGTAATCGATATCTAGACCAGATTTCTCTGCATGGACTTTGGCGACAGGGATATTTCCCGCAGCAGCATCAGCGCCAACAATCTCTGCACCAAGGCGGGCCATTGGTTCACATAACAAGCCACCACCACAACCAATGTCCAGAATCCGCAGGCCCTTGAAAGGTAGCGCTCCATCTAAGTCACGCCCGAACTCTCCTGCGATTTGGCGTGTGATGTAATCAAGACGACAAGGATTGAGCATGTGTAGCGGTTTGAACTTTCCTTCAAGATCCCACCATTCAGCCGCCATCGCTTCAAACTTGGCGATTTCGCCGGGATCGACTGTGTTAGTGTCTAAGGTGCTCATGGCGCATTCCAATTGTTATGGCGGGGCATGGTTTCCCGTTTCTTCTCTCTATATAGTACCGACATGGATAAGGTCTTAGGTCAAAAACGCACAGGTACGCATTTATATGCGCCAATCGATCCTTATGATCAGCGGATGCTGGATGTAGGCGACGGGCATAGTGTGTATTTTGAACAGTGCGGTAACCCAAATGGTATTCCTGTTGTGGTCTTGCACGGTGGACCAGGCGGTGGTTGCAGCCCTGCAATGCGGCGCTATTTTGATCCAAATCAATATCGCATTATCCTGTTTGATCAGCGCGGCTGCGGACGGTCCCGACCCCATGCCAGCGTCGAGGCGAATACGACATGGCATTTGGTTTCCGATATTGAACAGATCCGCAAAATATTGGACATTGATCGTTGGATCGTTTTCGGCGGGAGCTGGGGCGCAACGCTCGCGCTAATTTATGCGCAAGAGCATCCGGACCGAGCGGCTGCTTTGGCATTGCGCGGTGTGTTTTTGATGACCCAACCAGAGCTTGATTGGTTCTATGGTGGCGGTGCTTCGAAATTTTGGCCTGATCTTTGGAAGCGTTTTGCGCAAATCATCCCAGAAGAAGAACACGATGATTTTATTGCAGCCTATCATCGGCGTCTGTTTTCCGGTGATTTGCAAACAGAAATCAAGTTTGCGCGTGCTTGGGCTGGATGGGAAAATGCGCTTGCCGCTATAGGCAGCGATGGCGTGACTGGCGAAAGCCCTGGCGAGTATGCACGCGCGTTCGCGCGCCTTGAAAATCACTATTTTCAGCACGCTGGTTTTCTAAGCGAAGACCAGCAAATCTTAAACAGAATGGACCGTATCGCCGACATTCCTGGTGTCATTGTGCAAGGTAGATACGACATGATTTGTCCGCCTGCTTCGGCCTACGCGTTGTCAGAGAAATGGGCCAAAGGTAAGTTGGTTATTATCGGGCGTGCAGGCCACGCTTTGTCCGAGCCGGGCATCAGTGCTGAGCTGGTGCGGAGTATGGATGTGATGGCAGAGCGTCGCGAACATCTGGGCCTTTAGGGTTTACAGCCCCGCAACATTGCTTAAGCTAAAGTTTAACTAGAACGGGAAACCGATACTTTGGGCAATGTCCTTACGATTATTTTACAACGCCTTGCGCTGGGCGTTATCACGCTATTGATCGTTTCGATCGTAATTTTCACCGCCGTGAATTTGCTACCGGGTGACTTTGCGCAATCCATTCTTGGGCAGGGGGCAACCCCCGAGGCTGTCAAATCCATCCGAGAAGACCTTGGTCTCGATCAAGGTCCGGTCGTGCGCTACCTTGGGTGGCTTGGCGGAATGTTGACTGGTGATCTTGGGACAAGTTTTGCGCAGTTGATGTTCCAGACAAACATGGGTGGTGCCGGCGATGTTACCGTCGTTGATCAAATTGCACCTCGTTTGGCCAACACGTTGTTCCTTGCTGGCGTGACCGCGATGATCGCGGTGCCGATCGCGGTTACTTTGGGTGTTCTTGCGGCCCTATATCGCAACACAGTATTTGACCGCGCAGCAAACGTGCTAACGCTTTCCAGCATTTCCAGCCCTGAGTTTTTCATGGCTTATATCCTGATCCTTGTTTTGGCCGTGCTGAACCCGATCCTGCCATCACTATCGAATATCTATGATGGCATGCCGTTTAGTGAACGTCTTGAAAAGACATTGCTGCCCGCCTTGACGCTTACGTTGGTTGTGACCGCACATATGATGCGGATGACACGGGCGGCGATTATCAATCTGCTAGCGAGCCCATACATTGAGATGGCACGCCTTAAGGGCATGTCGCCTATTCGTGTGATCGTGAAGCATGCGCTTCCTAATGCGTTGGCGCCGATCATCAACGTGATTGCGTTGAACCTTGCCTATCTCATCACTGGTGTTGTCGTTGTCGAAGTGGTGTTCGTTTATCCGGGCATTGGCCAGCTATTCGTGGACAGTGTTAAGATCCGAGACATCCCCGTTGTGCAGGCCTGCTGCCTCATCTTTGCTGCTGCATACATTTTGCTTAATTTGACCGCTGATGTGCTCTCGATCCTCAGCAACCCACGTTTGAGGCACCCAAAATGATCTTTGAGAGCTTTTTCCCGAACCTAGCCGTTTGGCTGATTGTGATCGCCGCAATTGGTTATGCTTTCCGCATGATTGGACAGCAGGCGACCGACAATAAGCCTTTCTTTCGCGATATGCCATTCGGTGTTGCCTATGGTTATGTGCTGGGTGTTGTGATCCTTGGGCTGCTTGTGTGGGGTTACGTTCTTTCGCGCAGCGGCGATCCGCTGGTTGCGAACAAGTTCTTCTTTCTAAGGGCTGCGATTCACGGGTTTATCGGGTTTTCGCTTGCTGCTTGGGTGTTCCGCTTGCTTGGCCGCTCGGTTGGAACGGCATGGACAAGAAAGCTGTTCCGAGGGATGCCTTTGACGGCGTCTTTCGGTATCATGATCATTATTATCTATATCTTGGTCGCGATCTTTGCGGCCGTTATCGCGCCGCACGGTCAGGATGAGATCCTGCAAGGCGTTGCCGCGAACATCACAGCAGGTGGTGATCCGGCGCTGGGGGGCAACCCAGATTATCCATTGGGTACTGATCAGATTGGTCGCGATATTCTTAGCCGCCTGATATACGGCGCGCAGAATACCGTTGGCATTGCTTTTGTAACGACGCTTCTGGCGTTTTTCATTGGCGGCACGCTTGGGTTCTTGGCAGCCACGTTTGGCGGTTGGCTGGACCAGCTTCTGTCGCGGATGGTAGATGTCTTGATGGCTATCCCATCGCTGATCTTTGCGCTTTTGTTGATGACGATCGCGAGCGTTTGGGCAACTGCGCTTGGGATACCGCTGACGATTTTTATGATCGTGATTATTGCTGTGATCGATAGCACGCGCGTCTACCGTTTAGCCCGCGCAGTCGGTCAGAACATTGTGGTCATGGACTATATCGAAGCCGCAAAGCTGCGTGGTGAGGGTCTGACCTATCTGATGTTCCGCGAGATTTTGCCGAATGCCACTGCACCGCTGTTGGCTGAATTTGGTCTGCGGTTCTGTTTTGTCTTCCTTACAATCGCATCATTGTCATTCTTGGGTGTGGGTATCCAGCCACCGCTTGCGGATTGGGGTACAATGGTCCGCGATCTTGCTGGTTTCATCAACTACGCTCAGTTTGCACCGCAAGCCTCTGTTACGCCGCTGCTGGCTGCGGGTGCGATTGCGCTGCTCACAGTTGCTGTGAACTTTGTTGTCGACTGGATGCTGCATAAATCATCGGGGCTTAAAGAATGACCGACCTGCTCGTTAAAGTTCGCGATCTCTGGCTGGAAGGTCAGTCTGATGAAACGTGGAATCCGATTATCAACGGTGTCGACCTTGATCTAAAAAAGGGTGAAGTGTTGGGTCTGATTGGTGAATCTGGCGCAGGTAAATCAACACTTGGTTTGGCTGCAATGGGTTATTGTCGCGATGGTGTGCGCATTTCAAAAGGCTCGGTTGAGTTTGATGGGATCGACCTTTTAACGGCGTCGGCTGCGGTTAAACGCAGCTTGTTGGGCAAGCGCATCGCTTATGTTGCGCAGTCTGCCGCCGCGAGCTTCAACCCTGCCCACAAGATTATTGAACAGCATATTGAGGCGCCGACACAGCACGGCGTCATGACCAAAGCAGAAAGCGAAAAAGATGGGATGGAGCTTTATGCAAAGCTGCGCCTGCCTGATCCGGATAATATCGGTTTTCGCTATCCCCACCAAGTATCTGGTGGTCAGCTGCAGCGTGCGATGACGGCAATGGCAATGTCTTGCCGCCCTGATCTGATTATTTTCGATGAACCGACAACCGCACTTGATGTGACCACACAGATCGAAGTTCTGGCTGCGATCCGTCAGATCGTTGAAGAGTATGATACAGCCGCGATCTACATTACGCATGACCTAGCGGTCGTGGCACAGATGGCTGACCGTATCAAAGTCTTGTTGAAAGGCGATGAGGTTGAAACCGCAGATACCCGCACGATGCTTTCGGCTCCGACGCAGGAATACACAAAATCATTGTGGGCCGTGCGCAGTTTTGAACGCCCGTTGAAATCACCTGTGATTGCTAATGCTGTGCCTGTTGTGTCGATCCAGAATGTTGATGCTGCCTATGGCAAAGTACCAGTCCTGCACGATGTCAGCTTTGATATGCATCAGGGCCGAACAGTTGCTGTTGTTGGCGAGTCTGGTTCAGGCAAATCGACGGCAGCGCGTTGTATTACTGGCCTCTTGCCGCCCAAGGCGGGTCTTATCAGTTTCGGTGGCGAAGTTATGCCTGCTGATTACCGAAAAAGAACTAAGGATCAGCTGCGCCAAGTTCAGATGATCTATCAGATGGCGGATACGGCATTGAACCCTCGGGTGACTGTTGGAAACATCATCGCCCGACCTGTGCAATTCTATAGCGGTCTAACCGGTGCGGCGCTGCGCAAGCGTGTTGATAGCTTGATGGAGCAGATCGAGCTGCCAGCTGATGAGTATTACAACCGCCTTCCATCCGAGCTTTCTGGTGGGCAAAAGCAGCGGATTGGTATTGCGCGTGCGCTTGCTGCTGAGCCGAAATTTATTATCTGCGACGAAGTTACATCCGCATTGGACCAGCTTGTAGCCGAGGGAATCCTCAGGCTTTTGGCGCGTTTGCAGGACGAGCTGTCGCTTTCTTATATGTTTATCACCCACGACCTTGCGACCGTTCGTGCGATCGCAGACGAAGTTGTGGTGATGAAGAATGGTCGCGTGGTTGAGCAAGGTCCAAAACAAGAAATGTTTACCCCGCCGCACCACGCATACACCGATCTATTGCTGTCATCGGTTCCAGAAATGGATCCAGACTGGCTCAGTAATCTGCTGGCAGAACGCGGAGTTGATAACATCGGCGACGCTGCTGTGGGTAAGATGTAATTACGAATCACCTGTTCACTCAGGCGACACAAAGGGGCGCTAAGCCCCAAAGACGACTAACTAGGGAGAATACACATGAATGGAATTAGCAGACGCGGTCTTTTAAAGACTGGTGTTGCGGCTGGCGTACTTGGCCTCACAGGGATGCCCCTGCAAGCGCAACAAAAACGTGGTGGCAAGCTAACTGCTGGTCTTTCAGGCGCTAACACGTCTGACAGCTGGGACAGCCGTACACACTCTGACATCTTTATGCTCGCATCAGCGCACGGCACAGTTTTTGACTGTCTGACCGAAGTTGCTGCAGACGGTTCATTGCAGGGCGAGCTGGCCGAAAGCTGGGAAGCAAGTGCAGACGCCAAAACATGGACATTCAACCTGCGCTCAGGTGTGACGTTCCATAACGGCAAAGCATTCGGCGCAGACGACGTAATTGCGTCATTGCAGATGCACATAGGCGAAGATTCAAAATCAGCTGCCAAGCCGATTGTCGAAGCCATTTCTGAGATGAAGAAGAACAGCGATACTCAGGTTGAGTTTACACTCGCTTCTGGCAACGCCGACTTCCCATATCTGATGTCAGACTACCACATCTGTATGTACCCAGCGGGTATGATCGAAGAAGCGATCGAAAAAGGCATCGGTACAGGCCTCTATTCAGTCGTCAGCTTTGACCCGGGTGTTCGTATGGTCGCTAAGCGCGTGCCAGATCACTATAAAGGTGACAACGCTGGTATGTTCGACGAAGTCGAGTACATCGCGATCAACGATAACACAGCGCGTATGAACGCATTGATGACTGGTCAAGTTGATACGATCAACCGTATCGACTTTAAGACCGAGGCGCTTTTGAAGGCGAACCCTGCTCTGCGTATCCAGGAAGTTACCGGAAACCAGCATTACACATTCGCAATGCTGACCGACCAGTCACCGTTCAATGACGTGAACGTACGTCGCGCATTGAAGTACGGCATTAACCGTCAGGAAATGGTCGACAAGATCCTTCTTGGTCACGGTGCTGTTGGTAACGACACGCCAATCGGCCCTGCGAACCAGTACTACAACTCTGAGATGGATCAGCTGTCATACGATCCAGACAAAGCTGCGTTCTACCTCAAAGAAGCTGGTCTCGACAGCCTGTCTATCGACATCTCTGCATCTAATGCAGCGTTCGAAGGTGCTGTAGACGCGGCCCAGCTGTACCAAGCTTCTGCCGGTGCTGCGGGTATCAACCTTAATGTGGTTCAAGAGCCCTCAGACGGTTACTGGTCAAACGTATGGCTGACAAAGCCATTCTCAGCTGTGTATTGGTCTGGCCGTGCAACAGAAGACTGGATGTTCTCAACATCTTACGAATCTGGTGTGCCATGGAACGATAGCCAGTGGGACGAAAATGATAGCGCCCGCTTCCAAGAGCTGCTGCTTTCTGCACGTGCCGAGCTGGATAGCGACAAGCGCCGCGAGCAGTACTTCGAGATGCAGACGATCCTGCGTGACGATGGCGGAGTTCTGGTTCCAATGTTTGCGAACTACGTGCAGGCCGTGAACAACCGCGTCATGTCACCTGATACAGTGGGTAACCTCTGGCAGATGGACAACGGTCGTATGGCCGAGCGTTGGTCAATGGCGTAAGCCTAGACTAAGAATTGAATTGAAGCGCCCTGCCGGAAACGGTGGGGCGTTTCGTTTTCTAGCAATTGGAAGGAACTGTGATGTCAGACGGACCTAAGATTGAAGAACGCGAAAATGGGCCACTTGTCGCGTCTAACATAGCCCGCATTCGTGCCGCTGATGGGGATATTGAGGCCAAGCCAGTCGTGGCGTTGTGTCGATGCGGTGCATCGAAGAACAAGCCGTTCTGCGACGGTTCTCATAAAGCGATTGGGTTTGAAAGCCGAGGCGGGAAAGCTGCAGGTCGTGATCGGCTGATTGCCTATAAAGGTGAAGACGTCACCGTGAACTTTAACCCTTTGCTTTGCTCCCATGCAGCTGAATGTGGTCGCTTGGCAGCCCATATTTTCAATCCGGCACAAAACCCATGGGTCCAGCCTGACAAAGGAACAGTGTTAGAAGTCGAAGCGGTCATCGCCGCCTGTCCATCGGGCGCTTTGTCATTGTCGCTAGATGGCGCCGTCACACACCGCTTCTCAGATCGTGCCGAGATTGAGATTGAGCGTCATGGTCCATATTGGATCAAGGACGTTCCGCCACCCGTCGCGCAATCTGCCGAAGGTGGCAGCCAAGAGAAGTACGTGCTGTGTCGTTGTGGTCTCTCTGGCAACAAGCCATTTTGTGATGGAAGCCACCGTGACGCGAAATGGCGCGACGACGCAGCCAACTGATCCGTTCACAGTTCCGTTTGGTTGGTTGTCTAAAGAGGTAACCGCATCTTAAAACGAGCCAGTGAAATGTTTGGATACGCAATGACCTTTGAAGAACGAAAAGAAGCAGCCGCGCTATTTATTCTAAGGGTTGGATTGGCATGGTTCATATTTCTTTGGGCTGCGCACAAGGTCATCACACCCAGACAATACCAGAACCTTGTGAAGCATTTTGAGGGCGTCGAAGTTTCGTTCTTTCAGATTTACGCAGTCGCGGGTGTTCAAATCCTGCTTTGCATTCTTGCGGTTTTAGGCGTGTTTCGGATTGCGAGCTATGGAGGCCTACTGGTCATGCATTTCTTTACTGTCACGCGGCGATGGGATGGTTTCCTTGATCCTTTCGCGTTGAACAACAGCGGTTTTCCAATCAACCGGAACCAAGTGATTGATCTCGCTGTACTCGCGGCTTTTGTTGCGCTTATCCTACTTATTCACCGTGATCACTTTAGCATCGGCGGATGGTTGCGACGACGCATTGGTCCGGCTTGGTGGCAGTAAGTAGCCACGTCAGGCAGTGGAAATAAGCAGGGGTTGCAGACTCAGGACTTGGGGCGTATGTACCCAACAACAGCGGCGCAGGCTTCCACCCCCTGCACCACCGAAACACCAACGGGCTGCGGCCCGTTTTTTTGTGCTTATCGATCTTCTTTGCACCTGAAAGCAAAAGCTATGAACGACCTCGTTGCCAAAGCGGCCATTGATCGCCGTATATCTGAGATTATCACCCCAGCCATTGAGGACATGGGGTTTGAAGTCGTGCGTGTTCGTTTGATGACGGGTAAGGAATCGATTTTGCAAATTATGGTTCAAAAACCTGATGGCACGATTGAGGTTGATGAATGCGCGCAAGTTTCCACTGCGGTCAGCGCATTGATGGATGTCGAAGATCCGATTGTTGATGTTTACACGCTTGAGGTATCTTCGCCCGGGATCGATCGGCCGCTAACGCGGTTGAAGGATTTCGAACAGTGGGAAAGCTTTGAAGCAAAGATTGAGACTGATGAGCTAATCGATGGCCGCCGCCGCTTTAAGGGCACACTGGCAGGTATTGATGGTGACGAAGTTCTGATTGCGATCGAAGAAGGCACAATTGGCCTCAAGTTCGCATGGTTGTCAGATGCGAAACTGATTTTGACGGATGAACTCATCCGCGATGTTCTGCGCGGCCGTAAAGATGCGGGCCAGATCGACGAGAGCCAGTTCGACGAAATCGAAACGATTATTGATAGTGACGAAAACGCTGCGCCCGCCAAAACGGGTAAGAGTAAGAAACGCCCGAGTGCGAACAAGGAGAAGACCTGATGGCGATTACCTCAGCCAACCAGCTTGAGCTTTTGCAAACAGCCGAGGCCGTGGCCCGCGAAAAGAACATCGACCCTGGGTTGGTGATCGAAGCGATGGAAGAGTCCCTCGCGCGCGCTGCTAAGTCCCGCTATGGCGCGGAAATGGACATTCGTGTTGCCATTGACCGCCAGACTGGCAAGGCGACTTTCACGCGTGTCCGGACCGTTGTTGAGGAAGAAGAACTGGAGAACTACCAGTCTGAATTCACCGTTCAGCAGGCTAAAGAATACATGGAAGACCCTGAGGTCGGCCAGCAGTTCATCGAAGAAGTTCCACCGGTTGAACTGGGTCGCATTGCTGCGCAGTCAGCAAAGCAGGTTATCTTGCAGAAAGTCCGCGAAGCAGAGCGTGACAAGCAATACGAAGAATTCAAAGACCGCGCTGGCACAATCATCAACGCGCTTGTTAAGCGTGAAGAGTACGGCAACGTCATCGTGGATGTGGGTTCTGGCGAAGCAATTTTGCGCCGCAACGAAAAGATCGGCCGCGAAGCTTATCGCCCGAACGAGCGTATCCGCTGCTTTATCAAGGAAGTGCGTCGCGAACAGCGTGGCCCACAGATCTTCCTTAGCCGTACAGCGCCAGAGTTCATGGCCGAGCTATTCAAGATGGAAGTTCCAGAGATTTACGAAGGTATCATTGATATCAAAGCTGTTGCCCGCGACCCAGGTTCGCGCGCAAAGATCGCTGTGATTTCATATGACGGTTCAATTGACCCTGTTGGTGCATGTGTCGGTATGCGTGGTTCACGCGTACAGGCTGTTGTGAACGAACTTCAGGGCGAGAAGATCGACATCATTCCTTGGAATGAAGATATGCCGACATTCCTTGTGAACGCGCTCCAGCCTGCTGAGGTTTCTAAGGTTGTTTTGGACGAAGAAGCAGGCAAGATCGAAGTTGTTGTTCCAGAAGAGCAGCTGTCGTTGGCAATTGGCCGTCGTGGCCAAAACGTTCGCCTTGCTTCGCAGTTGACTGGTCTCGATATCGACATCATGACCGAAGAAGAAGAGTCTAAGCGTCGTCAGGCCGAGTTCGAGCTGCGCACAAAGCTGTTCATCGATACGCTTGATCTGGACGAATTCTTTGCACAGTTGCTGGTTTCTGAAGGGTTCACGAACCTCGAAGAAGTTGCATACGTTGAAGCAGAAGAGCTTTTGGTTATCGAAGGCGTCGACGAAGCAACAGCGATTGAATTGCAGGCACGTGCCCGCGACTATCTTGATGCGCAGAACAAGAAGGCAATGGATGCCGCTCTTGCAACTGGTGTTGAGCAGTCATTGATCGACTTTGAAGGCCTGACGCCACAGATGCTTGCTGCACTTGGCGATGATGGCGTGAAAACGCTGGAAGACTTCGCAACATGTGCTGACTGGGAGCTGGCTGGTGGCTGGACAACAGTCAACGGTGAGCGTTCGAAAGATGACGGTGTACTGGAGCCATTCGAAGTCTCGCTTGAGGAAGCACAAACAATGGTCATGACAGCCCGCGTAATGCTGGGTTGGGTAGATCCAGCTGATTTGGTCACTGAAGATGACGAAGCTGCAGACGATGACATAGCCGAAGAGGAAGCGGAGGCCTAAGGCCTCCCCCCTTGAATATGGCACGTGGTGGCCAACATAAGAAGACCGACGAGGCGGAGCGCAAGTGCATCGTCACTGGAGAAGTGCAGCCAAAATCTGGGCTGATCCGGTTCGTCGTTGGCCCTGAAAATGTGATTTACCCAGATATCTTGGGTAAATTGCCCGGTCGTGGTATGTATGTAACCGCTGATCGCGCAGTACTTGAGGAAGCCACAAAGGGCCAATTCTCACGTAGTGCCAAAGAAGCGGTAAAAGTGCCGGATGGCTTGGCGGACGAAGTTGAACGCCAGATTGCCCGTCACGTTGTAGAATTGATTGCTTTGACCCGTAAGTCGGGTCGGGCGGTTGCTGGTTTCGAAAAAGTCAAAGGGTGGCTGGCAGGCGGCGAACGTGTTCGCGTGCTGGTACAAGCCTATGATGGATCGGAACGCGGCAAGGCGAAATTATGGACGCCCGAAGGCGCCCGATATTTTGGGTGTTTGACAGCTCAGGAATTGGGTTTGGCATTTGGACGTCAAAGTGTGATACATGGCGCGCTCTCCACTGGTGGACTCAGCAATCGTGTTGTAGAGGAAGCCTCAAAGCTTGCGGGCTTGCGCGGAATTGACGGCCCAGGGGCCGGTGACAGTCGAAAGACGGACAGGGGCAAAGCGGCCCTTGAGAAGGATTAGAAGCTAGATGAGCGATAACGACGGTAAAAAACCACTGGGCCTCGGCGGCTCGCGGCCAAGTAATGTGAAGCAAAGCTTCAGCCATGGGCGCACGAAGAATGTCGTAGTCGAAACCAAGCGCAAGCGCGTTGTGGTTCCAAAACCTGCTGCGGCAAAGCCAACTGGCGTTTCGCCGGTAGTTAACCGCGATCCATCCAAACGTCCTGCAGGCATCTCTGATGTCGAGTTAGAGCGCCGTATGAACGCGCTGCGCCTTGCGAAAGCACGTGAAGTCGAAGAGGCCGCTGCTCGCGAAGCTCACGATAAAGAACGCGCTGCAGAGCGTGAAGCACGTCGTGCTGAGTTAGAAGCAAAAGAAGCGGAAGACCGCGAACGCGAAGAGCGCACCAAAGCGAAAGCAGCGGAAGAAGAGCGTAAGCGGGTTGAGGCAGTTGCTGCTAAGACAGCTGCTGCTGCTCCGCCACCTGCTGCTGCTGCGCCGGGTGAAACTGCCGTTACGCGTCCGTCATCTGCACCACGCAAGACTGACCGTGAGCGGGATGCTCGCAATGATAAAACAACCGCTAAGCCTAGCCGTCAGGCTGACGATCGCCGCGGTGGTAAGCTGACGTTGAACGACGCTTTGCGCGGTGGTGCAGGTCGCCATCGTTCAATGGCTGCTATGAAACGCAAGCAAGACCGTGCCCGCGCGAAAGCAATGGGTGTGTCGGCTGAGCGTGAAAAAGTTTACCGCGACGTGTCGCTTCCTGAGGCTATCACTGTTTCAGAATTGGCCGCACGTATGACCGAGCGTGTCTCCGATGTTGTGAAAGCGTTGATGAACAACGGTATCATGGCGACGCAAACACAAACGATTGACGCGGATACTGCAGAACTGATCATCGAAGAATTCGGCCACACAGTTGTGCGCGTTTCTGATGCTGACGTTGAGCAAGTTATTGAAGCTGTCGTTGACGATGCGAAAGACCTGCAGCCACGTGCTCCGATCATTACGATCATGGGCCACGTTGACCACGGTAAGACTTCGCTTCTGGATGCGATCCGTAAAACACGGGTTGTGCAGGGTGAGGCCGGCGGCATTACACAGCACATTGGTGCTTATCAGGTCACTACAGACAGCGGTCAGTTGTTGTCGTTCCTTGATACTCCGGGTCACGCTGCGTTCACATCAATGCGTTCACGCGGTGCACAGGTTACGGATATTGTTGTGCTGGTTGTTGCTGCGGATGACGCAGTGATGCCGCAGACAATCGAAGCGATCAATCACGCGAAAGCGGCAAAAGTGCCAATGATCATCGCGATCAACAAGATCGACCGTCCGGGTGCTAATCCAGACAAGGTGCGTACTGATTTGCTTCAGCACGAAGTGATCGTTGAGAAGATGTCTGGTGAAGTCCAAGACGTTGAAGTTTCTGCCGTAACTGGCGAAGGTCTTGAAACGCTTCTTGAAGCGATTGCCTTGCAGGCTGAAATTTTGGAATTGAAAGCCAACCCAGAGCGCGCTGCTTCGGGTGCTGTGATCGAAGCCCAACTTGATGTTGGCCGCGGTCCAGTTGCTACGGTTCTGATTCAGAACGGTACACTCAAGCAAGGCGACATCTTTGTTGTTGGAGAGCAGTGGGGCAAGGTTCGTGCATTGATCGACGACAAAGGCGATCGTGTGAAGGTTGCGGGTCCTTCGGTTCCTGTTGAGGTCCTTGGCCTGAACGGCACACCCGAAGCTGGCGACGTTCTGAACGTGACCGAGACTGAAGCGCAAGCTCGCGAGATTGCGGAATACCGCGCGCAGGCTGCAAAAGACAAACGCGCGGCTGCGGGTGCTGCTGTGACGCTTGATCAGTTGATGGCGAACGCAAAAGCCAACGAAGACGTTAACGAGCTGCCAATCTTGGTGAAGGCTGACGTGCAGGGTTCTGCCGAAGCCATCGTTCAAGCAATGGAGAAGATCGGCAACGATGAAGTCCGTGTGCGGGTCCTTCACTCTGGTGTTGGTGCGATCACCGAAAGCGACATCGGCCTTGCCGAAGCGTCTGGCGCACCTGTCTTTGGTTTCAATGTACGTGCAAATGCTTCTGCCCGTAACACTGCGAACCAAAAGGGCGTTGAGATCCGGTATTACTCGGTCATCTATGATCTTGTTGATGATGTAAAAGCGGCGGCCTCTGGTCTGTTGTCTGCCGAAATCCGCGAGAACTTTATCGGTTATGCTACGATTAAGGATGTCTTCAAGGTGTCCAATGTCGGCAAAGTTGCTGGTTGTCTTGTCACCGAAGGTGTCGCACGACGCTCTGCTGGTGTGCGCTTGCTGCGTGACAACGTTGTTATCCACGAAGGTACGCTCAAGACGCTTAAGCGCTTTAAGGATGAGGTTGCAGAAGTGCAGTCTGGTCAGGAATGCGGCATGGCGTTTGAGAACTATGAAGATGTTCGCGCTGGCGACGTCATCGAGATCTTTGAGCGGGAAGAGGTTGAGCGGAACCTGTAAGGCTCCCTCACTTCTAGCAAATTGGAATGGCCGTCCTGAAAAGGGCGGCCATTTTTCTTTGTACTGGGTGATTGTTTGCTAGACCCAGTCGCGGATAATCGGGATCAATGGCACATCAGCGGCTGGCATTGGATAATCCTTGAGCGCGTTGCTGCGTACCCACTTTAAGGTTTGACCTTCGCGGGGCCGCGGTGTGCCTTCCCATTTGCGGCAGGCAAACAACGGCATAAGCAGATGGAAATCATCGTAGGTGTGCGACGCAAACGTTAGAGGAGCGAGGCAAGATTCCCACGTATTTATCCCAAGCTCTTCTTCAAGTTCGCGGATCAGGGCAAGTTCTGGCGTCTCACCAGCTTCGACTTTACCGCCCGGGAATTCCCATAGGCCAGCCATTGATTTGCCTGGTGGGCGCTGTGCTAAAAGGATGCGCCCATCGGGGTCTATCAGGGCAACGGCTGAGACTAGAACTGTTTTCACGATCGGTAATCCGCATTGATGGTAATGTATTGATGGGTCAAGTCGCAGGTCCAAACGGTGCAAGTTCCCGCACCAAGGCCAAGGTCGATGTTTATCACAATGTCCTGACCGCGCATGTAATCGGCGCCCGCGTCCTCTGTATAGCTTGGAGCTACCCAGCCCTCTTGAGCAACTAAGATGTCGCCGAAACGGATTGTTAGAAGATCGCGGTCAGCCCGTGCGCCTGACTTTCCAACGGCCATAACAATACGGCCCCAGTTCGGATCTTCACCCGCAATAGCGGTTTTTACGAGGGGTGAGTTGGCGATGGCCATGCCTACGAGACGCGCATCAGCACTATTAGCCGCGCCGCTGACATTCACCGTCACAAATTTCGTAGCCCCCTCGCCATCTCTTACAACTTGATGAGCAAGGTCGAGCATCACCTCATGCAGGGCATGCGCAAACCCTGTGTTCCCCGTGACATCAACACCGGAAGCACCGGTCGCTGCGACCATCACGCTGTCCGAAGTCGATGTGTCGCTATCGACAGTGATGCTGTTAAAAGTATTTTCGTTGTGCTGCGCCAAGAGCGCCTGAAGACCTTCTTGGCCGATCTTTGCATCGGTAAAAATGTAGACAAGCATCGTTGCCATATCTGGCGCGATCATGCCTGAGCCTTTGGCGATACCCGCGATCTTGACTGAAAGTCCGTCGATTTCCACTGTTCTTGTGGAGCCTTTGGCAAATGTATCGGTCGTCATTATTGCGCCCGCCGCATCACCCAGTCGGTTTGGGCTTTGGGCGCTGTGCAGGTCGGCAAGCTTCGCAATAATCTTATCATGGGGCAGGGGCTCACCGATCACACCCGTTGAGGCTGTGAATACGCGGCCTTCAGGGATCAAAGCGATATCCGCTACACCTTTGCAAAGTGCGGCAACGGAACCATCCCCACGCTTGCCTGTAAAAGCATTTGAATTCCCTGAGTTTACGAGGATTGCAGCTGGTCCAGAGGATGGTTCTGCCAACTTTCGCTGACAGTCTAGAACATTCGCTGATCGGGTCGCAGAGCGTGTGAATACTCCAGCAACGCTTGTGCCATCGGCCATGATTGCCAACATCACGTCGTCACGGTCGGCGTATTTCACCCCCGCGCCCACAGCTGCAAACGTCACGCCGTCAATTACGGGCAGATCAGGGAATGATGTGGGTGCTAGGGGTGAGATGGTCATTGTTTATGGCTCGATTAAATCAAGGTTTGAGATCAACGCAGGATCGAATGCGTCAACGTCAAGGCGTTCGACTGGGTTAGCTTCTTCCAGTTCAACCAGCAATTCCTGAATCGCAGCCTCTTGGATTTCACCAGCAAGCTCTTGGCGCACGCTGTCGAGTGACGGCAACGATGAATCGCGGCTCTCGTTCAATGTGATGACGTGCCAGCCGAATTGCGTTTGAACTGGATCTGAGAGGCCGTCGACCTCCATGCTGACGACGGCGGCTTCAAATGCAGGAACCATCTGGCCTTCGCCGAACCAACCAAGGTTCCCGCCGTTTGGCCCCGTAGGTCCGGTTGAAACATCACGTGCGACGTCAGCAAATTCTTCGCCAGCTTCAACACGTGCTTTTGCGGCAATTGCTTCTTCCTCAGTTTCAACGAGGAGGTGCGATGCGTTGTATTCAGTTGCAGGTGTGGCATCAGAAAAGCGTGCATCATATGCCGCTTGAATTGCTTCATCTGTAACAGCTTCGCTTGAAATCTTATTGATAAGCTCACCAGCAAGAAGCGTGCGACGCTCGTTCTGCAATGCGTATTCAACGCGCGCAGGCGCCTCGCCCATAGCGTCAGCAAGAAGTTGTTGTTGGATCAATTGGTCGAGGACGCCTTGAAAAAGAATCTCATCTGGCAATTGCGCATATTGCTGAGGTAGCTGGGCCCGCGTGATGATCATTTGGCCCAATGTGATGTCAGTTTCACCGACGGTTGCGATCACTGTATCAGCATCCTGAGCGATAACCGCTGTGCTCAGGCTCGCAATAAGTGCTGTAGCCCCAAAAAATGTTGCATGTTTGATCATTAAGCTATCCCTTACTGTGTCGCGAGGGTCCGCGACGTTGACACTGATTGGCCCCGCCCTTACATCCATTTAAGGCTTCGAGGGGGCCGGCTTTGGCCCTTTGTAGGTGGCCTTTTTAAGGCCTACAAGCGACCTCCTCTCAAATAGACGTCAGACAGGCGCGGATGCGCTATCGGAGAGAATATGCTTGGTTTCGGAAATATCGCCAAAAAGATCTTTGGCACTGCGAATGACCGCACAATTAAGGCTGTTCGCCCGCTTGTTGCCAAGGTCAACGCGCTTGAGGCTGAGTTTGAGGCTTTGACTGATGAAGAGATCAAAGCACGCACCCAATCGATGTCAGAGCGTGCGATGGGTGGCGAAAGCCTTGATGATTTGCTGCCAGAAGCATTTGCCAACTGTCGCGAAGCAGCCCGCCGTGCTTTGGGCTTGCGCGCCTTTGATACACAGTTGATGGGCGGGATTTTTCTGCACCAAGGTAACATCTCTGAGCAAAAAACAGGTGAAGGCAAAACCCTGACAGCGACGTTTGCAGCATATTTGAATGCGCTGTCCGGTAAGGGTGTGCACATTGTTACGGTGAACGATTACCTCGCAAAGCGTGATGCTGAGTGGATGGCGAAAGTTTATGGTGCCCTTGGTTTGACAACAGGCGTCGTTTACCCGCAGCAGCCTGATCAGGAAAAGCACGCCGCGTACCGTTGTGATATTACCTATGCGACGAACAACGAGCTGGGCTTTGACTACTTGCGTGACAACATGAAATCTGAGCTGAGCCAGATGTCACAACGTCCGCATAACTTTGCTGTCGTCGACGAAGTCGATAGTATTCTTATCGATGAAGCGCGGACACCTTTGATTATTTCGGGCCCTGCGCAAGACCGTTCGCAGATGTACATCGAGATCAATCGTTTCATCCCTGCGATCGAAGACCAGCATTTCACGCTTGATGAAAAGACAAAGCAGGCAAGCTTTACCGATGAAGGTAATGATTGGCTTGAAGAGCAGATGACCCAAAGGGCGCTGCTGCCTGAAGGTCAAACGCTGTACGATCCAGAAAGCGCAACATTGGTTCACCACGTGAGTCAGGCACTTAAGGCGTACAAGCTTTTCACCAAAGACAAAGACTATATCGTTCGAGACAAAGAAGTCGTGCTGATTGACGAATTCACGGGCCGCATGATGACGGGTCGCCGTCTTTCAGATGGTCTGCATCAGGCTATCGAAGCAAAAGAAGAAGTGAATATTCAGCCTGAAAATGTGACCCTCGCTTCTGTAACATTCCAAAACTACTTCCGTCTTTACAAGAAGCTGGCAGGTATGACCGGTACGGCATTGACCGAAGCGGAAGAGTTCCAAGAAATTTATGGCCTTGGCGTTGTCGAAGTTCCTACAAACCGCCCTATTGCCCGCCAAGATAACCACGACATGGTCTACCGGACTGCGCGCGAGAAATTCGAAGGCGTCGTTACTGAAATCAAGAAATCCAATGAAATTGGGCAACCAATCCTTGTTGGCACAACTTCGATTGAAAAGTCTGAGTTCCTTGCGCAGATGCTAACTGCTGAGAACATTCCGCATAATGTTTTGAACGCGCGCCAGCACGAGCAGGAAGCACAGATTATCGCTGACGCGGGCAAGTTGGGCGCAGTGACTATCGCGACCAATATGGCTGGCCGCGGTACGGACATTCAGTTGGGTGGCAATGTTGAGATGAAGGTCCTAGAGGCGCTTGCCGCTGATCCAGACCAGAACCCTGACGAACTGCGCACGCGGATTGAAGGTGAAGTTACAGACGAAAAAACCAAGGTCATCGCGGCAGGTGGACTGTTTGTTCTTGCGACAGAGCGCCATGAAAGCCGTCGGATCGATAACCAGCTGCGTGGCCGTTCGGGCCGTCAAGGTGATCCGGGACGGTCGCTTTTCTTGTTGTCTCTCGAAGATGACTTGATGCGGATTTTTGGATCAGAGCGTTTGGACAAAGTTCTCTCGACTCTTGGTATGAAAGACGGCGAAGCGATTGTTCACCCTTGGGTCAATAAGTCACTTGAGCGGGCACAGGCAAAGGTCGAAGGCCGCAACTTTGACATTCGTAAACAACTCTTGAAATTTGATGACGTGATGAACGAGCAGCGAAAGGTTATCTTTTCGCAGCGTCTTGAGATCATGGAAGCAAGTGATCTTTCCGAGATCGTGCAAGACATGCGCCATCAGGTGATTGAAGATCTAGTCGCCGAATATATGCCTGAAAAGAGCTATGCGGATCAGTGGGATACTGAGGCGCTTTATGCTGATGTGATTAAGAATCTTGGCATCGATGTCCCAATGATGAAATGGGCCGATGAAGAAGGTGTCGATGACGAAATTATCCGTGAGCGTCTGGAAGACGAATCAGACAAGCACATGGCAACAAAGCTTGAGGCATTTGGTCCTGAAACTATGCGCAATGTTGAAAAGCAGATCCTTCTGCAAACAATCGACGGAAAGTGGCGCGAGCACCTGCTGACGCTTGAGCATTTGCGGTCAGTCGTTGGCTTCCGTGGATATGCGCAGCGCGACCCTTTGAACGAGTATAAGACTGAAGGCTTTCAATTGTTTGAGCGTCTACTTGATGGGCTGCGGACAGAGGTAACCCAAAAGCTGGGCTTAATCCGTCCAATGAGCGCGGAAGAGCAAGAGCAGATGGTGGCAAAAATGCGTGCGCAACAAGAGGCTGCGCAGGCGGGTGTGGTTGCTCGGGCAACCACGTCGGCCACACCTGAAGGCGCCACACCGCGTGATGGTTTTGTTGAAGATGATCCGACTACATGGGGTTCTCCTTCCCGAAACGATGCATGTCCGTGCGGATCTGGCAAAAAGTTCAAACACTGTCACGGTCGCCTAGCCTAGGCTGTCAACACATTTCAGCCATCTAATTACCTTGTCGGTGTCCCCAAACTGACAAGGTAATTGGGCATTTCCTTCTCATTCTAATTGATGAGTTTGGAGGCAACGATGGCCCGACCTAAAAGATTGTTAACAATAGCCGCAACGTTTTCGTTCGCGCTTGGTATTGGATTCGTCATGCAATATGGCGACGCTGTCGCCGCAAGGTTCTTGCCCAGCGACACACCTGATGCGCCTTTGACACCGCAAGAAGCTGAAGAAATAGCGGATTTGGGGCTGAACGGGTCTTCGATCACTCCATTCAATGATGGCCAGACGGTTGAAACAATTATCGGCACACCGAGTGTTGGACTACCACTGGCGCCCCTTGAAGACCCTGTCTTGATGGCAGCTGTCGAAGAAGATGACGAATCCAATATCATGACGGACGCGGTTCCAGCAGAAAGCGCGCCGTCGTGTGAAATCACAATGTCAGCTGCTGCAATGCCACATGCTTTGGTCGATTTGACGGTTCAAACCGAATGTTTTGCAAACGAAAGTTTCGTAATTCATCACCAAGGGATGATGTTCACCGCAAACACTGGAACTGATGGTCTTTATAACGCCCTTGTCCCTGCCTTGGCTGAAGAAGCATTCTTTATTGCTGCCTTTGACAGTGGCGAGGGAGCGATTGCCCAAGCCGTCGTCGCAGACATAGCGAACTACGACCGAGCTGTCCTGCAATGGCAAGGTGATCAAGGGATCCATATGCATGCCCGCGAATTTGGCGCGGACTATGGCGATACGGGGCATTTGTCTTTGGCCGATGTTTCTGTGGGTGACATGGCTTTGCTAGAAGAGGGGAAGGGCGGATACATTCATGCGTTTGGCTCAGACTTTGTTGAAAACTCCCTGATGGCGGAAGTGTATACTTTCCCGTCAATGCAGGCATCGGCCGACGCTGAAATTATACTAACAGCAGAAGTTGAAGTTACCGATGAGAACTGCGGCCGCGAAGTTATTGCCCAAAGTCTACAAATCACACCGTATGCCGATACGACCGCAGCTGATCTTGTGATGATAATGCCAGATTGTGACGCAATTGGTGAATTTCTAGTGTTGAAAAATATGTTCCAGGACCTGACACTCGCGTCTAGATGACGCACTGTTTGATCCTTTGGAAGAACTTGAAGTGGGGGGGGGGGGGGGGGG
>JAWUXS010000103.1:0-17609 GCA_034111185.1 Paracoccaceae bacterium | reverse complement strand
GCTTCTGGGGCGCGACCGAAGTGGCCGTAGGCTGCTGTGCGCTCGTAGATGGGGCGGTTCATGCCCAGATGTTGGCGAATGCCGCGCGGTGTCAGGTCCATGATCTGCTCAAGCACTTTCTCAAGCGCTGCTGGATCGACTTCGCCAGTGCCGTGCAGGTCAGCGTAGATCGACAATGGTTTGGCCACGCCAATCGCGTAAGACAGCTGGATTGTGCATTTTTCAGCAATGCCAGACGCCACAACGTTTTTCGCAAGGTAGCGCGATGCATAGGCCGCTGAGCGGTCCACTTTGGTTGGATCTTTGCCTGAGAACGCGCCGCCACCGTGTGGAGCAGCACCGCCGTATGTGTCCACGATGATCTTACGACCAGTCAAACCCGCGTCACCATCAGGACCACCGATAACGAACGTGCCTGTTGGGTTAACCCACCATTCGGTGTTTGCAGTGATCAGGCCAGACGGTAGAACTTCGCGGATGTAGGGCTCAACGATTGCGCGGATATCGCCGCTTGTCTGGCTTTCCAGCGCGTGCTGTGTCGACAGAACGATTGATGTGACTTCAACCGGTTTGCCGTTTGCATAACGCAAAGACACCTGGCTTTTCGCATCAGGGCGCAGTGTCGGCTCTGTGCCGTCTTTGCGTACTTCGGCCAAGCGGCGCAAGATAGCGTGGGCATATTGGATCGGGGCTGGCATCAGTTCTTCGGTTTCAGTTGTGGCATAGCCAAACATGATACCTTGGTCGCCCGCACCTTCGTCTTTGTCAGAACTTGCATCGACGCCCTGCGCGATATGCGCTGACTGCTCGTGCAGAAGGTTTGAAATCTTACAAGTCGCGTGGTGGAACTTGTCCTGCTCGTAGCCGATGTCTTTGATACAAGCGCGTGCGATACCTTCGACGCGGCCCATATAATCAGCAAGTTTGTCTTGGTCTGAAAGACCAACTTCGCCACCAATCACAACTCGATTGGTGGTAGCAAAGGTTTCGCAAGCAACGCGTGCTTCTGGCTCTTCGGCCAAGAACGCATCAAGAACCGCGTCAGAAATTCGGTCACAAACCTTGTCTGGATGTCCTTCGGACACAGATTCAGAAGT
This sequence comes from Paracoccaceae bacterium, assembly GCA_034111185.1. Taxonomy (GTDB): domain Bacteria; phylum Pseudomonadota; class Alphaproteobacteria; order Rhodobacterales; family Rhodobacteraceae; genus Yoonia. The sequence continues at coordinate 16,512 of JAWUXS010000103.1, read as the reverse complement.
GAAAACATAGTCTTGTCTTGTCATTGGTAGTGCTCCAGTAACGTTCGCCCAACACGCCAGGAAGCCGTTGTGATGGGACCAGTTTGTTTAATTATGAGTAGCGTAGATAACCGTCAAAGTGTTTCACGACGCTTAAAGCCCAAGAATGCGGCCAAACTAAGAAACAATAGTGTGTAAAATGGCCAATCACCCGACAGACTGTAAACAGTTGGCAGAGCAAGAGGAGGAAGAGGTAAATCCAAATAGCCTGCCGTATCCATTCCTATCGTTCCATGTAGTCTGCCTTGGGCATCGATCAAGGCGCTGACGCCCGTGTTCGCGACGCGCACCATTGGCATACCTTGTTCAATTGCACGCAGCCGTGCTTGGGCCAAGTGCTGAAGCGGGCCTGCGTCTTTGCCATTCCACGCATCGTTGGTGATCAAAATCATTGTGCGCGGACGGGTGTCCGCGCCAATTTCGTTGGCAAAGATGCCTTCGTAGCAGATAAGCGGACGGATCGCGCCAATGCCAGGGACATCCATAATGCGGCTTGTGGTGCCTGACGAAAAGCCACCACCGGTGGATGCGCCAAAATTGCCAAGGCCGACATCACCTATTAACTCGCCCCCGGGGATGTATTCACCAAACGGTACGAGGTGCTGTTTGTCATAGAGCCGTTCAACAACGCCCCCACGACCAAGCAAAACAAGACTGTTGTAGTAGCGTTGCCCCTCACGGCGGTTCACACCGACAATCACAGGCGCGCCACGTGCCGCGTCCGAGATTTGAGCGAGTTTGTCGTCGGCGTAGTTCAACAGATCAGGGATTGCGGATTCTGGCCATACAACAAGATCTGGCACCTCTCCTTGGCCAGTGAATTCCAACATGCGGTTAAAATAGACACCGCTATAGTCTGGGTCCCACTTTTTATCCTGCGGTGCGTTAGGCTGAACCAGCCGCACCATTGGCGCATCGGGATCAATTACCGGAACAGGGCCAATTTGAAGGGCAAAGCCAAGGCCGGTCGCAACCACACAAAAGGCGCCACCCAAAATACGCTGTCTGTCAAAAAGGTTCATCAACGCTAGCGCGGCCAAGCAAACAAAAGCCGTCAGTGTGAAGTGGCCTCCATATGCCGCTATTTGGGCAAATGGCGTTTCAACAAGAACATGCCCCAAAAGCGCCCAAGGAAACCCAGTGAGCGCCAGCGCGCGCACAACTTCAAATGCTACAATGCCAAAGGCGAACATAACCGCGCTGCGCGGTCTTATCCGATGCGCGACCCCGCTTGCCGCCATAAAATAGAGCGCCATGCCGCTGGCCATTAATATCAGGGCAAAGGGCGCCATCCACCCGTCTTCGTCAACATGCACAAGGAAAGGTGAGATGATCCATCGCACCGTGAATGCAAAATAACCCACACCAAAGGCCCAACCATGCCATAACGCTGTGCGTTGGTCGCAGACCAGTCGGTGAATCCAAAAGAGAATTGAGAGAGCCGCAATGGTCGCGACAGGCCAATCTATTGGGGCATGCCCAAGTCCAGCGGCAACACCTAAGACTGCCAGAAACAGACCGCGCGCAAGCCAATGCAGCTGCATGAAGCGCGCGGTCAAATTCTTAGCCTTCTAGGAGGTGCGGTAGACGTACGCGCAATCGTTTGATTTTGCGCGGGTCCGCATCGATCACTTCGAACTCAGGTCCATCTGGATGCTGGATGACCTCGCCACGGGCAGGCACAGAACCGGACAACATAAAGACAAGACCGCCGAGAGTATCGACTTCTTCCTCGTCAATCTCGTCGTGTGCGGTCAAATTCATTCCAATTTCAGCCTCAAACGCGTCGAGAGGGGTTTTCGCCTGTGCCATATAGCAACCTGGTTTTTCGATAACCCAGCTCTTCTCTTCTTCGACATCGTGCTCGTCTTGGATCGCACCAACAACTTGTTCGATCAAGTCTTCGATGGTCACAAGACCGTCAGTCCCACCGTATTCGTCAATGACGAGTGCCATGTGAATACGCTCGGCCTGCATCTTTTGCAGAAGCACACCCAAGGGCATTGATGGCGGCACATATTGCAGCGGGCGCAGCAGACCTTTGAGATCAAATTTGCCAGCTTTTTCCGCAAAGGAATAGCGTAGAGCAAAGTCCTTCATGTGGACAAAGCCAAGTGGCGTATCCAGCGTGCCGTCAAAAACAGGCAGGCGCGTCAGGCCTTTCTCACGAAACAGCTCGATCAATTCTTCCTTGGAAGCCGTGATTGAGGTAGCGACGATGTCTGCTTTGGGGACAGCCACGTCTTCGACCCGCATCCGACGCAGGTTCAGCATGCCAGGCATCGGTGCTTGGGGCATCGGTACTTGGGTTGGTGGCGTTTCTGCATCAGCCGCGGGGCTAAGTGCATCAAATATCCGGGCCATAAGGCCGCGGTCGGTTATCTCTGTCTCGCTTTGCGCGCTATGCGCCGCGCTCGAGGATCCGTCTGTCGTGTCGCCCATTTTCTCCCAGCCTATTTAGACCCACGATTGCAAGCCATTCTTGTTGTTCAGTTCTAATATGGGTCCGCAAGACCCAAATTGCCAAGTATCCGCGTTTCCAAGCCCTCCATGAGCGTGGCGTCTGCGTCACGTTCGTGGTCATAACCCAAAAGATGTAGCGTTCCATGAACGACCAAATGCGTTACATGATCTGCCATCTGCTTACCTGCCTCGGCTGCTTCGCGCTGGCAGGTATCATATGCAATGGCAATGTCACCTAGTTCCGGATCAGTTTGATCTGGTGGAAGCGGGGTTTCGCCATCAATCTCAGCTCCACGTTCCTCGGAAGGCCAACTCAGGACATTCGTTGGCTGTGGTTTGTCGCGAAAATCTGCGTTCAATTCGGCGATGCGTGCGTCGTCACATGCAAGGATCGCAATCTCATATTGGGCAGGATCAAGACCCAAATGGGTGAGCGCAGCGGTGGCCGCGGTTTCAGCGAGAGTTTCAAACGAAACCAAAGACCAGCGGTCATCGTCAAGGGCGCTATCTGTAAGCACGCGCTGCACCCTTTGATGAAAGGCGATGGGACATGCGGCTACTTCTTTGCATCATCTGCCTCATACGCCTCGATGATTGACGCCACGAGGGGGTGGCGCACGACATCTTTTGACGTGAAGTAGTTGAAGTCGATCTTTTTGATGCCCTTTAGCAAACGCTCTGCATCCCAAAGGCCGGAATTCACACCGCGCGGCAGGTCGATCTGGGTCCGGTCGCCAGTGATGACCATTCGTGATCCTTCGCCAAGGCGCGTCAGGAACATCTTCATCTGCATTGTCGTCGCATTCTGCGCCTCGTCAAGGACGACAAAGGCGTTCGACAACGTCCGTCCGCGCATAAAGGCGAGCGGTGCGATTTCGATGACTTTTTCTTCCATCATCTTCGCGGCTTGCTTACCGGGTAAAAAGTCGTTCAACGCGTCATAAAGCGGCTGCATATAAGGATCGACTTTGTCCTTCATGTCGCCGGGCAGATAGCCAAGCTTTTCGCCCGCCTCAACGGCGGGGCGTGATAGAATGATCTTGTCGACCTTACCGTTGATGAACATGTTCACACCAACCGCAACTGCGAGGTAAGTTTTACCTGTACCAGCGGGACCAATGCCAAAGGCAAGTTCGTTCGCATATAGCGATTTCACATAGGCCTTTTGCGCGTCTGTGCGCGGCTCAACCAGTTTTTTGCGGGTTTTGATCTCAACGCGGTTCGCGCTCGGGTCGCCTTTGAAAAGCTGTGGTTCAGCCTCGCCCACAGGGGTCATGCGCAATTCGCGGTCAATATCCCCCTCTTCGAGTGTTTTACCTGCTTCAAGGCGGAGGTAGAGCGACTTGAGCACATCAACGGCTTCATTGCGTGGTTCGTCTGCGCCAATCACAGCAAGCTGATTGCCACGGCGCAGAATTTGCACCGACAGCCTGTCTTCGATTGTAGCGAGGTTTCGGTCGAATTCTCCGCAAAGATCAATCAGCAAGCGATTGTCAGGGAATTCGATCAAGGATTCTGAAGTTTCAGTAGCGGATGTGGGCGTCGCACCGTTGGCCAAATAATTCTCCTTAGAGGCTAGGCGTATCAAGAGGTTTGATCGTTGCAAGATGTCGCTGCCTGCGCAAGGGATAGCAGGCAATTATCACGGAGCTATGACGCAAAAGGCCGCGGATTTCTCCGCGGCCTTTTGAAATTCTGATTTCTGATCGCTTTTACAGCGGGTCAGGAATATTTGTGCCTTGCATGAACGGACCAGTCGCTGTGTTTGGCGGCGCAACACCGGAACAAACAGGACGTCCGTCTGGCGTCAGGCGCTCAGAAAGGTAACCCTCGATGCCATCGTCGATGATCCAGTGGTCACAACCATTTGGATCAACCCAAACACCAGCAACCAATTGGCTTAAGTGCTTTGCGTCACGACCACCGTCGAATGAACGTTCGGAACCAGTACGGTTACCACCCTCAATCGTGCTAAGAAGTGCATCGGCACATGCTGACAAGCTGAGGCTAGCTGTGAGCAGTGCAGTGATTTTAACATATTTCATCTGTTCTGCTCCTTACCGTAGGCAAACAATTTCGACGCGGCGATTCTGACGATATGCATCGGCAGAGTTACCAGCGGCGATTGGACGACGCTCACCGAAACCACGGCTTTCGACAACACGTTGGCCAGCGGCCTGTGCGATGCCAGCAACCATATCGGCGCGACGCTGCGACAAGCGCATGTTATATTCGTCTGATGCGTTTGCGTCAGTGTGTCCGTAGATCAAGAAGCCCGTCGCATTTGCGTTTGCAAAGAACTGCATCAAGCGCTGCTTGTGGCTCTCTGGGATCCAAGGCTCGTCGTTTGCGAAAAGTGTGTCCGTTGGGATCACACCGCAAACTTCTTGGCGACGACACACGGGGCTACCGTCACGTGCACGGTGCGGAGACATGAAGCCTTCGAAACCGTCATCGAACACCCAGTGCTCACATCCATCGGGGTCAATCCAAATGGTCGGAGTATACTCCTGCCCCTGGATTGTGCGCGTTTGTTGCGCTTGCAGCGGTGTCGTAAACATCATCGTCAAAGCAATTGCTGCCGATGTCATCACGGACACAGTCTGCGACATTTTATTTCTTGTTATTGCCACGGTACTAAATCCCTCGCTTATCTGCCTACCACGAAAGGCAGTGCGTAATTACAAACCTTTGTACACAGTATATCGTATTCTTAGCAAGTTTAGGTAACATTGGAAGGACAAATTACTATATATTGTGTCCAAACTGAGCATAATCTAGCATTTCTGGGCGAATTATCCATCACACTAGGTAGGTTTAGCCACAATGAAGGCAGAGGTTAGGCTTTGGCAATCAATTCGCCTGCAAGGGAATTTGAGCTTGCTTCGATGATCCGGACAGGCTGAACCGTGCCCAAAACTGAGGCCGGAGCCTCGGCGAAAACGGCATGCAAATATTCAGACTTGCCGATCATCTGACCATCTTCGCGGCCAGATTTTTCGAACAAGACCATAACATTGCGACCAACCATCGATTGCTGTGTCTCGATCTGCTGCTCACGCAATAGACCTTGCAGGCTTTGGAGGCGCGTATTCATCACGTCTTCAGGCAGCTGCGGTTTTTCAGCAGCGGGCGTGCCGGGGCGAGTTGAGTATTTGAATGAATAGGCCTGACCGTAATGCACCTCGCGAACAAGCTGCATCGTGTCTTCAAAGTCTTGATCCGTCTCGCCGGGGAAGCCGACGATAAAGTCGCCTGACAAAAGCAAGTCAGGGCGCGCTTTGCGAATACGTTCGATCAAACGCACATAGCCTTCGGCTGTATGCTTGCGGTTCATTGCCTTTAGGATGTTATTTGAGCCTGATTGCACGGGCAAATGCAGGTACGGCATCAGCTTGTCACAGGTGCCGTGGGCATCGATCAGCGCATCATCCATGTCGTTGGGATGGGACGTGGTAAAGCGAATACGCTTAAGGCCATCAACCTTGTCCAAAGCCCAGATCAAACCAGCAAGGCCACCTTCGTGACCGTGGTACGCATTGACGTTTTGACCCAGCAGCGTGATTTCACGCACGCCAGATTCAACAAGTTCTTGCGCTTCACGGATAATACGCTCGGCTGGACGCGAAACCTCTGAGCCACGAGTATATGGCACAACGCAGAAGGCGCAAAACTTATCGCAACCCTCTTGGACAGTCAGAAACGCGGTTGGGCCACGTTTTGCTTTGCTGCGGTGCTTGAGTGTCTCAAACTTGTCGTCTTCGGGAAAGTCGGTATCGAGGGCTTTGCCCCCAGCCTGAATGGCATCATCCATCGCGGGCAAGCGGTGATAGCTTTGTGGGCCAACGACCAAATCAACCATCGGCTGGCGGCGCATGATTTCTTCACCCTCAGCTTGGGCGACGCAGCCTGCGACGCCGATCTTAAGATTAGGGTTCGCAGCCTTGAATTCTTTGTATCGCCCGAGTTCTGAATAAATCTTTTCTGCCGCCTTTTCACGGATGTGGCAGGTGTTCAGCAAGATCATATCAGCGTCGTCAGGGGTCTTGGTTTCCACGTATCCGTTTCCGCCCAGCGCTTCGGCCATGCGTTCGCTGTCATAGACATTCATCTGGCAGCCATAAGTCTTGATAAACAGCTTTTTTGGTTCGGACATAAATGACACCATAAGGAACGAGGATTAAGCGGCGGTCTTACCTATAACGCGGCGCGCTTGCAATGCAGGTCGCTTTTACTGCAAATAAAGCGAAACGAGCGTAAATAGGCCAAAATGAAATTCGCTGATGTCACCAGTTTCCTCCGCAACGGTTCAAATGCCCTTGCAAAAGGTCCGATTGCAGTCGTCCTGCTTGAGGATCCGGTTGAGATCGAGTCAACGATTGCACACACTCTCAAAGCTGGATTCGCCCAAGTTGTCGTGGTTGGCGCAGAAGATCTGCTGCCTACCGAAGAGACCGCGCCGAATGTGACATATGTTGTCCACGACATGATGACAGACAACGCATTGTGCGACGTCATGAACCCGATCATTGCGCGATCTGCCGGACAGTGGCTGTTCTATTGCTACAACTCAGAATACTTGTTTCATCCATTCTCGGAAAACCGCAGCGTTGCTGAAATGATCACGTTTTGCCGTGAAGAGCGACGCGATTCCATTTTGACATTCGTCATCGACCTTTATGCTATTGATTTATCATCGGCACCAAATGCGGTTTCTCTTGAAGATGCGCATATGGATCGGTCAGGTTACTACGCCCTTGCCCGCCATGAAAAAGAGCATGGGGTTTTAGAGCGGCAATTTGATTTTTACGGCGGCCTGCGCTGGCGGTTTGAGCAGCATGTTTCGTGGGAACGGCGGCGCATTGACCGTGTCGGGCTGTTCCTTGCAAAGCCCGGCCTTACGTTGCGACCAGATCATTTGCTAAGCGACGTTGAATACAACACCTATGCCTGCCCGTGGCACAACAACATGACGGCGGGAATTTGTTCGTTTCGCACCGCAAAGGCGCTGAAGCGCAATCCAGGGTCGGCTAAAGAAATCCACTCGTTCCAATGGCGCAACTCGGTCAAGTTTGAGTGGAAATCACAGCAATTGATGGACCTAGGCCTGATTGAGCCGGGGCAATGGTTCTAGCAAACAAGCTGCTGAATCCTGCTGTGGAATTAACCAAAATGGTAGCTTTGCAGCCATGAGCACATCAATTTGCTCTGCTGACAAAGTCTTGGGGCGATCCCTCTCTGGCTTTGGTGCGCGGTAGTGCGCCGATAACCAAGGCCAATCCAACGCTTCGTCGACTAATCCTTCGCTCACTGGTGACATCTTGATCAAGTTTGCATGTTGGTCATAGTCAGCTTGACTGCGGAGCACGTAGCCTGAGAACCTAGGCTGCCAGAGTTGGCACGGCTTTGCATTGAGATGCCGAGCGAATGTAGTTTTGATGATGTGCCAGCGCGTCGAGTAGGCAAAGTCTCCAAAAGGAAGAGACCATATCATCCGCACGCTGCGCGGTAAAATGACCGCATCCGTTATTTCAAACGGTCTGCGGTTTTGGCAAATACGCACGCATTGCCGTAGCAGATCAACGTTGTGCGTAATCGAAGCATTTGCGGTCTCAGCTAGCTGCACGTCAAAATATACAGTGTCGCCAGCCATTCCATGGGGGACTTTAACATTCATGCGCATTTCTACTCACATATTAGTTAAAATGATCTAAAGTCCGAACCGCTTTCGCAACACGTTGGCGTGACCGCACTATTGTGCTGGCGGCTTCTTGTGCGTGACCAGATTAGCCAAAGCCAAATCTGCCTTGCCTTTAACCAACCAAGACAGACTGAACGCCCAAATACCGACAGCTTCAAACCAAAAGATAAGCTTCCATTCTTTAACCAGTTCGCGGCCCACGCCAGGGATATGCTGCTTAAAGATCACTGCAATTGCTGTAGCTACAAGAGCGCCGACAATCGTCCAGCCGCAAGCAATATAGATCTTGCGCCGTTTCACATCATTAGTTCGGGCAAACTTAAAGAAACAGAAAGCTGCCAAGCATGTGAAGAAGACGAGCGCTGATGCGTAGTGTAGCATTTGCGCAATTTCGACCCCGGTAACACCTTGGGACATAGAAACGATCGTTCCATCACCGCCATCATTAGGAAAGAATGCAACGCCAAGTGCGGCGAGACCCGCAAGATTTGCCAGAAGATCATCGTCGATGACTTCGTTCTCTTCGCGGCGATAACCCCTGTAGGAAATCAGAAAGATACCAATCGCACAAAGGGTTCCCACAAAAATGTCGCGGTAGGTTGTATGATAGAAGTCGCTGATAGTTGGCTCAATCTCGCCAGCCGAAGCGCCAAGCCGTGGTGTATCAAGCATTCCACCCAGAATAAGGACAACGGGCAGGAACATGCCCAATATGCCCAGCGCGGTTCTTACCCGCGTATAGGACAGTACCAGTTCATCGCGATGCGCATTTTCCATACCCAAACCCCTTAGAAAGGTGACGTTTGGTCAACATGTTGTCGAAAGTGCAACTTTTCCTCAAGGTCAGCAAATCCCGACCTTTGGCGCGGCCTTACGTGCGGCGCAGCCGGATCACCACATCAACCGAGGCGATTTCAGCGCCCTCAGGAATGCCAGGAAGTTTTGAAATTTCAAGCTCATCCGCGGGAGCATCTGTCAGCTGGGCAGTGTCCTCCCAATAGAAGTGCGGATGGTCCGAAATATTAGTGTCAAAGTAGCTTTTAGAACCATCGACAGTAATTTCACGCATCAGGCCTGCATCGCAGAAGGCGCGCAGCGTGTTATATACAGTCGCAAGAGAGACTTTTTCGCCGCCTGTTGATGCTGCATCAAAAAGGCTTTCAGCGGTGACGTGACGGTTTTGGCCATCACCCACCAGCAAAGTAGCCAGCGTAACCCGCTGCCGCGTTGGGCGCAGATCAGCATTCGCGAGCCATTGGGTCCCACGGTTGCTACAGAATTCTGAAATGGCATCTAAATTTGTCATCCTCCCCTACATATGGCGTAAAAGCCCTTGGGATCAAATGAAAACACACTTTAGGGCGTTTGTGCGTCGACTCACATGAACAAAGCGGCGCCCGATTGAGCTGTGAATACTCTAATATAGTCGCCCGGTGATGACCCAGCCCAATAGACCCATATCCGTTTTGGGTCTTTTTCGTCGATCCAGACGATGTCGCCACGTTCAAGCCCGCGCAATTCAGTGCTGATGTAATTTACATCCGTATTCGCTAGAAAATCCGTGGCCGCCATCGTATCCTGAAACGCGGCAACACCTAAGACAGGCGCATCAAAATCGACGTATCCGATTTGGATGCCTGCAATGCTGTCAAAGAACACATAGTGGCTCGCGAAGACGCTACCCGCAGGAATGCCATCGAACTCGCCGCCGATATCCACGCGGATCGGCAATTCCAGCGTGATGTTCTGGTCTTCGTCGAATGCGTACAGGTTATCATCGTCGAAAGTGTCTGCACCAACATCAAACGATGTTTTTGGATCAAGTTTTACGAATTCGCCCTGACCATTCTGTCGGACAATCTGGCCGTCCATGACGGTAGCGGCAGCAGGCACGCCCATGCAAACACAAAAAGGTGCTAAATATTGAACCAACCTCATGACGCACCCTTTCTTAACCACCAACTACCCGTTGCGAATTTTTAGCCAGCCATGGCGTCGCTGACCACTGCCCGATCTCCATCTCGCGAGAACGTGTAGTCGCAAGGCTAATTGCGCCGCTCTTGCTCTTGTGAAGGCGCGAGTGATAAAGAAGGACCCAACGTTACCTATCAAGAAAAGTGAGCCTGATATGGCCGATTATCCGAGCAGTTTTGACAAAGAAGCCCTGCTGAAATGCGCCGCTGGCGAACTTTTTGGCCCCGGCAACGCGCAATTGCCAGCCCCACCGATGCTGATGATGGACCGGATTACCGAAGTATCCGCAGATGGCGGCGCCCACGGTAAAGGCCACATCGTGGCTGAATTCGATATCACGCCAGACCTGTGGTTCTTTGACTGCCACTTTCCCGGCAACCCGATTATGCCCGGATGTCTTGGCCTTGATGGCCTTTGGCAGCTAACTGGTTTTAACCTTGGCTGGCGCGGCTGGCAGGGTCGCGGTTACGCGCTGGGTGTTGGCGAAGTGAAGCTAACAGGCATGGTCCGCCCAGAGCGGAAAATGCTGACCTACAAAATCGACTTTACCAAAGCGATCCAAACCCGCCGCCTGACAATGGGCGTCGCAGACGGCATCGTCGAAGCCGACGGTGAAGTGATCTATATTGTGAAAGACATGAAAGTAGCGCTGAGCGAAAGCTAAGCGCCAAACCTGAATACGACGACAGAAAACAAGGGACCCTTCGATAAGAAGGGTCCCTTGTTCATATTGTAGTTTGAACGAACCCATTCTTGTGAGCGTACAGCAAAATCTTTGATGGCTAAGCTGTTAGAATCTGCGCTTCGGCGGAACGCGATATTCCTAAGTACTGATCTTGACCAGCGAGGAAAACCTCGCGATAGCTTACTTAACATAACCAGTATTATTTTATATTCCTATGGGCTTAGCTGACTTATCGGCAAGCCGCCTATATAACATGAATTACGACTGGAAATTCCATGAAACTATCATTTGGCGTAACCATTACGCTTGCCGCAAGCTTTGCACTCTCTGCCTGTGGTGGTGCATCGACAAGCACAGCGAACTTTGCAACCGAAGACTGACCTAGATACGACACTATCTTTCGGGACGGGGCTGGACGTCGTTGTTCAGCCTAGCCCTAACCACTAGCCTAGTTGTGTTAGGTTCCCAAAACGCCCAGCCCCCTACCCTGACCAAACTACGCGCCCAGATTACTCAGGCCAAAGCGCTGTGTCAGGATGAAACTGAGACCACGCGAACCAGAACGCTTGGTGACTACCCAAATCAGTTCCATCTGCAGCCACAGCTTTGATGCCGCCCGCGTCGAGCTCTAATCGGACATTCTCAAATACAATCTCTTGGCCGAGGCGCAGTGCTGCAACGGCTTGGCTGCGTTGGAACGCAACGGGTGTCCCTGATGCGGCAATGATGCCTACGATGTCTTCGTGAACGGGCAATCGCGGATCGACATCACCGACCGGAAAGATCGGACCATCAGCGTCGCGGGTATTACGAAAGTCGTGGTCGCGACCAAGTGCGAGGGCCTCGACCAGAACGGTTGTTTCTGGGTGCGTTGTTTTCCAAGTGCCCCAGTCGGTCGTAATCACGCTGGCCTGCTCTAGCTGCACATTCTTTTCGGCAAGCGGCCCTGTGACCGCGTGGCCCAGAAACGTATCAAACACAGAATAGGTTGTAAGATCGTACATCACCTTGTTGGACCGGATGAGCAGGCCTGATGTACGCAAAATCGGACGTTCGATCCCTGCCCCAAGTTGATCAGTAAAATAGGCCTGCGCCGCACCACAAAGCGTGCAGTAAGGAATACCCAGATCGCGACCACCTAGGGTGTCGTTGACCATCTCGCGGACTTCCATAATCTGGCGTGGGTAGGCGCGAAACTCGCCGTTCACTTCGATGCCAAACACGATGTCATCGTCCTGCAGCCATGTTGCTTCACTAGCAGAAATGACCTCGGGGTTGTCGGCGGCAGGGATACAGCTGCACTCTTCATCGGTTGTGTCATAGGCGCGATCGTCAATTAACACGCCACCCCAAGACACAAGCCGCCAATCGATATCGCCTTCGACAAAGATTTTGTCCCATGCCGGAACCACAGCGACGAACAGGGCGCGTTTTGTGTCCAAGTAATTTGGCGGCGCGGGAATGTCCCATGCGATCAGGTGGTCGGTCACGTCACCCCAGCTGTTACGGGACTGCAGATCTTTGCCAAGCAATTCTGATGCAACCTCGGCTAGGGCGTTGCGCAATTCGAACCCACCCGCAAAGCGCATCAAATCGCTGACGATCCAGACAATCCGTGGATCTGCTGATTCTGCGACCTTTGCTAATGCAGCGTGTTGTTCATCGCCCCATGTGGATTCAACCACACTGTCAACAAATGCGATCTGTATGGCGTCCTGCAATTCTGTGGATAGCGGACCAGTCGGTATAGCCGGCGGCGTGCCATATTGTGCAATCACAAAGTCAGATAACGGCTTGCGGTCTTGGGCGTTCACACTGCTTGCGAAAAGTAGGGTCGCAAAGACTAAGAACGCGCTGAAAACGCCCTGAAACAGAGTACGTATTGGTAATGCCATGACCAAGCCTTTTCGATATTAATCCATTTGCAAAACGCAAACTAAGTAAGCCGTTCGCGTTTATGTAGTTGGGGTATGCATAGTGCTTTGGCTGCTTGAACAACAAATCACAACTACATCAGCGAAAGGTGATCGGCTTCATATCAGAAACACAAAATCTGACCGAATGTTGTTGCAGGTAAATTCGGCTTTGCGCTTTTACAATGCGCCAACTGCCTCCCCTCTTGCTCCCTCCTACCCCCTCGCCTAAATAGGTGAGGACTTAAAAATAGGAATTGCCATGCGCCGCGTTGTCGTCACAGGTCTTGGGATCGTATCCCCTATCGGAAATAATGTGGATGAGGTTTTGACCTCTCTGAAAGCCGGGAAATCCGGGATCGAAGCAAACGCCGACATGGCAGAGCACGGGTTTCGCAGCCAGATTGCGGGTAATGTTAAGCTGAATGTCGCAGACCACGTCGACAAGCGGACGTTGCGGTTCATGGGACCGGGTGCGGCGTATTCTTTTATCGCGATGCAGCAGGCGATTGCAGATGCAGGTCTGGAAGAGGGTCAGGTTGTGAACCCGATGACTGGCGTGATTGCTGGTTCTGGTGGGCCGTCCACATCTGCGATGTTCGCAGCCCACAACATTGTCAAAGACACTGGCGCGACCAAACGTATCGGGCCGTTCGCGGTACCTAAGACGATGTCGTCCACGGTTTCTGCGAACCTTGCCACCGCGTTTAAGATCAAGGGCATGAATTTCTCGATCACCTCAGCCTGTTCGACATCGCTGCATTGCATCGGCATGGCGGCCCAGCAGATCGCGCTTGGCACGCAGGACACGATGTTCGCTGGCGGCGGAGAAGAGCTGGACTGGACATTGTCATGCTTATTCGACGCGATGGGTGCTATGTCATCCAAGTATAACGACACGCCAGAAAAAGCGTCACGCGCGTTTGATGCAGGCCGTGATGGCTTTGTGATCGCAGGCGGCGGCGCAATGGTTGTGCTTGAGAGTCTTGAGGGTGCACAGGCACGTGGCGCAAAAATCTACGCCGAAGTGACTGGTTTCTCAGCAACGTCAGACGGCGCCGACATGGTTGCCCCATCCGGCGAAGGCGGAGAGCGCGCGATGCTGGGTGCGTTGAAGACGCTGCCAGAAGGTCGCAAGATCAGCTATATCAACGCCCACGGCACATCGACGCCAGTTGGTGATGTCGGCGAGATCGAAGCCGTGCGTCGTGTATTCGGCGAAGGCACAACGCCGCCTGTCTCATCCACCAAGTCAATGACGGGCCACAGCCAAGGTGCGACTGGCGCATCCGAGGCGGTATACTGCTTGTTGATGCTTGAGCATGATTTCATCGCGCCATCAATCAACGTGGAAACATTGGACCCCGCCCTGAAGCCAGAAGAGATCGCGACCGAACTGGTTGAGAATGCAGGACTGGACACAGTCATGACCAATTCGTTCGGGTTTGGCGGCACAAACGGTTCAATGCTGCTTAGCAAGTTTACTGGCTAAATTTGAGGCGACAGGTAGGTGTCTTGGCCACCTACCTGCCCCTAAAACACAATGGGTAAGCGGATGTTAAAAATACTTGTCGCCGCTTTCTTGTTCGCAGTCTCTGCCTTTCTTTGGTTCATGTATTACGCCCAGTATTTCCAGTGGCGTAGCTGTTTTAACGAGATGGGCCGCTGCTTTGATCCGCAAACCAGCGTTGTCTATCACGCGCAATCTGGGATTGCTTGGTTAGCGCTGGCAGTGTTCGCGTCTGCGCTGTGTGTCATTCAGGTTTGGCGGGTGCTGCGGTGAAACTACGCGATTACCAAACGCTGATCCGCCCAAGAGCTTAAATTCGTTGACTCACTGCACATTTCGTAATGCTTGAGCAAGTGCACTATACGCGTCGCTGTCTAACGATCCGTTCCAATTAGCAACGACTGTCGTGCCATCAGTTGCGATATAAAGCATTGCGCCAATGCTTGGCATATTTGGGTCCGAATGCGTCCACCTGCCAGAATGGTAAACCGATACACCACCACGTTGCGGGTAGACGTAGGCACCCATGCCGTATCCTGTTTCGCTATCATATGCATACTTCTGCGGTGACGTCATCCAAGGCTGGTCAGACGCAAACCAATGCATTGCAAACCGCGCATAATCTTCTGTTGATACCGACCAGCCACCATATCCTGCAGCCTTGGCCATACGTCCCATCACGCCCGCATCTGTTGCACCAGCAGGCAGCATAATGCTTGCTGTGCAATGATCTCCGTAACTCTCGCCTGACATCGCCTCGATCAAGAAACCCAAGATCGCGTAATTTGCGTTAGAATACAGAAAGCTATCACGGGCTCCAAAATTTGCTGGCTCTTTTAACGCGGCACGGGCCATTGTCGGTTGACTGCTTAGGTTCGTAGAACGTGTCGAAAGGTTACCGTATTCCAATATCTTCGGCAGTCCGCTTGTGTGGGTGGCAATCTGGGCCAATGTTAGGTCCAAAACCTCATCTGCAGGTGTGAAATTCATCTTTGCAAATTCTGGCGCAAGATCACTAATTGTGCTGTTCCAAGTGTAAGGACTTTCGATCAGGAGCTGATTAAGGCACATCCCTGTGATTGCTTTGGAAAGGCTGCCAACAGCATAAACTGCGTCGGGGCTTCGCGCATCGCCAGAGTTTTGCAAAATTTCTCCGTCACGCGCGATTGCGAAACTGCTTTGCGTCACACCGTATTCAAGCAGCCAATTTCGCCACACGGCTTCAATTGCCGCGCTGTCAACCGTAACGCGGGTCGTGGCGTTGACGATTTCGACGCGCTCTGGCGTTTCAATTATATGCATTTTTGTGTGCGCAGCGGTTTTTACTGGGCGGTCAACTATTCCAACAAAAGCCGTCCCCGCGACCAAGGCAGTGCCGCACAGCATCACTGTCGTTGCAACGACTTTCCCGAAACTCATAATCTTCTCCTCAACAAACACGACCGCAACTATAAGGTGAGCTTGTCCAAATTTAGGCGATACAATTGCTTTTCTAAGCATTTGACCAAGGTGCCAATTGCAACGCCGCGCCTAAACACGCCCAGCCCAGCAAACTTGACGCCGCGTCCGCAACGGGTCACTTAAGACTAAATCTAATGGGGACGGCAGATCATGATTTCGATGCAGGGCAAACGCGGGCTGATTATGGGCGTAGCGAATGAGCGTTCGATCGCTTGGGGTATCGCAAAAGCGATGTCAGAGGCAGGCGCAGAGCTGGCTTTTACTTACCAAGGCGAAGCATTTGGTAAGCGGCTTGCGCCACTTGCCGCGTCAGTTGGTTCAGACTTTATGGTTGATGTTGATGTGACCGATGAGGCGTCAATGGACGCCGCATTCGCAGGCATCAAAGAGAAGTGGGGCAGCATTGATTTCATCGTGCACGCAATCGCCTATTCAGACAAAGAAGAGCTGACAGGTCGGTTCATCAATACGTCCGGTGATAACTTTCGCAATTCACTGACCATCTCGTGTTTCAGCTTTATCGACGTGGCACGCCGCGCATCCGAGATGATGCCAAACGGTGGCACATTGCTGACGCTGACATATCAGGGCAGCAACCGTGTGACGCCGTTCTACAACGTCATGGGCGTTGCAAAGGCCGCGCTGGAAAGTGCGACACGTTATCTGGCAAATGATCTTGGCCCACAGGGTATCCGCGTAAATGCGATCAGTCCCGGCCCGATGAAAACACTGGCAGGGGCAGCCATTGGTGGCGCGCGCAAAACGT
>JAWUXS010000102.1:0-8222 GCA_034111185.1 Paracoccaceae bacterium | reverse complement strand
CGCGCTTTTGGATTATCAGTGACCTCTGGGCTTTTCTTTCTGCTCGCTAGCCTCGGGCTCTACGCGGCCTTCCAACGCGGCCCTGTGCGCCTTGTCGCGCCCATTATAGCCGCATACCCCATTTTCTCAGTCGGCTGGGCCGCGATGCGCGGCACCGCGGTGTCACCGCTTCAATGGTTGGCTGTCATTTCCATCATCATTGGTGTTTCGATCGTGGCCGCCCTCGCTGATACATCAGACGACACAACCCCACCCAAGGGTTTGACGATCCTTTATGCCTCCGTCTCGGGTATTGGTTTTGCTGTCACGTTTGCGCTTGGCCAATATGCAGCCGAACTGTCAGATGACTTGCCCGTCACTCTGGTAACTCGCGTCGTTGCTCTTATTGTTTTGCTAGCGATCATTCTCGCGATGCGCCTACCCCTTTGGCCGGGTCGCCGGCCACTGTTCGTGCTATCACTGATGGGCATTGCCGACGGTGTGGCGCTTTATTGCGTCTTCGCAGCTGGCGGTTTGCCTGACGCACAATATGCAGCCGTCGCGGCATCAACCTTTGGGCTTTTGACAATCGTTATGGCGTGGGCATTCCTACGCGAGGCAATGACACCTGTTCAATGGCTTGGCTGCCTGATTGCCTTTAGTGGCATAGGCTACCTCGCACTTTAAGCCCTAACGCTTAGAAGCACTCTACGCCCTGGCCCTATCGTCGCCCCAACCGCTTCATGCATTATCGTCATAAAGTGGGTCTCGACGTATTGCGCAACAAACGCTGTCGGCGCCTCGACTCGCACCAATCGCCCGTCGTCACCAAGATACGTAAGTTGTGCGATCCAGCTGTTGAACGTCGCAGGATGCAAATCTCGCAACCGCGCGCAAACATTCCGCCAAGTTCCTTCAGGCAATGCTGGTAAACGCTCCTTTGCTGCGAAGTCCACTTTGACAACTTCTGCAGCCCGCACTGGATTGCTTGCGCCCATCCGCTCAACAAAGTCGGGTCCAACGCTCGCCCAATAGGGCGCTGTCTGTTGATAAATCTCTGGATAATTTAAGCGGTACGCAGCTACCCTGCCCCGTACACCTGGCCGCTTGCAGATAATCAGTCGGTTATCGATCCAATGCTTTATCTCTCGTTTGACAGTACGCTCAGTAATATTCCACATTCGCGCAAGGTCACGCTGACCTACGCTGAACTCATCCAGCCGCCAATTATACCGCGCGGTAATAACGGCAATTAATCTGTTCATCGCGATCTGCACACGTGTCCCGCTATGTAATCCAAAGACTGACAAAGCCGTCAACAAATCATATTTCAGCGACCCAGCACTCACGCCAGTCAACCGTTTCACGTCCATCTTTTGAACTCACTGCTATATTACCGCATCGGTCATTTGCTGCCGATTCTTGTTGAGGATGACAGAACCACGAAATCCCGTTTTCTGTCAACTGTTCCGAATTTAGAGGATTTAATGCAAACCACAATCAAAAGATATATATTAGGTTAATATAGGGTAAGGGGGACATGCAGAATGTCACCATATCTAGCTGCTCATGTCACCCTATCGGGGTCTGTACCTAAAAGCATGGCACTAAATATAACGCTGTAGTGCCTGTATCCCCTATTTACTAGCGAACGAGCGATTCGGAGTAAATCATAAAATTCCGTTTCCCATGTTTTCCTTTTCCCGTTATTCAGTCTTTAGCAGTAAAAAACGAGATGTATTAAAATGCGCACCCATGCCGACCTACAAAGTATGAATGAACGCAGCCTCGCCCAACAGACGGCTGTACGAAAAGCAACTTTTTCGCCAGGCGAAGTCAAAACTCTCAGGCCATTCTCTATTTGGGAAATCAGCCAGTTTATGTTTGATGTACCCGCAGACACATTGCGGAAGAAGTTGGTCGACGATCCATCGCTGCCGCAGGGCGTCACCGAAGAAGAGGGCCGGCAGCGGTGGTTCTCGCTGGATGAAATTAATGAATTGCGACGCAGGGTTAAGTTCCGTGGCAAGGCTTTGCTGCCCAAACGCCCCAAGGGACGTGCGCTTCGTATCGCAGTCAGTAACTTTAAGGGCGGCGTGGGCAAAACAGTCGTGGCGCAACACCTTGCTAATGCCGCTGCCCTTGATGGTTACCGTGTGCTTTGCGTTGATTTCGATCCGCAGGCAACGCTGACCCACTCCATGGGTATTGTTGAGGTAAAGGAATGGAACACAGTCTGGGGAATCATGTGTCGCGACCTTTGTCGCGAAGCGGACCGTATTACAGAAAGCTATGACGACCCCGATGATTGCCCCTACCCGTCTAGCGATGAGCTGCCAGAAGACGTGCAGTCAATCGGTGCACAACGCTTCCAAGATTTCATTCAGCCAACGTGCTGGTCGACAATCGATATCATCCCGTCTTGCGCGAACGCGGCCTTTGTTGAATTCGCAAGCGCGCAATACCGTAGTCTCCACAAAGCTTGGAGCTTTTTTGGTTGTGTTGATCGGTACTTGAATGAATTACCTGATGATCAATACGATTTCATCATCTTCGATTGCCCCCCTGCGATTGGGTATCAGTCTCTAAACGCCGCGTTTGCGTCTGATATTTTGTATATTCCCTCGGGCCCCGGATACTGGGAATATGACAGCACTACTAGCTACCTCGGCCAGTTGGGCGATGCGATGGCAGATATCTCAGACGGTTTTGGCGCGCTGGCTGCTGACGCTGGCCTGACCTTGCCTAAGACATTTATGGATGTCCGCGTTCTGATGACACGGTTTGAGCAGAACAACCCATTGCATGGCGCGATGATGGAGGCGTTCCGTAACGTGTTTGGTGCTGATGTTTGCTTGAACCCAATTGAGATGACGCGCGCAGTTGAACAGTCCGGTCGCTTTCAAATGAGTGTCTATGAACAGGATTACCGCCAAATGACCCGTGATACTTGGAAACGTGCGAGGCAGTCATTTGACCGTGCTTACCACGAATTCAAGGGCACGGTTCTAACCGCATGGGAGAAATCTGAGCAGGAGATGAAGCGATGAGTGCGAAGAACAAATTCGGGTTCGGCCCAATCGATCCGCCTGCCGCGCCTGAGCCGCGTGAACGCTCTGTCGGCCCTATGGGTGCCGCAGTCCGCGAAGCTGCGGGTAGCCTGCAGGACAGCACTGATGCCAAAGTCGAGCAGCGCCGCAAGAATGCAGAAGATGCCAAGGCATTCCGAACAGCGCAGGGCGAAGGTCGGTTACTTGTAGCGGTTTCGCTTGAGGATGTTCAGACAACAGACCTTCCGCGGGACCGCCTAGATCTTGCGGCTGTCGCGGCCTCGGACGAGATGGAAGAGCTTAAGGCTTCTATTCGTGAGCGGGGTCAGAAAGAGCCTGTTGAACTTTACCGCGATGCCGACGGCGGCTTGCAGCTCAAGAAGGGATGGCGCCGTTTCACCGCACTTTCGCAGTTGTTCCAAGCAACAGGCGATGCCGCGTTTTCAACCGTTATGGCGCGGATTGAAGATGGCAACGACGACCGCATGAGCCGTTACATTGATATGGTTGAAGAGAACGTCGTGCGCGAAGATCTAACATTCGCTGAGATGGCACAGGTTGCGATTCTTGCTGCATCCGACACTTCAACTGATGAGGCTGATCCGGATGCGATTGTGTTGCGTCTCTACGGGTCACTCCACAAGATGAAACGCTCTTACATCCGTAGCTTTGTTTTCTTGCTTCTGACCCTTGGCGATGCGCTCAAGTTCCCTAAAGCAGTTTCTCGAAACCTTGGGGCGGACGTTGCGCGCGCGCTGAAGGGTGGCGAAGACGCCAAGCAACTTCGCACGGCGCTGCTGCGGACAACGACAGATTCACAGCAGTCGGCCGTTCTTTATAATTTTCTTAAGAAGGCGCGGTCGGGCGTTGTTGATGTCCCCAAGAAAGACCGTAAGGAAAAGCGCGAGTTCCATGTAGGAGATATGAAGGTCACTGCTCGAAATGGTGAGTGTCGGATCGTGTCCCCTGTGGATTTTACGAGCATTCCGAAAGGTCAACTTGAGGTCGCAATAGCAGCGTTTGAGGCTGCGTTGCGTAAAAGGTAACCCGTGGGTTACCCTGCTGGTCGAGATTAGAGGTAACCCACGGGTTACCTTTTCTCCTTTCAGGTATAATTGTTCAATTTCAAATGGTTACTTTGCGTCGCAACTGGCATAACGCTCAGCGTAATCCTAAATTTGGTTCGGAAACCCCCAGCGATCTACCGCCACTTAATCGAGCAACCCATCGCAGAAACCTGCTCTTGTGGACCCCTCCCTTTTGCCGCAATCTGGCGCATGGCGTTGAGTAACTCGGGTACACGCCCCGCGTCGTTCCCCATTTTGGCGTCATCCAAGCGCCCTCGGTATTGCAGCCCGCCGTCTTTGTTGAACCCAAAGAAATCCGGCGTGCAAACGGCCCCATAGGCCGGTCCAACCGCTTGATCTTCGTCCACTAAATAAGGAAAGTTGAACCCAAAATGCGCCGCGAACTTTTCCATGTTTACGGGGCTGTCGTCTGGATCGCGATGAAAGTCGTTCGACATTACGGCTAGCACATTGATCCCCTCTGCCATCAATATAGCAGCGTCTGACGCAAGCCTCTTACCAATGGCTTGAACATATGGGCAGTGGTTACAGATGAACGCTATCAATAGCCCATTATGCCCTAAGCTGGTCCGCAGAGAATGCGAGGTACCTGCCGTATCATTCAGTGTAAAGTCTGGCGTGGGCCAGCCAAAATCGCAGATTGGTGTGTCGTACAGCATGGAATAACCTTTTCAACTTTGCGTAAAGATGTGACGTGGCATGATCTGGTGCAACAAAAAGCGACTTGATTCTGACGCTTGCCGCATGTGGTCAGGCGAATGTCGCAGCAGCCGTTTGCAAGGGCAGGGCGCCCATCGCAATGTGCCACAAAATTGAGAGGCTTATATCATGGACGATAACCGTTTGGTCAAAGGCGCGCCGGTGCGTGCCCGTATCTTGTCTGAGGTGCGTGCATACACCGACGCAAATCCAACTATCCCCACGATCATCTCAATCTTGATCGGCGACGCTGCCGAGGCTGGCGTCTACGTTCGCAACCAAGCACGCGGCGCCGAAAGTGCAGGCATCCCGTTTGAACAAAAAGTATGGGACGCAGACATCACGCAAGAGGCTTGCAAGGCGCAGATCCTCGCGATGAATGATGACTCTGCGGTGTTGGGTATTATCCTGCAACGTCCCGTGCCAGATCACATCAATGTCCGCTCGCTACAGTCTGCGATCCACCCGCTCAAAGACGTCGAAGGGATGAACCCTGCTTCGATCGGTAACATTGTCTATTCCGATGTGGCCCTCGCGCCATGTACCGCCGCCGCAAGTGTTGAGCTAATCCGCGAAACCGGACTGCCCCTCGAAGGGCTTGAGGTCGTGATGATTGGTCACTCCGAGATCGTTGGCAAACCCATCGCGATGATGGTGATGGCCGAAGGCTGCACAGTGACAGTTTGTCATCACATGACCCGCTCGGTCGCGATGCACTCTCGGCGAGCCGACGTTGTGGTTGTCGCTGTAGGCAAGGCGCACCTTGTTGGGCCGGACATGATCAAACCGGGTGCCGCAGTGATCGACATTGGTATCAACCAGATCGATACGCCTGATGGGGTCAAAATTGTCGGCGATGTTGACACCGATGCGGTTAAAGAAGTTGCAGGCTGGATTACACCCGTTCCAGGTGGTGTAGGCCCTGTAACCGTTGCTATTTTGATGCGTAACGCGATCGTTGCTCACCAGCGCCAAATCGCTGCGGGCTGGCTCTCCTAAGGGCATGGCGGAATACTTGGTCAGCGTCTGCTGATTTCGTTTGCTGAATAAGCCGAATCAGACTTATTCTTACTACGAAACATTTATTCCGCTCATGCAACATCGGAGGCCGCGGATGCTCGACGAGTACCCAAAGGTAAATCCCGGGCCACCAAAGCCCAGTATTATCATGCGACCAAGCGTATTTACGCTCCCCCCGGGGACCGAAAGGTATGTCGTTGAAGGTAATGGCGCAGTCCTGATCCCGATTCAAACGGGCGATACCGTCACGATTTCAAACGATGAAGGCGGCCAGCCATGCGAAATTATTGCGGCTGATGCAAAAGGCGGCGTTGATGCGTCGATCATCGCTGCGGCAGGGCAGGGGCCTGCTACGGGCCTGCAGGCGCTTGTGACGGGCCCTGACGCGTCACTGCGCGGACTTCGCATGGGGATTGAGGCGCGGGGGATCTCCCTCGCTAGTGCCGGCGCTGTGCATCTGTTTGAGGCGACGACCCCCGCAAAGACCGAACAAAGTTATACGGCTGCTCGCGATGGCACGTTGATTATCGCCGCCCCCGGTGGGGCAATGGACATCGAGGCGCAGAATACTGCAACGCCGCTCACAATTATGGTGAAACGGGCAATTCTCAAATCACATGTGAAATTTGAACTGCCTGATCCGCTTGCTGATCCACTAGCGAGCATCCGCGTGCATTCCCAAACCGCCGAGGCGTTTTTTGTAAAGGCAGGCGATTATATCCAAATCATTGATGTGGATGGCCGCCAGTGTTCTGACTTTGAGTGTTTCAGCGCCCGCAAACTCGACAAAGGCATTGAGCACGCGCTTGATGTGACTACGACGCGGACTTTGATGGGCCATGCCTACCCGATGCCAGGTGCGCATGCGAAATACTACGACCAAGAGATGTTACCGATGGTCGAAGTTGTGCAAGACACATGCGGTCGCCATGACGCGTTCGCCCTCGCGTGCTCGGCTAAATACTACAACGACATCGGCTATCCGGGCCACGTGAACTGCTCGACAAATTTCAACAACGCCTTGGCCAATTTCAACGTCACAGGCCGACCGGGTTGGATGGCAATCAACTTCTTTTTCAACACAGCCATCGATGACCACGGGGTCATGTACACGGACGAGCCTTGGTCTCGCCCCGGCGACTATGTTCTACTGCGTGCGTTGACCGACATCGTCTGCGTCTCAAGCGCTTGCCCCGATGACACAACAGCCGCGAACGGCTGGAACCCCACCGACATCCATATCCGCACCTACAGCGGCAAAGAGACGTTCAAAAAAGCCATCGCATTTCGTGCGACACCAGAATCTGAGGCCAAAATGACCAAACAAACCGGTTTCCACGATAGCTTTGCCAAACACACCCGAAATTTTGTTGAATATAATGGCTACTGGCTCGCAAACTGCTTTGCAGCCAGTGGCCCGATTGATGAGTATTACGCCTGTCGCCAAAAGGCAGTGATCACCGATCTGTCACCTCTGCGCAAGTTTGAGATTACGGGCCCCGACGCAGAGGCGCTTTGCCAGTACGTTTTCACTCGCAATATGAAGACCCTCGCTGTCGGCGGCGTTGTATACACCGCGATGTGCTACGAACATGGCGGTATGATCGACGACGGTACCGTTTTCCGTCTGGGTCGCGATAATTTCCGCTGGATTGGTGGCAATGACTATGGTGGTGAATGGCTGCGCGAGCAGGGTGAAAAGCTTGGCCTCAAAGCTTGGGTGCGCTCATCAACTGACCAATTGCACAACGTCGCAGTTCAGGGCCCAGAAAGCCGTGACCTGCTACGTAAAATCGTCTGGACCGCACCGCATTGCTCAACGATGGATCAGCTCGGATGGTTCCGTTTCACACCTGCGCGCCTCAATAGCGAAACGGGTACAGCATTTGTCCTGTCCCGAACTGGCTACACAGGCGAACTTGGCTACGAAATCATGTGCCATCCAAAGGATTGCGAAGAAATCTTTGACGCAATCTGGGAGGCTGGGCAGGATCATGGGTTGACCCCAATGGGCCTCGAGGCGCTTGATATCGTCCGCACCGAAGCAGGGCTGATCTTTGCAGGTTACGATTTTACCGATCAAACGGACCCGTTTGAGGCTGGGATCGGCTTTACCGTACCGCTCAAATCCAAACCTGACGACTTTATTGGAAGGGACGCACTGATCCGCCGTAAAGAAAACCCGATGCGTAAACTTGTTGGCCTTGATGTCGACAGTCAGGTCGAAATCGGCCACGGTGATTGCGTCCACGTCGGTCGCGCCCAAGTAGGCGAGATTACATCAGCCATTCGCTCGCCGCTTTTGGGCAAAAATATCGCGATGGCGCGTGTTGATGTGGTGCATGCCGCTGCTGGAACTGAATTGGAAGTTGGTAAGTTGGACGGT
>JAWUXS010000101.1:0-98195 GCA_034111185.1 Paracoccaceae bacterium | reverse complement strand
GGTTCGTTGGTAATGGCCATTTTGGCGAAGTCCTTTGGCAGAAGGCTAATGGTATCCAGTCACGGAATCGTAACGTTGACACCGCCTAGCACAACGCTAGCTTGGCGCAAAGTTTCCCAACACCCTAAGGATGCCAAATGGCTCATATTGATTACTACTTTGCCACGATTTCTCCGTTCACATACCTTTGTGGCACCCGTCCGGGTGAAATCGCCGCAAAGCACGGTGCGACTATCGCGTATAAGCCGCTTGATATCATGCAGCTGTTTGGGCGCACGGGCGGCACACCGCCAAAGGATCGCCACCCGAACCGTCAGGCGTACCGTCTACAGGATATGCGTCGCCGTGCGATCGTGGCGGACATGCCGCTGAACCTTAAGCCAACGTATTGGCCAACAAATGCAGCGCCTGCATCTTATGCAATCATCGCAGCGCAGGCGACCGGTGCCGACGTATCAGCCCTTGTGGCGAACATCAGCCGTGCGTGCTGGGCAGGCGAAAAGAACATTGCCGAAGACGATGTCATTCGTGGCTGTCTGGTTGATGCAGGCTTTGACGCAGCTTTGGCCGATCAAGACATGATGAGCAGCGCAGACACATACAACTCAAACCTTGAGCATGCGATCAATGCAGGCGTCTTTGGCGCACCGTTCTTTGTGGTGGATAGCGGCGAAGTATTCTGGGGCGAAGATCGTCTTGCTGATCTTGACGCACATCTTGCAGGCAAGCTGTAACGTAGAATTTGGGCTGGGGGGCATGTGTCCCCCAGCCGATCAATTAAACTTCGCTGAGAACCTTCAGGAACTTAGCAACAGCCTCTTCTGAGGCGGACCAATCGGTCACAAGGCGCGCAATCAGCATCTCATCTGGATCGCCGACTTGCGGATCACCATCCCAAACATAGTAATTCGCACCTGCATCCAGCAGACGTTTGTGCGCGTGGCGCGGATAGCGGGCAAAAATCATGTTCGCATCAGGCTCAAACAACAGCTCTGCTTGGTTATGCTGGCGTAGCCCTGCAGCCAATTGGGCTGTGCTTGCGTTGGCGGCCTTTGCCATGTCGAGCCACAGATCATCTGTCAGATAGGCCGCCATTTGCGCCGATAGATACCGGTGCTTTGAAAACAAATGCCCACCGCGTTTGCGGCGCAACTCAAATTCCCAAGCCTTTTTGGGATCAAATATCACACAGGCCTCAACCCCCATCAGGCCGTTCTTAGTGCCACCAAAGCTGACGGCATCAACGCCTGATTTCCATGTCATCTCGGCTGGGGTGCAGCCCAAAGCGACAAGCGCGTTGGTGAAACGTGCACCGTCCATGTGGACTGGGCAGCCGAACTCTTGTGCTACTGCGGTAAGTGCCTTGATCTCGGCCAACGAATGAACCGTACCTTTTTCAGTAACCTGCGTGATCGATACAGGGCCGCGCTGGGGGCCGTGCACGCCACGGCTTTCTTCAACGGCGATGGCTGCACGCAAAGTTTCCGGTGTCATCTTGGCGTTTTCGGCAGGAACGAGGGTTAGCTTTGCACCGCTGTAAAACTCGGGTGCGTTGCATTCGTCTTCGTGGATATGCGCCATGGGCGAGCAAAAGATCGTGTCCCAAGGATTAGCAAGCGTCGCGAGCAGGATTGAGTTTGCAGCTGTGCCAGTCGCGACTAGATAAACTGCCGCCTCTGGTGCCTCAAAAATTTCGCGGATCTGGGCAGTGACGTCAGCCATCGCCTGTTCGGCGCCGTAGCCAGATGTGTAGCCATTGTTGGCATCAACCAATGCCTGCAAAACTTTGGGGTGCGCGGGACCTGCGTTGTCGGATGCAAAAAACATTAATATGGCTCCTCGATGATGTGGTCTTCCCAGTCGTCTTCGTCGACTTCAAATTCAGGGATCGTTTGCCCCTGCATTGTGACACCTGCGCGGTGAACAGATGCCGGATCGCCCGAAATCAAAGGGTGCCAATCGTAAAGACTGCGCCCTTCATGGATCAGACGGTAGCCGCAGGTTTGGGGTAACCAATATAGGTTATCTTTGATCGTTTTTGGGTTCAGCACGATGCATTCCGGCACGTACTGATGGCGTGTCGCGTAACGGCTGCAAAGGCAGCTTTCATTATCCAGTAGACGGCATGCGATGCGTGTCATTGCGACCGTGCCGTCTTCGTCTTCGAGCTTGTTCAGGCAACATTTACCGCAGCCGTCACAGATGCTTTCCCATTCCTTTGGGTTCATCTTTTCAAGTGGTTTGGTTTCCCAGAACCGATGGCCCAGACCTTTGCGGTCAATCGCGTCAGTCATCAGCAAGGATCTTTCGTGCTTGGACGCAGTCGGCATCCATTTGAACAATAAGCGCATCTAGGCCGTCGAATTTCAGTTCAGGCCGCAGATATTCAACCAGCGCAACCGAGATTTCAGCGCCATAAAGGTCACCGCTGAAATCAAAGATAAACGTTTCGCAATTGGGAATGTTTTCACCAAACATCGGACGCACGCCAATGGATGCGGCACCGTCATAGTCGCCAGCATGTGGGCCGTCGCGCACCGTGGCTTTGACAGCGTAGACGCCGAACTTAGGTGGGTGCAGGCCTGCAATCGACATGTTGGCTGTCGGATACCCAAGGTCGCGACCACGCTGGTCGCCACGAATAACTGTGCCATCAATCCGGTGCCAATGGCCCAGCATCTTGGCGGCGTCGGCTGGTCGGCCATCGGTTAGGGCTTGGCGAATGGCGGTTGATGATACTTCAGCAGTTGCAACGCTGAGGAGGGGGGCGATGGTGACACCGAACCCCATCTGCGTGCCAAATTCTTGTAGATCAGCGGCTGTGCCTTTGCGGTCTTTGCCAAAGCAGAAGTCGGCACCAACGACGACGTGCTTAAGGCCAAGACGCTTGGTGATGATTTCTTGCGCAAAATCATGTGGGGATAGTTCGGCTAGAACCTGATTAAACGGTACTTCGTACAGTCGCTCAACGCCTAACTTTTCTAGCCTGTTCGCTTTGCCATTCGCGTTCATCAACCGGAAGGGGTTGGAATCGCGTGAGAAATAGCTGCGCGGATGCGGCTCAAACGTCATAATGCCTAGCGGGGCATCAGCGGTTTTGGCGGCCACGCGGGTCAGGTCGATAACCGACTGATGACCTAAGTGAACGCCGTCGAAATTGCCGATGGCCGCAGCAGCGCCGCGGTCAGCAGGGTCAATGAAAAGGGTATCTCGGATAATGCGCATAAGCTTGCGTAGCGTGGGCTGCGCAGGGGTGCAAGGCCAAGTGGGATCAGTCGAATTTACGTGACGGCGCAAGCACTGTCGCTTCGCCAACAAGGACCTTTTTGTTGTTCACAATGCAGCGCGTATTCATCGTCACGCGACGCCTAGAATGGTCGATCTCGGTGACTTCGACCTCGGCTAGAACCAAATCGCCGGGGCGTACTGGTGCAAGGAACTTAAGGCTTTGACCAAGGTAGACTGTGCCATGACCAGGAAGCTGTTCACCGATCACAGCCGAGACGAGGCCAGCAGTCAGCATGCCATGTGCAATACGTCCACCAAAGATGGTATCTTGGGCATAGTCTTCGTCGAGGTGGACTGGGTTACGATCGGTGGAGACTTCGGCAAATAGTTCGATATCACGGTCGCTGACGACCTTTTGGATCGAGCGTGTCATGCCAATTTCAATGTCTTCGATACAGATGGTGCCGCGTGGTGCGTTGTCCAACATATCCGCCTCCGTATTGTAATTATAAAACCCCAAAGCGTTCAGGATTGAAATTTAATTACTTTGCGGTCGCAGCATTTGCAAGCCCTATTTCATTAGCGCAAATGGCCAATCGTAAAGGTTGGCGACATCATTTCCTTTTGCAAATAAGAGCTTAGGGCGTCTGGATCGGGCTGTATCACAGTTTTTGTTTCAGCAGCAGCAAGACCGCCCGAGATAAACAGGGAATCAAGGTCCTCTTGCACGGCGCCTAGAATATCGGTGCCGATACCGTCGCCAATGCAGATAATACGCGGATCAGATTGCGCATTCTCTAACGCAGCTAGCCTGCGACGCGCGAGGTCGTAAATCGGTGGGTGCGGTTTGCCAAAGTAGAGGCTTTGCCCGCCCATTTCAGTGTACAATGCGGCAAGGGCACCCGCACACCATTCGCGATCTTCGCCGCGATCCACAACGATGTCAGGGTTTGCGCAAAGCAGCTTAAGACCCTTTTCCTTGGCGAACAGGAAATCGCCACGGTTCACGTCAACATCTGCATATGGATCGAACGGGCCACAACAAACGATGCCTTCGGCCTCGGCCAATGGAACCTTGGTGATAGAAACGGGGTTTTCAATAATTTTCAACGGGTTGAAGAAGTCATCATCGCGCGGCTCTTCGCCCATGAACCAGACTTTGCTGCCGACTGCGCCGTGGAAAAGTGCGGCGCGGGCACTGTCACCTGATGTGGCAATTGCATCCCATGAATCGTCTGGAATGCTAAAGTCTTTGATCTGCTTTGCGACTGAATCCCATGGGCGGGGAGAATTCGTCACGAGAACAACAATGCCGCCGCGCTTGCGGAAATCTTGCATGGCTTTGACGGCGTCTGGATGCGCCTCAAGTCCGTTGTGCATACAGCCCCAAAGGTCCACGAAAGCGGCATCATATTGTGCGGAGATATCCGAGAATGCAGCGACGATTTGGGACATGGGGAACCTCAATTTTTGGAGCGGGAAATGCGGGATGATTTGCGTATGGCATAAAAAAGGGCGCTTAAAGCGCCCTTTTCAGTTCGTATTAGGCTGTTTTAAGGTTCGGAATGATTTGCTTTTTCCGGCTCATCACTCCGGGCAGGACGACTGTGTCGCCTGTAACCGTTGCACCGAATGATGCCTCGGCTACTGCCTTGGTCATATCGTTGGGGATGAACATCGTGGCTTCTTCGGCCAAGATGTCGACGACGAACAAGAGAACCTGATCAACGCCATCTTCTGTCGCGACGCCAGCCATTGAGGCCATGATGCTGTCCTTGCGGTCCATGACGATTTTAGGCGCTGTTGTCTCAAGGACTGAGACGCGGAACTTGGTGTCGCCAACGGCGTATTCTTTGCTGTCCATCCGCAAAAGTTCTGCGTCGGAAAATTCGGATACGTCTGATTTGGCTTCAAACATCTCGGATGCATAAGCGTTAAGGTCGATACCCAGATCAGCAGCAAGGGCTTCGGCCAATGCCTTGTCAGTTGGCGTTGTTGTCGGCGAGCGGAACTCAAGCGTGTCAGAGATGATGCAAGACAACATCAAACCCTTGATGCCCTCTGGCATGTGGGCTGCGTGTTCACCCATCAGGTCGTGCATGATTGTCGCTGTACACGCAAGCGGGCGGATCGTGATGTCAATCGGGCCTGCTGTTTCCAAACCGCCAACCAATTTGTGGTGGTCGATGATCGCAGTAACGTTTGCGCCATTGATGTTCGCTGGCAGCTCGGCTGGGTTGTTCGTGTCGACGATCACGCAGTCTTGGCCATCGGCCACGTCAGTGATGATCTGTGGCAGGTCAAAGCCCCAACGGGTTGCGACAAAAGCAGCCTCGGTGTTTGGTGTGCCAAGCAGTGCTGCTTTGGCGTCGCCGCCGGTGTGGTTCATGAACCACTCCCAGATCAGTGGTGAACCAGTGGAATCGGTGTCTGGGGCCTTGTGGCCGAAAACGAGCGTTGTCATTATATGAGAACCTTAGTTATGCAATATTTGTGGGCCTTATAGGAGGCTTTGTTGTACGTGTCACGCGACCACATTGCAGGGCGG
The DNA here is from genome assembly GCA_034111185.1 of Paracoccaceae bacterium. Classification (GTDB taxonomy): domain Bacteria; phylum Pseudomonadota; class Alphaproteobacteria; order Rhodobacterales; family Rhodobacteraceae; genus Yoonia. The sequence goes on along the minus strand of JAWUXS010000101.1, from coordinate 92,419 downwards.
ATATGCAAATGACGAAACCCCGTGAGGCGGATCTTTACCCGCACATAAAGGCATTCTTGCAGCGTCAGGGCTATGACGTGAAAGGTGAGGTTGGTGCAGCCGACGTCGTGGCTGTGCGCGGGGCTGAGGAACCAGTGATTGTTGAGCTGAAGCTGGGTTTCTCTTTGACGTTGTTTCATCAAGGAATACAGCGGCTTGCGGTGACAGACCTTGTCTATGTTGCGGTGCCTTTGAAAGAGGGGAAACCGTTTGCCAAAGCGCTCAAGGATAACGTGGCGCTAGCTCGTCGTATTGGGTTGGGCGTGATCACCGTGCGTTTGCGCGATGGCCATGTCGAAGTTCATGCAGATCCGGGACCGTATGCTGCGCGGACGGCAAAGAAGAAAAAGCAACGCCTGCTTAAGGCGTTTGCGAGGTTGAAGGGCGATCCTAATGCTGGCGGTGCGACGCGCCACGGGATTGTGACTGGCTACAGGCAAGACGCGGTACGGTGCGCGCGGTTCCTTGCGGTGCACGGGGCATCGAAGGGCAGCAAAGTGAAAGAGTGGGCCGAAGTTCCCGAAGCGACGCGGATCATGCGCGATGACCACTATGGCTGGTTTGAGCGGGTCGAGAAGGGCGTCTATGGTTTGACGGCAATTGGTCGCAAAGGCCTCGTGGATTTTGGCGATACCGAAAGTTAGGGCTGGTCCAACGGGATTACTGCCCAGCCTGAATTGGCGAGCAACTTAAGCAATCCGGTCTCTCCGGGCAGATGTGCGGCGCCTGCTGCAACAACAATATTCGCGTTTGTTTGGGCTGCGGTCTCTATCACGGGCACCCAAGCGGTGTTGCGGTCTGTGATCAGCTTCACCTCGGTCTCGGCGAATAGGCGGGCGGCGATCTGTGGATCGACATCTATATAATCGAGAGCGACCCGCGACATTTCCCACATCTGTGCCGTTTGCGCGGTCGCATAGCTGTCAAGCATGGCAACGAAAAGGCTGTCTTGGAGCTCACCTGATGGCAGGCTAGCAGAGAGTGCGGCAACTTGTTTTTCCATGGTGTCTTCGCGCAGGGCATCGACGAGCGTGTTGAACGGTTCAAGCGGGTTGATGGGCACGTTAGCGGTTTCAGCGTCCTGCATAATCATATGATCCAATCCGCGATTTCCGGCAGCAAGGGATGCGGTCGCACAAGGCGGAACGGAAAGGGATAACCCCAAATACCACGGCTGGAATTGTGCGATCATAAAGGTTGGAATGTTGCGCGCCGCTGCGGCCTCTTCAACTCTTGCCCAAAGTGCGGGGGTTAGCAGGTCGGGCAGGGTTGGACCTTCGGTGATCAGATAAAGCTTTGGCGTTTGGGTAAGCATCGTGAGGAGTTTGGTTTCTTCTGCTGGCGTTGCCTCGACCAGTAACAAATCCGCGGCCTGCACAATTGGAGCAATGACTGCGCGGATGGCTGGCAAAGACGGTGTGTCGAGGTGGATTGTCCCAACAATCGTGAGGGTGGTGTCGTCACGGGTGGCCTGCCAAAGCAGCCCGTTCGCAAATGGGGTGGCAGCGACAGCGGCGTCCATCTGTGCGGCCTCGGTCGGAGAAATTTGGTCGAGGAAGCTTGGCCCATTACATAGCGCTGCGGCCCCATTCGCGAGGCAAGTTATGAGAACGGCGGCAATTGAAAGCTTCATCAGGTGATCCTTAGAGTGTGACGCCCGAGCGAGATCTTAGCCCGGGCGGTTGGCGAGTATCATCCGTTGGCCCATCCGAATAAGCCACCGACCCACGTATTCCCGCAATGCATTGCGCGGCTGGGGCACGACCTGCAACCGCAAGCCAGTGATCAAGGGCTGCCCCGACGGCGACAACGGAAGCGTCACAGCAGGAACATTAAGAGGAATAGGCGGCCAGCCTGTGGTCATCACAGACATATCAAGCCGCGCTGGAGCGCCACGCCTAACGGTTTTGACGCCTGCATTATAGTATGGGTCTGGGCCAACCTTGTGGTTGGTAAAAATAAACGGGGGATGCATCTGAATGCTCCGATAACTACGAATTTCGAAAGGGTGGGGTGCGCAAAGGTCAGCGCACGAAAATGCAAGGCGCTACCAAAGGGTCGGTAGGGGGTTCTCCATCGCTCGCATTGCTGTACCTCTCGATTCGTGTCGTCGTATTAGTGTAGTAGCGCGTGTTTTATGGCCGCAAAAGGCTAAATACTCGTAAAGCGTGTGTTCGTGGCTCAGTCGCAACATCTGGTATTCGTCAGGGCGTTCAACACATTCGGTTCGCCATTCACCGGGCTCACGCAGAAGGAATTCAAAAACCTGTAGATCTACCTGTTGACTCGGTCATTGCAGGTCCCTACCTACAGATCGTTATCACTCGATCATGTTGAGTGCTAACGCAAAAGAAACCGAGAACAGGAAGTTTCAGAAATGGCATTCACACCACTTCATGACCGTGTTTTGGTGCGTCGCACCGAAGGCGAAGAAAAAACAGCCGGCGGCTTGATCATTCCAGATAGCGCCAAAGAAAAGCCAGCAGAAGGCGAAATCGTCTCATGTGGCGAAGGCGCTCGGAAAGACAGCGGCGAGTTGATCGCAATGGCTGTTAAAGCTGGCGACAAAGTTTTGTTCGGCAAATGGTCCGGCACAGAAGTTAAGATCGACGGCGAAGACCTGTTGATCATGAAAGAGAGCGACATTCTGGGCACACTGTAATTGATCGGGGCAACCCAATCTTTTCAGACCCAATTCGCTTAGAAAATTCATACATTTAAGGAGCTAATAAATGGCTGCTAAAGACGTAAAATTCGGTACCGATGCGCGCAATCGCATGTTGAACGGTGTCAATATCCTTGCTGACGCTGTTAAAGTGACGCTTGGCCCAAAGGGTCGTAACGTTGTTTTGGACAAATCTTTCGGCGCACCACGCATCACGAAAGACGGCGTTTCTGTCGCTAAAGAGATCGAACTGGAAGACAAGTTCGAGAACATGGGCGCGCAGATGGTTAAGGAAGTTGCTTCCCGTACCAATGACGAAGCTGGCGACGGCACAACAACAGCAACAGTTCTTGCACAAGCGATCGTTCGCGAAGGCATGAAGTCAGTTGCTGCTGGCATGAACCCAATGGACCTGAAGCGCGGCATTGACCTTGCAACTGCTAAAGTTGTTGCAGCGATCAAAGCAGCATCACGTCCAGTATCTGACAGCGACGAAGTTGCTCAGGTTGGTACAATCTCAGCTAACGGCGAAGCCGAGATCGGTCGTCAGATCGCAGACGCTATGCAGCGTGTTGGCAACGAAGGTGTTATCACTGTTGAAGAGAACAAAGGCCTCGAGACTGAGACTGATGTTGTTGAAGGCATGCAGTTTGACCGCGGTTATCTGTCACCTTACTTCACAACTAACACTGAGAAGATGACTGCAGAGCTGGAAGATACAATCATCCTGCTGCACGAAAAGAAGCTCGGCTCTCTCCAGCCAATGGTTCCACTGCTCGAGTCAGTGATCCAGTCTGGTAAGCCACTTTTGATCATCGCAGAAGATGTTGAAGGCGAAGCGCTTGCAACTTTGGTTGTGAACCGTCTGCGTGGCGGCTTGAAAGTTTGTGCTGTTAAGGCACCTGGCTTTGGTGATCGTCGCAAGTCAATGCTGCAGGACATCGCGATCCTGACAGGTGGTCAGGTTATCTCTGAAGATCTGGGCATGAAGCTTGAGAACGTCACAATCGACATGCTTGGCACTGCTAAGAAAGTTAACATCACCAAAGACGAGACTACTATCGTTGATGGCGGCGGCGACAAAGCAGAGATCGAAGCACGCGTCACACAGATCCGTTCACAGATCGAAACGACTGACAGCGACTACGACCGTGAGAAGCTGCAAGAGCGCGTTGCCAAATTGGCTGGCGGTGTTGCTGTTATCCGCGTTGGTGGCATGTCAGAAGTTGAAGTCAAAGAGCGCAAAGATCGCGTTGACGATGCACTGAACGCGACACGCGCTGCTGTTCAAGAAGGCGTTGTTGTTGGCGGTGGTGTTGCTCTGGTTCAGGCTGCAAAAGCACTTGTTGATCTGGAAGGCGCAAACGCTGATCAGACTGTTGGTATTTCAATTGTCCGTAAGGCGATCGAAGCTCCTCTGCGTCAAATTGCTGAAAACTCTGGCGTCGACGGCGCTGTTGTTGCTGGCAAAATCCGCGAGAGCTCAGACGTGACATTCGGCTTTAACGCCCAGACAGAAGAATATGGTGACATGTTCAAGTTTGGTGTCATTGACCCAGCCAAAGTTGTGCGCACAGCACTTCAGGACGCTGCATCAGTTGCTGGTCTGTTGATCACAACAGAAGCAATGGTTGCTGATAAGCCTGCCAAAGACGGCGGCGGCGGCGGCATGCCTGACATGGGCGGCATGGGCGGCATGATGTAAGACGAAATCGCCTAGCGATTTTTGTCGACAGTGCAAAGGGGCCCAAGGGCCCCTTTGTCACGAAAGCAGTTTGGGTGCGCCTAAACGGTTCTAGGTGCGGCAGGGTTTTTATCAAAAAGAACCCGAAAGCACCACGCCAACCTAATTAAAAGGGCGGTCCCAAACGGGGCCGTCCTTTGTCGTTTTGCGGCGGTCCACGGCGTTGAGGGTTGGAAAGGTTAAAAATTAGCCAACGTATCCATGCGCTTGCTGCATAGCGGCAATTCGCAATGGATTATTGTGCAGATGCAGCATTGCCAGCTATTGATAGCTCAACAGAATTCAGCGCTGCTGTTGGCGCACACACAGAAAGACGATGACATGGCATATGCAAACACAACAACTGACGCACCAATCGCAAGCTTTTCATTTGGTAACGTATTCGCAGCAATTGGCCGCGGCGTGACACGGATGCAGGTTGCACGCATGACTGGCGTTCTGACAAGCATGTCAGATGTTCAACTGGAGCAGGTTGGCGTTAACCGCAACGAAATCTCAGCACACGCTGAAATGCTGATCACAGGCAAAGCTGCCTAAGCGACCGAATGTTGAGCACGGCTTCCCGAGTAAGGAAGCAACCTAAGTGATCCATTCTGACGATACGATTAATTAGGGCGTCCCAAGCGGGGCGCCTTTTTTCGGTTTCTAGAGTTTTGCCAAAGATTGTTTAGTTGAAACGCTGTTCTAAAAATGCATCGCGTATACCGGACGGTTTCAAAAAAGTATCGCACATGCCGGACGGTTTCAAAAAAGTCTGGGTCGTTCAAGAACTCAAAGAGAGCCATTTTTATTTCCTTCTAAGGGAGTGCGTGCGTCACCAAGACGTTCGCAATTTCTAATTTTCGTGTACTACATATAGTGGGCTCTGCTCACTTCACAAGTGAGCATCGGCGCCTTTTTTCGTTGCAATGGGGCGGGTCTCGCTACATCTCTGATCGTAACGACGAATTGTAAGAAAGCGATGCAATGATCCAGTTCCCCGGCCTAATCCGTGACCTTAAGCGTGGCGAAGAAGATGCGGTGGACGCGTTGTTGCAGGCTGCGTTCGAGGGAAAAGATGAGGCAGCGCTGGTGCGTAAGTTGCGCAAATCGGGCGAGATTGCAGGCGAGCAGGTTTTGCCAATGGGTGACGAGATCATTGGGTACTATGCGATTTCGCGCATGGTCGCGCCTAAGGGGTGGCTTGCTTTGGCGCCGGTGGCGATCCGGCCTGATATGCAGCGCCGAGGCCTTGGGCGGCGGATGATGGGTGTGCTGACTGAATGGGCGCGCCTGACGAAATCGCCCGTTGTTGTGCTGGGCAATCCCGAGTTCTACGAGACCGCAGGTTTTACCCGCGAATTGGCTGGCGGATTGACGACGCCGTACCCGAAAGAATTCACGATGATGGCGGGCATGGCCGCGCCGCCATCCGAGACGCTGGTCTATTCACGCGCCTTTGACGGGGTGTAACCGTTCTTGCGGTTGTGAGTTTGCGACGTGGCGGCCACAAGGATCGTATGAAGTTATTTGCCCTTGTCGCCTTTTCGATGCTCGCTTTCGCTGGAAACTCGGTTCTTAATCGGATCGGAGTGGCCGAGCTGGGCATGGACCCGTTTACCTTTGCGTTGATCCGCGTCGCAGCGGGCGTTGCCGTTCTGTGGGCACTGATCCTGACACGTAAATCCGCGAAGCCGGATTGGCATAAACCGAAGCGATATGCGGGGGCGGCGTCGCTTGCCCTTTATATGATCGGGTTTTCTGTCGCCTACCTAAGCCTAGGTGCTGGGTTGGGGGCGTTGATCCTGTTTGGGTTGTTGCAGTTACTGATGTTCGGATGGGCGCTGGTTGAGGGGCAAAAGATCACTGTTTTCCGCTGGGCAGGCGCTGGCGTCGCATTGGCGGGGCTGTGCGTTTTGTTGTGGCCAACAGGCGGAGCGGCGGTGCCTTTCGCGGGTGCGGTTGCGATGATCTTGGCCACGATTGGCTGGGCGGTCTATACGTTGCTGGGGCGCGGAGAGGCGGACGCGCTGGGTGCAACAGGCGTGAACTTTGCACTGTGTTTACCATTGATGCTGGTCGCGTTCTTGTGGGCCGACGGGGGGGGCTTGTCGGTTGGTGGCGTCATCGTAGCGATCCTATCGGGGGCTGTAACATCGGGGTTGGGGTACGCATTGTGGTACAAGGTATTGCCGCAGCTTGAGACCGTGACCGCCGCAATTGCGCAGTTAAGTGTTCCGGTTATCGCAGTCGTCGCTGGCGTTGTTCTGCTGGACGAGGCGCTGACCGTACGGCTGGCGATTGCGGGCGCGTTGGTTGTGGGTGGGATCGGCCTGTCGTTGCTAAAACGCAGCTAGCGAACGATAGGTTCAAGCGGGTCATAAGCAGGCGCATCATCATCACCCCATGCAACAGCCGCTAGGCTGTCAGGTTTCACCTGCATTTTCGACATTTCAGCACGTGTGACCCAGCGACGCTCTGACACGATGCCTTCGGGGTCTGTCCATGCGCCATAAGGATCGCCTGCGATAAGCGCGCAGCGAAAGTAGACATCAACCTGATGGTAATCCCGCGTGGGGTCGTGAAATTCATTCACAAGGCAGGTTTCCCCGACAGCGACTGTCAGGCCCGTTTCCTCAATAAACTCGCGCTTAAGGTTGTCGTGCAGGCTGGTGTGGGCATCGACGCCGCCACCAGGCGCGCAGAATAAATCCAAACGCCCAGCCCAAGCATTGACCAAGAGCAAGCGATCATCGTGAAACAAGATGCCGCGAACGGCGAGGCGAGGGGGGCGAGACATTTGCAGAACCTGACGCCCACGGCGAAAAGACGCAAGGTCAGGTTGGCATGACCTTCTTTTTTTACGAAGTGATGTTATCTGATGCGTATGAAGTATTTGATCATCGCTTGCGCGATCTTAATTGGCTGCGCGCCTATTGCCCAAAGTCTGGTTCATGCTGAGCCGCGTAGCAACGACGAGTGCGTCGTTTTGCTACATGGATTGGCACGGTCAGAGGTATCTCTTGCGCCGATGGCGGCTGTACTTGAAGCGGCTGGGTATCAGGTTGTGAATACGGGTTATCCATCCACAGAGGATCCGATTGAAAAGCTGGTCAGCGAAGACGTCCCCGCGGCTGTTGCTGATTGCGGTGAAAAGCGTGTGAACTTTGTGACCCATTCAATGGGTGGTATTCTTGCGCGGGCTTGGCTGAATGATGAGCGCCCGGCGATGATGGGGCGGGTCGTGATGTTGTCACCGCCGAACCACGGGTCCGAACTGGTTGATATCTTCGGTGATTTTGAACCGTTTGAATGGGCCAATGGACCTGCGGGTTTACAGCTGGGGACCGAGTTATCGTCGATCCCAAATCAGTTGGACACGGTTCCCTACGAGATTGGCATTATCGCGGGCGACCGCAGTTTGAACCCTGTCTATTCGTCCCTGATCGAAGGTGACGACGACGGTAAAGTGTCGGTCGCATCAACACGCCTAGAAGGTATGCAGGATCACATGGTCTTGCCTGTGACCCACACGTTTATGATGAATAACCCGCTAGTGATCGCACAGGTTCAAGCGTTCCTGACTGATGGGGCATTCGACCGATCGCTAAGCTTTGGTGGGATTGTATTCGGATCTGATTAAGATGCCTGGCGGGTGACGCGCGCTTGCAGCGACGCCCCACCCGCCAGCCCATCATCTAGGTCGCAGGACCAGTCACTGTATTCACATGGCCCATTTTGCGACCCGGCTTTGCATCAGATTTGCCGTATAGGTGGATCGCAGCGCTGGTGTTTGCGAGGTCGGCAACCGTATCCATGTCATCGCCGATAAGGTTCTTCATCGTGACATTGGAGTGGCGCGACCCGTCACCCAAAGGCCAACCTGCGATGGCACGGATGTGCTGCTCAAACTGGTCGATAGTGCAGCCGTTTTGCGTCCAGTGACCCGAGTTGTGCACGCGTGGTGCGATCTCGTTCACGATAAGGCCTGCTTTCGTGACAAACAGCTCGACCCCCATGACACCCACGTAATCAAGAGCGTTGAGAATGCGTGCAGCGAGCAGGATCGCGTCGGTGCGCTGGCTTGGCGTTAATGTCGCGGGGATGGTCGTAGTGTCGAGAATGCCGTTCTTGTGGACGTTGTCGCCCGGATCAAAGCAAGCAATCGCTCCATCAGGGTTGCGGGCCGCAATGACCGACACTTCGTGGGTGAAGTTGATGAAACCCTCAAGCACGGCAGGCGCCCCAGCCATGTCGGTATGTGCTTGGGCGACGTCTGCGGGTGACATGATGCGGGCTTGGCCTTTGCCATCGTAGCCCATTGTGCGTGTTTTCAAAATTGCTGGCGTGCCAATTTTGGCGACAGCCGCATCAAGTGAAGCGGCGTCAGTCACATCAGCATAAGGCGCTGTGGTCAGGCCTAGTTCGCCAAGGAAAGTCTTTTCCGTCAAGCGGTCTTGGCTGGTGGCCAATGCGTTGCGGTTGGGATGGATCGGCGCCAAGCTTTCGAGCAGGTCGAGCGCGCTAGTTGGAATATTCTCAAACTCATAAGTGATGACATCGACGCTTTGTGCAAAGTGGCGCAGCGCGTCTTGGTCGTCATAGCCTGCTTGGATGTGAGTATGTGCTACTTGGGACGCGGGACAATCTGCGCCCGGTTCAAACACGACAGCTTTTAATCCAAGGCGTGAGGCTGCGATGGCGAGCATCCGGCCCAGTTGACCACCGCCAAGGATACCAATGGTTGCGCCGACGGGGAGAGGGTTAGTCATCGGTTGGTTCTTCCGGAATTGAGGCAGACAAATCGCTGCGCCACTGATCAAGGCGTGCGGCAAGAGCGGGGTCTTGTAGGGCGAGGATACTTGCGGCCATGAGGCCAGCGTTGGCCGCACCCGCAGCACCGATTGCCATTGTCGCGACAGGAAAGCCGCGCGGCATTTGCAAGATTGAATAAAGGCTATCAACACCAGACAGGGCGTTGGTTTGCACAGGCACGCCGATCACAGGCACGCGGGTTTTTGAGGCCATCATACCGGGCAAGTGTGCCGCACCGCCAGCGCCAGCGATAATCACCTGCAGGCCGCGGTCTACGGCGGTCTTACCGTAGTCCCAAAGGCGGTCAGGGGTTCGGTGCGCCGAGACGATCTTTTTCTCGTAAGGGACGCCCAAAGCGTCAAGCATATCAGCTGCTTCGCGCATGGTGGCCCAGTCAGACTGACTGCCCATAATAATACCGACTGTGATGTTGGTCATGTAACGCGTCCCATTGTCAAAGAAGCAGGCACTATAGCCAGACAGCCCCGCCGCGCAACGGCAATTAGGCGATAATATCAGGTGTTATGCGGTCCGAGAGTGATGCAATCTGATCTTTGAGAGCCAGCTTTTGCCGTTTAAGCCGCTGAAGCGTCAACATATCATGCGTGCTACGTTCATGTAGCGCGTGAATAGCGGCGTCGAGATCGCTGTGTTCTTGCTGTAAAACAGCAAGCTTCACGCGTAAAACGTCGCCTTCTTCCATTTCGGCAGAGCTATTCATTCGGGCATCCCTTGGATCATTGGGGCCTAGATAGGACAATGAAGTGATTCCACCTAGTGTTTCTTATGGTTACTTAGATTGCCGTCTTGATCACCTCTTGCACACGGGGCGTTGGTTCCCCATATTTCTATAAGCGGTCGCCGAAACAGGGGCCGCGTTTACACAGTCGCTTGGATTTAAAGGACGTGTCAGATGACAAAAATGGCTTTGGGAACCCATCCGTTCCTGCTTGGGTTTGAACAGCTTGAACGGTTGGTCGAACGCACTGCAAAAACCGGCAATGACGGTTACCCCCCTTATAATATTGAACAGACCTCGGACCGATCGTACCGTATCACGCTGGCTGTCGCTGGATTTGCCGAGGATGATCTGTCGATCACGCTAGAGGACAACCAATTGGTGATCCGTGGACGCCAATGTGAAGACACCGAAGGTCGCGTATTCTTGCACCGCGGGATTGCCGCGCGGCAGTTCCAAAAGGCGTTTGTTTTGGCTGACGGTGTCGATGTTGGCGATGCGCTGATCGAAAATGGTCTGCTTCATGTGGACCTGACCCGCTCGGTTCCTGACCGTGTTGTGCAAACGATATCAATTAAGAAAGGTTAAGATCATGGATACGAAAGTGAATTTTGAAAGCATGGGCGAGAACGTCGTCTATGTAAAATCTGTCGCTGCTGCCGATCTTTCTGACGAGATCCGCGATCAAATTGGTGACCTTGAGACTGTGTTCGCTGTGCACGATAAAAACGGTGCGCAATTGGCTGTCGTGGCTAATCGGAAGTTGGCTGTGCATCTGGCGCAGCAAAACAATATGCGGGCTGTGGCTTTGCATTAGGAATATGGGTGCTAGGCGGACACGGCGCGCCTAGTACTTCTACTACTTAAGTAATTTTGGATTGAAAGCAGTGGCTTAACAGACAATAATGGGTGGAGCATCGACGAGAAGACCTCGTTCCTCGAGGGTGCTACGAATACCAGCATCGAGGTTTCTCATGCTGCCACCAACGTAAAATTCCTTTAGTCGCGGTATCCGCAATAATCCGCGCTGCCAGCTTAGAATATCAGATTCCGACGATAGTTTTTCAAGTGATGGATGGCCGTCGAGCGGCCTGAGACTGCCAACTTCGCCATACCCAAATTTCAGTCTTTTAAGTGACTTCATATTTGCCAGAAAGGTGATGCTATCTTCTTTTTCGGTGGTTAGCGCCAGCTCTACTAGGCCAAAGAGCGCAGGTGTCGCTAGTGGCGCAAGGCTGGGTTTTTCGCGCAAACCTTCCATATGAAGAACGTCCAAATTTGTAAAAGCGCTGAGCCCGCTCAAATCCGCGATAGACGTATATGAAATATGCAACTCTTGCAGTTGAGACATACCCGCGATGTCGACTAAGTTTTCGAAATTCGTCCGGCTGACCATAAGCGCTTTGACATGGGTCATGTCATTAAGAACGGTAAAGTCGCTTAACCTTGTTCCATCAAGGTCCAAGCGATCACAGCGGGTATCTCTGCATGCTTCGACCGCGGCCTCACCTTCAATCAGCTTTGCCGCTTCATGTTCCGCTGCCCTTTCGGCACGATCTTCGGGGGTTAATGGTCCCGACGAGGTGTTGCACGCAACAAGGACCGAGACGGCGACAATCGTCATCGCAAGTAGTTTTATGATCATTTTCATTGCAGCATCCTTTTCGAACTTCCCTCAGCCTAGGCGATGATGTCCGGTTGTTAATATACCTAATTGGGCAATAATTGCATTTATCGGTTGAGGTCGAGATGTATCAAACTCGTGCAAAGTTCCGGTTTTTTCGAAACATCAAACGATTAGCCACAAAAAAAGGCCCGCTGCATTCCCTGCAGCGGGCCTTTATCATTTCTAGCAACCGTCAGGGATTTACCCTTTGATCAGTCCCATGCTTTCCAGCTTTAGGATCACTTGGTGAGCGCAGTTGTCGACATCGACATTTTCAGTCTCAAGCGTCATCTCTGGGTTAGCAGGGACGTCGTATGGGTCTGAGATGCCTGTGAACTCTTTGATCTTGCCTTCACGGGCCAACTTATAAAGTCCTTTGCGATCGCGGCGTTCACACTCTTCGATGCTTGTCGCGACGTGGACTTCGATGAAGGCACCAAATGTCTCAATATCTTCACGTACAGCACGGCGTGTCGTGGCGTATGGTGCAATTGGCGCACAGATAGCGATGCCGCCGTTTTTAGTGATCTCTGACGCAACATAGCCGATGCGGCGGATGTTCAGGTCGCGGTGCTCTTTGCTAAAGCCCAGCTCGGATGACAGGTTCTTGCGGACGATATCGCCATCAAGAAGCGTGACCGGACGGCCACCCATTTCCATCAGTTTCACTAACAACGCGTTTGCGATGGTGGATTTACCTGAGCCTGAAAAGCCCGTCATGAACACTGTAAAACCCTGCTTGTCGCGTGCAGGCTTTGTGCGGCGCAGCTCGGCTACAACTTGCGGGAATGAGAACCACTCAGGGATCTCAAGACCTTCGGCCAGACGGCGACGCAGCTCTGTGCCGGAGATGTTCAGGATCGTGACGTCGTCTTTGTCTTTAATCTCGTCGATCGCTTCGTACTGCGCGCGCTCTGCGACCCAAACCATGTGTTTGAAGTCGACCATTTCGATGCCCATTTCTTCTTGGTGCTCACGGAACAAGTCCTGCGCATCATATGGGCCGTAGAAGTCTTCGCCTTGGCTATTGTTGCCTGGACCAGCGTGGTCACGGCCAACGATGAAGTGTGTACAGCCGTGGTTCTTACGGATCAGGCCGTGCCAAACGGCTTCGCGTGGGCCAGCCATACGCATGGCAAGGTTCAGCAATGACATGCCAGTTGTAGACGCAGGATACTGGTCCAGAACAGCCTCGTAGCAGCGGACGCGTGTGAAGTGGTCAACATCGCCGGGCTTGGTCAAACCAACAACAGGGTGGATCAGCAGGTTTGCTTGGGCTTCTTTTGCGGCGCGGAATGTCAGTTCTTGGTGCGCGCGGTGCAGTGGGTTGCGAGTTTGGAACGCAACAACTTTGCGCCAGCCCATCTTGCGGAAATAGGCACGCAATTCGTTTGGTGTATCGCGGCGTGCGCGGAAATCGTAGTGTACAGGCTGCTGAAGGCCGGTGATCGGGCCGCCAAGGTAAACATTGCCAGCTTGGTTATGCAGGTAGTTCACAGCAGGGTGCGCACTATCGTCTGCGCCAAATACCATCTCAGCTTCGCGGGCTTTGTTTGGAACCCACTTGTCTGTGATTGTCATTGTCGCAAGGATCACGCCTTCTTGGTCACGTAGGGCAATGTCTTGGCCCAGTTCAATCGTGTCCGCGAATTTCTCATTTACATCGAGGGTGATCGGAATTGGCCAAAGGGCACCATCAGCGGTGCGCATGGTTTCGACGACGCTGGTATAATCAGCCTCGGAGAGGAAGCCTTTAAGCGGGTTAAAGCCGCCGTTCATCAGCAATTCAAGGTCACAGATCTGGCGCGGTGTCAGATCGTGGCTGGGCAGATTGCCGGCCTCAACCTTAAGCTTTTGGGCGCTCTCGTGAGAGACAAAGAGTTCCGGAATTGGAGAGAGATTGGTTTGCATCAATTTGGTCCTGTTTGTTAAAGTAGAGAGGCCAGAAGCTGTTCCGGTCAGCTCGTCATGAAGTGCGTCGTATTCCGCAAATTTTCTAGACAGAAATGTTTCTGTAAGTTGGATCTTTTCCGACGCCCCACGGGAGGTGAGGACGTAGGCAATTCGCTGGCGTTTGTCGGTGCTTTTTTTTGTAGAACGTTCGACGAGACCGACGTCGGTCGCCATACGAAGCAATGTATTGAGCCTACCAAGTGAAATCGACAAAGCAGCAGCCATCTGCCGCTGTGCCGCATCTGGATTGATTTCCAGCTGACGCAACAAACGAAAGAGCTGGTCTTGCTCTTCGGTATTGAAGGTTTCGGCGATGGTCATAGAGACGACTCACAATGCGTTCATTGCTGAACGTATTGCGCGAAAACTATGTTCACACAAGAACAAACATTTCAAGCGCGCTGCGGTAGGCGACTTTTGGAGCATGCCGACAGCAAGGACGTTAGGTCTTTTGCTGCCGAACGTGCTTGAACCTACTCTTGCTCGGCGATGAACTTTTCCGCGTCGAGGGCGGCCATACAGCCCATTCCGGCGGATGTGACAGCCTGACGGTAGATGTGGTCTGTCAGGTCGCCAGCAGCAAAGACGCCGGGGATTGCTGTGCGGGTAGAGCCGGGTGTGACCGTGACGTAGCCGCCATTGTGCAGTTCAAGCTGGTCTTTCACCAACTCGGATGCAGGCGCGTGGCCGATGGCGATAAAGATACCTTTGGCCGGAATTTCGGTCGTCTCGCCAGTCTTGGTGTGTTTCACGCGGACGGATTCAACGCCAAGCGGGCTTTCGGTGCCGAGGACTTCGTCAACTTCGTGGAACCAAAGTGGCTCGATTTTTGGGTTCTTCATTAAACGGTCGATCAGGATCTTTTCGGCGCGCAGTTCATCGCGGCGGTGCACAAGTGTGACCTTGGATGCGAAGTTGGTGAGGAACAGTGCCTCTTCTACGGCAGTGTTGCCGCCGCCAACGACGATGATTTCTTGGCCGCGATAAAAGAAGCCGTCACATGTGGCACAGGCAGATACGCCGAAGCCTTTGAACTTTTCCTCTGACGGAAGGCCCAGCCATTTCGCGCGGGCGCCAGTGCAAAGGATGATCGCGTCTGCGGTCCAAACAGTGCCGCTATCGGTTTGTGCCGTGAATGGACGCTTTGACAAGTCGAGTGATGTCACAATGTCGCCAACGATTTTGCAGCCCATTTCGCGGGCGTGGGCTTCCATGCGGATCATCAGGTCGGGACCTTGAACTTGGGTGTCGCCGGGCCAATTCTCAACTTCGGTGGTTGTTGTCAGCTGGCCGCCGGGCTCAATCCCTTGAATAAGTACAGGTTCCAGCATCGCGCGGGCGGCATAAACGCCTGCGGTGTAGCCAGATGGGCCGGAGCCTACGATCAGAACTTTGGTGTGACGTGTCTCGGCCATGTGCGGAATCCCCTTTTGCAGCTTGCTTGATATAGGATGTGCGACGGATGAGGGAAAGAGGTGGATGTTCACGGGTGCGTTTCAAATTGTTGCGCGATTGCGAAAGATTGTTGCGTGTGGCCTTGGTTTTGCGTAGTCATTTCGTGGAACGCAAATGAGGAATACCAAATGCCAAGTCAGAAGTTGGACGAAATCGACCGGATGATCCTTGCAGAGCTGCAAGCTGACGGGCGTATGACCAACGTTGAATTGGCAAAGCGTGTTGGAATTTCTGCACCACCTTGCCTGCGCCGTGTACGGACATTGGAAGAAGCTGGGTTCATCCGCGGCTACCACGCCGAAGTGGATCCACGCGAACTGGGCTTTGAAGTGCAAGTTTTCGCGATGGTTGGACTTGTTTCGCAAGCCGAAGTTGACCTGAGTGCGTTTGAAGCGCTTTGCGAAGGTTGGCCGCTGGTTCGGGAATGCCACATGCTGAACGGCGAAGTAGACTTTATCCTTAAGTGCGTCGCACCTGATTTGCGCAGCTTTCAGCGGTTCCTGACCGAAGAGCTGACATCAGCCCCGAATGTGGCGTCTGTTAAGACGTCACTGGTCATTCGCGGTGCCAAGGACGAGCCGGGTGTGCCGTTTGATGTGCTTGAGGCGCGTTTGGCGCAAAAAGCCTAAAGCGTTTTTGCGAGCACTCTCAGCTCAAACTTCTGAATTTTTCCTGTCGAAGTCTTTGGCAGTTCTTGGAACACAACGCGCTTGGGCGTTTTAAACCCAGCAAGCCGTGTGCGGACGAATGCGATAATCTCAGCCTCGTCAGCGGTTGCACCTTCTTTGAGTTCCACAAACGCGCAAGGGACTTCGCCCCATTTGTCGTCGGGTTTCGCCACGACAGCGCATAGGTTCACGGCAGGGTGGTGCATCAATGCGCCTTCAACCTCGACCGAGCTGATGTTTTCACCACCCGAAATGATGATGTCTTTGGCGCGATCAGCAATTTGCATGTAGCCATTGGAATGCTGGATCGCGAGATCTTCGGAGTGGAAATACCCGCCCTCGAACGCCTTCACCGTCGCTTGTGGGTTCTTGTAGTACCCCTTCATCACTGAATTGCCGCGCATTACGATTTCGCCCTGCGTTGTGGCGTTCATCGTTGTTTGGTTCATCTTATCGTCCATCACGGTGACGTCTTCCATCATCGGAAAGGCGACGCCTTGCTGGGCTTTGATCGCTGATTGTTCCTCGGGGGGGAAGGCATCCCAGTCGGCATTCCAGATACATTCGGTCACGTGGCCGTAAGTTTCGGTGAGCCCGTAGACCTGTGTGATGTTGAACCCAAGTTTCCCAATCGCAGCAAGGGTTGCAGGCGCAGGTGGTGCGCCGGCGGTGTAGACTTCGACCGTGTGATCAAAGTCGCGGCGGGTCTTGGCGTTGACGATCAGGTTAAGCACGATGGGCGCACCACCAAAGTGGGTCACGCCGTGGTCTGCGATCGCGTTATAGATGGCGTCTGCCGTTACATCGCGGCAACAGACAACGGTGCCGCCTAGGACGGGCATCATCCACGTGTGGTTCCAGCCGTTGCAGTGGAACAACGGGACGATCTGTAAGTAGGTCGGGAATAGCGGCAACTGCCACGAGATCGGTGTGCCCATAGTCATCAAGTACGCGCCGCGGTGGTGGTAGACGACGCCCTTGGGTCTGCCAGTGGTGCCTGATGTGTAATTAAGGGCAAGGCTTTCCCATTCGTCTTGGGGCAATATCCAAGCAAAGTCAGGGTCGCCCGTCGCGATGAAGTCTTCGTAATCTTGCTGAATACCGATGCCTTTGACGCCAGCGACGGCATCTGGAACTTCGATCACGATGGGGGCTTCGCCATCCATGAGCGCGACAGCCTCCATACACATAGGAAGGAACTGACTATCGCAGAGCACCAGTTTGGCTTCGCCGTGGTCAAAGATGTAGGCGACGGTGTCTACATCGAGGCGGGTGTTGATCGTGTTCAGGACTGCGCCGCAGGCGGGCACGCCAAACGCGGCCTCGGACTGGGCAGGGATATTGGGCAGCAGGGTGGCCACAACATCGCCGGGCTGCACGCCAGCCTTTTGCAAAGCCGATGCAAGGCTGGACGCGCGGGCGTGGTAGTCACGATAGCTAAGTCGGATATCGCCGTAGATGAGTGCCGTGCGTTCAGCAAAAACAGTCGCGGCGCGCTGCAAATGCGATAGCGGCGTTAGCGGCACATAATTGGCGGCACATTTGTCCAAACCTGTCTCGTCAGCCATCCATCCCATTTGCCGTTCTCCCCCACGTATCTGGTCATTGCTTTGTGACACTAGGATATGTCAGACATTTGATGCAATGAAGATCTGCCAACAATAAGGGGCCGGATATGGAAAACGACAATCGGCCTGCTTTGGCGGTGGTCTGTGCGTTGTCTGCGATGGCGCTATTTGGCCTGATTGACAACTTTATGCGACCTGCAGCCGAGATTGGTGGCCTATGGCAGTTTCATCTGCTGCGTTCGCTGATTGCACTGGGTCTATTGCTAGTCGTCGCATGGTTCATGGGGATTTCCGTCAGGCCCAAGCGGCCACGCAATGTGTTGGGGCGTAGCCTGTTGAATGGTGTGGCCATGTGCATCTACTTTGGGTGTCTTGGGTTAATGCCGATTTCCCAAGTGGTCGCGGGGCTGTTCACAGCGCCGATCTTTGTTGTGATCTTTTCGGTCGCATTCTTTGGCGAGACAGTTGGCGCACGCCGGATATTTGCGGTTCTGTTAGGTTTTGCTGGCATCTTGATGGTGATCCGCCCTGACGCCGAGGCATTCAGCCTGCTGTCTGCGGTTCCTGTGCTCGCTGGTGCAATCTATGCGCTGGGCATTATCGCGACACGGCGCTGGTGCGCAGGCGAAGGGACGTTGACCCTTTTGGGGGCTTTCTTTGGTGTGATGCTCGGCTTTGGCGCGTTAGGCGTCTTGGTTCTGACGCTGTTCCCTGTAGAGGTTCCAAGCGGTGCCGAGGGATTTGTCGTACGCGGCTGGGTTCGCCCCGAAGGAATATTCCTGACGATGATAATTGTGCAGGGCGTCGGATCATTGATTGGCGTTGGATTGTCGATCAAGGCGTATCAACTAGCCGAGGCAAGCTTTGTCGCGGTGTTTGAGAACATGTTGATCGTCTTTGCGACAGTCTGGGCGATCATCCTATGGGGTGAAGTGCCAAGCACGATCAGCATCATAGGTATTGCATGTGTTGCGGGGGCGGGTGTCATCATCGCCGTCCGGTCCGAGAAACCGCAGACGGTGCGGGCTGTGACGTTACCAGAATGATTATCTTGCTATGATTATCTCGCATGGGCGCAGTTATGTTTTTGTGCATATCCCCAAGACGGGCGGTACGGCGATGGCCACCGCCCTTGAGGGGCGCGCGATGAAGGATGACATCCTGATCGGCGACACACCCAAGGCAAAGCGACGCAAAAGTAAACTGGCATTGCTTGAGCCGAACGGGCGGCTTTGGAAGCATAGCACACTTGTAGATATTGACGGTGTGCTTTCCCCCACCGAGCTAAAGCAGATGTTAGTCTTTACCCTTGTGCGGAACCCTTGGGACCGGATGGTCAGCTATTATCACTTTCTGCAGGAACAAACATTTACGCACCGCGCTGTGGATCTTGCGCAAACTAGTGACTTTAGCGGCTTTCTGAATGACCCCCAGAGCGCTGCGAGTTTTGCAAAGTACGATTACCATAGTTACGTGCGGGACATCCGCGGGCAGGATCAATGCAATCTCTTTGCGCGGCTTGAGCATCTTGAAACGGATTTAGCGCCGCTTTGGGACCATCTTGGTTTTGAATTAGAACTGCCCGTGGTGAACGCATCCGCGCGTCGTCGCGATTGGCGCGGCTACTATACCGCTAAGGATGCCGAAACACTTGGAAAGATCGCCGCGCGTGATATCGCCCAGTTTGGCTACCAGTTCGATCCGGCCCCCTGATTGTTGCGCGATACCGCCTAATCAACGTCTGGCACAAAAATTGCACATGGATAACGCGGCAATGACAGAATCTTGCCCTTTTTCGACCCAAGGAGGGGCACAAGAATCACTTCAATTGATCCTCGTTAATAGCAAGCGGATCCGAAAAATCGGGGCGCACTTAGGGAAAAGACGGGGAACCAAGCCATGTTCAACTTCGGAGCACAAAGCGCAAACAATAACGTCATCGGCATGCACGCTGACATGATGCTGACTGCAACAAACAACGGTTTGGTTGCTGGCACCAAAGTTGCGACACAAATGGGTTGGCGCCCGGTCGAAGCAGTGACTGCTGGCGATCAGGTTCTGACATTTGACGGTGGTTTACAGGATGTCGTGTCTGTGCGTCGCGACGTTGTTTGGACTGGTGGTAGCCGCGGCGACATGGATGCATGGCCTTTGCACGTCCCTGCTGGCGCGCTGGGCAACACAGAAGACATGCTGTTGATGCCTGGTCAGGCCGTTCTGGTCGAAAGCGATACTGCTGAGCAGGTTCTTGGTGATCCGTTCGCATTGATCCCCGCTGCGTCTTTGAATGGTTTCCGCGGCATTCAGCGCATCGCCCCACAAGACCGCGTCGAAGTGGTCAGCATCGTTTTTGCACAAGACGAAATTGTTTTCGCAAATAGCGGCGCATTGTTCTTGTGTGCTGCATCCAACGACATGTTTGATGCGGGTACTTCAGAATACCAGATGTTGTCGCTTGCGCAGGCTGACATTTTGGTTGGCTGCCTCGAGGCAGAAGACACTGGTCAAATGCCAGCAAGCAACGTCATTACAGCATTCCGTTTCGCCGCATAGGATTGGCAATTATGATCCGAGGGTTCCCCCTAAGCCTCTCTCGGGTCATTTGATCCTACTTAGCGAAAAAGACGCGTCTGATATTCTCAGGCGCGTCTTTATTTGTGTGGGGGGCTGACTGAATTAGGCGAGCTTTTTGTCAGATAATAGGCCCTGAGGACTGGGCTAGGGAATTCAAACCTAGCTGCAAATACAGAAATCCTGATCAACTTAACCGACAGCACATGATGCTTGTTACTTACAACAAAGGGGGCGGCGGAAATTGGAAACTATTCCCCAAGAACACTGTACTGCCCTAGTTTAATCATACCTTAGCCTGCTTGAGCGAAGATGAAGCAAGAGTTGAGTTTGTTGTTATTTAGTGCCGGAGTTTACCATGTCTGTTACGAATTTGATCTTAAATGGCGATTTCCAGAGCAGGGCGGCCAACTGGACCGGATTCGGTGTTGAGACAAATTTAGAGTATCGGTATCTCGACGGAGGCTCGGGAACCGATTACGTTGCCGAGCTGGATGGTGCCAGAGGCACAACGGTCATGGAGCAGCAATTTACTGTTGATGCGCCCATAACGATGAGTTTGTCGTTTGAGTATGAGCTGCGAAAGACCGCTACGGAAGGTCTTGAAGGTTTTACCGTAGAGGTTATCAGCGTTTCCGATGGATCAGTAATTTATAGCTCTGGTGATATTTTCCCGCCCGACGACAATGGTGTATCCACCACGACGCAGGATTTTCGAGCATCAGTCACCTACCCGACGTCTGGTGACTACATCCTCCGCTTTACAGAAATTACATTGGATGGCGGTGGCGACGGCAACGGCATTATTATTGACGACGTTTCGATGATGGTTTGCTTGTTGAAGGGGACGGTTATTGAAACAAGTAACGGCCTTACTGCTATTGAAGACCTGAAAAGCGGCGATTTGGTTGAAACTGAACATAACGGGCTTCAGGCGATCCGATGGATAGGGTCCACACGGGTTGCGACCAAAGAAAAGCTATATCCGGTGCGGATTTCTGCAGGTGCGTTGGGTCGTAATCTTCCTCAGCGTGATCTTCTGGTCTCTCGTCAGCACCGGATTGTTGTTTCTTCCCAGATTGCGGAACGGATGTTTGGGTGCCGCGAAGTCTTGGTCGCTGCGATCAAATTGACCGAATTACCGGGCATCTATGAAGACAAGAGTTTTGAGCAGGCAGAGTATTTTCACATGCTTTTCGATCGGCACGAGATTGTTTTTGCAGAAAACACCCCCGTCGAAAGTTTGTACACTGGGCCAGAAGCATTGCAGGCAGTGCCTGACTTGGCGCGTGCTGAAATCCTTACTCTCTTTCCTGAACTTGAAAATCTTGATTACACACCTGAACCCGCACTGCCTATTCCCGCAAATCTAAGGCAGAAAAACCTGATCATGCGGCATGCCAAAAACAACAAGAGCGTGCTGCACGAGTATGCGAGAAATCGGCGTATGTGATGGGGGCGTCGGATGCGTGTTTGAGGGCAAACTAGTTTTCATTCATCATGTGTGATTTGCCCGTATCAACAAAGGCCAAGCAATTTATTTTGCTTGGCCTTTGGTTTTGTTTCTTACGCCGCTTTCGCAGCCTGACCAAAGCGTTTGTAGAACGTTTGGTTTTTGTCGGCCATTTCGCGCAGCAATGCAGGTGTCGCAAAGCGGTCGCCAAAGGTTTCTGCCAGCTCGTCACAGCGATCAGCGGCGTACGGTGTGCCAAGGATGTCCAGCCAACTGAACGGTCCACCTGACCATGGTGCAAAGCCCCAACCAAGGATTGCGCCGACGTCGCCTTCGCGGATGTCCTCAAGAACACCTTCTTCCAGCGCGCGAACGGCCTCTAGGGTTTGTGCAAAGAGCAGGCGATGCTGCACGTCGATCAGATCGGGCTGTTCGTCTGCGACTGGGTACTTAGCCGAGAGGCCATCCCAGAGACCAGTGCGCTTGCCCTTTTCGTCATATGCGTAGAACCCAGAGCTGGATTTACGGCCCATGCGACCTTGGTCGAACATCCAGAACAAGACTTCGTCGACGTCATCGTTTGGATAATCGGCACCCATCGCCGCTTTGGTTGCTTTGGCGATTTTCACGCCCAGATCAATCGACGTCTCGTCCGTCAACTGAAGCGGACCAAGAGGCATGCCAACAAGTTTCGCCGCGTTTTCAATAAGGGCAGGGGCCACGCCTTCGCGGACCAGACGGATGCCTTCGTTGATGTAGGGGATGATGCAGCGGTTCGCATAGAAGAACCGTTCGTCATTCACCACAATTGGCGTCTTGCGAATTTGGCGCACAAAATCGAGGGCTTTGGCAACGGCTGTTGGGCCAGTTTGCTTGCCCTTGATGATCTCAACTAACATCATCTTATCGACGGGCGAGAAGAAGTGGATGCCAATAAACTTGTCCGCGTCGTTGCTTGCCTTTGCCAGCTCGGTAATCGGTAGGGTCGACGTGTTCGTCGCAAAGATGCAGTCTGGGCCAGTGACGGCCTGAACCTTGGCGGTGACGTCTGCCTTAACGGACGGGTCTTCAAACACGGCCTCAACGATTAGATCGCAGTCTTTCAGGGCTGCATAGTCCGTGGTCGCGTTGATCAAAGACAGCACAGCTTCTTTCTTTTCAGGCGTGGCCTTTTTGCGAGCGATGCCTTTGTCCATATAGGCAGAGGTGTAGTCTTTGCCTTTGTCCGCTGCGTCTTGCTTGGCGTCGATCAGCACAACCTTGATTCCAGCAAGTGCTGAGACAAGCGCGATACCAGCCCCCATCATGCCAGCGCCAATCACGCCAACCTGTTTGACCTTTTGGTCTGCAACGTCGGGGCGGTTTGCGCCTTTGTCCAAAGCCTCTTTGTTCACAAACAAGCTGCGGATCATAGCCGATGATGACGGGTTCATCAGGATTTGGGTAAAGTACCTCGCTTCGATCTTAAGCGCTGTGTCGAATGGCACCAACGCGCCCTCATAGACGGCCGACAACAAGGCACGCGCCGCAGGGTATGCGCCTTGGGTTTTGCCATTCACCATCGCAGAGGCACCGACGTAAGTCATAAAACCAGCAGGGTGATACGGCGCACCGCCAGGCATTTTATAGCCCTTTTCATCCCAAGGTTTGACGATCTTTGGCTCTGACAGAACCCAAGCCTTGGCTGCTGCAAGCAGATCATCCGCAGGCACAACTTCGTCGATCACGCCAGCCTTTAAGGCGCCTTGCGGGCTGTTCAATTTACCCTCAAGCAGGAGCGGGGACGCAGCCATTGCGCCCATCTTGCGAACAAGACGGGTAGTGCCGCCCGCACCGGGGAATATGCCCAGCATAATCTCAGGTAGGCCAATCTTGGCCTTTGGGGTATCTGCTGCAAAAATGCGGTGACAGGCCAATGGCACCTCAAGTCCGATACCAAGTGCGGTACCTGGCAAAGCGGCAGCAATAGGCTTGCCGCCTTTGTTGGTTTTCGGGTCCATGCCTGCGCGCTCAATCTTGCGCAGCATTTTGTGACCTTCCATCGTAAAGTTAAACAGCCCCTCGGCAGGGTTGTCGCCATTCTCGTCGCGGATGGTCGCAAGTACGTTCAGATCCATCCCGCCAGCAAAAGTGTCTTTGCCTGAGGTGATAACTGCGCCTTTGATTGCGTCGTCTGACAGCACTTGATCGATCAGGGCGTTCAGCTCTTGCTGACTGTCGCGTGTCATCACGTTCATCGACTTTTCAGCAACGTCCCATGTGATAACGGCGACGCCATCGGCATCTGTTTTAAGCGTAAAATCAGTCATATCAGATGCTCCTTACACGCGTTCAATGATTGTGGCGGCACCCATGCCGGATGCGATGCATAGCGTGGCAAGGCCAGTGCCTTTGCCTGTGCGCTCAAGCTCGTCCAGCAGGGTTCCGATGATGATGGCACCCGTGGCACCAAGTGGATGACCCATGGCAATTGAACCGCCGTTTACGTTGACCAAAGCAGGGTCAACGCCAAAGCGCTGTTGGAAGCGCAGAACAACGGATGCAAAGGCCTCGTTTACCTCAAACAGGTCAAGATCGCTGATCGACATGCCAGAATCCGCGAGGATTTTTTCAGTCACAGGGACGGGACCTGTCAGCATGATGGTTGGATCAGTACCGATCTTTGCTGTCGCACGAATGCGCGCGCGTGGCTTAAGACCCATCGCGTCGCCCCATTCTTTGGAGCCAAGCAAAAGACCCGCCGCACCATCAACGATACCAGAAGAGTTACCAGCGTGGTGGATGTGGTTGATCCGCTCAAGATGCGGATATTTCATAAGCGCAACTTTATCAAAGCCGGGCATGACTTCGCCCATCGCTTGGAAGGCTGGGTTTAGTTTCGCGAGGGCATCCATGTCGGTGCCCGGACGCATGTATTCGTCATGGTCCAAGATCGGGAGACCGTTCATATCGCGCACGGTGACGATTGAATTGGCAAAGCGTTTATCGTCCCAAGCGGCCTTTGCACGGTTCTGAGATTCCACAGCCAAACGGTCAGCGTCATCGCGTGAGAACCCGTATTCGGTCGCAATAATATCGGCTGAGATACCCTGCGGCACAAAATATGTATCCATAGCGATCGATGGATCAACAGCAATTGCCGCACCGTCGCTGCCCATCGGGACGCGGCCCATCATCTCAACGCCGCCAGCGATATAGGCACCACCTGCGCCGCCTTTGATCTGGTTGGCCGCAAGGTTCACAGCCTCCATGCCGGACGCACAGAAACGGTTAATCGCAAGGCCAGGGATCGATTGATCAAGCTCTGAAGCGAGCACGGCAGTCCGTGCAAGGCAGCCACCTTGTTCCGCAACTTGGGTCACATTGCCCCAAATGACGTCTTCAACGGCATGCCCTTCAAGACCATTGCGGTCTTTCAACGCATTTAGCACGCCTGCTGATAGGCGGGCCGCAGTGACCTCGTGAAGGCTGCCATCTTTGCGGCCTTTGCCGCGCGGTGTGCGCAGGGCGTCGTAGATATAGGCTTCGGTCATCAAAGTCTCCTTTAGGCGCGGTCGGCAGGGGAGCCGGGCATCATGTCATATGGGTGTTTCCAACCAGGTTGGGCTGCGATTGCATCCAGCCAACGGTCGATGTGTGGATATTCTTTGCGGTCAAACGTGAACGGCTCTTCGTAGAAAAGATATCCAGCGGCTGCGATGTCAGCGATCGTCATTTCGCCAGCCGCGAGCCAAGTTTGGTTGGTCAGCTGCGTCTCAACGATCTTAAGTGCAGCAGCAAGACGTCCTGCCTGAAAATTGATGACGTCTGCATTGCGGCGCTCTTCTGGCATGAAATTCATCATAAAGCGCAAGACGCCAGCGACACCCGAAAGCTTGTGGTTGTCAAAAAACATCCAACGTAAAACTTCGCGGCGTTCGGCCGCAGATTTGCCGCCAAGCTTCCCCGATTTTGAGCTGATGTAATCTTGGATGACACCAGATTGGGTCAAAATAAAATCGCCGTCTTCTAGGACGGGTACTTCGCCCATAACGCTAAGTTCACGAAATTCAGGGGTGCGTGTCGCGCCGTTGAAAAAATCAACATAGACGGGATCCCATGTTTGATCCGCGAGGGTGAGGGTAAGTGCAGCCTTATAGGCATTTCCACTTTCGCCAAAACAATGCAATTTCATCGTGGTTCTTCCTTTTCGCGGTTTCATTTTTTACGCGCTTTTGGATTTGAGTATTTCAAACAAAGCGAGATGAAGGTCTTTATCAGTAAGGTATCGTTAAGGTTAACCAGTCAGGTTGCGAGGTGCGGTACAGGCTGGAGAGCCGATGGCCGTACAAAGCGAGACCCTAGATTGGTGTGCTGCGCTCCTTGCCTGGAGAACTCTCGTCAATTTAGGGTTTCCACCGATATCTCGCTTTGTTCAAAATACTCCCCCTGGAGGGTCAAACGTTTCATTTCTTACGGGCGTCGAGTTCAGAGTTGAAAATTCTCAACCGATGACCAAATGTGTCCTCATCCAAGATGCTATCAAAGTTCTCAAACACGAAAGATAGCGCCTCTCCTTCGTCCAAACCGGCGTCTTTCGAAAACCGCTTTAGGCGGCGATAACCGTCTTCGGTCATTGCAACAGGAAAACGGCGGGTGAGGCGGAGGCGTTTAGGCATCTTTGATCCTTATTTGGGGTCGGTGGGCGCAAGGCCCGCCTTCACCTTAGAAGTTCGCAGCCTCCAGTGCCATCACCGTATCTGCGCCTGTATTTATGCGCGCTAGGTGCATCGTCGTGGCCGGCAATTGACGCGCCATGTAGTAACGTCCGGTCGCGATCTTTGTCTCATAGAACATAGTGTCAGAGGCACCGTTTTCCAAGGCCTCCATCGCGGCTTTGGCCATGCGGGCCCACATGAGGCCAAGACAAACGTGGCCCATCATGTGCATGAAATCGTACGAACCAGAGAGCGCGTTGTTTGGGTTTTTCATGCCGTTTTGCATGAAGTACATGCCGGCCGACTGAAGATCTTTTGATGCTGCTTTGAGAGGCTCAAGGAAATCGGTCTTGAGCGCTTCGTTGTCGTCATTTTCTTTGATAAAGGTCTTTATCATCTCGAAAAAGGCCATCACGTGCTTGCCGCCGTCTTGGGCCAGCTTGCGACCAACCAGATCGAGAGCTTGGACGCCGTTTGCGCCCTCATAGATCATTGCGATGCGCGCATCGCGGGCGAATTGGGACATGCCCCATTCTTCGATATAGCCATGACCGCCGTAGACCTGCTGCGCCGCTGTTGCGAATTCAAAACCCTTATCGGTTTGGAAGCCTTTGATGACTGGCGTCATCAACGAGATCAGCCCGTCTGCGGCTTCGTCGTTATTCCTGTGGGCACGGTCGATCAGATTTGCCCCCCAGAAAGTGAACGCGCGTGCGCCTTCGACGAATGACTTTTGATCCATCAGATTGCGGCGAATGTCAGGATGTACGATCAGCGGATCGGCTGGGCCGTTGGGGTTCTTTGCGCCAGTGACATCACGTCCCTGCAGACGGTCGTTCGCGTAAATCACCGCGTTTTGATACGCCACTTCTGCTTGGGCATAGCCCTGCAGGCCAACGCCGATGCGGGCTTCGTTCATCATTGTGAACATGGCGCGCATACCCTTATGCGCGTCGCCCAAAAGATATCCTTCGGCACCGTCATAGTTCATCACGCAAGTTGAATTGCCGTGGATGCCCATTTTCTCTTCGATCTTACCAACCGACAGCGAGTTAGGGTCGCCAAGCACACCTTCGTCATCGACGAGAACCTTTGGCACGATAAACAGTGACACGCCTTTGATACCATCAGGACCGCCAGGGATTTTAGCCAGAACGAGGTGGACGATATTGTCCGCCATGTCGTGGTCACCAGCTGAGATAAAAATCTTTTGGCCCGTGATTTTGTATGTGCTGTTTTCCTGCGGCTCTGCCTTCGTACGCATGAGACCCAGATCTGTGCCGCAATGCGGTTCGGTCAGGTTCATTGTGCCTGTCCATTCGCATGACACCATCTTTGGCAGCCACTTTTGTTTTTGCGCATCGGTGCCGTGAGCGTGGATCGCTGAGTAGGCTCCGTGTGTCAGGCCTTGGTACATTTGGAACGCCATGTTGGCGGAAACGAACATCTCTTGGGCGGCGGTATGCATCACATAAGGCAGGCCTTGGCCGCCGTAGTCGACATCGCAGTCCATAGCGGTCCAGCCGCCGTCTTTCATTTTTTCAAACGCGCCTTTAAAGCCTGTGGGAGTGCGCACGATGCCGTTCTCAAGAACGCAGCCCTCTGTGTCGCCAACAGGGTTCAGTGGAGACAAAACATCACTTGCGAGCTTGCCAGCTTCTTCCATGACAGCACTGGTAAAGTCGCTATCTAGGTCTGCGTATCCTTCGATATCTTGTTCGCTGACCTTAAGCAGGTCATGCAATACGAATTGAAGGTCCTTTACGGGTGCGGTGTAGCTAGGCATTATGATCTCCGTTTAAGTTGACGTGGGGCTAGGCCACGGCGTCGGTGTCTTTGGCTAGTTCGTTAAGGCGGTCTGCGCCCCAAGCCATTTGTTCTTTGAGTTCGGTGATTGCCTCTTCTAACTCGGCCTTTTGGGCCTCCATTGTGTCGAGGTGGCGTTTGGCGAATTCATAAGTTTTTGAAAGCTGCGTGTGCTGACTGTCGTCCATGTGGTAAAGGTCCAGCAGTTGCCGGATTTCTTCTAATGAAAAGCCGAAGCGCTTGCCGCGCAAAATCAACTTGAGCCGTGCACGGTCACGTTTCGTAAACAAACGTCGTTGACCCTCGCGCACTGGGAACAGAAGCTCTTTGGCCTCATAGAACCTTAAGGTGCGGGGCGTGACGTCAAATTCGGCACACATTTCGCGGATATTCATCGTTTCCAGTTTCATCTTACGCTCCAATGTTGCGTTTAATATTGCATCGCAACTGCGGGGCCTTTCCTCTTCTTACAAGCAAAGCTGACGTTAACGTAAACGTAACGTGGCGTCATAACTCGGTTGACGAAAGGTCACGAAAGAGGCGGCGGCGTTTTGCGCAACTTTCTAAGAGGGAAGATACCTGTGGTTTTCCCCATCTGGCAGCAGAAATGCGCAATATCACTGAAAAGAGAACACGTGTTACAGTCGAGATTCGGCGCGAATATGGGAAAACAGTGCCGATTGGTGGTCTATAACAGCGCCGCTGTAAATCTAGCCGAGCGTTTTTGCCGTCTCGTCGCGCAGCAGCTTAAGTGCGGCAAGCGTATCATCAAGCTGTTTGCGCTGTTCTTCCAACTCAATCATCTGACGGTCAGCAAGTGCGATCCATTGCTCCATTTGGGCTTGGGTGCCTTCGTTTTCTTTGATGAAAAGCCATTGGCGAATATCTTCGAGCGCAAAACCAAAGCGACGTCCACGCATAATCAGTGTCATGCGGGCCAACTCGCGGGCACCATAAAAGCGAGAGCGCCCCTCTTTTTCCGGAGTAAGCAGCTCAATGTATTCGTAGTATCGTAATGTGCGCGGCGTTACTTCGAATTTGGCGCACATTTCTTTGAACGACAGGCGTGGTTCTGACATCAAAGGTCTCCTCTTATGCGCAGGATAACGTGCCATTGTGGATCGGGCAACGGGTTGCCCGTGATATTGCGCTTGCATCACCGCTGTGTGAGGGCAAGCATGACACAAACGAGGGAGAGTTTCTGATGGCGGACGATAAGGTTGCGGCTTTTGCACAGCAATTCATAGCTGCTTTACCGCATAGCAAAGCGCTGGGCATGAAGCTGTTGTCTGTTGAAGACGGGAAGGCTGTCATTGAGATGCCTTACGATCCGCGTCTTATTGGTGATCCCGCAACGGGTGTGATCCATGGCGGTGCGGTTTCTGCGCTGATGGATACCTGCGGTGGCGCAGCTGTAATGAGCCATCCTGCGGCGGGGCCATCAACTGCCACGCTTGATCTGCGCATTGATTATATGCGGCCTGCCAATCCCGGAGATACAATTGTCGCCGAAGCAGAATGTTACCACGTGACACGGTCGGTTGCTTTTGTGCGCGCTGTTGCGTTGGATAATGACCGCGCGCGGCCCGTTGCCACGGCGACAGGTGCATTCACAGTTGCTGGAAAGACCAAGACATGAAGAAACCAGAGCCAGTACAGGTTGTAAAACAGCGACGGGATGCAGCGCTTGAGCAGCTGGTCGCGGGTGTGCCGTATATGCAGTTCCTTGGTGTGCAATTCGATCGTCGCGGAGACGAGCTGACGGCGGTGCTGCCGTTTGACGAAAAGCTGATTGGCAATCCGATGCTGCCTGCGTTGCACGGCGGGGCGACAGCCGCGTTTCTTGAGATGACGGCGATTATTGAGCTGAGCTGGGTCCGCATGTGGGATGACATGGAGGCTGGTGCTGACATGACGGCGGATATCGTATTGCCCAAGACGATTGACTTTACGGTCGATTATTTGCGGTCTGGTTTACCGCGCGATGCATATGCGCGGGCGCGGGTGAACCGATCAGGGCGGCGCTACGCGAGTGTGCATGTCGAAGCATGGCAAGATAACCGGTCGCGCTTGTTTGCACAGGCGACTGGGCATTTCCTGATGCCGCCGCGTGATGGCTGAAATCCTAACCCACAAACGGGTTCTACAATTTTCACTGCCAATAGTTTTGTCAAACGCGACGGTGCCGATTTTGGGTGCTGTGGATACAGGCGTTGTCGGCCAGTTGGGCGAGGCAGCACCGATTGGCGCTGTGGGTATCGGCGCGATCATCCTCACCGCATTCTATTGGATATTCGGTTTCCTGCGCATGGGGACCGCGGGGCTAACAGCACAAGCGAAGGGCGCGAAAGACGACGGCGAAGTGGCCGCGTTGTTGTCGCGGGCGTTGTTGATCGGTGTCGCGGCAGGTGCGTTCTTTATCATCGCACAGGTTGTTTTGTTCTGGCTAGCGTTCAAATTGTCGCCCGCAAGCGCCGAGGTCGAAGGCCTCGCGCGGCAATATATGGCGATCAGGGTTTGGTCTGCACCTGCCGCAATCGCGCTTTATGGTATCACCGGATGGCTTGTCGCGTTGGAGCGGACAGGGGCAATCCTTGCTATTCAACTGTTGATGAACGTGCTGAACATTGTGTTGGATTTGGTTTTTGTACTGCAGTTCGACGCTGGCGTTGCTGGGGTGGCTTGGGCCACGTTGATTGCTGAATGGTCCGGCCTCGTGCTTGGGCTATGGCTGTGTCGTGCGGCGTTTGCTGGACCCGCTTGGCGCGATTGGGCGCGTGTGTTTGATCGGGTGCGTTTGCGGCATATGGCGTTGGTGAATGGCGACATCATGATCCGGTCTGTGCTTTTGCAGGCGATCTTTGTCAGCTTTCTGTTTTGGGGCGCTGACTTTGGCGATGTGAATTTGGCCGCAAATCAGATTTTGCTGCAGTTTTTGTTCGCGACATCCTTTGCGCTGGACGGGTTTGCATTCGCAGCCGAGGCGATGGTCGGCCAAGCGCTGGGCGCGCGCAATCGTGCAGCTTTGCGGCGTGCGGCGTTGCTGACCAGTATGTGGGGTTTGGCGATCTGCATGGCGCTGGCGCTATGCTTTGCGCTGATCGGCGGCGTTGTGATTGATGTGATGACGACCTCGCATGAAGTGCGTGATGCTGGGCGGGCGTTTCTGCCGTATATGGTTGCAGCGCCTTTGGTTGGCGTGGCCGCATGGATGCTGGACGGTATTTTTATCGGGGCGACGCGCACCGTGGATATGCGCAACATGATGCTGATATCAGCCGCGATCTATTTCATCACCGTCCCGTTCTTGATGGCGTGGCTCGGTAATCACGGACTTTGGCTTGCGTTGTTGATTAGCTTTGCCGTCCGTGGGATTACGCTTGCTTTGCGCTACCCGCGGCTTGAGGCTGAGGCAGATCGCGCCTGAATTGGTGTTCTTGAGGCGAAGATCGGCGTGTTAGATCCAGTCGGTGCGGCCAGTGCCGACGGCATCGGCAATATTTGCAAACCCGTCGCGTTCCAAAAGCGCATCAAGGCCTGTTGCGATATCTGAAGCCAGCGAAATGCCACCAAAGACCAGAGCCGTGTAAAGCTGAACGGCCGAAGCACCTGCGCGGATTTTTTGGTAGGCTTGGTCGGCCGATCCAACACCACCCACACCGATAATCGGTAGGTCTGTCAGGGCTGAAAGCTGGGCGATGACGCGAGTGGATTTTTCAAACACTGGCTGGCCAGAAAGACCGCCCTTTTCGGGGGCGTGCGGGCTTTTAAGGCCATCACGATCAAGGGTCGTGTTTGTGGCGATGATGCCCGCGATGCCTGCATTGTTCGCGACATCAGCGATCTCTGCAATCTCGTCCGTTGTAAGATCTGGCGCGATCTTAAGGAAGATCGGTAGCGGCTTTTTGAGGCCGTTGTTTGTGTACATCACACCAGCAAGCAGCGCAGATAGTGCGGCTTTGCCCTGTAGGTCGCGCAGTTTTTCGGTGTTCGGAGACGAGACATTGACCGTCGCAAAATCCAGATGCGCACCACAGTGTTTCAGCACTGTCGCAAAATCACGCGCACGATCTGTGCTGTCTTTGTTGGCACCAAGGTTTAGACCGATGATGCCTGCGGGACGGTTCGCAAGCTGAGTTGCTGCAGCCTCCATCCCTTCGTTATTAAAACCAAAGCGGTTGATTGCTGCTTGGTCCTCGGTCAGGCGAAAAAGGCGTGGTTTTGGGTTTCCAGGCTGCGGGCGCGGTGTGATCGCGCCTACCTCAAGAAAGCCAAAGCCTGTGCGTGACAGCGGATGGAGCGCTGTCGCGTTTTTGTCAAAACCAGCGGCAAGGCCAACAGGGTTAGGCAGTGCCAGACCTGCAACCGTAGTTTTTAGACGGTCAGATGTGACCGGACCACTGCGCGGACCAAGACCCGCATTCAATGCTTTGAGAGCGAGGCCATGAGCCGTTTCAGGATCAAATCGGCGCAGGGCCGCAAGGCCTACAGTTTCAAGAAGACGCATTACAGTTCCGGAAATTGGTGGACGCCATCAACAAGAGGCATCGGTTTGGCCCAGACAACATCGGTCATCTTAAGCTTGCGGAAAAGATGGGGGAATTCAGCGTCGCCGCGCGAGACTTCCCATTTGAGAGCTTCCAAGCCATCAGCTTCGATTGCAACGAGGGTCAGATCGTCTTCGTCGGCAAAGTAGAGTGAGGCGGTTTTCTGCACTGTGTCGCCGCCTGAAAGGTGTACAAAGCCGTCTTGTACATCAATTGGCGCGCCAACAGTTTCGCCGTCAGCCTGCATTTGCGCCCATTCAGGCGCGCGGAAAATTTTATATATCAACATGGGCGCTGTCTTGGCCCTGCAAGGCGGGCGCGTCAAGGGACTGGCTGTCATAACCATGTCATCGGCGGACGTTACGGCAATTATTGTGCTGTGTATTTGACTCTGGGCGTGTGCGCGGCCAATCTATTCCGATGACATCTGAGAGGGACAGTCACCATGATTTCACGTATTTTGACGACCACATGCGCTTTGGCGCTGACTGCTGGAACGGCTGCTGCCGACTATAGCCTGACCATTCTGCACACCAACGACTTTCACGCGCGCTTTGAGCCGATCAGCAAGTACGATGGGCCATGCTCATCCGAAGATAACGCTGCGGGCGAATGCTTTGGCGGCACTGCACGTCTTGTGACGGCTGTGACCGAGGCCCGCGCGCGGTCTAACAATAGTGTATTGCTTGATGGCGGCGACCAGTTTCAGGGTACTTTGTTCTATACATACTATAAGGGCGCGATGGCTGCCGAATTCATGAACCAACTTGGTTATGATGGTATGACAGTCGGCAACCACGAGTTTGACGACGGACCAGAGGTTCTTGCAGGCTTTATGTCAGCAGTTGATTTCCCAATCCTGATGTCGAATGCCGATGTTTCAGGCGAGCCGCTTTTGGCGGATACCCTGATGAAGTCCACTGTGATTGAGCGTGGCGGTGAAAAGATCGGCCTGATCGGTCTGACACCACAAAACACAGACGAGCTGGCCAGTCCGGGCGACAATATCACATTTACTGATCCATCCGACGCGGTTCAGGGCGAAGTTGATAAGCTGACAGATATGGGCGTGAACAAGATCATCGTCATGTCCCACTCGGGCTATGCGGTCGACCAAGAGGTTGCGGCGAACACTACTGGTGTTGACGTGATCGTTGGCGGTCACTCAAACACGCTGTTGTCGAACACAAACGACCGTGCGCAGGGTGCATACCCTACAATGGTTGGTGATACGGCGATTGTTCAGGCCTATGCCTACGGCAAGTTCTTGGGCGAGTTGAATGTCACGTTTGACGATGCGGGTAACATCACCGAAGCCATGGGTGAGCCGATCATCATCGACGGCGCCGTGACCGAGGATGCAGGCGCTGTTGCGCGTATTGCTGAATTGGCCGAGCCACTTGAAGAGATCCGCAACCGCGTTGTTGCTGAAGCCTCAGACGCTATCGAAGGCAACCGCGACGTTTGCCGCGCGATGGAGTGTTCCGGTGGTAACCTTGTTGCAGATGCGATGCTTGACCGTGTTGCGGATCAAGGCATCGTTGTTGCGATCGCAAACGCTGGTGGTATCCGCGCGTCTATCGATGCGGGCGAAGTCACAATGGGCGAAGTGTTCACTGTGCTGCCATTCCAGAACACGCTTTCAACGTTTGAAGTCACTGGCGAGGTGCTTGTTGCGGCACTTGAGAACGGTGTGAGCGAAGTTGAGGATGGCGCAGGTCGTTTCCCACAGGTTGCTGGTATGACATTTGCATTCGATGCAGCGGCAGAAGCAGGCTCACGCGTATCTGATGTGATGATCGGTGGCGAAGCTGTTGATCTGGCTGCGACTTACGGTGTTGTTTCTAACAACTACGTACGTAACGGCGGCGACGGATACAAAATGTTCCGCGATGCGGCCAATGCATACGACTTTGGCCCAGATTTGGCTGACGTTGTTGCAGAGTACATGGCTGCTGGTGGGGCATACACGCCTTACACAGACGGCCGTATCATGGCGAAGTAAGACTGTGATTTAAGACAATGGCGCGTCCGAGGATACTCGGGCGCGTTTTGCGTTTAAGAAGGTTTGGTAAGCGAGGTGTGAAAACATGTGTGGACGAATGGCGCTAACTTTGCCGCACGAAGCGATGGTGCAGATGTTTGATGCTGTGCCCGCCAACGATCTGCCTGATGTGCCCAACTACAACGTCTGTCCGACCGTGCAGATACCAGTCGTGACTGCACAAGATGGCATGCGTCAGCTACGCCCAATGCGCTGGGGCTTCATTCCGTCTTGGTACAAAAAACCGAATGGTGGACCGTTGTTGATCAATGCGCGGGCCGAGACGATAGCAGAAAAACCAGCATTTCGCGCAGCCTGTCGGGAGCGGCGTTGTTTGCTGCCGATCACAGGGTTTTATGAATGGGAGCGCGATGGCGATGCAAAGCCGCTGCCGTGGTTCGTAAAGCGTCAAGACGGTGCACCGCTTGTGATGGCGGGGATTTGGCAAACGTGGGAGCGAGACGGCGAAGCGTTCACATCCTGCGCCATTGTCACCACCGCAGCGAACGTGGCGATGGGGCGTATCCACCACCGCATTCCAGTCATCCTAACGTCCGAGCAATGGGCGCTATGGTTAGGCGAAGAAGGAAAAGGCGCCGCTACATTGATGAAAAGCGCACCCGAGGATGCGCTTTCGTTTCATCGTGTCAGCACGGAGGTCAACAGCAACCGCGCAAGCGGGCCGGAGTTGATCGATCCTCTAGATGTTTAGGTCAGCCTATTGAGACGGAGCTGAGCCATGGACGATAAAGCCATTATGCTCTGGATCGTTAGAGCTGTAGTCCACGGCGTCGAATTCAAAATTGTCACCCGAGCTCGTGAGCATCTGAACATATTGGATGCCATTGTTTGGAATCCAAAAGTCGCTAGTTTCAGGGTCATTCTTCCACGCGTATTGGTAGTAAGGGATTTCCATAAATCGCCAATCGCTGCTTTTGTTGACGTATTGGACCCAATCACCGGACGCGGTGTATATGGTCGTCGGGAAATATCCCCTCTTATATACATAGACGGTGTGGCTGTGTTTGTCGGCTGCAGCGCTTGTTGCAGCGCCAACAGCAATTAGCCCAACAAGGGCGCTCTTGATAAATGTATTCATCCGCGACATCGCGTAAATCCCTTTTCCGGTGGGCAAATATGGGCCGTTTGAAAGGGTTAATACAAAGTGAATCTGGCAAAGTTATGACATATTTTTAGTGGGAATTTGTTGGTGAGGTTCCTTGGAACCCCTTATTTTATGGGTTAAACCGTGTCCAAGCAAATATGGCTGCGATAGCAGCGGCAGATAGTGGAGCGATGATTTAGTGGCCTAGTTCACAGTAGATTGGTCAAGAACAGCCGAGCAGAGCGCACGCGGCGTGGTACCTTCGGTTAGCTGTCTTCGCCAATTGTGTAGCTTGGTAATTGCGCGAGGGCTGTGCGCAGCGCCTCTCCCCAGCCATCTGAGATCGAGAGGAAGTACGGGTCATCGGCCTCTACGCGAATTGGCTCGCTTGCGTGTAGGCTGCCGCCTTTGTAGCACTGCGCATCGATCGGCAGGCCGACAGATAAGTTCGCTTTGATCGTTGAATCGAACGAGACCATCAGCAGTTTAATCGCATCTTCAAAGCTCATGTCTGGGTCGTAAGCACGGACAAGAATTGGTTTGCCGTACTTTGTTTCACCAATTTGGAAAAAGGGCGCATCGTCGGTCACTTCGATAAAGTTCCCTTCGGGGTAGATCAAAAACAGGGTCGGTGCGCCGTCGCCAATCTGGCCGCCCAGAATGACGGATGCTTTGAACTTGGTGCTGGCAGTTGGCCCTTCAGAGCGGCTGTCCGAGATCACTTCGCGCAAGGTAGAGCCGACAAGCCGTGCAACTTCGAACATGGTTGGTTGTTCTAGGATCGTTGGGCTGCGGTCTGATATAACCTTAGAGCGTTCTTCGAGCAGGCTGACCAATGCCTGTGTTGTCGCCAAGTTGCCCGCGGTCATCAATGTGATGACGCGGTCACCTGGGACGTCCCATGTGAACATCTTTTTGGTGATCGAAAAGTTGTCCAGACCCGCATTGGTGCGCGTGTCAGACATGAAAACAAGGCCTTGGTTCAGTCGCAGACCGACGCAGTAAGTCATTTTGCTTTGCCTAAGTTAATGCAACTGCCCAAATGGCGTTGCATAGACGGGTATCTATTGCTGAATCTGAAGCGATACAATCATGGATTCATGTGCTGTTCCTAAACGCATGCCTCTGATCGGCGCTGCATCGCGTGAATCGCGCCCTGTGGCGATACGCACATATCGTTCATCAGGTGAAAGTCCGTTGGAGACGTCAAAGCCGACCCAGCCAAGCCCGTCGATATGTGCCTCGGCCCATGCGTGGCTGGCATCTTGGTCGACGCGATCGTTCATCATCAGGTAGCCGCTGACATAGCGCGTAGGGATGCCTGCGGCGCGTGCTGCTGCGATAAAGATCTGTGCGTGATCCTGACAAACGCCGCCGCCCGCGATCAGCGCCTCTTCGGCTGTGGTTCCGGCAAAGGTTGTTGCCTGACCGTAGGGAACAACTTCAAGGATCGCCTTGGAAAGCGTATGCAGATTGGACAGTGTATCGTCGTTCTGGCGGGCAATCTTTGCGAGTTTAAGGATACCGCGGCCAGCCGTAGTCCGCCTCGTGTTTTGGGTGTAAAGCCAAAGGGGCGCGGGGCCGTATATTTTGCCGTAGATCCCGTCAGAACAGTGGGTTTCAACCTCTCCCGAGACTGTCAGGCTGACTTGGGATACGCCGGTTTCGGCCTTCACAAGCAGGGTTTGGTTTTGGTATTCGTCTGCATATGCCAGTTCCTGCGCACCGCCGTCGATTGCGATCTGCCAATTCAGGACAGTTTGGTTTTTGTCGGTCTTTGGCGTCAGGCGAACCTGTTGCAGGCCGTAGATGACTGGCGCGTCATAGTCGTATTGCGTTGTGTGGGTGATCTTAAGTTTCATCGTTCGACCTGCTTATCCATTGAACCGGTAATCCCGTTCGATCTGGTTTCCGATTGCGTTGTTCGCTGTGATGAAGTCATTGATGAATTTGTGCAGACCCTCTTCAAAGATGGTCGCGATGTTATGCTGCCGTAGCATGTCGCGCTGGGCATCGATCATGTCATGGCAGGGCATGCGAAATCCGTAGTCTTTGGCAAGGAAGTTCAGGTTTTCCTCGACGATCCGACTAGAGAATGAGAGTGAACGGGGGAAGCGGGCGTCGAGGATTAGGAAGTCGGCGATGTTTGCCGACGACATGTCATCTGCATTAAGCCACCGGAAAGACCGGTGTGCCGAGACCGACCGCAGGATGGTTTCCCACTGCACGTTATCCAATGCCGAGCCCACAAAGTTGGCTGATGGTAGAAGCGTGTAATACTTAACGTCAATAATCCGCGCGGTGTTATCAGCACGTTCTAACGCTGTCCCAATCTGTGCAAAGTCGTAGATATCATTACGCAGCATCGTGCCATGCAATGCGCCGCGCACAAGTGCGCTGTTGCGCCGGATTTCCCCCAAGATTGCAGGAAGATCAGTTTCTTTAATCGGACGCTTCATCAGTTCTTTGAGCGACATCCAATTTTCGTTTACGGCTTCCCAGACCTCGGTCGTAAGGGCATTGCGCACCATCCGCGCGTTGGTACGTGCATTCTCAGCGGTTGAGATGACGCTGGATGGATTACTGAAATCACGTAGCAAGTAGTCCACAACACTTTGTGCGTCGTAGGTGTCGTGCTTGGCATCAAAGCCGGCGCGCACGCCTGCTGTTGTCACAACAGATTTCCATTCCGACGCATTGTCGCTTGATCGGGTTAGCGCGATCCGAAAGCCCGCCTCGATCAGGCGCGCTGTGTTTTCACCGCGTTCAAGAAAGCGGAACATCCAATAGAGGCCGCCTGCTGTTTTTCCAAGCATATCTAGTCCTCCAAGACCCAAGTGTCTTTTGTGCCGCCACCTTGGCTTGAGTTGACGACAAGCGATCCCTGTTTCAGGGCCACGCGGGTCAAACCACCGGGGGTGATGTCAATTTTATCGGGTGAAACAAGCACAAAGGGGCGCAGGTCAACGTGGCGCGGAGACAGGCCCTTCTTGGCGAAAATCGGTACTGTGGAAAGTGATAGCGTCGGCTGGGCGATATAGTTGCTTGGGTTGCGTTTGAGTTTGGCCGCAAAGGCCGCAATCTCACGTTTGCTGGCGGCTGGACCAACAAGCATGCCATATCCACCCGAGCCATGAACCTCTTTCACGACAAGTTCGCTGAGGTTCTCAAGCACGTACTTCAGCGAGTCTTGTTCAGAGCAGCGCCATGTTTGCACGTTCTTTAAGATCGCCTTTTCGCCTGTATAAAACTCTACAATTTCTGGCATGTAGGAATAGATCGCTTTGTCGTCTGCGATGCCTGTGCCCGGTGCGTTGGTGATTGTGATGTTACCCGCACGGTAGACATCCATGATCCCCGGCACACCCAGCATTGAATCTGGATTAAAGCTAAGTGGGTCAAGGTAGTCATCGTCGACACGGCGATAAAGAACATCAATGATCTGGTAGCCTTCGGTCGTGCGCATCGCGATATGCCCGTCGATGACGCGTAGGTCGTGGCCCTCGACCAGTTCAACACCCATTTGATCGGCCAAGAACGAATGTTCAAAATACGCCGAGTTATGAATGCCCGGTGTCAGGATCGCGACAGTCGGCTTGCCCTTGCAACCCTTTGGCGCGCAAGCCTCAAGCGAACGGCGCAGGTTCTTGGGGTAGTTGCTGACTGGCTTAACTTT
The DNA here is from genome assembly GCA_034111185.1 of Paracoccaceae bacterium. Classification (GTDB taxonomy): domain Bacteria; phylum Pseudomonadota; class Alphaproteobacteria; order Rhodobacterales; family Rhodobacteraceae; genus Yoonia. The sequence continues at coordinate 53,229 of JAWUXS010000101.1, read as the reverse complement.
GTTCTGTGTAAACAGCTCTGGGAACATCTGGAGCATCGTTTCGCGATTTTCCAACATGTAAGACACGCCCGACGGTGTGCGTGCGTTGTCCTCAAGAACAAAGAAATCGTCTTCTCCTGTGCGGACAATATCCGTTCCGACAATGTGTGTGTAGACACCGCCGGGTGGTGTGAAACCCATCATTTGCGGCAAGAATGCTTCGTTCTTGGCGATTAGATCAATGGGGATGATGCCCGCGCGCAAGATTTCCTGACGGTTGTAGATGTCATGCAAGAAGGCGTTGATCGCCCGCACGCGCTGCTCAATCCCTTTGGAAAGGCGGGTCCATTCGCGATTGGAAATGATCCGAGGGATCAGGTCAAACGGGATCAGCCGTTCTTGTGCGTCTGCTTGACCGTAGACGTTAAAGGTGATGCCTGTCCGCCGGAAAAATGCTTCGGCCTCTTTTGATTTTTTGATCAAACGATTGGGGTCTTCGTTCGAAAACCACTTTTGATATTCTTGGTAGGGTGGCCTTACACCATGAGAATTTAAAAGCATTTCGTCAAAATGAATTCTGTCTTGGTTCATGATCAAAGCCTAGATGTTTCAAATGGGATATCAATGAGATTGCACTGATGTTTACGTAGCGTCGGCCCTGGTTACCTTGACCGTCTGTTTTTTGAGCGACATCGCACCGTATGATGTCATGAATGATACGTCTGCTGCATCGCGGCCAACGCCGATGCGTATAATTTCTTTGGGTTGCGCCATCCCTGTCGGATCAACAAGGTGCCATTGCCCCTCCAAATAGACCTCGGCCACTGCGTGGAAATCTTGGGGGTGTACGTCAGGCGCGTAAGCACTGACGTATCGGGCAGGGATGCCTGCCGCGCGCAATATCGCGATCAGGACATGCGCGTAATCGCGACAAACACCAGAGCATGACGCCAAGCTTTCTGTCGCGGTCGTTCCGGCATGGCTGGCAGAGATATCATAGGCGAATGTATCTGTGATCCAATGGCTGACTGCATCGACCAAAGCGCCGCCTGACAGGGTGCCAAAGCGTGTTCCGAGCAATGCAAAGAATGCCTCGGGGTGGCAATAGCGTGATGGCATCAAATATTTGGTGAAAGCATCTGGTGTCTCTGCAACCTTGCCAGCAACGAGTTGAGAGATTTGGGTTGCAGGGCGATCAACTGAAAAAGTCGCGGTGTAGTCGCAGAGGAATTTCGGACCAGCGGTCAACCAGCGTCGCGTCCCGATGCCGTCTTCGCCTGCGATGGTTCGTGAACCAATTTCAGGTGTGGTCGTGAAGCTTGATTGGGTGCAGCGCTGAGAGTCGTCTTGTGCGGCCTCTATCTGCAAAAGCAGATCGCAGGACTGCACAGTTTCGTAGTCCAAATGTGCAGAGACCGTGATTGGCATGAATGTTCCAGTTCATTGAATTTCGTGGGGCAAGTCATTGTTAAACTGGTGAAATGCCAACTGTATTTTGACAGTGGATACCTTCGGCGACGGGTTGTCTAGGCGTACCATCCAAATGGAACAAAATCTTAACTATGCCCCGCCATACAGGTGTCAGAAATTTTTGAGGTGGAGAATCCTAATCAAATGAATACATTAATAAAGATGCCGACCTATGGCATCCTTGAGGCTCTATTTGATGGCCTACGAACAGCAGGCAACGATTTCGATTTATCGCAGGTCTATGCGGGCTGGGCCTTTGACGTATTGGGTGCCAAGCAATGCTGTTTTTCAGTTAAGATTGACGAGCTAACATTAGAGTCTCGGACGCTTACAGCAGGGCGTTCCAACGTGGTTCGTGTCAGCCACGGATTAGAAGGTTCTCCCATCGGGGAGGCATTTCTGGATAGAACGCCACGGATCATTTCAAACCTTGCCCAGCGAAAGAGCCCGGGGTGTCGTACGTTGGCAGCTAGCGGCGTAGCTACGATTATCGTCGCACCTTTGTCGACGGGGCAGCAGTGTTACGGGGTGATCAGCGCTTGTTTTGAAAGCGCGCGAGCGGCTTCGACCAAGGATCTCGAAATGCTTACAGCATTTGCGGGCTTTCTTGCTTCGCAAATTGAAATGCGTCGCGATCTTTCTGAATTTAAACACCTGTCTCAGACAGATCCTTTGACGGGTGCGCATAACCGCAATTCGTTTGCGGTGAAGTCGGCAGCACTCTGGATGGATTGGATCACATTGGGCAAGCCGTTCAGCTTTGCGATGGTGGACTTGGATCACTTTAAGATGGTGAACGATTCCATGGGGCATTCCGTTGGTGATCTGGTGTTGTGTGAAACGGTTCACCGGCTTCAATCACAATTGCGCAAAGGTGACATTGTCGTGCGGATGGGCGGAGAGGAGTTTTGTATTCTGATCTGCGGAGTAAGCGCAAAAGGCGCGGCCCCTTTGGTTGACCGCTTGCACAAATCAATTGGTCAAACGCCCATTCAAACGTCCGAAGGGCCGGTGACCGTTACGGCAAGCATTGGTCTTACCTCACCCTGCGAAGTGGATAAGGGCTATGAATGCCTTTTGAAGCGATCTGACAAGGCGCTTTATATCGCCAAAGCCGAAGGCCGTAACGCGGTCATCGCGCTTGAGGGTGAGGCCCTAAATGAAGTTGGGTCGTTTAGCCGGATGCCACAAACAGTCGCGCTTAGGAAAGTTGATAATGAAAATGGTGGATCAATAAGATGGTAATTCTTGTCCTAGGTGTGGGTGTCTTGATGTCACCTTCGCGCGCAGAGGTGTTTTGGCAAACATACAGTCGATCGTGGTCTGCATTTGGAAACCGGATGCGTGTATTTGGGAAATAGGGTCTTTTTGGATCAACCAAATCGTGTCCTTTGACATCCAAGGCAATCATCGCTAGCTGATATTGTATCCCAATGGATACAGTTTGAGGTGCCGCGATGATGACCCTGTTTGACGATGCGGATCTGTCCCAAGGCGGCGTCGCTTTTGCAAAGCTTATGCTGGCGATTGAAGCGGGAGAGTTTAAGCCCGGTGATCGATTGCGAGAGGTCGATGTGGCCGCGCGTTTACAGCTATCACGCACACCAGTGCGCGAGGCGCTGCGCCGCCTTGAGGCTGAGAACATCATTGAGCACCGTCCCCGTGTCGGGGCGGTTATTCGCACGCTGAGCCAGACAGAAGTGGTTGAGCTTTATGAAATGCGCCTTGTTCTTGAACGGACAGCTGCGCAAATGGCCGCGAAACATGCAGTCGCTGCAGAAGTTGACGCACTAACTGCACTGAATGACCGCATTGCGCAGGCGGCAGTTGATCCGTCGCGGGCTGCCGCGATCAATCAGCAATTTCACCGGTCCATCTATTTGGCCGCGCGGAACCGCTTTCTGCTCGAGTCTGCACGGGCGTTGAACAATGCGCTTTTGTTGTTGGGGCCGACAACCCTTGCCGATGAAGCGCGGATAAAAACCGTCGTTCATCAACACAGCCGGATCATTGCCGCGATCAGCGTCGGTGATGCCGAGGGTGCAGGGACCGCTGCCGAGGTGCATCTTGAGGCATCGTTGCGGCATCGCCTTGCGGTTATGCGCGCATGAAACATATCGCAGGCACTCATTTGATCGCGCTGTCCGGAGCGTGGGTTTTTATCGCGTTGGAACTGCCACTACCTTGGCTGATCGGCCCGCTTGTTGCGTGTCTGATTGCCGCTTTGGTCGGGGTGCCGATGCGGGCTGTATCATCGGTTAATAACCTGATGCGGACAATATTAGGGGTCGCGGTTGGCGCCACGTTTACATGGGCGCTGGTCAGTACGATGGCCACGATGTGGACCACGCTCATTCTGGTGCCGTTCATGATTCTCCTGATTGGCTTGGTCGGCGTCCCTTATTTTCAGCGCATTTGGGGGTTCGATTTCGCGACCAGCTATTATGGCGCGATGCCCGGTGGCTTGCAGGACATGTTGGTTTTTGGCGAAGAAGCGGGCGGAGACGTGCGTGCCTTATCGTTGATCCATGCGACGCGGGTCATGGTGATCGTTGTCGCACTGCCTTTCATATTGAAGGGGTATTGGGGCGTTGATCTGAGCAATCCACCAGGCGCGCCAGCAACTTCGTTACCAGTTTCACAAATGATCTTGATGGCGGTTTGCGGGGTTGTCGGATGGCAAGTCGCAAAAGCTGTGGGCTTGTTTGGTGCATCGATCTTGGGGCCGATGATCCTTGCCGCGATCCTAGCGTTGTCTGGCATCCTTGAATACCGCCCGCCCGCCGAAGCAATTTGGTTGGCGCAGTATTTCATTGGTATGACAGTTGGCACAAAATACGCAGGCGTGACGGGAAAAGAGGTGCGCCGCGATGTGGTGGCGGCACTTGGTTACTGCCTTATCCTATTGGTCTTGGCTGCGATTTTCGTTGAGGCGATCCATCTTTTCGCTCTCGCACCCCCGATGGAGACATTGTTGGCGTTTGCACCGGGCGGTCAGGCCGAGATGACGGTTCTTGCGTTGATTGCAGGGGCTGACATGGCTTTCGTAATTGCGCATCATGTCTTGCGGATATTAGTCGTTATTCTAGGTGCACCAATCGCGGCAAGGCTGTTTCAGGCCAAACCCCGCGCGTAACCCCGTTGTTCGCTGGTTTCCAAAGTTACCCCAAAATTATTGAGCCAGCGACGGAAACGGAGCGGTGCGGCGTATGACCGTTAGGTCAACGTATAATAAGGATCTATTTATGAGACACATTTTCAAACAGCTGTCGCCCTATTGGCTTTGGGCGCTGCTAGCCCTGCCTGCGGCCGCGATGGTCAATGAGGTTGTCACCGCAACAAGCCCGCGGGTTTTCCATGAGCTGCTGCACCCAACTGGCGAATTCGCGGCAAGGTTCATGATTATCGCTATGATCGCAACGCCGCTAACGATGCTGCTTAAGGGGTGGCGCGGGCCCATCTGGCTTAAGAAGAACCGCAGGTATTTTGGTGTTGCTGCATTTGGGTATGCGTTGCTGCATACGATCTTTTACATCGTGGATGTATCTACACTGACGAAAGTAATCGCGCAGCTGCCACGGCTGGATATTTGGACTGGCTGGTTGGCCTTTGTGATTTTCATCCCGCTAGCTGTGACGTCTATGGACTATTTCGTGCGTAAGATGGGGCCACGTTGGAAAAAGTTGCAGCGTTGGACCTATGGCGCGGCAGTACTGACTTTGGTGCATTGGGCGGCCTTGCATGACTGGGATGGTCTTGGCGCAGCACTTGTTCATTTTGTGCCTTTGATTGCACTGGAAGGGTACCGCATTTGGTATTGGTATTTCAGGCCAACGGCACGTCAGGCAACGTAAACAGGCGATTGCCTCTTGCGGATTGGGCGTATCCACGCGCTATTGTTGGATTGCCTGATTAAGGAAGACCGACGATGAATATTCTGTTCGTGATGTATGACCAGTTGCGCTTTGATTATTTAAGCTGTGCTGGGCATCCACATCTGCAAACACCCAACTTTGACCGCGTCGCGGCCATGGGAGTGCGGTTCACGAACGCCTTTGTACAGTCCCCGATCTGTGGCGCAAGCCGGATGAGCTTTTACACAGGGCGTTATGTGTCGTCGCATGGCGCCGCGTGGAACGGTTTTCCGTTGCGGGTGGGCGAGCGGACGATGGGTGATCATCTGCGCAGTTCAGGTATGGATTGCTGGCTTATTGGCAAAACCCATATGAAAGCTGACGCCGAAGGCATGGCACGCCTTGGTCTGTCGCCGGATAGCGAAATTGGCGCTCGTCAGGCCGAATGCGGGTTTGATGCGTGGATCCGTGACGATGGATTATGGGCGTCAGGGCCAGATGGTTTCTATGACGAAAAGCGGTCGCCTTATAACGAGTACCTCAAGTCAAAAGGCTATGCGTCGGAGAACCCTTGGGCAGATTTTGCGAATGCAGGCGTTGATGAAGGCGGGGACATGGCGACAGGTTGGATGTTTGCCAATGCAGATAAGCCCGCGAATATCCGCGAAGAAGACAGCGAAACTCCTTGGCTGACCCGCCAGACAATTGACTTTATTGATCAAGCCAAAGCACCGTGGTGCGCCCATGTCAGCTATATCAAGCCGCATTGGCCATACATTGTGCCAGCCCCATATCATGACATGTTTGGGAGTGAGCACGTACCTGAACCGACGCGCCATGACAGCGAACGCGACAACCCGCATCCTGTGTTTGGGGCCTATATGGGCAACAAAATCGCAACCGCGTTTCAACGCGAAGATGTTCGCCAAAAGGTTATCCCTGCCTACATGGGACTGATTAAACAATGTGATGACCAGTTGGGTCTCTTGCTTGATCACCTCGAAGAAACAGGTCGCATGGCTGATACGATGATCGTGCTGACATCAGACCATGGCGACTATTTGGGCGACCACTGGATGGGTGAAAAGGATCTGTTCCATAACCCGTCGGTGAAAATCCCAATGATCATTTATGATCCAAGCAGTAAAGCCGACGCGACACGCGGCACGACTTGTGACGCGCTGGTTGAGGCCATCGATTTGGTGCCGACGTTTGTTGAGGCCGCAGGCGGAAAAGTCGCAAGCAATATCCTCGAGGGGCGGGCGCTTACACCGTTGTTGCATGGCGAGACGCCGGATTGGCGCGAATATGCGATATCTGAGTTTGATTATTCGCCAACGCCGCAGGCCGTGAAATTGGGTTTAGAGCCGAATGACTGCAGGCTCTTTATGGTGTTCGATGGGCGTTACAAAATGATGCATGCGATGGGTGGTTTCCGCCCAATGCTGTTTGATTTGGAAAACGATCCGAACGAGTTTGATGACCTTGCAAAAGGTGACGCGCACAAAGAAGTTCTTGATCGTTTGTATAGCCAGCTTGCCGATTGGGGGCGTCGCAATGCGCAACGGGTGACCAAATCGGATGAAGATATTATTTCGATGCGTGGCCGTTCAATGCGCAAAGGTGTTCTGCCGTTCATGGTTGATGGGTCCGAAGTGCCCGAAGAACTGACGGTTAAATACCGCGGACCAGCCAAGCAAAAGTTCGTCGAGGATTGAACGGATTCGTTTGCAGTTACGACTCGAGCAAGGCGAATATCGCGACCAGAACCACGTAGCAGATGACGCCGTAACGCAGGTTCCAGCGCCACGTTAATGTGGTCGGTGGAATGTTTGATGTCGCGGAAATTAGCAATGTCGCGGTCGCGTTTGGTGATGCAAACATGCTGATTGCCCATCCCGCGCTTAATGCGAACACGATATGGGTTGGGTCAGCAGGCAGGGCGGGAATAGTCTGAATAACCTGCCCAAGGAACACCACGAGGATAATCGGACTAAGTGCGATTTGACCGCCGAGCGTGATAAGGACTGGCAAGAGCGCGAGGAATATCCAACCGGGCATAAGTGTTAGGTCAAGCTGTTGAGTAAGAGCTGTCACCGGCAAAACCTCGGCCAGAATGCGCCCGATGAATCCGGATAATCCAAGTGCCATCGCACTACGCGCAAGGCCGGGTGTGTTTGTTTTGAAGACAGGCCAAAAGCGGGCGCATTGCGTGGCAATCGTTATGTCAGACGGTTTTTGCAGCAAGAACCAGATAACCGTCGTTGCCGGAGCAACGAACATCAAAGCGAGGGCTATCGTGTAGTTTGCCGCGATTTGCAGAGTTAGAACCGCGCCGATCAACGCAGCGCAAATAGCGCTGAGGGTCAGCAACGCGGGCCATGGGCAGTTTGGGGGGATGATGTCTTGCGCGGTTGGCAAGGCACGCCATTCATAGCGGTCATAGACGTAGCCGATAGCGATCATCAATATCGATGTGGCAATCCCAAGCGCGAAGATTTTCCCAAGATCAATTTCGGTGAAGAGGGTGAGTAGGACGGCCTGCGATAAGGTAGTTGGTGCCCAAAGCAAGATCCATGCAAAGCCCCGCAAAAGTGCGGACATCTGTCTGCGCTCAAGGTCAATGTCGGTCGTTCCGTCAGGATGCTTGGTTGCGGATTGAATGAGAGGCGCCATAAGGCTGACTGCCCCGAAGTTCAGAAAGACACCAAGGACATGCCCGCCGAACGCGGTTGTAAAGAACCGCCGCCCTGTTGGTTGTCCAATGAGATAGCGTCCGACTGCCAGAACCGAGCGTGATCTCTCGGCTGCTATTTTGAGGACGGTTAGTAAGACGATGAAGGCTGCAAAGTAGGCAGCGAGGTCAAGCGCCTCGAACACCTTATCCCAGCCATTTGCACGGCGCAGCGCAATGGCAGCCAGCAATATGGCGACGATCAATAGGATGGTTTCACGCACCGAACGTGCCGACAGGCCAAGTAGAATAAGGGCGCAGAAAAGAATGCGAACGGCGGCGTCCGCAGCATTACCGCCCAAAGTATTCACCCAAAGAACTGCCGCTGAGAGGGCGATTAGATTGAGTGCGAGTAACGGCTTCATCGTGTGGCCGCGTTCGTGCTAGCGTTTAGGAAACCAACACAAGAGACCGACCCATGTACATGACAATCACCAGCGGCGCGCACGAATTTGGCGGCGCGGATACCATTTGCGTGCTGCATTGGACCGGTTTGGCTAATATGGGCGATGCGCATCCGGCGGGGCAGGGCGACGTTGATACTGCACGCTCTGCTGATTTGGTGTTTGTGGTGTCCAAGGCCGAAATCGCGGGGCCAGATGTGCATGTATCCCAGCAATTCAATTGGCCCGACGGTCCTGCGCTTGTGCGGTTGGATGAGGTTTGCTTTCCTGTGGGTGCCATTGCCAGTCGTCATACGCATTGTGGATCTGGGTTTCGCCATCTTGTGCGCGGCGGTTTGCGGATTGAAACGGGAACGGGTGAAACCGATATGGCCGTTGGTGATAGCTGGTTCGAACCTGCAGATACGCCAGTCCGTGCGGTTTCGACCCACATAGATGGTGTCACCAGTTTTGTGCGTTGCATGGTTATCCCTGCGACGCATGCGGGTAAATCGACATTCAAGTTGGTTGACCCAGCCGATGCTGCATTGCCGCGTTTGCAAGTTACCCATCAACACCTTGAACATGCGATCTATGTGGAGGCTGGGTAGTGATCTGACAGCGATGACGTGCGCCAGTCGGGATTAGGCTCGGTTGGTTCTGAGGTCAGACCCGCAGCCTTGATCGCCGCAATTGCGCAATATTCGTCTTTGTCCGATGTATCGCCACTGATGCCCACAGCGCCAATCGTGATGCCGTCTGTGGTCTCCACCAAAACGCCACCCGGAACGGGGATGAGTTTGCCGTCTGATGCTGTGGCAAGGGCCGCCTGAAACGTTGGACGTTCGGCCAAACGGTCGCGGATAAGCCTGCTTGAGATACCCATGCCAAGTGCGCCGTAGGCTTTGCCGTATGCAACTTCGAACCTGATCAACCCTGATCCGTCTTCGCATTGCATTGCGACCATCTTGCCGCCCGCATCAAGAACGACGACGGTCAAAGGCAAAAGGCTTGCCTCTCGACCAAGGCGCAATGCCTCGGTGATAATCATGTTGGCCTTTTCGAGGGGCAGCGAAGTTTGCAAACGCATGGTATCAGTTCCTTATGTCGTTGCGGCCCAAAGGCCGGACCACCATGCCTCAAAGTCAAAGTTTGGAAGCCATGTGACGATCTCGGGGAACATCAGCAACATTGCAATGGTGATGACATCCGCGATGAAGAACAAGGCGACACCGCGAAAGACTTGGCCTAATGGGATGTCGGGCCTGACACCATTCACAACAAAGCAGTTTAGCCCGATAGGCGGTGTGATCAGGCAGACTTCGGCCATTTTAACAACGATGATGCCAAACCAGATCGGATCAAACCCAAGTGCGATGACGGCGGGGTAGACGACTGGCAGCGTCAGCAGCAACATACCGATTGCGTCCATGAACATGCCCAAAACGGCATAAGATAAAAGGATGCAGATCATGATCGTCATTGGCGCCACATCAAGTGCGACGACCCATTCGGTGAACGCGCCGGGGATGCCGGAAAAGCCCAAGAACCGTACAAAGATCAGCACACCCCAGATCAGGGAAAAGATCATCACTGTAAGTTTTGCGGATTCCATCAATGAATTTTTGATTGCGCTAAGTGGCGTGCCGCGCATGATCGCCAAGACAAAGACAACAGCCGCGCCTAACGCGCCCGCCTCGGTTGGGGTGGCCCAACCGCTGTAGATTGATGTCATGATGATAATGACGACTATCAAGATAGGCGAGATGCCGGGCAGGGTGCGCATCCGCTCACCCCATGTATAGCCAGCAACCGATGGTGCCGAACCTGGTTTCAACATGGCCCAGACGACGATAATGCCAGCATAAACAAACGCCGAAAAGATGCCGGGCAAGAAGCCAGCCAGCAGCAGTTTGCCCACCGATTGTTCAACTATGATGGCGTAGATCACAAGGATCGCCGAGGGTGGGATCAACGTCGCGAGGGTTCCTGCCGATGCGACAACACCCGCGGCCATCCTGCGGTCATACCCGTGTTTGAGCATTTCGGGGATTGCGACGCGGCTAAACACAGCTGCGGTTGCGGTTGATGCGCCAGACACGGCTGCAAATCCTGCAGTCGCAAAGACTGTCGCGACGGCCAAACCACCAGGCAACCAGCCCAGCCATTTACGTGCGGCGTCAAACAGCTGTTGCGTCATACCCGCATGAAACGCGAGGAAGCCAATGAAGATAAACATCGGCAGAACGCTAAGGGCATAGGTCGATGACTTAGAATGCGGGATCGTGCCGACGATGCCAGCCGCAGGTCCCCAGCCGCGCAGTTCAACCAAACCAAGCAGGCCCACGATTGCCGCGGCGAATACTACGCGCACGCCAATCAGGATCAGACCAAGCAGCATACAAAGTGTGATGACACCGACCAGAAACGGGTCGGACATACCAATACCAATAATCATGTGCGGCCCTCCGGATCTGAAAGGTTTGCATCAGTAGGGCTTGGGGCTTCACCCATGACCTCGATGATTTCATCTTGTGCCTGTTCGGCGACATGTTTCGCGACGACAACGGCAACAGGCGTCGCGTCAGGATAGATTGCCATGCGGATTGATCCGGTGAATTGCAGGGCAAGCCGGATCCACCAGATTGAGAATGCTATGGGTACAAGCAGTTTTGATGGCCAAACCGGATACTCGGCATCCATCGTCGTGTCGCCTAGTGTGAATGAGCGAAGGAAGTGCCCGTAGCTATAATACACCAGCACACCGATGATGAACATCGCGAGGGCAGCGCCCAATGCCTCAAGCAGCCAAAGTGCGCGACCATTTAGCCGCCCGACCAAAAGCTCCATTCGGATGTGACTGCCAAGGCGTTGGCAATATGCAGCACCAAGAAAAGCCATACTGGCCATCGAGAGTTCAACAAGGTCGATGTACCCTGAGATGGGGGTGTTGAAGACCGTCCTAAGGACGATCTGCAGCACACCCAGTACCATAAGCATGAGGATGGCAAAGGCGGCGATTAGATTTGCGAGATCTTCGACGGGCATAAAGGCGCGGTGCATCCGGCCCAATAGGGTGCCATCAGCGTCAGGTTGATGTGCCATGTGTAATCCTTACGGGGTAGGGGGATGTGGCTGGTCCGGCCCAATGTGCGGGGCCGGACCAAATATGTAGAAAGGTGCTGGCGCTTACTGGGCAGCGGCCTCATCTGCGTAAGTAAAGATAGCATCGAACACGCCTTGCGCATCAAAGCTGTCTTGATTGGCAGCAATCCATGCATCCCAAACCGGCTGGCCAGCTTTTTCGCGGAATTCAGCAAGCTGTGCGTCTGAGTAGACGATCTCTTGCATTGTTTCGCGGAAAATAGGCAGGTTCTTTTCGTCCTGCTCAGCGTATGCTGCCTGTTCGACATCCATGCCCATGCCGCGCAGTTCCATCAAGAGCGTCTGATACTGCTCTGGTAGTGCTTCATAAGCTGTCTTGTTAAAGACCCAACCACACTCTGACGTGCCAGGTGCAAGGTTAGATGTGAACCAATCAGCTTCCTCTGCGATGCCAAATGACACGTGTGCATACGTGTAAGGGAACGCAGCGGCATCAAGTGCGCCACGCTGGAAAGCTGTTGATGTCTCGCCAGCAGGTAGTGTTTGCTTGGTTGCACCAAGAACTTCCATAGCGCTACCCAAACCGCCGCCAGCGCGAACACGCAGGCCTGACCAATCTGACAGCTCAAGCGGGGCGTCGCCTTTGCCAAGAACTTCGTACTGCGGCAAAAGGCCAGACATGTAAGGGATCGCATTCCATGCAGCCATGTCGGCTACGATCGCTGGGTGCTCAAACATCTTTGAACGGACGTACTGGTCAACCTGTGGATCGCCAAGTGGCAGGAACGGCAGTGAGAAAACCATCCACGCAGGGTTTTTGCCTGGATGGTAGAAGTTACAGATTGCTGCACCTTCAAACGCGTTCAGCTGAAGACCGTCGAGGTTCTCGCGTGATCCTGACAACTGCCCGCCGTAAAAGATTTCAATGTTGAAGTTGCCGCCAGTTGCTTCTTCGACGCGGTCAGCGATGGCTTCCATGCCAGCAGATAGCGCGCGTGGGTTGCCCCACATTGAGAAGCTCCAGTTCACTTCTGGGCCTTCGACTTCTTGGGCGAAAGCTGGGCTTGCTGCCAACATAAGGCCCATTACGGCTGTGCGTGTAAATTTATTCATTTCATCCTCCCAGATGGTTTTGGCATTTTTGCCAGTTTTAAAAACGCCTTCTCCCAAAGACGCTCTGCTTGTGCGACGATGTTACGCCTTGTCGCTGTATTCTTGTCGTAAAATATTCTTTTGTACTTTGCCCATCGTGTTACGCGGAAGTGCGTCGCACATGATGTAACGGCGCGGGTGCTTGAAACGCGCCAAGAGTGGTTCGATTTGTGCTGCGATAGTGCTGCTTTCCAAAGCGACACCATCCTCAAGAATGACAGCCGCTAGGACGCTTTCGCCAAAGTCAGGGTGTGGGATGCCGAACACGGCGCTTTCTAATACGCCGTCGATGTCATTCATGACGTCTTCGATCTCTTTGGGGTAAATGTTGTACCCACCCGAGATGATCAGGTCTTTCTGGCGACCGACAATGCTGATGCGGCCATCTTCGGATTTGATGCCAAGATCACCTGTGATGAAAAAGCCTGTATCGCGCAGCTCTTCTTGGGTCTTTTCAGGCATGTTCAAATATCCCTGAAAGACGTTATCGCCGCGCACTTCGATCATGCCTATTTCACCTGCAGCGACAGGCGTACCCGTGTCTGGGTTTGTGATCTCAACCTCGGTGCCTGGCAGGGGGTAGCCAACAGTTCCTGCGACACGGTCACCGTCGAACGGGTTTGAGGTGATCATGTTCGTCTCGGTCATCCCGTAACGCTCAAGGATACGGTGGCCAGTGCGTTCTTCGAATGCTGTGTGAGTTTCAGCTAACAGCGGGGCAGAGCCGGACACGAACAGCCGCATCCCTTTGCAGATTTCATTGGTCATGCGATCATCGCCAAGAAGCCGCGTGTAGAACGTTGGCACACCCATCAGCATTGTCGAATTTGGCAGCTCTTTAATGACTGCGTCTTGCTTGAACGCGGCCATGAAACGGATTTTAGCACCTGCCAACAGGCTGGTGTTCATCGCAACAAACAAGCCGTGTGTGTGAAAGATCGGTAAGGCGTGGATCAGGCGATCATCGTCCGTGATTTCCCAAAGTTCAGTCAGCGAAACCGCGTTTGACAACAGGTTCTTATGCGAAAGCATCGCACCCTTTGACCGGCCAGTTGTTCCAGACGTGTACAAGAGTGCCGCAAGATCGTTAGGGCCACGGGCGACAGTATCGAATTGATCGGGCGAGGTGTTTGCGGCGTCAACAAGGCTGCCTTGCCCATCGGCCCCAAGGGTAAGGACCACAATGCCGCGAGGTTTGCAAAGTTCCAGCATGGACGCGTGGTCTTTGCTGTCGCAAATCACCACGCGGGGGGCTGCGTCTTCGATGAAATACGTCAACTCGGCCTGCGTGTACGCGGTGTTAAGGGGCAGGTAGACAGCACCGGATTGCACTGCCGCACCGTAAAGCGCGATAGTGTCTGCGACCTTGGGGGCCTGTACGAAAATGCGATCACCGGGGATCACGCCTGCACCGACTAAGACGTGGGCAAGCTGTGCGACACGTTTAACAAAACCCGCATACGTGATTTGGGACCCATCATCGCAGTCCAAGAATGACCGTTCGGTGTTTGCGTGTGGCGCAATAAGTGCATCGTAGAGGATATTGGTCACTGCGATAGTTCCTTGGTTTTCGTCACGAAAGTCGCGTTCGACAATGCGCGAACCGATTTGGATGACGCAACAGTTGAAGCCAAAGCAAAATCTTCATGGTTCCGCTCGGTCTGTGTCAGATCATAAAGATAGTTCACCATTGCTCCGCTTGATGTGGCTTTGCCGTTTGCTGATGTATCTGCGTTGGAGTGAATGTCGTAAATTTCGGCACCGTTGCCTAGGTGGAATTTTGCAACCGGATCGAGGGGGAGGCCATCGCTGCGTTTGCTGTTTAACAAATATCTGGCCGCCATTGCGCGCACGTCTTCGGGGTCGGCCTGATCATTCAGAACAGCGCTGGCGATAGGATCATCGATTTGCGTTTTCAACCAACGGTTCAATCCGGGGATCGGCGACAATGTAACGTAGGATTCAATCAGCGGGCATTCGGACGAAAGTTCGGCCACGACCTGTTTGATTAGCAAGTTACCAAAGCTGATCCCAGTCAGACCCTTTTGGCAATTTGAGATCGAATAGAACACGGCGACTTTTGCTTGATCTGCCTCTAATGGAGTCCGGTTTTCAGACAAAACCCCGTCGATTGACCCGGGAACGGCATCAGTCAGTGCAACTTCGACGAAAATCAGTGGCTCATCGGGCATCGATGGATGGAAAAACGCAAAGCAACGGCGATCGGGCGGATAAAGCCTGCGGCGCAGATCATCCAAATCGTTAATCTGATGCACGGCCTCGTAGGCGACGATTTTGTCGAGGATGCGTGCAGGGGTGTCCCAACTGATTTGTTGCAGCACCAGAAACCCGCGATTGAACCAACTGCGCAGCAAATGCACAAAGTCCATGTTCGTACGAGCCAAATCTGGATGCTCTTTGAGACGCTTGAGCAGATCAACGCGCATCGCCACCAGCTCTGACGTGGCACCAACCGGTTGATTAAGACGCCGCAAGAATTCTTGCCGTTTAGGCTCGGCAATGCTGCACAGGGTTCCAAAAAGCTCGGGTGTGGGGGCGGCGGCATATTCTGTTGCTAGGATCGCAATTGTTGTCGCGTCGATATCTAGGTCAGAATTAAGAAATTGGAAGAATGCGGTTTTCTGGTCATCATCAAAGGCGGCATAACGGGCTAGGATCGTTGATGCGATCCGCAAACCTGACACTTCGCCCTCTGCCGACATCAGCGCATGGCAAAGTTCGTAAATGTCGCGTGTATCGTCTTTGCCGCGCATGACGCTGCGGCGGTCAAAAAGCTGGGACAGCATGTCCCCCAAAAAGCGATTACGTTGCATGTTCAAATCCGGTCAAAAATGGTTAGGCGTCCATGCCTCGTGAAAGAAAGTCGCCGGTGCGTCTGTAATGGTTCAACAAGCTGGCAGAGGCCCGATCTGCATCGTGTTGGACAGCGGCCTCAAGGATATCTTCGTGCTCGGACGAAATATCGCGGCTTTGATAGGTGCTGCTGCTTGCTGCCAAATAGCGATAGCGAATGTTAAGATCATAAAGTTGTGCGCAGAACCTTTCGAGCATCGGAGAGCCGCTATTGGCGAGAAGGGCCATGTGGAACGTCTTGTGGGCTTCTTCGAACAATGCGGTTCCCAGAGTGGTCGATTTTTTCATGCGGTGGTGGGTCAGAACCAAACGTTCCTCCCAAGCGGCATTTGCGCTTGCTATCGACTGGCGCAATGCGAGGTCTTCGAGCGTGCAACGCAGGGCGAGGATTTCTTCGAAGTTTGCCTTGTTCGCGGGGGCGGCGCGAAAACCGCGCTGGTCGATCCGTTCTACAAGCATATCGGATGTGAGCAGGCTAAGCGCTTCGCGAACGGGGGATGCGCCGGTGTTCAGTAATCCGCGTAGTTGTTCGATCTTCAGCTTTTCACCCGCAGGTAATTTCCCTGTGAGAATCATATCGCGCAAAGTCAGATATGCCCCGCGCGTTGCGGAGGTTTCTTTCGAGCCGGTGTCGTCGATCATGTTCATGGTCTGCACCTATTGCTACGGGTTAAGTCAGGCTAACGGTCTTGGTCGAAAGGCCCACTGATAGGTTCAACGACCCCTCGTTGATCATCCAGCGGCGCAACACAAAACTGCGTGCTCCACTTAAGTGCATGGGGTCATTTTCAGCAAGCACTTGCGCGGCCTCAAGGCTGTCTGCACGGTATATAATTAAGCCCATGCCCTGCATGTGATCGCCGGTTTCGTCCGACATTGGCCCAGCAAAAGCGAGCTGACCTGCGGCTTCTAGCGTTGCTTGGTAAGCGAGGTGATCAGGCAATGATGCTTTCACGTCTTGTGGGGCTTTAGCGGGGGTGCTTTGCGCCACGTAAAGTTCAAGCGCGAGCGCGCCTCGGCTCTTTGCCTCTGATTTGTAATCTGCCCAAGCTACCATTTTGCTCTCTTTCAAAAATATCGATATTTATTGACATCGAGCATTATTGTAGGCAGAATTTATCTGAACTGGCAAGGATGACGAGAATGAAATATTTGGTGGGCACGACAACAAACGGCACTGCGGTGTTTGCTGTCGAAGGTGATAAAGCCGTTAATCTTACGGCTTTGAACCCTGAAATCGGTGGTGATCTGATGGGGCTGATCCAGTCACCTGCGCTGCTCGAATCAGTTGCGGGCCAGTTTGCGGATGCACCCCGTGTTGAAGTGGCTTCGGTTGCGCCGGCATTGCCAGTCACTAAGCCGGGCACAATCATTTGTCTTGGCCTGAATTATACAGACCACATCAAAGAGGGTGGTTATGACATCCCCGATTATCCGGCGCTGTTCATGCGTGGAAAGAACTCAATTATGGCTGCTGGCGCGCCGCTTGTCCGTCCGACATGTTCAGACCATTTGGATTACGAAGCTGAGTTGATGTTCATTGTGGGCAAGGGCGGGCGTCATATCTCGGAGGCTGATGCGCTTGATCACGTGTTTGGTTATACAGTGTTCAACGACGGGTCGGTACGGGACTACCAGCGCAAAACGCACCAGTGGACGCCAGGTAAGAATTTCGACAACACTGGTGCAATTGGCCCGTTCGTCGTGACACCTGATGAAATTCCAGCAGGCGCAAGTGGCCTGAAGATCGAAAGCCGCGTCGGGACCGAGATTTTGCAGTCTTCAAACACTGGCAACATGATTTGGTCTGTCGCACAGACGATCGCGACGATTTCGCAATACACGACGCTTGAGCCAGGTGACCTGATAGCAATGGGCACACCGCCCGGTGTTGGGCACGCGAAAAAGCCAAACCCGCGTTGGTTGGTGCCGGGCGAAGTTGTGGATATCGAAATCGAAGGTATCGGTATTTGCTCGAGCCCGATCGTTGACGAAAAAGATCACGCAGCATGAATGCGCCAACTGGAAAAGCGTTAGAAGACGCGCGGGCCAAAGCCCAACAAGATCACCGTGCTTTGCGGGGGCGGATTGATCGTCTGTCTGACGACGCCATTGATCTGATTTTGCGCGATGCGCGGTCACATTATGCATGGACCGACAAGCCGATCCCCGAAGGCCTGATGGAAGAGCTATACGACATCACGATCAACGGCGCGACCAGTATGAATACGCTGCCAGCAAGGTTTATCTTTGTGAAGTCGCAAGAGGGCAAAGACCGTTTAGCGAAATCATTAAAGCCACAGAATGTGGCGAAGATGATGGGTGCGCCGGTCACCGCAATTATCGCGCATGACATGGATTTTTGGAAAGAACTGCCGTTCTTGTTCCCGCATGAGGATCGTCGGCACTTGTTCGACGGAAACCCAGAGTATTGCGCAGATACGGCTTACCGCAACGGCACGCTACAAGGCGCGTATTTCATGATCGCGGCCCGCGCGCTTGGTCTTGATGTTGGTGCGATGTCTGGTTTCTCAAACAAGATTGTGGACGAAGAGTTTTTCGCAGGAACAACGCTGAAATCGAATTTCCTGTGTAACATTGGCTACGCCGACGAAACCGCGCTGTTTCAAAAGCTACCACGTTTTCCATTCGACAAAGTTTGCAGTTACGCCTGAGGGGGGACACCATGGCCATCAAGATGAAATCAGTCGTGACCTACCGCGCCAAGGCGCAATGTCCGACACATGCACGCACCGAAATTCCTGTGCGTGATTTGCACGTCGTCATCGACGAGCCGGTTGAACGCGGCGGTACCAATCTGGGGCCAACGCCAACCGAGGCTGCAATGACAGCTTTGATCGCGTGTACAAACGTTATTGGCCACAAGAACGCGCACCGATTAGGCGTGGATTTGGGCGAGGTTGAAATCGATGCCAATTGCCAATTCGACCGACGCGGCGTTCTCATGGAGGAAGAGATCGACGTGCCGTTTCCCGCAGTCATACTTACGGTGAACTGCAACACGACTGCCAGTCAGGAGGAGCTGACACAGGTAGGCCAAGAGACCGCAAAGTACTGCGCCATCGCCAAGTTATTCGAGGCGGCAGGTACAGACCTGACGGTAAATTGGGTGAAAACTAACTAAGCAACTAACACGGGTGACATACCCGATTTTCTGGGAGGAAAAGAAATGATGAACTGGACACGACGCAGCCTGCTGGGTGCGGCCCTCGCGACGATGACGGCTATGCCTGTCGCCGCTCAGGAAACGATTTCCGCAGTAGTGATTGACGGTTACCCTGACCGCGCCCTTTGGGTGAAAGAATTTAGCGGTTTCTTTATTTCCGAAGTTGATCGCCGTCTTGCCGAGAACGGTAACTACGTCATGGACTGGCAAGAGAACTATGGTGGCTCAATCGTTAAGCCACGCGGCGTTCTTGAAGGTGTCCAGCTTGGACTGGGCGACATCGGAATTGTCACCACGATTTTCCACTCGTCCAAATTGCCTAGCCAAGGCCTCGCGTCTGTGACGCCGTTTGTATCAACTGATGCCCGTGCAGTAGCGCAAGCGATTGACGAGATCGCGCGTGAATTCCCTGCCATGCAGAACGAATTCGCAGCTCAGAACCAAGTGTACCTCGCGACTGGTGTTGTGCTTGATAGCTATCAGATTTTCTCAACCTCAGAAGTTGCCAGCGTCTCGGATCTCGAGGGTGCTAAGGTTGCTGGTGCGGGTATGAACCTGCGTTACCTCGAAGGTATTGATGGTGCGGCGGGTGTTCGCGGTGGCCTGACTGATTTCTATAACATGCTGCAAACAGGTCTTGTTGATGCAGGCATGCTGTGGCCAGAAGCGGCAAAGACGTTCAACATCTCAGAAGTAGCGCCTTATATGCTACGTGCTGATCTTGGCGCTGTGAATTCGAAAACAGTGACTGTGAATGCTGATTATTGGGCGTCATTGCCTGACGAAGTCAAAGACGTGCTGCAAGCAGTAGCAATCGATTACCGTGACCACGTTGCGGGCATCGCGATGGATCGCGCAACAGCATCAGAAGAGGCGTACGTCGCTGCGGGCGGTACAATCGTTGACGTATCCGCCGAGGATCGCGCCGATTGGGCGGCTGCAATGCCAAACATCGCGCAAGAGTGGGCAGCAACGCTGAACGACGCAGGCGAGCCGGGCACGGAGATGCTTGAGGCATATTTGGGCAAGCTTGAAGCCGCTGGCTTTGTTGGTGTCCGCGATTGGACGCAGCCGTAAATTAAGTAGACCCCAAGGAGGGCCACGATCATGCTGAAGTCTGCACTGGCTGGCCTTTCTGGGGTCGCTAATTCCCTAGCAATAGCTGCTAACGTTGCCGGAACCCTCTCGGTTCTGGCGCTCGTTGTTATCTTGAATGTCGATGTTGTGGCGCGTGGTGTTTTCAACGCGCCGCTTAAGGGAACGTATGAGATCGTCCAACTATCGGTGGTCTTTATTGTGTTCCTACAATTGGCCGATGTTGTCCGCGTCGATCGTTTGACGCGGTCTGATGGGTTCTTGAACTTGCTACATGGCCGCAGACCACGGTTAACCGCCAACCTACGGCGTATCATCAATGCAATTTCGGCGATTTTCATGGGGCTTATCGCCTACATCATGTTCCCCGAGTTTTTGCATATGTGGGACACCCAAGACTACTTTGGTGTGCCGGGTGTGTTCACAGCACCTTGGTGGCCGATCAAACTGGTGATTGCATCAGGTTGCGCGTTGTCGTGCCTGATCTTCGTTCTCAAAGTTATTACCGCGCAGGACCGCCCACAGCTGGTCCGCGCCCCTGAACATGATGAGCCAAAATTATGACCCCAATTGAGATTGGCCTAATTTCGGTCATTGCGATTATTTTCCTGATCTATTCAGGCGTCTACATTCCAATCGCGCTTGGTATGGTTTCGCTGATTTCAATCTGGCTGATGCGTGACAACTTTACGCTGTCGCTGAACCTGCTGAAGGTCGCGGTTGGTGACAGCGCGATGGAATACAGTTTCGCGACGATACCCTTGTTTACCTTTATGGGGCTCATAGTCTCAAAGGCGGGGCTGGGCAGGGACATCTACGAAGTCATGACCATGCGGTTTCGCAAGGTTAAGGGTGGGATCGGCATGGCGACTGTTGGCGCGAACGCCGTGTTTGCCGCCGTGACAGGATCGTCAATTGCGTCGGCGTCTGTATTCACCAAAGTTTCTGTTCCGCAAATGATGGCCCAAGATTACAATCCGCGCTTTGCCGTGGGTGTGGTCGCCGGATCATCCGTGCTTGGCATGATCATTCCACCGTCAGCGATGCTGATCATTTATTCATTCGTGGCCGAGCAATCGGTCGGTGATATGTTCCTTGCGGGTGTGATCCCCGGGATCATGCTGGCTGTGTTCTATGTGGTCGCGATTTGGTTCATGGCCCGTTACACGCCCGGTTTCGTTGGTGGGCGCACGGTTGAGGATACCGAATGGATGTCCAGCCGCGAAATCGCATCCAAGACCTTGCCGACTGTTGGTCTGATAACTGTCGTTCTGGGTGGCATCTATACGGGTTGGCTGACCGCTGTTGAGGCGGGCGCCGCTGGCGGATTGGTTGCCCTACTGATCGCAATTGTGCGGCGTTCAATGTCGCTTAAGTCGTTCTGGGAAGCGCTGCTTGAGACAGGACACATCACTGCGGCGATCCTGTTCTTGATCACTGCGGCGTCGATCTATAGCCGGATGTTGGGCTTGGCGGGTTTGCCAAACCAGTTGCAAGATTTGCTGGCTGGGAATGAGGCGACGTTCTGGACGATCATGATTATATACGTGCTTTTGATGTTGTTCCTGGGCACATTGCTGGACACGGCGTCGATCATCTTGATCGTGGTTCCGCTGTTCCTGCCGCTTGTCGAAGCAATGGATCTGTCGCTTGTTTGGTTTGGTATCATCACCGTTGTCGGCGCCGAGATTGGTCTGCTGACCCCGCCGCTAGGTATTTCGTGTTTTGTGATCAAATCGACGATCAACGACGACCGCATCAGTCTTAAGGATGTGTTCATGGGCGCGCTGCCATTCGCATTTGTTATGCTGATCGCGCTGTTTATTCTGATCGAGTTTCCGATCCTTAGTCTTGCTCTCTTAAACTAAAAAGGACGTTTCCATGCGTAATGTCACCGCCGAGAATATCACGGATGTCTTCAAGGGATATATGTCCTCAGAGATGGAGCCGCGGACACGCGAGATCATGGGATCGTTGGTGCAACACCTGCATGATTTCGTCCGCGACGTGAACCTGACCCATGACGAATGGCGTGAAGGTATCGCATTCCTTGAAGGGTGTGCCGCGATTGAAACCGAAGACCGCCACGAGTTTGTGCTGGCGTCCGATGTGTTGGGAGTGTCGTCATTGGTCGATATGCTGCATTCCAGCCCAAAGTCGACGTCTTCGTCAGTGCTTGGCCCATTTCACGTGTCAGGTGCGCCGCCATTGGCTGTAGGTGGGGACATGAAGCGCAATTTTGGCGGGCCTGTGTTGCTGGCCGAAGGTGTCATTCGTGATACCTATGGCAATCCAATTCCAAACGCCGAAATTGATATTTGGCAGACGGCGCCAAACGGGCTGTATGCCAGCCAAGATGATGAGCAGGATACGTTCTCGTTCCACGGTTTGATGAACGTTGGCGCCGATGGGCGTTATGCATTCACCACGGTTAAGCCTGTGGAATACACCGTGCCGACTGATGGTCCCGTGGGCGGTATATTGGATGCTTGTGGTCGTCATCCGTGGCGTCCTTCGCACCTGCATTACATCGTCAAAGCACCAGGGTTTAAGTCCCTCGTGACCGAGGTGTTCCCAGACGATGATCCATATCTTGATCAAGATACGGTGTTTGGTGTGCGCGACGATTTGGTCATGAAGTATGAAACCAAACAGGCCGCAGACTTTCCCAAGGATATGGCGATTTCAGGCAAAGTGAACGAGCCGTTTCTTTACGTGAACTTTGACATCACATTGGCCCCGCAAGTCTAGCTTAATGGATTTTCGTCTTAAGCTGGTGTTCGCGCATTTGCTTGCGCCAGCTTTTTCGAAGCCAGTGCAGGCAGCCCAGAACAATGGCAGCAGCAAATATGATGCCAAAGAACTGGCTTAGGATTGCTGCGACTTGTTCAAGCTGCGTCGCGAATACAAAACCAAGGGCGACATAAGTCATCACCCATATCGCGGCCCCAATTGTTGCGACAACGCTGAACCTTGGCCAGTTCATACCACCCGCACCGCAAAGATAGCTGATGTAAGGGCAGGTCGGGCTAAGGATTGTATGGCTCAGGAAAACGGCGACAGAGCCTTTTTCTTCGAGCAGTGTTTCGCTTTTGACCAGCACAGGTTCCAACCGTGGTTTTTCGCGCATCCAAGCAAGCAGGCGTGGACCGAAAGAGCCAGCAATCAAGAAAGCGAGCTGATCACCGATAACAAACGCAGCGAATGCAACGCCCAAGACCTGCCACAAGACAAGGTCGCCACTGGCTGCGAATGCGCCGGATGCTAAGACCAAGACGGATGATGGTAGCGGCATTGCAAGGCAGGCCAATGCAACCACGCCAAAGATAATAAACAAGCCGTAGTCTGGGATCAGGCTGATTAGAACGTCGATCATTGCTGTTCCTCGCGGAACGCGGTCGCGCTGGTGCGAACGATCTCGGTCAGCTCTTCTAATGTGACGCCCATTTGTTCGGCGACGTCACGCATTGGCATGCCACGTTGATCGTCAGATGTGAGGCCAAGCATTTCAGCGACAAATGGTTTGGGCAGGTCATAAGACATCACGACATATCGCGGGGTCATCCAGCCCTTGAGGGCGATGTCTTGGTTGCGCGGGTCGTTGAAATACAAGAAATTCAAAGCAACGCTGATGACCATCCAAAGCATTGTGCACGCGGCGAGAACCAAAATGCTAACCATGATCCAATGCTTGCGCACAAATAGCTTAAGATGGTCGATTTTGGTCATGGGTTTCTGGATGCCTATTCGGGTTCGCTGCACCGAATATTGTAGTCAAATGTGGAAAAGTGTCGAGGGGTGCTGTAAGATTGCATAACAGCCTTAAGCTGCGACCTAAGCTATATTAAACGTCTAGATGTCATTCGCCATTTCGGTGCAATCAGTTGGCTTTTTTACCTAGGGCTTTTTCGATTAAGGACTGCAACGTTTTGCGTTCTTCTGTCGTAAGGTTCGGAAGAATTTCAATCTGAAGCTGCATGACGACTGGTCTCATCTTTGCAAGCGCCTCGATCCCTTCAGCAGAGAGCCAAATCTGAATAGCGCGCCTGTCATCTATGTGGGGTAAGCGCTGCACAAGCTTTTTCTGCTCAAGGCGCTTAACGACGCCGCCAGTTGTCGCGCGATCATATGCGATGCGATTGGCAAGTGTCGTCTGATCCAGTCCCGGATTTTTTCCCAAAGTGTTCAACACGGCGAATTGAACTGTTGTGATGTCAAATCCAGTATATTTGAGGCGCGCGTGGAATACAGCCATAGATTGTTGGTTCAATCTGCGGATTAAATGACCAAACATGTGGTCTAAATTGAAATTCATCGCAAATGCCGCTACCCGATTTTTCATCAAAAATAAATATATTGACGCACGGCATCGTAGTCCACTAGTTGGTAAGTATGCATATTAAATTGGACACCGCTTAATGCAGTACCATATGAATGGCTTTAATACTGGCGATCCATCGGTTTCGGTTCAATTTGAAAATCAATCGAATCAAACAGATGCGGTCGATTTGCTAATTGTTGGGTGTGGGCCCGCAGGGCTAACGCTTGCGGCACAGCTTGCTGCATTTCCTGATATTACGGTTCGGATTGCAGAACAAAAACCAACCGCATTGGACGTTGGACAAGCCGACGGAATTGCTAGTCGATCAATCGAAATGTTTCAGTCATTCGGCTTTGCGGAAAAGGTTATCAAGGAAGGCTATTGGGTAAACGAAGTCGCGTTCTGGCGACCAGACGCCGATGGCGCTGATTTGCACCGCGCTAACCGGATTGAAGACGTCGAAGATGACGTGTCTGAGATGCCGCATGTCATTCTAAGCCAAGCCCGTGTGCATGATTTCTATCTCGACATTATGCAGAAATCGGCGCGTAATTTGGTGCCGGATTATAACCGTGAATTGAAAACTTTAACGAACACTGGCGACGCAAAGTACCCGATCACAGCGACGTTTGATTGCGTTGATACCGATGGTAAGACTGAGACGCTCAAAGCGCGGTATGTCGTAGGGTGTGACGGTGCACACAGCACAGTGCGCAAATCGATGGGACTAAAACTAAATGGCAGATCCGCACGGCAGCTATGGGGCGTCATGGATGTTCTTGTCGTTACGGATTTTCCGGACATTCGCCTAAAGGCCGCAATTCAGTCTGCCGACCATGGCAGTATCCTGATTATCCCGCGTGAAGGCGGCTATATGGTGCGCATGTATGTCGAACTGGACGAACTGCGCGGGGACGAGCGTGCGGCAGATCGCAATGTCACTGCTGATATGCTGGTCGATAAGGCGCGTGATATTCTTGCGCCTTTCACGCTTGATGTGAAAGAGGTCGCTTGGTGTTCTGCATACGAGATTGGTCAACGGGTATGTGATACGTTTGATGACGTTCCCGAAGGAGATCGGGACACTCGTCAGCCGCGGATCTTTATTGCCGGTGATGCGTGCCACACCCATAGCCCAAAGGCTGGGCAGGGCATGAATGTCTCAATGGCGGATACGTATAATCTGGGTTGGAAACTGGCGTCAGTGCTGCGCGGTCAAGCCACGCCTGATTTGCTGCATAGCTATACTGAAGAACGGCAGGCCAAAGCGCAAGAACTGATAGATTTTGATCGCGACATGGCCCATTTTTTTAGTGCAAAGCCAAAGGATGCGGCTGAGGCAACGCAATTACAAGCGTACTTTGAACTGCATGGACGCTATACTGCCGGTGTTGAGACGCAGTATCAACCATCCTTGATCACTGGCGACGAAACGCATCAGAACCTCGCCTCTGGTCTAAAAGTCGGGATGAGATTTCATTCAGCCCCTGTTGTTCGGCTAGGTGATGCCAAGCCAATGCAGCTTGCGCAGATGCTAAAGGCTGATGGGCGTTGGCGGATGATTGCGTTTGCTGGCGCAGGGGATGTCGGCGCACCCGATGGCCATTTGGCAAAGCTTTGTGAACATCTGACCGAAGATGCCGAAAGTCCGGTTGTGCGCTACACAGGCACTGGGGCCAATATTGATAGCGTGATTGATGTGCGTGCGGTTTTCCAAGAGGCGCATTGGACGTTGGAGTTAGAAAAGATGCCATCGCTCCTGCTCCCTCGTAAGGGACAGCTTGGGTTGGTCGACTACGAAAAGATCTTCTGTCCTGATGTTAAGAATGGCCCGAACATTTTCGATCAGCGCGGTATTGATCGGCATGACGGTGCTTTGGTGATCTTGCGCCCAGATCAGTTTGTATCGGCTGTCTTGCCTTTGTCAGATTTCGCCGGGATATCTTCGTTCTTTGACAGGTTCATGATCGCTAGCTGATACGGGTTTTCTGTGTTCGTGCTACTTGGTCAAGTTTTAGCAGCTAGAATTGCTTTCGTACTGCCAAGTCGACTGAAAACGGTTAGGTTCGCCCAAACAATATTGGGAACCGATCATGTCACAATCACCTACCACCAACCGCCGTGTTGTTCTTGCTGAACGCCCCAAAGGCTTGCCTGATGCAAATACGTTGCGGGTTGAGACAGCAGACGTCCCCAAAGCAGGGCTGGGCGAAATGGTGTTGCGCACTGTCTACCTCTCGCTTGATCCATATATGCGTGGTCGGATGAACGACGCCAAATCGTATGCAGAGCCGGTGAAGATTGGTGAGGTGATGACGGGTCAGGTAGTGGCCCAAGTCGAAAGCTCACAATTGGATGGCTTTGCGCAGGGTGATTTCGTTTTGGCAGGCAGCGGTTGGCAGGACTACGCGGTGTCTGATGGGACTGACGTGTTGAACCTTGGGGCGTCACCAGAAAATCCATCTTGGTCGCTAGGTATCATGGGGATGCCCGGATACACGGCCCATGCGGGCTTGCTGCGGATCGGCGACCCTAAGCCGGGTGAGACTGTTGTTGTTGCTGCGGCCTCAGGTCCGGTTGGTGCGACGGTTGGTCAAATCGCTAAGATCAAAGGTTGCCGTGTCGTTGGGATCGCAGGCGGTGCTGAGAAATGCGCGCATGTGGTCGATAACCTAGGGTTTGATGCCTGTATCGATCACAAAGCCGATGATTTTGCTGAGCAGCTAAAGGCGGCGTGTTCTGATGGCATTGATGTCTATTTCGAAAACGTCGGCGGAAAGGTGTTATATGCTGTGTTGCCGCTGCTGAATGCATTCGCGCGGATGCCTGTTTGTGGCGTTGTGTCATGGTACAACCTAACAGGCTTGCCCGAGGGGCCAGATTTTGGGCCAGCGATCATGGGCACGATCCTGCGGATGAAGGTAAAAGTCGAAGGGTTCATCATTTTTGATAGCTTCCCCAAAAGTGCATACAAAGACTTTGTGCGTGATATGTCAGCGTGGCTGGCCGAGGGGAAAGTGCAATATACCGAGCAAGTCGTTGACGGTTTGGAAAATGCACCCGCTGCATTGAATGATCTGTTGCTTGGCAAAAGCTTTGGCAAAATGGTTGTAAAGGTCGACTAGGGTAAAGGCTAACTCTGCTTTTGCAGGTATGCGCCGAACCGCTTAAGCCCTTCTTGGATGATGGCGGGATTGTTCGCGTAACCAAGCCGCACGTAACCTTCGACACCTAGCGCTGAGCCAGGGGTGACCATGACACCCGTTTCTTTAAGCAGGTCGATGCAGAACTCGCGTGATGTCATGGGTAAGTCGAATTTCAGAAACGCCGTGGTGCCAGATTTTGGCTTCACCCATGAAATCAGCGGCTGTTCAGTGATCCAGCTTTCGACCATGGCAAGGTTACCGCGCGTGATCTTCCGGCTCCGCTCAAGCAGTTTATCGCTGGATTCGAGGGCCAGTGTCGCAAAGTGGTCATTGATCACACCAACTGCGATGGTGTCATAGTCGCGGTGGATTGCGACGGCTTCGATGACTTCACGCGGTGCTGCAATCCAACCAAGCCGTAACCCAGCAAGGGAAAACGCCTTGGATATGCTGGCCGTGCTTATGCCTTTTTCATAGACGTCAGCGATGGATGTCGTCATGCCCGTGCCAGTTTGATCGGTACCGCGGTACACTTCGTCACATAAAATCCATGCACCAACCTCGTGGGCGATGGCAGCAACCTGTTCGAGCATGTCGCGATCCATCAACGCACCGGTTGGGTTGTTGGGGTTATTCATCGCAATCAACTTGGTGCCGGGCACGACAAGGGCGCGCAATGCATCAAGATCGGGTAGGAACCCGTCCTCTTCGCGCAGTTGTAGTTTGTGCACGTCAGCGCCGATGCTGGCAGGGATTGAATAATGCTGCTGGTAGGTGGGAACGATAGCAACAACGCGGTCGCCCGCAGATACCATCGTTTTGTGGATCAACATGTTCGCGCCGATTGTGCCGTGCGTTACGACGACGTTCTCAATCGTTTGTTTGTCATAAAGGCCGCAGATCGCAGTGCGCAGCCGCTCTGATCCTTCGATCGCGCCATAGGTCATTTTCAATGAGAGCAGATCGGACAGATCAACGTCGTTCTTGCCTGTAAGTTCCAAAAGCTGTGCGATTGTAAGGCTCTCGACGCAGGTCTCGGCCAAGTTCCATTCACACTTGGTTTCCCATTCATTCATCCAGATTTCGACGCCGAATGGTTCGATATGCATGTGGATGGTCCTCTTGGATGACTTGTTTGCGGATGGCGCAAGACGACCAGAAAAAGGTAGGTCGGTCAATGTCTTGCTTCACGCGCATCTCTCGGTTTCGTGAATATGCACAGGGTCTGTGCAACGGTGGCAGTTACTATGGATTGGCGTGCTTCCTAACTGTCTGGGGAAAGGACACGACATGTTAGATCAATTTGAAATCCGCACCGATGATATGCCGACTGAGATGCAAAGCCTGCTACGGGAGTACCCCCGTGATACATGGAATGCTCATCCCGGTTTTCGCGAAAAGACCCGTCATTGGTTGGGCGCGCACCGGATGTTCCGACAACTGAGTGCTGGGGTCACGCGGGATACTGAAAGCTATTTGAATGGCGATCAAGACAGCGCTGATTATGCAGAAAGGCTGGGCTACCGTGGGAACGCGCTGGTCGGCAATCTGCATGGCCATCATGGCTGGGAAGATCATTCCTATTTCCCAGAGCTATCAGCTGCGGATCGACGTTTTGATCAGGGGCTTGAGATCCTTGAGAAGGATCACGCGGATTTGGATGTCGTGCTTGAGCAGTTCACGCGTTCTGCCAACCGCACAATCCAGTTGGTTCAGATGGATGAACTTTCTGCACGCGAGGAAGCAGGCAAGTTGCATGGTATAGCCGAGACGATCGAGGCGTTCCTTGCGCGTCATTTGACAGACGAAGAAGAACTGGCGGTGCCGATCATTCTGCACCATCGTTTACGCGGCTAACAAGGAGAGTGAAGTGACAAAGACTTCTGTAGAAGAGTCCCAAAAAGACGCCGCAGCACGGCGCGCCAAAGGCGAATTTGTGCGTGGCGTCAGCGGGTTCCGATCCGTTCTGGGGCAAGACCCAGACTTTCCCGCAGAGCCGGACCGGTATCACCTGTTTGTTGCGTTTAATTGCCCTTGGTGTCACCGTGTGACGTTGGCGCGCAACGTCTTAGGCCTGCAAGACAGCATCACCATGGACGTGGCCTTTCCAAGCCGCACGACCGAAAATGACCCGATTGAACCAAACCGATGGGAGTTCAACCCAACCCGTGTTGCATCGCTGACAGGAGCGACTTTGCCGGAATGTACCTACGAGACTGCAACGGGTCAAAACTTTCGACTGGCGCGGCAGATCTATCAGGCCGAAGGGTCGCCAGAAGCGTCTGTTCCAATTCTTTATGACAAGAAGACCAAACGTATAGTGACCAATGAAAGTGCTGACATCATCAGAATGCTGAACGCACAGGCAAGTGCCCTAGGCAGCACGGTTGCCGATAGCCTGCGGCCTGATCTGTATCCTGCGGGAGATGAAGCGGATTCCCTGCGACAGGAGATCGATGCATTGAATGCTGATATCTACGTCGGGATTAATAATGGGGCCTACAAAGCTGGCTTCTCGTCTGATCAGGCGATTTATGCGGCCGCATTCACGCAATATTTTGGCACGTTAGATGCATTAGAGCAGCGTCTATCTGATGGTCGGCCTTTCCTAACAGGTATTGCCTTTACCGAGGCCGATTTGCGGTTGTTCCCCACGCTTTTTCGGCATGACCCTGTTTACTACGTCAGGATGAAGCTGAACGGAGCGCGTATCTTGGATTACCCGCATCTGTGGCGCTGGCTATGCCGCGTCTATGCAAAGTCCGGTGTCGCGCAAAGCAATTCGCTAGTTCATTGCCGTCAGGGCTATTTTGGCAGGTCATGGAATAACGTGGTGCCATTGGGGCCGCTGCAACCGATGACCTATCCCGAAGCGTATTTGCATCCGGAACTTGCCGGCTAGGTATCGTAAGGCTTGCTATTGCAAGCTTTTGTTCTTATTTTGTTCTTAACTCCAAGTAAGGGCAATAAATGACCGATTCTGATGAAAATGCACCGAAGATTCACTATATCTGCCAGACATATGTTGAAAAGAAGAGTGGTGGCGCCAAGCACGCAACTTTGCAGGTTGATAAGTTGATCCAGTATACGTCGGCATCGCAAGCCGAAGAACGCGCTGGGCGCGAGAGCAGATCAGAAAGCTGCGTGGGCGCGGATGCGTATATGCTGGTTGAGGATGTAAGTTCCGGCGAAGTAGGATTGCCGACTTTCCTTGCACGCCATGGGAACGTCCCCGAAGCAGATGCGTTCTAAGAGCTAGCGATCAACCACAGTCATTGAAAAGTCGATAAGCTCTGCCACCGATTTGATATCCATCTTTTCGAGGATGCGGGCGCGATGGTGATCAACCGTTCTAGGGCTGATGTCCAACTCGCGGCCGATCTCTTTGCTGGCTGTATTCGATGGGTTCGCGATCATAAAGTTCGCGATCTCTTTTTCGCGGTTAGTAAGCTTTGAGAATTTCTCCAACGTTGATTGCTTGTTGATTTCCTTGGTGCGCGACTGTTCGTCGGCAATGAAGGCGGCACTGATGCAATCAACAAGAACATGCTGCCGGAACGGCTTTTCTAGAAAATCGACAGCACCAGCTTTCATCGCCTGAACGGATTCAGGGATGCCACCGTGCCCCGTAATAAAGATGATCGGGATGGAAATTTTCTTAGCTAACAAGTTGGCCTGCAATTCGAGGCCATTCATGTCAGGCATGCCATAGTCCAAGACAAGGCATCCAGCATCGGAGGTGTCGTAGGTGTCTAGGAATTCGCGCGCGCTTGCAAAAGTACGCACTTGGAAATCACGCTTACGCAACGCCCGCGATAGGGTCGTGCGGATTTCAGCGTCATCGTCGACAAGAAAAACGGTCGGCTGAGATGTCGGCTCGGCTTGCAATGTAAAGTTACCTTGGTCGTTGGAAATAGCGGTTTGGTTCATTTCAAAATAATCTAAGACGCATCTTGTGGCACTGTAAAACAAAACCGAGATTGTTGAGGTTCGGGGCGTTCATGCCAAAGTCGGCCTTTGTTGGCCTCGATAATTGTACGCGAAATCGAAAGACCCAAGCCTAGGCCGTCAGGTTTGCTTGTTTGGAATTGCTTGAACAGTTTGACCTCGGGGCCGACCCCAGGACCGGAATCTTCGACCCAGACTTCGATGAAGCCATCCGTGTTATTCGCGGTGATCGTGATCGCCGGAGCAGTGGATTTTGCGTTCGTCATCGCGGCAACACTGTTGCGCATCAGGTTCACAAGGACCTGCGCAATTTGGACGCGGTTCCCTCGCGCCATTGGCCGCGCACCGATTTTTATCGCAACCTTTATTCCAAGGCTTTCCGTTTCATGACGCATAAGACGGCAAGTTTGTAGGACGAGTTCGTTAAAGTCGAATGCTTCAGAGCTTGCCTCATCCTTGCGAATGAACCCACGTAGTGCACGGATTATGTCGCCACCTTGATGGGCCTGATCGTCCAACTCGTTCAGGATAGACAACAGTTCATCTGTTGGGATCGGATCAAGTTTCGCAACCGTAATTGCGGTATCTACGTTTTGGGTAATGGCTGTCAGTGGCTGACTAAGCTCGTGGGCGAGGCCCGTCGCCATTTGCCCCATAACGTTCACCCGCGAAAAGTGAGAAAGCTCGCGGCTAAGGTCATGGACCTTAGCGTCAGAGTTTCTGCGCTGTGCGATCTCATTGATCAGGGTTGCGTTCGCTTTGCTAAGTTCTTGATAGGTGCGTGGAAGCGGGTCGGTTGTTGGGACTTCGCCTTGAGAGACGAGCGCCGTGCGCACCGCAAAGGCCCGCACTGGTTTCAATATGTATTCGGCCAAAGTTACGCCAGCCACAGCGGTCACAAGGGATATGATTGCCGCGACCCAGATGTTGCGGCGGCGGTTATCCTTGATCCCCTGAACAAAGTCATTCTCGGGCGCGAAAACCGCAATCGTCCACGGAAGGTCGATCCCTGAAATTGGCAACAGAAGTGTCATGAATTTGTTATTCTGATACACAAACTCGGCCCGCAATGAAGTTTCTTGCAGGTCTTTGGTGGTATTGAAATTTGCAAACGCGGCCCGAGTGATGGGGTCGTTGAATTCGCGAATATCCGCAAAGCTGAGTGTGCCATCATCGTTTTGCACCCTGACCTGCGACAGGTCGGGGTGTGCGATGACATCGCCGTCTCCGCTAAGGATAATAGCTACCCCCTCATCTCCGATTTTGAGATCGGACAGGAAACTTGAAATAGCTGAGATTTCAATATCGACTCCAAGGACACCGTTTGGCGCGCCTTGCTCAGATGGGACTGGTGCTGCAACAGTGATCCCGGGTTTTTGCGATGAGAAAAAGATGTAGGGGCTTGTCCAGACACCGACGCCAGCTGCGTTGGCATTGATGAACCATTGGCGTTGGCGCGGATCGAACGTATCTGCAGGATCAAAATTTCGCTCAACAACAGCGAAATCGGGGTCGCGCCAGATCAGTTCTGTTGTTCGGATTTCCCCGTTCATCAGCACCAGTTTTGTACGGTAAACAGCGGGGCCATCGCTGCGCATAACATAGACAAAGTTGCCGAGGTCATCGCCGAAATAGATACCTGAAAGCTGCGGTTTTGTTTTGAGGTGTTGGAATAGATATTTTTCAAGCGCTTGGGGGTCCATCGAGTTTACCACACCGTTTTGTAAGACACGGCTCGCCAGTTCTGCCGCCTCAACCGCTGGCTCAAGGAAACGTTTTGTTTGTTCAACCGCGCTGCTGCCAGCGTCATCCATAAGGCCGCGGGCATGCTCAAGCATTGCCCGTTCAGAGGAGACGTATGAGGTGGAAACAACAGTGATGATGGCAAGAAACTGAAGCCCAGCGAGACTAAGTGCGAGGATGAAACCGAGCGAGTATCTCATCTGATGGGTATGTGCGCTTTTGTCGAGGCGACGTTCATATGCCAAGGTCCGCCGTGACGATATTGATCGCTTTCGCAAGCTTCTCTGCGACCTCGTTTAGATGAGTAGGTTCTGAGATAAACGGTGGGGCAAGCAGAACGTGATCGCCATGCTTTCCGTCCAATGTTCCACCCATTGGATAACAGATCAGGCCCTCAGCAAAGGCTGTGGCCTTAAGGTGTGTATGGAATTTCAATGCAGGATCAAGGCAAGCCTTTGTGTTGCGATCTTGAACAAACTCAACACCGACAAAAAGACCACGTCCGCGTATATCGCCGACGTTTGGATGTTGGCTAAGTTTGTCGCGCAGCAAGTCTTGCAACATGTCGCCCTTGGGACCGACTTGGTTAACGAGACCTGACGTTAGCTTGCGCACGACGGCCAGACCAGCAGCACAGGCGGCTGGGTGTCCGACGTAGGTGTGGCCGTGCTGGAAAAACCCGCTGCCGTTTTGGATTGCATCATAGATAGCCGCAGAGCAAAGTGTCGCGCCAATAGGCTGGTACCCAGCGCCTAGGCCTTTTGCGATTGTGCAGAGGTCTGGGCTGATCCCGTCGTGTTCGCTTGCGAATAATGTACCAGTGCGCCCCATGCCGCACATAACTTCGTCGAGTATCAATAGAACGCCGTATTGATCGCAAATCTCGCGGATGCGGTTGAAATAACCAGGGGCAGGCGGAACGGCACCAAGGGTCGCGCCGACGACAGGCTCGGCCACAAATGCCATAACTTCGTCGG
This sequence comes from Paracoccaceae bacterium, assembly GCA_034111185.1. Classification (GTDB taxonomy): domain Bacteria; phylum Pseudomonadota; class Alphaproteobacteria; order Rhodobacterales; family Rhodobacteraceae; genus Yoonia. The sequence continues at coordinate 19,261 of JAWUXS010000101.1, read as the reverse complement.
CACCAAGGCGCAGGATTTCTGTCTCAAGCTCGTTCGCGAGGCGTAGACCGAAATCGACGTCTGTTTCGCCGTCATGTTGTTCGCGGTAAGCGTAGCAAGGGGCGATATGGCTCACGTCGATTAGTAGCGGTGCGAATTGCTCTCGTCTCCAAGCGTTACCACCAACGGCAAGCGCGCCAAGAGTGTTGCCATGATAGCTTTGGCGACGTGCGATAATCTTGGACCGCTTTGGCTGACCGACCTCAACATAGTATTGTCGCGCGAGTTTGAGAGCAGCCTCAATGGCCTCAGATCCACCTGACACGAAATAGACGCGGTCAAGACCCGCAGGTGCATTGGCAATCAGCAGTTCAGCGAGTTCTTCGGCGGGTTGTGATGTCAGAAAACTTGTGTGGGCAAATGCCATCGTGTCGAGTTGGGTTTTGATAGCATCGATCACATCACGGTCGCTGTGCCCAAGGCACGACACCGCAGCCCCACCTGATCCGTCAAAATAACGCTTTCCGTTTGTGTCGACCAGATAGACGCCGTCACCTTTTAGGCCAACCGGTGGCAAGCTTTTGGAATTGCGGGGAAAGACGTGGGACATCCGCAGATCACCTAGATGGATTCGGGTAATGCTCCCACTATTGCACAAAATTTGCTATAGGTAGTTACGCGCATAGACAGGTTGGCAGACCGCTGAAACATTCGTGTTTCAAGTGGGGAACCCATGCGCGACTTTTCTGGGGACGAAATTCAAGACGGAGAAAGGCAACAAATTGCCGATTTCTGCAGTCCCCTAAATCCGGATTACTAACCTAGGGAGAACATCAATGTTTCAAAATAAATTCACAACAGTAGCTGCTGTCGCAGTGGCTCTTACGGTGACGGCCCCTGCGGCTATGGCCGAAGAGTTTATCACGATTGGCACTGGCGGCGTCACAGGCGTTTACTATCCAACTGGCGGCGCAATCTGCCGTCTTGTGAACCAAGGCCGTCGCGATCACGGCGTGCGCTGTTCAGTCGAATCCACTGGCGGTTCGGTCTACAACATCAACACAATTCGCGAAGGCGAGCTTGAGTTTGGTGTGGCCCAGTCTGATTGGCAGTACCATGCATTCAACGGCACATCACGCTTTGAAGAGCAGGGCGCGTTTGAAGGTCTTCGCGCTGTATTCTCGGTTCACCCAGAGCCATTCACAGTGGTTGCCCGCGCAGATAGCGGCATCACAACGCTTGCCGATCTCGAAGGTAAGCGCGTGAATATCGGTAATCCTGGATCAGGTCAGCGCGGCACAATGGAAGTTGTGATGGAGCAGATGGGCTGGACGATGGACAGCTTTGCTTTGGCATCCGAGCTGAAGGCAGCAGAGCAGTCAGCCGCACTTTGTGACAACCAGATCGACGCGATGATCTATACAGTTGGCCACCCGTCAGGCTCCATTCAGGAAGCCACGACAGCGTGCGATTCAGTTCTTGTTGAAGTCTCTGGTCCTGAGATCGATGCGTTGATTGCTGACAACTCATACTATCGTTCAGCGTCAATTCCGGGCGGCATGTACCGCGGTAACGACGAAGAAGTCATGACGTTTGGTGTGGGTGCGACATTCGTATCTTCAGACGCTGTTTCAGAAGACGTTGTTTACACGCTCGTCTCTGCTGTCTTCGAGAACATCGATGACTTCCGCGGCTTGCACCCTGCATTTGCAAACCTTGTTGCAGAAGAGATGGCGTCAGCTGGTCTGTCCGCACCAATCCACGCTGGTGCTGCAAAGTACTACAAAGAGCAAGGCTGGATGGAGTAATCCACCGCGTCTTGAACGTATGAACGCAGAAGGGGCGGGGAACCGCCTCTTCCTTCTGAACAACAAGTCGATTTGCCCTGAACGGGCGTTACTTTGGGGAGTAAGATCAATGGCTACAGATCAAGTGCAACAGGGGCTTAGCGAAGAAGAGCTTCAGGATCTTGTTTCGTCCTCGGACTCGGGTGCGCGAAACCCGCTTGGACCCGTAGGTCTGTTCTTGTCGATCGTAGCGATCGCATGGGCCGTGTTTCAGGTGGTGCTGGCATCGCCGCTTTCCAATCAGCTTTTGCCCGGATCGATTGTGAATAATTCACGTCAGATCCACTTGGCCTTTGCTATCTTTCTCGCCTTCATGGCGTACCCTGCGTTTAAATCTAGCCCACGCGACTATGTCCCTGTCCAAGATTGGATTATGGCATTCACGGGCGTCTTCATCTCGCTTTATGGCTATTTCTTTTACGAAAAGATTGTGAATTCTGGCGGCCTCGCTGATGATATGGACAAATGGTTTGCCCTTGTTGGCTTGATCCTGTTGTTCGAAGGCGCACGCCGCGCGCTTGGTCCTGCGATGGCAATTATCGCAGTTATCTTTTTATTCTACGTCTTTTACGGATCATCCAACATCGTTCCAGATGTTATCCGCTGGAGCGGCGCATCCCTGAAAAAGGCGATGAGCCATATGTGGATCACGTCCGAGGGCGTGTTTGGTATCGCCCTAGGCGTATCGACGAAATTTGTGTTCCTCTTTGTCCTATTCGGTGCATTGCTCGATAAGGCAGGGGCAGGAAACTACTTTATCAAAATGGCCTTTGGCGCATTGGGCCACCTTAAAGGCGGACCTGCAAAGGCTGCGGTCGTTGGTTCAGCCGCGACAGGTCTGATCTCGGGCTCATCCATCGCCAATGTTGTGACAACAGGTACATTCACGATCCCACTGATGAAGCGCGTTGGCTTTTCGTCTGAAAAGGCGGGTGCCGTAGAGGTCGCGTCATCGGTTAACGGGCAAATCATGCCGCCTGTGATGGGTGCTGCTGCGTTCCTGATGGTGGAATATGTCGGCATTTCGTATGTCGAAGTGATTACCCACGCATTCTTGCCCGCGACGATCTCCTACATCGCGTTGGTCTACATCGTTCACCTTGAGGCCGTTAAGAACAACATGCCGACGCTGGGCAACCGCGTTGTGTCTATGGGCCGTACGATTGGTGGCATGGCTGCATTCTTTGTCGGCTTTGCTGCACTTTGTTACGGTGTTCAATATCCGGTCAAAGCGATCTCAAACGCGCTGCCGAATTCAGCGCTGATCCTGTCTGCCCTTGTTTTCCTAGCCTATGCTGGTCTGCTTTGGGTCGCATCTACTGTGCCCGACCTAGAGGCTGACGATCCAAACGCCAAAGAGGTTGAACTGCCAGTTGTTGGTGAAATCTACAAAGCCGGATTGTACTTCCTTTTGCCAATCATCGTCTTGGTTTACTTCTTGATGATTGAGCAAAAATCACCCGGTCTGTCGGCGTTTTGGGCGACGATGTTGTTGTTCGTGATTTTGCTGACGCAACGCCCGTTAAAGGCAATCTACCGTGGTGAAGGTGCGTTGGCCGCACGTTTCAAAGACGGTGTTTCAGAGTTGCTGCAAGGATTGATCGACGGGTCACGCAACATGATTGGTATCGGCCTCGCGACTGCGACTGCTGGCGTGATCGTGGGTACGGTGACGTTGACTGGTGTTGGACAGGTTATGGCTGACTTGGTCGAATTCTTGTCCGGCGGAAATCTGATTTTGATGCTTGTGATGGTTGGTCTGCTGTCCCTTGTATTGGGAATGGGCCTGCCAACGACGGCGAACTACATCGTTGTTTCATCACTTATGGCTGGTGTGGTGGTTGAGCTGGGTGCGCAATCTGGGTTGATCGTACCACTGATCGCCGTGCACCTGTTTGTTTTCTACTTTGGCATCATGGCCGACGTGACACCGCCTGTTGGTCTGGCAAGTTTTGCCGCCGCTGCCGTGTCGGGAGGAGACGCGATTAAAACAGGCTTTATCGCCTTCTTCTACAGCTTGCGCACCGTGGCCCTACCGTTCGTGTTCATCTTTAACACTGACCTACTCTTGATCGATGTTGGGTGGGCGCAAGGTATCTTGGTCTTTATATCCGCGAGCATTGCGATCCTTGCATTCACCGCAGGAACAATGGGGTGGTTCGTCACTAAAAGCCGCATCTACGAGAGCATTCTATTGGTGCTGGTGGCGTTCATGTTGTTCAGGCCAGACTTTGTCATGGACCGCATTCAACCACCTTACGCTGACGTTGAACCTGCGGCATTGGTGCAAACTGTAGAAGCCGCCGAAGCTGGCACTGAAATTCGTGTCGTTGTGAACGGGCCCGATTTCGATACCAGTGAATTGCGCGATACAACAATCTTGCTTGAGATTGGCGAAGAGGCACCAGCTGACCGTTTGGCGGCAATGGGTCTGATATTGATCCCCGAGGGCGATGCTGTGCTGATAGACGAGCCGATGTTTGGCTCGCCTCATGCGCGTGCCTTAGCTGACTATGACTTTTACGGCGACGAGTTTGTTGTCGTGAAAGAGGTGCTGGCACCGCAAGCACAGATGGCAAAAGAGCTGGTGTTCATTCCAGCGCTATTGTTGCTGTTCTTTGTTTACTTCCTGCAAAGCGGCCGCGTGCGCCGTGAAACCCCACAAGGAGAGACCGCATGACCGGACCTGTATTGTGTGCTGTTGATATTTCAGACGCGACCCAAGACGACGCAGTAATCTTAGCGGCAAAAAAAATGGCTGATTTGGCTGGTGTGTCGCTTGATGTTGTCACCGTCGTTCCTGATTTTGGCAAAAGTGTTGTTGGTGGATTCTTTGAGAATGACCACCACGCCAAGTTAGTTGCGTCATCCAAAGAGGCATTGAATATCGTGGTAAGTGGCACAATCGGCGAGGCTGCAAACAAAAAAGTCCGCCATATTGTGGCGACAGGCACGGCCTATGAAGAAATCATCAAACTGTCCGAAACAGCTGGATCAAGTCTGATTGTCATTGGTGCCCACAAGCCTGATTTCAAAGATTACCTTTTGGGGCCAAACGCTGCACGTGTTGTGCGTCATTCAAACTGTTCAGTCTACGTGGTGCGCTAAGCGGCTAAAACGCAGGAACCAAGGACATCGGCGTGCCCGATGGATCTTTGCCTGACAGGCCAAACTCGGCCAGCTCAAGACCTACTGCGGTGTTCATGACTTTGGGGTCATTTGCATGCAACGTATAATGCGTAAGCCGTGACATATCGGATGGCGCAGGAAGCAGGTTTGGCCCGGCCCACGTGTTCATCGCGAGGCGATGAGTAATTGCTGAACCCGCACCCATGTCCGCAAACCCTAGCTTTGGCAGCAACAAGTTTTTGGCAAAGCCAAGCTGCTCAAACCAAGCTTGGGCAGGCGCAAGATCATCAACGTTGAAATGCATATGAGCGAGATAGGCGCTATCAAAAAGCGGTGCTTTTAGGTCAGTGCCATGTGCGTGGTGGACTTCGTTTTGAACGTCCAACCGTTGCCTGCCGTTGTGCTTTTGACCGTCCACCCCAAATAGGACCAACCCCCTAGACATATCGCCATAGTGGCTAAAGCATTCGGGTGTCTCTAACGTAAATTCGATTTCTAAACCGTCAGGATCGCTAAGATAAATCGCCTTTGATCCAAGATGATCAACGAGGGATACAGGAATGTGCAATGAAATGAGGCGGGCCAAAACACGTGAAAATTCGACCTGATCCGGCAGGCCAATTGCAAAGTGATACAAGCCAAGGTGCGCCGCCTGAACAGGTTTGCGCGCGCCGGGGTGTAACATGACCATCGGCTTTTTCCGCGTCCCTAGTGTAACGCCGCGCCCAAATTGATGCATCACTGTAAAGCCCAGAACCTCGGTCCAAAAGACGACCGCGCGTTCAATGTTCGTGACCTGTAATTCGATCAACCCCCACGTAAGCCGATCTGTTTTTTCAGGCTTCTTGGCGCGTTTTGAAGACGCAAGCTCGTCTGAATACATCGTGCCGTCCTTCTGTCGATTTTCCCTCAAGTAACTGAAACGAAAAGGATCGTAGAGGCTGAAGCCTGCCATGCCACGGGGAACCAATTGTGCAGTTTCCTAACGCCGGCAGAAACTACGGCGAGTGTGGATCTGCGTTCGTACGGCGATTTTCTGTCTGCAAGGGAAACTATTGTTATCTGTAAGTTAAGATAATGATTTCTTGTTGACGGATCATCCGCTAATATATTGATGGTATGTTTCCCCTGAGGAGATGATTGTGGACACACTTCTTAGCCTTCGTGTTTTAGCGGCAGTGGCCGAGCACAAGAGTTTTAGCTTTGTAGCAAAGCGTTTCGGTCTGTCACCTGCGATGACAAATAAGCATGTTCAACACGTTGAGGCACGGGTTGGTGCGCGCTTGCTGAACCGCAATAGTCGAAACGTAAGCCTGACCGAGGCTGGTGCAAATTACTTGGCGACCGTGAAACCTCTGCTCGAGGGGCTTGCTGATGCGGAAACCCAACTGTCTTCATTAACAGTTTCACCAAGCGGCACATTGAGGGTCAGTATGCCAGTTTGGATGGCGCATCCATCGTTTGTGAAAACCATTTCTGCATACCATGCCGATAATCCAGACGTAGAGTTGGATATTGATCTGAGCGGTCGCAAGGTCAATCTCGTCGAAGAGGGTTTTGATTTGGCTTTGCGCGTGTCCCAAAACCTAGAGGAGGGGCTAATCGCGCGAAAGTTGGCTATGTTGGACTTTCCTCTTGTCGCGTCGCCTGCGTTTCTTGACAAGGTTGGGCGACCGCAATCCGTCGATGATCTGCAGGGTGCGCCGTTCATAATTTGTGAACCAATGTCGACAGGTGGCCGCCTACGGTTTGGCGCCGGTCCCGATATACCCGAAGTGCGCTATAAGCTGATCCTTAAGACTGGAAACGAGACGCTTATTCATCTTGCAGCACGTGAAGGTATGGGGTTTGCAGTTTTGCCACATTGGATTGTAGCCAATGATATCTTGGATGGAAGCCTAGAACTTGTTTTGCCAAATCAGATGTGGGCTAAATTCCAAATGAATGCTGTTTATCCTGATCGCCATTATCTGCCAGCCAAGGTGCGTAGCTTTCTTGATTTTCTTGTTGGACCAAAAGGGTTCACGATTGAGCCGGTTGCATCCGATGTGATTTGACAGACTTCTCTGGTCCCATACTGCTCTTTAAATGCAAGTTAGGGTTGTTTTGCTTCTCTTGATTATGATTACAATAATTCGCGTAAAAGATTAATATGTTGGTTGAGATGTTGTTAAGAAAAAGGGGTATCGTGTTTCTTGAGGAATCTAACGCTTGATTTGCGAGCACTCTTTTGAGAAGAGGTGTCTAATTTCAAGAGGTGCATACGTATTCGTCGCCTTACTATTTGACCAACCGCGTGGAGCCCTCATGACGATTAAACAACTTGTTACCCATTCTGGTGGCTTCCATGCGGACGAATTGTTGTCTTCGGTTATCCTAACGCGCCTATTTCCGAATGCGGAATTGCTGCGTAGTCGTGATCGGCAAGTGATAACTCCTGCTTCGGACAAGATCATCTATGATGTCGGCGGAGACTATAACGCCGAAGCCCAGATATTTGACCACCACCAACGTCCTAGCCCTTTGCGTGAAGACGATCAGCCGTTTAGTTCGTTTGGATTGATCTGGGCGCATTACGGTCGCCTTTACCTTGAGGCGATGAATGTACCTGCGCATGATATCGAGGCTGTACATGAAAAGTTTGATACCAAATTTGTTCTGCCTATCGACCTTCTGGACAACGGAGCGATGGAACCATCTGTTGCGGGACCATTGTCGATCTTAACGTTGCCGTCATTGCTGGGCAGTCTAAAGCCTGTATTCGACGATGCATCACCTACCGCTGATGATGATGCATTCTTTGCGGCACTTCCGATTGCACGTAGTTTCGTCGAAGCGCAAATTCGTAACTTGGCCGCAAAGCACCGTGCGCAAGGTATCGTGCTCAAAGCGATTGAAACTGCCGGAACGTCTCCGATCCTAGAGCTTCCTATGGGGATGCCATATCGCTCTGCTTTGGACAGTGCCGAGGCCGATCATATGCTATTTGTGATCCATCCACGCGGCGGGGACTGGACGTTGAACGGCATTAAACTGTCGAACGAGACATTTGACCAACGTGCAGATTTGCCTGCTAGCTGGGCAGGGTTGACTGACGCGGCTCTTGAAGATGCAAGCGGTGTGAAAGGTGCGAAATTCTGTCACAATGCACGCTTTATTGCTGTGGCAAGCACGCGGGACGCAATCGTGGAAATGGCGAAGATTGCCGTGGAAGCAAACCAGTAGATCGCGACACACAATGCTTTCGCGTCTTCGAAACTAAGCCTTAGTTTTCTTGCGCAACCTGATCCCGCAACAGCCGTCGCAGAATTTTACCCGAGGCTGATTTGGGGATCTCTGCGACAAAGCGGATTTGGTGCAGTTGTTTGTAGTTCGCTAGGTTGTCGGCCAAATTTGCGTTGATCGCTGTAGCATCAGGACCGTCCTCAGCGCGAATGATAAAGGCAATCGGGACTTCGCCTGCTTCGTCGTCAGGCAGTCCAATAACGGCGGCATCGACCACACCATCCATCGCCACTAGCGTTGCCTCGAGTTCGGCAGGGGCGACCTGAAAGCCCTTGTACTTAATCAGTTCTTTAAGCCGATCGACAATAAACATGTATCCGTCTTCATCGACAATAGCGATATCGCCGGTGCGCAGCCAACCATCGGGCGTGATCGTTTCAGCCGTCGCTTTTGCATTGTTCAGATAGCCCTGCATGACCTGCGGTCCCTTAACCCACAGCTCACCTTCTTCACCTGCATTTAACGCGGCACCAGTCTCAGGATCAACGATTTTTGCAGTCGTATTGGGTAGCACGATACCTGCGGCACCAGAACGCGGTGCCGTGTGGGGCACAAGGTGCGACACGGGGCTAAGTTCGGTCATGCCAAACCCTTGCAGTGCGGTGCAGTTCAACCGTGCAGACACCGTATCCGTCAGTTCAGGGCCTGACGGCGCTGCGGCAATGAACACCAATTCCAAGTGACTAAGGTCATATTCATCAACAAGCGGATGCTTTGCCAATGCAATCGCAACAGGGGGTACGACCCACATGCGTCGCGCTTTGTGGTCTTGGCTAATCTGTAAGAACATCGGCAGATCAAAGCGTGGCATCGTGACCAATGCGCCGCCGCCAGCCAAGTGAACATTCATCAAGACCGTCATACCATAGATATGAAACAGCGGGAGGAAAGCCGCTGTGATTTCACCAGGTTGGAAATCGGCGGCTGCAATGGATTGGTAGACATTGATCACCAGATTACGGTGCGAAAGCATGACACCTTTGGGCAATCCTGTCGTACCCGATGAATAGGGCAGGACCACGGTGTGCGCATCCAAATCCACAGCTACCTGCGCGCTGAGCGGTTCACCAAACAACGCTGCAAACGCGGGCGTGCCAATGCAGATGACAGTTCTGCCGCCAGCCCCAGCTTTGGCCGTTTTTTCAAATTCAGGAATAGTAATTAGGATATCCGCGCCAGAGTCAGCAAGCTGATGTGCTACTTCCGGTGCGGTGTATGAGGGGTTCAATGTGGTTATCGTGCCGCCAGCCCATGCGACCGCATGAAATATCACGCAGTATTCAGGGATGTTCGGCGCCATCAGCGCGATTGTCTTGCCCGTGCCCAAACCTTGTTCGGTTAAGCCGCCTGCCAGACGTTTGACCTGATCCATGAATTGTTCAGCGGTCAGACTGCGACCACTGGGCCCATCAATCAACACGACCTCGCTAGGGCGATCAATCAGCCCTGTGAAAACGCACTCGGTTATGGTTTGATCGGTGATTGGCACGTCGGCCCAAGGGCTATGAAAAACTGTCATCGTATCCTCCATTGGATGCATCTTGGCACATGGAAGTGCTTCAACCTAGTGGGCATTCGCGAAAATGATGGCCTAGACTTTACCGTAGTCGCGCAAGGACGTCCGTCGAGGCCGTGCCTGTAACGGTTAGGCCTTGCGCACGTTGGAAGTCACTAATCGCGGCCTCGGTTTTAGCGCCGATGACCCCGTCGATGGTGCCAATGTCATAGCCGCGTGATGAAAGCGCGCGCTGAATGGTTACCCGGTCTTCTTTGGATAGACCGTTTGCATCGCGCGGAAAGCTACCTTGCAATGGGCCCGCGCCGCCAAGACGATCAGCAAGATGGCCCACACCAATCGCATATAGGTCAGAGTCGTTGTAGGTTTTCAGTACGTTGAAATTGCGCGTCACCGTAAAGCGCACACCACCGCTTTGGGGTTGGATAGTGCGGCCCGATGGTCCGCCTGTGCCAGCCTCAGCGCCCCATTTCAGGCCCGTGCGCCATCCATTCCGCGACAAGTAACTAGCGGTTGAGGCAAGCGCGTCAGCGGGATCTTCGCCCCAAATATCGCGACGACCATCACCCGTGAAATCAACAGCAAAGGACTGATAGGAGGTTGGGATGAATTGCGTATGCCCCATCGCGCCTGCCCAGCTTCCGGTGAGGGCAGCAGGCGTGGTATCGCCACGATCCAGAATGCGCAAAGCTGCGATGAGTTGGCTTTCGTAGAAAACAGCGCGGCGACCATCAAAGGCCAATGTCGCTGTTGACGAGATCACTGAGATTTGCCCGCGTTTTTCGCCGAATTGGCTTTCCATACCCCAGATTGCAGCAACGATATTTGCATCTACGCCATACTTGGTCTCGATGGCGGAAAGGGTATTTGCATGCCGCGCAATCGCGATCCGTCCCTTAGCGAGGCGTTCATCCGAGGTGGCGATAGATAGATATTCTTCAAGAGTACGGCGGGTTTGAATTTGGGTGCCATCGCGTGCCACGACACCAGGCACATAGCCAGCGTTTGCGAATGCAGCGTCGAGGGTGCTGTTTGATATCCCTGCATTTCTAGCACGCGGTCTGAACCGTTCTAGCCACGCAGAGAAATTGGCGTTCTGAACTGGAACTAAGTCAGCGGGCAAAGAATTGACGGCTGTCAAAGTCGGGGTAGGGGCGGGGCCAGCACAAGCCGCAATTGGCAGGGCGCAGAAAGTTGCGAGCAAAAGGCGTCTGTTCAAATACATTACAGGTGCAAAGATAAGCAGATTTTGCACACCAAAAAAGGTTGTTTTCACGGCGCACCCGATATTCGGCGGATATCGCCGATTTCGAAATTGCGCCGCGATAATCTTAGTCTTGAATGGTCTCGATGTAATTCGCCAAGGCAAGCAGATCTGCGGGGATCGGTGTTGATAACCCGTTCTCTTCAACCTGTATGAGTGGGCCTAGATTGCCTGCGCCAAACTCGGGCATTGCTGCGGTAAGTTGATTGTGGCGCGAAAGGCCGTCGATGGTTGCCATCACGTATTCACGCGGAAAGACGCCATCATTGTCGGCAGATAGCTGGCGTAAGCTTGGTGGTGTGATCCCCAACCCCAGTGACGCAGGGCCAGCGCCGCCGCCATCTGCGCCGTGGCATTGGACACAGCTTTCGTCGAAGACCGCTTTGCCGCGAATTTGATCTGTGCGTGTCAGCTCGTCATCAGGAGAGCATGCCGCTGTTGTTATGACCAAAAGCAATCCAATGGATTTGTGGTTCAAAAAATTAGCAAACATGTAGATCCCCTTTTCGGAATTAGGTCTGGTTTCGACCGCTGCCTTGATGGCTTATGAAAAGGGTACATCAAAACATTCCACTTTTGAAAGGTATCGTTGGGAAAATTTCAAAGTGACGTAAGGACCAGTGCGCGGCTACTTCGTTTTATAGTCAGGCCATGTGTCGCTCAGGCGGTATCCTTGGGGCCAGGGCCCGACATGCGATTGAGGCTAGACTGCTCGATATGGTTGGAATGACCCGTGCGCATATGGCTGGCCTGCATGTGATCATAAAAATTATGGAAGGGCGGGAGGAAGACATTCGCCCCTGCGTTGGTGCAACCTATTGTCTCGACCGGATTTACCAAGCGGGCGAAGCGTTGTGCATCCACAACCCTGCTACAGGGCGTGAATTGACCATGCCGCATGAAATTCCGGCAGCATCTAAAAAGCGGAAGGTTGTTGTGGTCGGTGCGGGCCCCGCGGGGCTTGAGGCGGCACGCGTCGCGGCCGAGCGTGGTCACGATGTGGTAGTGTTCGATGCGCAACCTGATCTGGGCGGGCAAATCCGTCTGACAGCCCAAAGCCCGCGTAAACGTGAAATGATCTCAATTTCGAATTAAAACCGCTCAGCTCGAACGAGGGGGCTGTTGACCATAACGCGCTAATCGTAGGGTTGCCGCAAACGATCAACAAGAACGCCCATGGCACATTTCAGTTGTTCCGCATCGGTGACGCGGTATCAGCGCACAACACACACTCGGCGATTTATGACGCATTGCGATTGGTAAAGGACATCTAGGACAATTTGTTTCCTAAGGGGTAATGGTCTGGTGTGTTTGGTCTGTTTCTCAAAGTTTCTATCTTGAAAACTGGCCGCTGTCAGGGCAAGGTTGCGCAACATCAACGTCGGGAGAACCAGTTCGCTGGTGCCGAAGGAGCAACCGCCTCGGAAACTCTCAGGCCAACGGACCGACGCTGATACGAAAACTCTGGAGAGTGGCACCTATATTGTGCCCGCCGAAGGGATAGCAATCTCAGGCGCAAGGACAGAGGGGGCATCACACGCGTAGCTTTGGCTTGCGCGTTAACGTGGTGCTGTTGGATATTTCAATATCTTGACGGCCAGAATGAATGAGGCCGCTTATGTCTGAGTTACTGCAAACACCGCTGCACGATCTGCATGTAGAATTGGGTGCCAAGATGGTGCCGTTTGCTGGGTACGCGATGCCGGTGCAATACCCGATGGGCGTTATGCAAGAACACACCCACACCCGCGAAAAGGCTGGCCTGTTTGACGTCAGTCACATGGGGCAAGTGATCGTTACAGGTGATGATTTCGAAGCGGCTGCATTGGCGCTGGAAACGCTAATTCCGGTTGATGTGGCAGGACTTAAGCAAGATCGCCAGCGGTATGGGTTTTTCACCAATGACGCAGGCGGGATCATGGATGATCTGATGCTCGCTAATCGTGGTGACCACGTTTTTGTCGTCGTGAACGCTGGCTGCAAGAACGAAGACATCGCGCATATGAAGGCCAACCTAAAAGGCGTCACAGTCACAGAAGTCACCGATCGCGCTTTGCTTGCTTTGCAGGGCCCAAAAGCGGCGGAGGCATTGGCCAGCTTTGACCCAAAGGCTGCTGACATGCGGTTCATGGATGTCGCGACACTGACCCTTGCGGGCGCTGAATGTTGGGTTTCGCGGTCAGGATATACTGGCGAAGATGGATATGAGATTTCCGTGCCAGTTGAAGTGGCTGCTGAGCTTGCTAAGCAACTCCTCGCACATGAAGACGTTGCCCCTATCGGCCTTGGTGCGCGCGATAGCTTGCGGCTTGAGGCAGGGCTTTGCCTGTATGGCCACGACATCGATACAGACACGACGCCGGTTCAAGCCTCGCTTAACTGGGCAATCCAAAAGGTGCGCCGCAATGGCGGTGATCGGGCCGGGGGCTTTCCGGGTGCGGATGTTGTCTTGGCTGAATTCGCCGATGGTGCGGCCCGCAAACGTGTCGGTCTCTTGCCCGAAGGCCGCGCGCCGATGCGCGAAGGTGTCCAGCTTTTTGCAAGCACAGAAGACGAGACACCGATTGGTGCAATCACGTCTGGCGGCTTTGGCCCAACAATCGGTGGCCCAATGGCGATGGGGTATGTCCCCACGGCACAAGCTGCGACAGGCACAGTTGTTTATGGCGAATTACGCGGCAAGCGTTTGCCGCTTACCGTTACAACGCTTCCTTTTACACCCGCAAATTTCAAACGCTAAAACGCACGGAGAATACACATGAAATTCACAGAAGAGCACGAATGGCTACGGATCGAGGACGATCTTGTCGTCGTTGGCATCACAGAGCACGCGACAACCCAACTGGGCGATATCGTTTTTGTTGAGCTGCCAGACGTCGGCACAACAGTCACCAAAGACGAAGAGATCGTTGTGATCGAGAGCGTCAAAGCCGCATCTGACATCATGGCGCCAATCGACGGCGAAATCGTCGAAGTGAACTCTGCGCTCACCGAAAATCCGGCATTGGCGAACGAAGACGCGATTGGCGATGGTTGGTTTTTCAAGATCAAGCCATCTGACGCATCGCAGATGGACGACTACATGGACGAAGCCGCCTACAACAAATTAATCGCCTAATATCCGGAGCCTATCATGACCTTCACCCCTACCGACTATCTGCCATATGATTTCGCCAACCGGCGTCACATCGGTCCGTCTCCTGCTGAGATGGAAAAAATGCTGAAAGTTGTCGGGGCTGAAGATCTTGATGCACTGATATCTGACACGTTGCCTGCGAAAATCCGGCAGGAAAAGCCGCTTGATTTTGGCAAGGCGATGTCAGAGCGCGAATTGTTGCACCACATGAAGGTCACAGCGTCCAAGAACAAAGTTCTTACGTCGTTGATCGGGCAGGGGTATCACGGGACGGTCACGCCGCCTGCCATCCAGCGCAACATCCTTGAGAACCCAGCATGGTACACGGCCTATACGCCATACCAGCCTGAGATTTCACAAGGGCGTCTTGAGGCGCTTTTGAATTTCCAAACGATGGTTTCAGACCTGACAGGGCTTGAGATTTCGAACGCTTCACTGCTGGACGAAGCAACGGCCTGTGCCGAAGCAATGACGATGGCGCAGCGGGTTGCGAAGACAAAAGTTAATGGCTTTTTTGTCGACGAAAACTGCCACCCGCAAAACATCGCAGTGATGAAGACACGCGCAGCCCCATTGGGGATTGAGGTCACGGTTGGCAATCCTGATGATCTCGACCCTGCGGCTGTTTTTGGTGCGATCTTTCAATTCCCAGGCACGCACGGACATCTACGCGACTTCACACCAGAGATTGCTAAGCTGCACGAGACCAAAGCGATTGGCATCATTGCTGCTGATCCGATGTCACTAACCCTGTTCAAAGAACCGGGTGCGATGGGCGCGGATATTGCTGTCGGTAGCACGCAACGATTTGGCGTGCCTGTCGGCTATGGTGGACCGCATGCAGCCTATATGGCGACCAAGCAGAACTACGCACGTTCAATGCCGGGGCGTATTGTTGGTGTCTCGATCGACAGTCATGGCAACCGTGCGTACCGCTTGTCATTGCAAACACGCGAGCAGCACATTCGCCGCGAAAAAGCGACGTCGAATGTGTGTACGGCGCAGGCGCTGCTTGCTGTGATGGCTGGCTTCTACGCTGTTTTCCACGGCCCAGAAGGGCTGCGTGCGATTGCGCAGCGTATCCATCGCAAAACAGCGCGCTTGGCCGAGGGGCTTAAGATCGCGGGTTTCGACATTCGCCCAGCAACGTTCTTTGACACGATCACCGTCGAAGTTGGCCCGATGCAAGCGGCAGTCATGAAATCTGCCGTTGATGAGGGGATCAACCTGCGTGCCGTTGGAACGACAAAGGTTGGTATCACGCTGGACGAGAGAACACGGTCAGACACGATTGAATCTGTCTGGCGCGCCTTTGGCGTCGACCGCGACGACAAAGACTACACACCGCATTATCACGTGCCTGAAAAGCTGATCCGGACGTCCGCATATCTGACGCACCCCGTCTTTCACATGAACCGCGCCGAGACCGAGATGATGCGCTATATGCGTCGTCTTGCGGATCGTGATCTGGCGCTTGATCGCGCGATGATCCCGCTTGGGTCTTGCACGATGAAGCTGAACTCAGCCGCTGAAATGATGCCAGTAACGTGGGACGAATTCTCGCTTTTGCACCCTTATGTCCCACGCGACCAAGCGGCGGGTTATATGGAAATGATTGACGATTTGTCAGCGAAATTGTGCGACGTCACGGGGTATGACGCGATTTCGATGCAGCCAAATTCGGGTGCACAGGGCGAATACGCGGGCTTGCTTAGCATCGCGGGTTATCACCGCGCCAACGGAGAAGATCATCGCAATATCTGCCTGATCCCAATGTCAGCGCACGGTACGAACCCCGCCTCGGCGCAGATGGTTGGCTGGAAAGTTGTGCCTGTCCAATCCGCGGACAACGGCGATATCGATCTCGACGACTTCCGTGCCAAGGCAGCGCTGCATGCCGATAACCTTGCAGGCTGTATGATTACGTATCCATCAACCCACGGTGTGTTTGAGGAAACTGTGATTGACGTGTGCCAGATCGTTCATGATCTTGGTGGGCAGGTTTATATCGACGGCGCGAATATGAACGCGATGGTTGGCCTGTCGCGTCCGGGTGATCTGGGTGGCGATGTTAGCCACTTGAACCTGCACAAAACGTTCTGCATTCCGCACGGCGGCGGCGGTCCGGGCATGGGGCCGATCGGTGTTAAGGAACACCTTATTCCGCATCTTCCTGGCGATCCCACATCGGGGGAGGGCGCTGTTTCTGCTGCTGCTTTCGGCTCACCTTCGTTGTTGCCGATCTCATGGGCTTATTGCTTGATGATGGGGGGAGAAGGCCTGACCCAAGCAACCCGTGTGGCGATCCTAAATGCGAACTACATCGCAAAGCGGCTCGAGGGTGCGTTTGATGTCTTGTACAAAGGCCGCACTGGTCGCGTCGCCCATGAATGCATCATCGACACGCGCCCATTCTCTGAAAGTGCAAATGTTACTGTCGACGATATCGCAAAGCGTCTGATCGATTGCGGTTTTCACGCCCCAACGATGAGCTGGCCTGTTGCGGGCACGTTGATGATTGAGCCGACGGAGTCTGAAACCAAGGCTGAGCTTGATCGTTTTTGTGATGCGATGCTCGCCATTCGGGCTGAGATCACTGAGATTGAGAACGGTACCGCTGACCCGAAAAACAATCCGCTAATGAATGCGCCGCACACGATGGAGGACCTCGTGAAAGATTGGGATCGTCCTTACACACGCGAAACAGGTTGCTTCCCTCCGGGTGCGTTCCGTGTCGATAAATATTGGCCACCCGTGAACCGCGTGGACAATGTTTGGGGTGACCGCAATCTGACATGCACTTGCCCGCCAATGGAAGATTATAAATAGGTTCGGCTGCTTTATAGGCTGACGGCTTCTAGTCGTCGGCCTAAGCAAACACCGATATAGTTAGATTATGCGGCCATCATTTCATCGATGGTCGCATTTTCATTTCTAGATTGGGAAAGTTACCGCAGCCGGATGCGCAGCAACTCGGTTGCTTGCTCAAATAGCGCAAGGTTCTCTTCGGCGCGCGCAGCAAGTTGTGCGCCTTCCAAGAGTGAAAGCGAGGCAAATGCCTCGGCCTTTGGGTTGCTCACATTCACGATACTGCCATCTGCCGTTCCGGCTTCGAATACGTTCTGCAACCAAGCGACCATCATTTCGCGAAACTGCCTGATCTGGTCGATGACCTCGGCAGGGAGGCTGTCGCGACTGGTTGATAAAGCCACACATAAACAAAGGCTTTTCCCGCCTTCGAGAGCAGCCATGTATCTATCAATGAGTGCGGAAAGCCGTGCGCTTGCTGAAATATCTGCGGCGTCGATTAAATGGCAAGCGTCTTGAATGTCAGCTTGATAACGCTGCATCAAAGCCAATGATAAAACGGCCTTAGTTGGGAAATGATAATGAACGCTGGCTTTGCGAATGCCTACGTCTTGGGCCAAGTCAGCATAGCTAAAGCCATCAAAACCACGCGACCGCGCTGCATTTTCAGCGGAATTCAAAAGGGCTGTCTTTGTATCAATGTTCATGACGTTGCCTACTGATCAGTTTCATAGTGCGCCCAAGACGTTCTCAGCCGCTTCCAAAGCGCCTTCGATATAACCACCAAATTGCGGAGCAACCTCGGTACCTGCAAAATGCAATTGGTCACCCCAAACTTTTGTCATCGAAGGAGGGAGACCGTAGGTCGGATGCGCATAAAGCGGTGCTTGATCGGCCTGCGTTGAGGTGAATGGATCAAATGCCCAATCTTTTACATATAGCTGCGATGGTGTGGCAGCATCTTGCCCGAACAAGCGTACAAGCTGTGCAATCAAATGTTCCCGCAACAAATTTTGGTCAGTTCTGCCTTGGGGTGGGACACCGATGAATCCAAACAGGGCGAATGGCCCGCCCGTCGATGGGGATGCATCGTGGATTTCGACCATTGGGCCGTGCCGACTTGATGCATCGCCCGACAGGCCAGCATCCCTCCAGAATGGACGTTCGTAAACTGCGACTGCTTTGGACTGGCCTGCCATCCACGTTGAAATATTGCGCATGGATTGCACAGTGTTATCCGCAAGAGGCGGGACAAAGTTGATTTCAGCAGCGACCCTTGGGGGCATTGCCAAAACGATTTGATCCCCACTTAGTTCCTCGCCGTTTGTAAGCGTAACAGTTACTCTATCTGGCAAACGGGTCACTGTCTGAACCGGTGAGCAGTTGCGTTTGCGTGCCTCGGGCAACTTATCGGCAAGCGTTTGGGTAAGGGCCGCAAGCCCACCCTTAAGCCGCCAAGAACCTTGCATCGAATTGAAACCGCGACCGCGACTGACTTGGCCGTTTGCATCTTCGGACATTAGAATGCCGTCTGCGAACTGCTCAAACATTTCCAATCCAAGACGGTCAATGAGTGCGGCAATCCTTGGTTGTCCAGGCCAGAACCACGCGGGCCCCATGTCAAAATACCCATCGCCGTGATGTTCGGTTTTGATACGCCCGCCATAGCGATTACGGGCCTCGATCAGCATACAATCGCGACCCTTCGTCTCAAGTGCCTCGGCTATTGCCAGCCCCGATAGGCCGCCGCCAATAATCAAAGTGCGCATTTACTAAAAACCTTCCGATGCGGGTCGCAAATCAAGTTCATGCGTCCAAGTCGAATTGGGCTGATGAGCCAATTGCCAATAGGCCTCAGCTATATCCACAGGTTTCATCATCTTGGCAGGATCAAGATCATGGAGGTTGCGTGACCGCGCGGTATCAATGATGCCATCTAGGATGGCGTGGCAAACGTGGACACCCAAAGGTTGGTATTCTCTCGCGAGAGATTGCGTCAGACCACGCAACGCAAACTTTGCACTGGCGAAGGCTGAGAATTTTGCGCCGCCACGGATGGATGCAGTAGCACCAGACACGATGAACGTTCCGCCGCCCGCATCTGCCATCGGATCCAACGTTGATTTTGCGGCAAGAATGGCAGTCTTTACGGTCGAGACCCACGTGCGTTGAAAATCCTCGAGACCTGTGTCCCTGAAGGGAGCGATGACAAGCTCTGACGTGTTATGAACGACAACACTCGGCGGGCCGTGTTCCGCAATGATGTTTGAAATTGTTATGGGCACCTTGACCGCATC
>JAWUXS010000100.1:0-22521 GCA_034111185.1 Paracoccaceae bacterium | reverse complement strand
CCATTTGGCATCCTTAGGGTGTTGGGAAACTTTGCGCCAAGCTAGCGTTGTGCTAGGCGGTGTCAACGTTACGATTCCGTGACTGGATACCATTAGCCTTCTGCCAAAGGACTTCGCCAAAATGGCCATTACCAACGAACCAATCTTGATCTCTGGAAATGCGAACCCACCACTTGCTGCTCAGGTCGCTAAACGCATGACCATGCATCGTGGACGGGCCGTCAATCTTGTTGATGCACGTGTTGAACGGTTCAACGATGGCGAGATTTTTGTAGAGGTTTATGATAATGTCCGCGGTGAAGACATGTTCATCATCCAGCCGACGTCGAACCCAGCAAATGATAACCTGATGGAGCTTTGCATCATTGCAGACGCTTTGCGTCGCTCGTCAGCGCAGCGTATTACAGCCGTCATTCCTTACTTTGGCTATGCCCGCCAAGATCGCCGTTCAAAGGCACGTACACCGATCACCGCTAAGCTAGTTGCGAATATGCTAGTCGAAGCCGGTATCGAGCGGGTCTTGACCTTGGACTTGCATGCAACACAGATCCAAGGCTTCTTCGATATTCCAGTGGATAATCTTTATGCCAGCCCGATCTATGCATTGGACGTGATGCATAACTTTAAAGAGCAGCGCGATGAGATCATGGTTGTTTCACCTGATGTTGGTGGCGTTGCCCGTGCACGTGATCTTGCCCAGCGGATTGGCGCGCCTTTGTCTATCGTGGACAAACGCCGCGGCAAGCCTGGCGAAGTGGCCGAGATGACAGTTATCGGAGACGTGAAGGACCGTATCTGTATCATCGTTGACGACATCGTTGATACGGCTGGCACGCTTTGTAAGGCGGCTGAGGTCCTTATCGAACACGGTGCGAAAGAGGTTCACGCCTATATCACGCACGGTGTCCTGTCTGGCCCAGCGGTTGAACGCGTTAGCAAGTCAGTGATGAAGAACCTTGTGATAACTGATACAATTCTCGCGACGGACGCGGTTAAGAATTGCAAGAATATCCGGATCGTTCCAACAGCACCGATGTTCGCACAGGCGATCCTGAATACGTCTAACGGCACGTCAGTATCATCGCTGTTTGATCACCAAACGCTTGGTCCGATCTACGAAGGTATGTACAACGGCTAAGCCGCATTACGCAGCGGGCGCTATTAAGTCCCCGCGCCTACCGTACGATCACTCAAGCAAGCTAAGACGTCTTAGATATCCCAAGTGTCTTCGTTCGGAAGTTCACCAACCGCTTGCCAAGCGACACGTATCCGCGCGATTTGGGTGTCTTCCCATGTCCGGAACACCAAATCAAAGCCCAATTCAGTAATATTCTCGGCCTGAAGGTCAGCACGCATGTTTGCACCGTTTGAGACATCAAACATCGACAGCGATGCGATTACAGATGGCGGTGATGCGAATTCCTCAGAGAACTTGACGGCAGTACGGTTCATGCGCGGGCCAGAGCCACTCCACATTGCACCATCGTCTTCGAAATCAGAGAACAACACTTCGTTGCCTGAATCCACGCCGATGGAATGACTGTTTAACCGTTTCATATGCCTGCTCGTCCTTCGCTTGACGTAGGGGTTAACAACGAAAAATGTCCAAAAAACGATGCCAATACGGCAAAAGGCCCCGCAGTACGGGGCCTTTTATCAGAAAATCGTAATTTTTTAGTTAATTAGTCGCGTGCAGTAAGACCAATATGGCCACCAACAGCAACCATATCCGAAATCAACTTGGCCGCATCATCGACGGGACCAGGCTCATTTTTGAAAGTCTCTTGCGCTGAAACGAGAGCAGCTTTTGCCTCGGCAATCAGCGTTTCATAGGCCTCTTGTGTGACCTCAGACTTTGGCATCGCACGCTCAGCCAATACAGACACGCCGGTGGCTGTGATCTCGGCGAAACCGCCGATGACCACATACTCATCCGTACCACCCGCATGGATCACACGCAGCACGCCAGGGCGCATTGTTGTGATCGTAGGCGCGTGGCCTGCCATTGCTGTCATGTCACCATCAGCGCCCGGGATTTGCACCTCGGTCGCCTCAACAGAGGCCAAACGGCGCTCCGGAGAGACAAGATCGAATTGTAGATTTGCCATATCGGCTTCTCCTTAGATCCGATTAAGCGGCGTCAGCGGCCATCTTTTCGGCTTTAGCTTTCACTTCTTCAATGCCGCCAACCATGTAGAAAGCGCCCTCTGGAAGGTGATCGTACTCACCAGCAACAACTGCTTTGAACGAAGCGATTGTGTCTTCGATAGGTACCTGAACACCAGGTGAACCTGTGAAGACCTGAGCCACGTCAAACGGCTGTGACAAGAAACGCTCAATCTTACGCGCACGTGTCACTGTCATTTTGTCGTCTTCTGAAAGCTCATCCATGCCGAGAATGGCAATGATGTCCTGAAGTGACTTATAACGCTGCAACATCTGCTGAACGTCGTTTGCCACTGCATAGTGCTCTTCGCCAACAATCGCTGGGTCAAGCAGACGTGATGTTGAATCGAGCGGGTCAACAGCAGGGTAGATACCCTTTTCTGAGATCGCACGGTTCAAAACCGTTGTCGCATCAAGGTGAGCAAACGAAGTCGCTGGCGCAGGGTCAGTCAAGTCGTCCGCAGGCACGTAGATCGCCTGAACCGAAGTGATCGAACCGTTCT
The DNA here is from genome assembly GCA_034111185.1 of Paracoccaceae bacterium. Taxonomy (GTDB): domain Bacteria; phylum Pseudomonadota; class Alphaproteobacteria; order Rhodobacterales; family Rhodobacteraceae; genus Yoonia. The sequence continues at coordinate 19,852 of JAWUXS010000100.1, read as the reverse complement.
TAGTTGACGTAATACGCTCCTGCATCTGACCCATGTCTGTGGCCAGTGTTGGCTGGTAGCCAACCGCAGAAGGAATACGACCCAAAAGCGCGGACACCTCTGAACCAGCTTGTGTAAAGCGGAAGATGTTGTCGACGAAGAACAGAACGTCTGTACCAGACTGGTCGCGGAACGCTTCAGCCATTGTCAGACCTGACAGGGCAACACGCATACGCGCACCTGGAGGCTCGTTCATCTGACCGTAAACCAAGGCCACTTTGGACTTAGTCAGGTCATCCATGTCGATAACTTTAGAGTCGATGAATTCGTAGTAAAGGTCGTTACCTTCACGTGTACGCTCGCCCACACCCGCAAATACGGAGTAACCTGAGTGTACTTTCGCGATGTTGTTGATCAATTCCTGAATAAGAACTGTCTTACCAACACCAGCACCACCGAACAGACCAATCTTACCACCCTTCGCGTAAGGCGCGAGAAGGTCGATAACTTTGATACCAGTCACAAGGACTTCGGACGCTGTTGACTGCTCTTCGAAAGCAGGCGCGTCAGCGTGGATTGAGCGACGCTCTTTCTCACCGATTGGGCCACGTTCGTCGATCGGCTCGCCGATAACGTTCATGATGCGACCAAGTGTTGCGTCACCAACTGGCACAGTGATTGGGCCATCTGTGTCGGTTACAACCTGACCGCGAACCAAGCCCTCGGTTGAGTCCATAGCGATGGCGCGAACTGTGTTCTCGCCAAGGTGCTGTGCCACTTCGAGGACCAGCTCCTTGCCATTGTTGTCTGTTTTAATCGCGTTCAAGATCTCCGGCAGGTGATCTTCGAACTTTACGTCTACAACAGCGCCAATCACCTGCGTGATCTTGCCTTTTGCGTTAGCCATAATGTTTCTCCGGTTCTCTTAAAGCGCTTCCGCGCCCGAAATGATTTCAATCAGCTCGTTCGTGATCACTGCCTGACGCGAGCGGTTATACTCAATTGTCAGAGAGTCGATCATATCACCAGCGTTGCGGGTCGCGTTGTCCATTGCTGACATCCGTGCGCCTTGCTCGGATGCGGCGTTTTCCAACAGTGCCGCGAAGATTTGTGTTGCCACAGCGCGTGGCAGTAAGTCGGCCAAGATCGCATCCTCGGACGGCTCGTAGTCATACAAGGTCGCATCTGCGCTCTCGTCTACTTCGAACTGTGCGGGGATGACCTGCAAAGCTGTTGGATACTGCGTGACGACATTCCCAAAACGAGAGAAGAAGATCGTTGCGACATCGAACTCTGCACTGTCAAAACGTGCAAGCACGCCTTTGGCAATGTCTTGCGCATTGGCATAACCGATACGTTTAACATCAGACAGATCAACGTGGTCGATGAAGTAGTCACCGAGGTCACGCTTGATTGCATCGCGGCCTTTTTTGCCGACAGTGACGACTTTCACCGTCTTGCCTGCAGCCAAAAGCTTTGCTGCGTGTGTTTTAGCCAACTTAGCGATGTTGCCGTTAAAGCCACCACACAGGCCACGCTCTGCGGTCATTACGACCAACAGATGTACGTTGTCTGCGCCAGTACCTGACAGCAACTTTGGAGCCGATGCAGATCCAGTCGCACCAGAAGCAAGCCCTGCCATCACAGCGTTAAAACGCTCTGTGTAAGGGCGTGATGCCTCGGCTGCGTCTTGGGCGCGGCGCAATTTTGCAGCCGCGACCATTTGCATCGCTTTGGTGATCTTGCGGGTCGATTTGACCGACGCGATCCTGTTTTTAAGGTCCTTGAGATTAGGCAAACCTAGTTCTCCCTATCCTAAGACGATTAAGCGAAGTCTTTTGCGAATGCGTCCAGCGCCGCTTTGACCTTGTCAGCCAGCTCACCTTTGACCTTGCGGTCATTGTCGGTGATGTCAGCCAGAAGATCCGCGTTGTTGGCACGCAGGTGCTTCAGCATTTCAGCCTCGTAACGGCCAACCTGCTTAACATCCACGCTATCAAGATAGCCGTTTGTACCAGCAAAGATGACGCAGACAATTTCTGCGTTTGTCAGTGGTGAATACTGTGGCTGCTTCATGATCTCAGTCAAACGCGCACCACGGGCCAGCAACTGCTGTGTAGCCGCATCAAGATCGGAACCGAACTGCGCGAACGCAGCCATTTCACGATACTGAGCCAATGAAAGCTTAACCGGACCAGCAACAGATGCCATCGCCTTAGTCTGCGCAGCAGAACCAACACGAGACACTGAAAGACCTGTGTTCACCGCAGGACGGATGCCCTGATAGAACAATTCAGTCTCAAGGAAGATCTGACCGTCAGTGATCGAAATAACGTTTGTAGGAATAAACGCAGACACGTCACCACCTTGGGTTTCGATGATCGGCAGAGCCGTCAAAGAACCAGAGCCGTTGTCTTCGTTCAACTTACATGAACGCTCAAGCAATCTTGAGTGAAGGTAGAAAACGTCGCCAGGATAAGCTTCACGTCCTGGTGGGCGACGCAGAAGCAATGACATCTGACGATAAGACACAGCCTGCTTTGACAAGTCATCATAGATGATCAAAGCGTGGCGGCCTGCATCGCGGAAATGCTCTGCCATGGCTGTCGCAGCGTATGGTGCAAGGAACTGCATCGGTGCTGGATCAGAAGCGGTCGCAGCAACAACGATTGAATACTCAATCGCGCCTGACTCTTCGAGTTTCTTAACCAACTGCGCAACGGTTGAACGCTTCTGGCCGATCGCTACGTAGATACAGAACAGCTTGTCTGTCTCTTTTTCTGCAGCGTCGTTGTAAGATTTCTGGTTCAGGATCGTATCAAGTGCGATCGCTGTTTTACCAGTTTGGCGGTCACCAATGATCAGCTCGCGCTGGCCACGGCCAACTGGGATCATTGAGTCTACAGACTTCAGGCCAGTCGCCATCGGCTCGTGAACCGACTTACGTGGAATGATGCCCGGTGCCTTTGAGTCAGCAACTGCGCGCTTCGTTGTTTTGATTGGGCCCTTGCCGTCAAGCGGGTTACCAAGACCGTCTACAACGCGACCAAGCAGCTCGTCCCCAACAGGAACGTCCACGATGGCCTTAGTGCGCTTAACAGTGTCACCTTCTTTGATGTCACGGTCAGAACCAAAGATAACAACACCAACGTTGTCAGCTTCGAGGTTCAATGCCATTCCGCGGATACCACCAGGGAATTCGACCATCTCACCAGCCTGAACATTGTCGAGGCCGTAAATACGAGCAATACCGTCACCAACTGACAGTACGCGGCCAACTTCGGCCACTTCGGCTTCTTGGCCGAAGTTTTTGATCTGGTCCTTTAGGATCGCAGAAATTTCAGACGCTTGGATCGCCATTATCCGACCTCTTTCATAGTGTTCTGGAGTGCGTTGAGCTTGGATTTGATCGACGTATCGATCATTTTTGAGCCCACTTTAACGATAAGACCGCCGATGATTGATGCATCCACGGTCTCTTTGATTGTCACGGCCTTACCGACCTGTGCTTTAAGTGTAGCGGCAAGCTTTTCAGCTTGGCCTTTCGTCAGCGCCTTGGCTGTCGTCACTTCTGCTGTCACTTCGCCACGCTCTTCGGCCAGACGTTCGCGCAGCACAGCAGCAAGCTGTGGAAGCACAAACAAACGACGCTTGCTAGCAAGTAGCTGCAGCGTGTTGGCTGTTGTTGGCGAAAGTTTCATTTTTTTAGCAATAGCAGCAATCGCTACTTCTTGCTGGTCGCGGCTATATAGCGGCGACGTCAACAAAGTACGGAAATCTGCACTATCGGCCATTGCACCTTCCAGTGCGGCCACATCAGTTTCCAATGCTTTGAGCTTCTTGCCTTCGAGGGCAAGGTCAAACACGGCCGTCGCATAACGCTCAGCAATGCCTGTGGAGATACCAGCTGTTTCGGACACGTCCACCCTTCCGAGTTGTTGGGCCCAGTCCACCAAGTACCCAGATCAACGGGGTGGCAGAGGGCAGCTTACTTAGGCCCACGCAAGTGACGAAGGCTTCGAAATCTAGCGCGATGTAGCAGAGGTATTATTCTGTCGCAAGCACCCTGCGACACTATTTCCAGAACCCTTGACCCAATTTTCTAACGAATGTTCGAAAGTGAAAAGAACTTTGCTGATTTGTTACGATTGGATTCGGCGAATCTGTGGCCGCTGTACGGTGCGCCCTAACGGGAACGAATGGTCATCAATCGGGCAGATGAACCTACTTGGTTTCAGCGTCTAGGTATGAACTGGCAGGTTTTGCACCTGGCACAGCCATACCCTCGAGCGCCCTGAGGGGCGAGCGCACACGTTCTGACAATCCGGGGCGTGTTGGCACTGCGACCTGTTTGGAGACTTCGACGATCAGCACACCACCTGCGGCAATGAGCGGCAGGCTATGCCCGACCCTCTCAAGTACATTTGCCAACCTGTGCCAAATTTGGCGACCCGAAGGCGGTTGATAGAGTGCGGATCTTGCCCGCTCGACGACGAATTCGTGCAACCTTAGCTGTGCTTCGAGTTGGCCGAGCGAATAAGGGCGACCGTATCCGAATGGCGTTTTATCAGATCGTGACCAAAATCCCGCACGGTTAGGCACAACAAATACAGCTTTGCCGCCCGGACCAAGCACGCGCCAAACTTCTTCTAACAAGGCTGTCGGGTTTTCTGATGTCTCAAGCCCGTGCATCAGCACGAGGCGATCCACCCGCCCTGTTTGAATCGGCCACAACGTGTCTTCGCACAGAACTGACACGTTCTTTTCGCCCGCAGGCCACGGCATAACACCCTGAGGTCCGGGCATCAGGCCAATAACCCGCCGTGCATCTGGCAAGAACGGTCGCAAAAGCGGCACGGCAAATCCAAATCCCGCAACAGTTTGGCCTTTGACGTTTGGCCAAAACGCGACCAGCTCATCACGGATAACTTTTTGTGCACGACGCCCTAGGGCGCTGCGGTAATAGAAATTACGAAGGTCAAGAACGTCGAGATGCATTTTGATCCAATAAGCCGTTGTCTGAGCCTTGACACTAGCGGGGCAAAGGCCACCATGAAACCCATGTCATATGAAATCATCACGATCCCATGTCTTGAAGACAACTATGTCTTTATTATTGCCAACACCGCGACCGGAGAGGCCGCAATAATCGATGCGCCAGTCGCCGCGCCGATCAATGCCGCATTCGCCGCGCGGCCCGATCTGAAACTGACCACCGTCCTGCTGACACACCACCACTGGGACCATGTAGATGGCGTGCCCGGATTAGACGGTGCATCAGACCTCACAATTATCGGGTGCGCCGCCGACGAATCCCGCCTGCCCGCATTGACCAAAGGCGTCACCGCAGGTGACGAGATCGAAGTTTGCGGTCTCAAGGTGAATGTCATGCTTGCTGAAGGTCATACGCTGAACCACATCGCATTCTATGTGCCCGAAATTTCCGCTGTGTTTACAGGCGATAGCTTGATGACCCACGGATGCGGTCGCTTGTTCGAAGGAACGCCAGCGCAAATGCAGGCAGCGATGCAGGGATTTGCGGCATTACCAGATGAGACGCGCAGCTATTGCGGCCATAACTATGCAGATGCCAATATGGCCTTTGCAAAACTGTACGCGCCAGATGAACTGGCCTTGCAACAGCGGCTTTCTGAACTAGATACAAAAAGAACCGCGCAAGAGAGCACAACAGGTGTGACACTTGCGCTTGAAAAGAAACTCAATCCCTATTTGCGTGTGCATTTGCCTGAGGTGAAAGCATGTCTAAATTTGGCTGGCGCCGACGATAATGTCGTTTTTGCCGAAATACGTGCCCGCAAGGACAAGTTCTGAACCAACAATCGTCAATTTCTGGGTTGATATACACATTGAAACAACGATCACGACATTTCGCATGATTTGTGTACGGAAAATGAAAAAAAGCACTTGAAGGTTGGCGAATAAAACCAAACTTTAAGGATAAGAGGCCACGGTCAGGTTTGGACACTCTCGCCAATCTGCCCCCCGATCAAAAGGAGCACACACGTGCCATCTTTTTCTACAACACTCGAACAGGCAATTCACGGGGCGTTGGCCTTGGCGAACGCACGCAAACACGAGCTGGCAACGCTTGAGCACCTGTTGATGTCTTTGATTGAAGAACCTGAAGCAGCCCGCGTCATGCAGGCATGCTCGGTTAATCTTGATGCGCTTCGTAAAGAACTCGAAGATTTCATCGACGAAGACCTATCTAACCTGATTACTGATGTAGATGGATCCGAGGCTGTACCTACGGCCGCATTCCAGCGCGTTATCCAACGTGCCGCGATCCACGTGCAATCATCGGGCCGGAACGAAGTAACTGGTGCAAACGTGCTAGTCGCCATCTTTGCCGAGCGCGAGAGCAATGCCGCCTACTTCCTGCAAGAGCAGGACATGACACGTTACGATGCTGTCAACTTTATCGCGCATGGCGTCGCCAAAGACCCCGCATTCGGAGAAAGCCGCCCGCTAACAGGCACCCCAGAGGGCGAGGAAATGAACGAAAGCGAAGCTGAAGAAGAAAAATCAGCACTCGCTAAGTATTGTGTCGACCTGAACGTCAAAGCTTCAAAAGGTGATGTCGATCCACTGATCGGCCGCCAGCACGAGGTTGAGCGTTGCATTCAAGTGCTTTGCCGTCGCCGCAAGAACAATCCACTTTTGGTGGGCGACCCTGGCGTTGGTAAAACTGCGATTGCCGAAGGCTTGGCCTTTAAGATCGTGAACAAAGACACGCCCGAAGTTTTGGCTGGCGCGACAATCTATTCACTTGATATGGGTGCGCTGCTTGCTGGCACACGCTACCGTGGTGATTTCGAAGAACGCCTGAAGGCTGTGATGACCGAGATGGAAGATCATCCTGATGCGGTTCTGTTCATCGACGAAATCCACACAGTCATTGGTGCTGGTGCGACGTCGGGTGGTGCTATGGATGCGTCCAACTTGCTCAAGCCTGCTTTGCAGGGCGGCAAACTGCGCTGCATGGGATCAACAACCTACAAAGAATTCCGTCAGCATTTTGAAAAAGACCGTGCCTTGGCCCGTCGTTTCCAAAAGATCGACGTGAACGAGCCTTCTGTCGAAGATACTGTGAAAATCCTCCGTGGTCTCAAGCCGCATTTTGAAGAGCACCACAAGATCAAGTACACTGGCGATGCGATCCGCACGGCGGTCGAACTGTCAGCCCGTTATATCAATGACCGAAAACTGCCGGATAAGGCGATTGATGTCATCGACGAGGCTGGTGCAGCACAACATCTGGTTCCTGAAAGCAAGCGTCGCAAGACGATTGGCGTGAAGGACATTGAGGCTGTGGTCGCAAAGATCGCCCGCATCCCACCTAAGAACGTATCAAAAGACGATGCTGAGGTTCTTAAAGATCTTGAAAAGTCGCTTAAGCGCGTCGTGTTTGGACAGGACAATGCCATCGTTGCGCTGTCGTCCGCGATCAAGCTGGCACGTGCAGGATTGCGCGAGCCTGAAAAGCCGATTGGTAATTACTTGTTCGCAGGTCCAACTGGTGTGGGTAAAACCGAAGTTGCAAAGCAGCTCGCCGATACGCTTGGTGTGGAATTGCTACGCTTTGACATGTCCGAGTACATGGAAAAGCACGCGATCTCGCGTCTTATTGGTGCACCTCCTGGCTATGTCGGGTTTGATCAAGGCGGCATGCTGACAGATGGCGTCGATCAGAACCCGCATTGTGTTCTGCTTCTTGACGAAATGGAAAAGGCACACCCTGACGTCTACAACATCCTGTTGCAGGTGATGGATCACGGCAAACTGACTGACCACAATGGCCGGACAACGGATTTCCGTAATGTTATCTTGATCATGACCACCAACGCTGGCGCGTCTGAGATGGCAAAGAACGCGATGGGCTTTGGCCGTGAATCGCGAGAAGGCGAAGATTCTGCCGCTATCGAAAAAACGTTCACACCTGAGTTCCGCAATCGTCTTGATGCGGTTATCTCGTTTGGTGCGTTGCCTAAGAAAGTGATCCTGCGGGTCGTCGAAAAGTTCGTTCTTCAGCTTGAGGCGCAACTGATCGACCGTGATGTGCATATCGAACTGACGAACGCTGCTGCTGATTGGCTTGCCGACAAAGGGTACGATGCAAAAATGGGCGCCCGCCCGTTAGGTCGCGTTATCCAAGAGCACATCAAAAAACCCCTCGCAGAAGAACTTTTGTTCGGCAAACTGATGAAGGGTGGCTTGGTCAAGGTTGGCGTGAAAGACGGCAAACTCGATCTACGTTACTCTGCGCCAGAGCAGGCACGGATCAAAGGCGATAAGCCACCGCTGCTGACGGCTGACTAAATGCGGTCAATAACAAGCGTCATTCTCTCCCTCGTCGCAGGTTCTGCGGCGGGGGAGATTTCGTTAACGCTCCCTATCGATTGCACGTTGGGCGACGACTGCTACATCCAACAGGTTGTCGACCAAGACCCATCTGATGGGATCAAAGACTTTCAATGTGGACGCATGACCTATGATGGCCACAAAGGCACAGACTTTGCCCTACCTTCGCTTGCTGCGATAGAACGCGGCGTTGCTGTCCTTGCTGCGGCACAAGGTGAAATTCGTGCTGTCCGCGATTCCATGGCAGACATTCTTCAGGGCGCAAGTTCCGCCCCCGATGTCAGCGGCAAAGAATGCGGCAATGGCGTTGTCATCCGCCACGAAAATGGCTGGGAAACGCAGTACTGCCACATGGCCCAAGGCTCAATCGCGGTAAGTGTTGGCGACCAAGTTGAAGCGGGCGATACCTTAGGTTTTGTTGGCCTATCTGGGCAGACCGAATTCCCACATCTTCATCTTTCACTGCGTTGGCGCGGTGAAGTTGTGGACCCTTTTGATCCAGACATGAAAAATCTTTGTGACGCACCAACACAGGCGCTTTGGGACGATAAAATCACCGTTCCAGCGGGTGGTTTGATTTCGGCGGGCTTTGCTCCTGCCGTGCCTGAATACGAAGCGATTAAGGCAGGCGAAGCGGCAGCGACTACTTTGCCCACGAACGCCCCTGCCCTTGTGGTTTGGGGTTATGGATTTGGCACACAAACTGGCGATGTAATTGATCTGGAAATTACTGGCCCCGATGGTGTCATCTTTGAAACCGAGCAAGAAATGACCAGCAACCAAGCACAGATGTTTCGGGCTGGCGGGCGCCGCACCCCTGATGGGGGCTGGCCTCTTGGCGACTACATTGGTGAGGTGAAACATCTTCGCGACGGTGAAATTATAGATCAACAGACGACAAGCGTAACGATCGTCGGGAACTAAACCTACCTAGCGCTCGGTCAATTTCAGTTCAATCCTGCGGTTAGATGCGCGGGCTTCGTCTGTGTCGCTGTTGTCCAATGGCTGGTATTGGCCAAATCCATTCGCCGCCAAGCGGTTTGGCGGAATACCCAAGAAATTAACCATGTATTGGACAACTGAAAGCGCACGCGCTTGGCTAAGCTCCCAATTGTCACGGTAACGGCCTTGACCGGACAGCGGCACATCGTCGGTATGGCCATCGACGCGGATGACCCAATCGATCCCTGTTGGAATATCGTCCGCAATATCGCGCAAGATGCTGGCAATGTTCGCGATTTCAATGCGACCTTGGCCTGACAGTTCAGCCTGACCTTGGCGGAACAGCACCTCGGAAGAAAAGACAAAACGGTCACCCTGAATGCTCACGCCGTCCTGACCTTCGAGAACATCACGCAACTGCCCGAAAAAGTCTGAACGGAAGCGCTCAAGATTTTGGGCCTCTGCTTGCAATATAAGTGCCTCTTCTTCGAGGCGCGCGCGCTCGGCTTCTTCCAATGTCCGTCTGCGTCGTTCTTCGGCAGCGACGCGGGCAAGTGCGGTGTTCAATTGCGATCCTAATGCTTCGATCTGAACATTGGCGGCGACATCTGCGTCCTCGGCCAAATTCAACAACGACTGTAAGGTCCCAACCTGGGTCCGCAATTCCGCAATCTGTTGGTTAAGCAACGCAACCTGACGCTGACTTTCTGCCGATAGCGCCTGTTCGCTGGTCAACGCTGCATTCGCTTGCGCGAGCAGTGCCGCCTGACGTTCTTTCTCCGACAGGCTTGCGTTCGCGCTTGATTGGGCGGTTGTTGTTTCGGCCAGTGCTGCGGCTAGTCGCGCTTCGAGCGTGGCACGCTCTTGGGCGGTTTCAGTTTGGCCTTGGGCAAGTGATGTCACCTGCGCCTCAAGCCCTTGCTGCGCCAATAGCGCCTCTGCCAAACGATCTTCGAGAGATAGCAGTTCAGCCTCGGCATCAGCTTGCGCCTGTGTGCTTGCTTGTTGTTCGGCCGCGAGGGCGGTTTGCGCCAGCAGTGTTGCAGCAAGCTGGGCTTGGATTTCTTCTTCGCTTGTTTTGCCTTCGGCAAGGGCCGCATCCAGAGCAGTTCGCGCATCCTGCAAAGCGGCGTCGCTCGCACTTCCTGCGCTGATCGCCGCGGCGAGGCGTGCCGTTAAATCATCCGTTTGGCTTGCAGAGACGTCCAATGAGGCGCGCGCATTGGCCAGCTCGGCGGCCGTCGTTTCTTGCAACGAAAGCGCTGCCAATAGCCGTGCGTCTAGATCGGTCCCATCTGATAATGCGCGGGACAGATCGTTTTCGGCCGCCTGTTGGGCAAGCAATGCCGCAGCAAGGTTACGGTCAAGATTTTCACGAACGGCATCGGCGGCGGCCAGTAAGGTCAACGTTTCTTCGGCGGCACGGCGCTGCTCCTCAAGTGCGAGGGTCATTGCTGTCAGTTCAGTATCAGAATTAGCGAGCCTTTCGCGCAATGCTTGCGCGGCGGCGGCCTCGGCCAATTGGATCGCCTCAAGCTCGGTAATGCGGGCTGATCCATCAGCATTTGCGGCCTCAAGCGTGGCGATGGTTGCTGCATCCGCCTCACCACTGGTTTCAAGATTAGCGACTAATGCCTCGAGCGCTTCGCGACGTGCGGCGGCAAGGCGCGCGGCCTCGGTTCCTGCGTCGATTTCACTGCGGGCTGTGGCAAGTGCGAGGTTCAGCGCTTCGGCTTCGGTAAGCAGTTCGGCTTCTTTGGCGCGTTGCAGCTCTGCTTCGGTCAAAAGCCGCGCTTGTTGCGCCACAAGCCCCTCTTGGGTGCTTTGCAACGATGCAATCTGTGCATTTGCTTCGGAGCGTTGCGACAGTAGCCCTGCAACCTGTGCTTCAAATCCGGTGATCTGGTTTTGCGCTTGGACAAGTGCTGCGCTTTGCGCATCGCGTTCCTGCGTTAATGTCGCAATGATATTGGCCTGTGCAGTGGCGGCTTCGTTTGCTGCATTCAGGTTAGACGTCAGTGTCGCTGTTGTTGCCTCTTCAAGACCAAGCGCGTTCGCAAGGGCTGCAACCTCGGCTGACAGTTCGTTCAACTGGCTTTCTTGTCCTGTAATCGTTTCGCGCAGAACGAACTGGATCACCATAAAGATCGTCAGAACAAACATCAGGACAAGCAAGAGCCCTGTCATTGCATCCACAAATCCAGGCCAAATCGCGTTTTGAAAACGTCCCTGTCTGCGTGACAGCGCCATGGGTTACGCCCCGCCGCCTGGACGTCCGCGCCCCTGCTTAAACGCCCGAGACAGGCCAGCAATATCGGCGCGTAGATCAGAAATGGTTTCCTGACGACCAGCGGACATTTCCTCAAGGATACGCAGCAATTGCACGTCGATTGAGCGAAGGCGCATACGGCTTTCAGCGTCGATGCCCTCCATCCCACTTTCACCTAGCTTGGCGATCAGGCGTTCTTGGCCATCAGCCACGCGTGCCATAACGTCTGCTTGCGCATTGCCGCCACCTTGTACTGCCAATTGCGCGACGACATCCGTTAGCTGACCGATCCGTTGATCGACCTGTGCGCGGCTTGTTTCAGATTGTACAAACATGCCCTGCAGTGTGTCGATCTGCTCGGCTAAGTGATCAACAAAGCTAGCCAACATTGACGTATCGCTGCCACCTTCGTCACCGTTTGAGAAACCAAGGCGGGTGATCGTAGAAAGCCATTCTTCAAGTTCACGGTAAAAACGGTTTTGACCATGGCTCGCGAACAACTCAAGCAAACCGACGATCAGTGAACCAGCGAGACCTAAAAGGGATGATGAAAACGCTGTGCCCATACCGCCAAGTTGGCTTTCGAGACCGGCCTGCAGACGACCAAAGATGTCAGCGCCATCTTCACCTTCGCCGGGGCTAAGCGACCGGATCGTCTCAACCAATGCAGGGACTGTTGTGGCAAGCCCATAGAATGTGCCCAAAAGGCCCAGAAAGATCAGCGTGTTACCGATATAACGTGTGATTTCGCGATCTTCGTCAATGCGCTGACCCACTGAATCGAGGATAGAGCGACCAGAGCTTGACGACAGCTGCATCCGCGCACCGCGTGTTCGCAGCAATGTTGCCAATGGTGCAAGTAGCGATGGCGCAATCTTGGTCGGGCCTTCGACCTCGCTTGCGAAGTCTTCGATCCAACTGACCGATCGCATCAACTGGGAGACTTGCCCGAAACAGGACAATACACCGATCACAAACACCGCAAAAATCGCGCCGTTTAGATATGGGTTAGTCCAAAAAATTGCCGAAATTTGCGCAAAGCCCACGTAAAAGCCCGCACCAATCAACGCCAAAACAATCATCATTGAGACGATCTGGCGGACAGGTTGCGAAAACTGCGGCTCGGCCTCGGGTTCCCTTATGTCAGTCACTGCGACAGGGTCCTCTTAATTTCAAAAGTTAAGATGAAGCATAAGGGTTTGATGAAGGAAACCCAACTGAAATTACGTTTGTGCAACTATGGCCTGCACGCGGGTCACAAGCCATTCCATATCAGCATCGCGAATTCCCATTTCAGTCAACTGATCTGCCGTGTTGAACAGGTATTCTGTGTTTGGGCCACGACCGCCAACCGCGTGCGCGATCATCTGTGCCTGCCTTTCCAGATCGTATTGGCAATACTGCACATGATCAGGGTCAATAATGTAGGCTAGAGCAGGAATTATGCTTCCATCGTCGCCCTCAAGGTCAACTGTGCGCTCGACATAAGCAGACGAAATCAACTCGCGCTCGCGCAGGGTCTCGAGGACCTCACCTTCGTCTTCTTCGGCAATTCGGAACGCCACTCCAGTGCATGTCGCGCCCGCTTGCACGTCAAGAGCAAGGACAAGACCCGGATCTTCATCAGAGCCACGGTGGTGGATTGAAAGCATGCAAAAACTGCGGTGGAAATCCACCAGCTTGGCGCGCTTGGTCTCCGCTGGCGTAAAGCCGGGATTCCAGAGTAATGATCCGTATCCAAAGACCCAAATTGGCATGTCGCTGGCCCTTCCGTGTTTGCGCCTGTAAACACCCAAAAAACCTTGAGCGAAAGGGGTTCTCATGCGCCGTCTTACAATTCTCGTGGCAGTAATGGCCTTAATTTACAGTGCGTACTGGTTCATCGGGGCCACGGCGACAGAACGGGGTGCGCGCGGCGCATTGGATAACCTGACGCAGCAGGGTTGGGATATTTCCTATGACAGCCTGAACACACGCGGATTTCCATCCCGTTTTGACACGACATTTGACGAGATTGATCTAAGCGCGCCTGACGGTAGCATCAGATTTAGCGCGCCGTTTGTGCAGACAATGTCGCTTAGCTATCAGCCGAACCATGTCATTGCCGCGTTCCCAGAGCGTCAGGTTCTAACGCTAGGAGGGCAAGAGATTGTCATTGAGGCTGATCGCCTGCGCGCAAGCGGTGGGGTTGCGGCCAACACGGCATTGTCGCTTGATATGCTGACAGCCGAGGTAGGTGCTGCGGTGCTCACGTCCAACTTTGGTTGGGACCTCGCCCTTGATAGTGGGTTGCTGGCTTTGCGTGAAAAAGGGCCGCAGGCATTTTCATACGACGCCTATATCAACGCGGACGGGGTGGCATTGCCATCAAACTTGATTGCTCTTTTTGATCCGACGAATGCACATCCTGCAAAGATCACCACAGTTGTTCTAGATACGACGCTGACCCTTGATCGCGGATTAGACCGCCATAGCCTTGCCGAGATTGAGCGGGATCCACCTCTGTTGACCGCTGTTGAGCTGAACAAACTGACGGTGAATTGGGGCGAGATGTCACTGACGGGGGATGGTCAGTTCGTGATTGGCACCGATGGCCGCCCCGAGGGCGAGATCACGATCCGTGCGTCGGAATGGCGTGCAATGATCGACCTGCTGCGCAGTGCAGAGCTGATCCAGCCAGGTTTACTGACAATGGCCGAAGGGTTTGCCACCAGCCTGTCAGGTGGCGCAACGCAGCTGGAACTGCCTATAACATTTCGCGACGGCATTATGTTGCTAGGGCCGCTGCCTGTTGGTCCAGCCCCTAAGTTTTACTGACCCCGAAAAGACCAGTTAACGCGCGGCGCACCAGTCCGGTTACGGACGGGCGCGTGCTTTGATGGAATTGCAATGGGCGGCAGACTTCAATCGCGGCGACACCCACACGGGCCGTCAGGGCACCGTTTATGACGCCTTCACCAAAGCGGCGTGATACTTTGGACAAGACACCTCCGCCTGCGACAGACCCAATCAGATCATCGCCAACCGCAACGGCACCTGTCGCAACCAAATGCGTGAGAACAGAGCGGGTTAAACGCCAACTGCCCAATGTTCCTGACCTGCCACCGTACACTTCGGCGATACGCCGGATCATGCGCAAGTTCGATGTAAGGGCCGTGAAAAGATCCGCCAAGGCCAATGGCACAATCGCTGTGACTGTTGCGACCTGACGCGCGGCCCCTTCGACTTCGCGCATTGCGCGCGCATCAAGCGGGGCAAGCAGCGTTGTTTCGGCAAGCCCCAACAGCCCGTCAGCATCAAGGACATCGTCCATCTGCTCGCTTAGGCTGGCGCGACCCCAAGATGTGTCTTCGCGATGCGCATACAGCTTGTTCAATTGCCCAACGACTTTGCGTGCCGCAGCTAGATCGTTTGAAACCAATGCCGTCTCAGCGGATTTCTGGATCGCATCAAGTCGTTGAAGGCGTGAAAACGCTGCCAACTCGCGCAAGGCCATGATCAGCAAAATCAGGCAAAACAACCCAACCAAAACCATCGCAATGCCACCCAAGATAGGAGAACGGGCAATGAGACCCGTGATGTAATCCCACGCGGCCAATGACACGACAAAGCTAACTAGCGTCACAAGGAGAGACCAAAACCATTTCGCCAATCGGGACGGCTTTCGCGCAGCAAGGGCCGCGACCTGTTGCATTGCGGCCCCTTGCGTCGGGGTGTCGTCGTTCACAGGCAAGGCTTGCGATGGATCAGCCGCCGCTTGGGTTTCGAGATCAATAAGAACTGGACCTTTGGCCATTATGCGTTCCTTTCCCAGATCAGATGCGCATCTGGCAGTTTTTCATCATTGCCAGAACCATCGGTGAAACCCGCGACACGAAAGCCATTGTTTTGATAAAATCTGACCGCGTCTGTGTTGGCCTGAAATGTCCAAAGGGTCAGACGGTCTTGCGTCGCTTTGACGGCAGTCAGCAAGGCCTTACCCCAGCCTTGGTTCCGCAAAGGTTGGGGCAAATACAAGGCTGAAACCTCTTCTACATTAAGTGCGAGAAACCCGATCCCGTCGCGGCAATCGGCAATCCAAACTTGCTGCTTTTCAATCAAGTGACCTGAGAACCACAAGTGGTCAGCTTCGCTGTGCAAATCGGGCATCCAAGGTGTTTCGGCCACCCAAGCGGCAAGTGTTGCGGCCATCGCGGGTGCATCCTCGGGTATGGCAGGACGGATCACAGGCGGTCACCAATCAGAAATTCAGCAGCCTTATCAAGCCTGATATGCGGCGGGCCATCACCTGGTCTTAGTGTCAAAGGCGCTGGCGCAAAGCTCATGACTTCGTAGCCAGCGTCGGTCCAAGACGTTGCACCATCGCGCGCAGGCGCCAACAAATGCGACGGATCAGTCGGCAATGCACCGGGATAAAACGCCGCTTGTTTGCCTGATCCCAACAGTTGACCACGCACAACATCAAGTGGGCCGTCCTTATGATCAACCGTTTCCTCAACCGTGGTGCGCAGTGCGGCGATGGACATTGCGGCTGTTGTGGCGCCTGCGAAATCCGCGCGATCACGGGCTTCGCGCAGCAATGCCTCGGTGATTGCGGTCAATTGCGGGTGCTGCTTGTGATGCAAGTGGTCTGCTTTGGTTGCGGCAAACAGGATTTTCTCAACCCGCCGCCCTTGGAATATACGTGTAAGGAATGCGTTCCGACCCGGCCGAAATGCGCCAAGGATATCAGCCATTGATTGACGCATGTCTTCGACCGCGCGCGGCCCCGCGTGTATTGCCCCAAGGACATCAACAAGTACGATTTGACGATCAATCTTGGCAAAATGGTCTTTGAAAAATGGGCGGACGATGTTGCGTTTATAGCTTTCAAACCGACGTGCGAATTCGCGACCAAGCGATCCGCGCGGGAACTTACCCGACTTGAGAGGCGCAAATGTTAACACAGGCGAGCCTGCTAAATCACCGGGCAAAAGGAACCGACCCGGTGTGCAATCTGAATAACCTGCCTCGCGGGATGCGGTCAGGTGCTTTGTGAAAAGTGCTGCAATCTCTTGCGCTTGGCCCTCGTTCAACGGCGCGTCAGGGTCTGTTGCATCAGACAATGCGCGGAACGCATCGCCATCGGGGCGGTTTTCGGCGCGGGCCAATGCGGCGGCTGACCATGTGTCAAAATCCTGATCCAGCAAAGCAAGATCAAGCAGCCATTCACCGGGGTAGTCGACAATATCAAGATGCACAGTGCGTGGGCCAGAAAGACCCGACAGCAAGCCAGTAGGCTGCACCCGCAAGGACAAGCGCAGCTCGCTGATCTGGCGCGTCCCTTGGGGCCAAGATGGCACGGGTGCGGTAAGTTTTCCCAGATGCGCCTCGTATTCAAATCTTGGAAGAGTATCGTCGGGCTGCGGCTGTAAATAGGCTGTCCGGATAGCACCCGTGGCCGCGGCATTCAGTTGCGGCATCCGACCGCGGTCCATCAGATTGGCGACAAGCGACGTAATGAACACAGTCTTTCCAGCACGGCTAAGCCCTGTCACACCCAAACGGATCACGGGGTCGCGAAAAGGTGCCGCAACCGTATCGGCCACCGCATCAACGCCCCGTGTGATCTGATCTGCAATTGCCGCAATGACCAATGGATTAACCTTTCTAAGTTCTTATTTCTGTAGATAAGCGTCCTGCACCTGCTTGTGTAGGGATTGATTTTACCCGCCCCTCCCCCTAAGCCGCCGATATGCCACGTTTTGCGCTTCAGATTGAATATGACGGTCGTCCCTTTTCGGGATGGCAGCGTCAGGTTGACCGCCCCTCGGTTCAGGGCGCGATTGAGGCTGCTTTGTCAAAGATCCAAAAGGGCGAGCATAACATCGCAGCAGCAGGTCGCACCGATGCGGGTGTGCACGCAACAGCGCAAGTTGCCCATGTTGATCTAAGCCGTGACTGGGATCCTTTCCGTTTGTCCGAAGCTGTGAATTTCCATCTTAAGCCACTGCCTGTTGCGATTGTTGGCGCAGCTAAGGTTGCAGATGATTGGCACGCGCGGTTTTCAGCGCTTGAGCGACGGTATCTATTTCGGATCATTGCGCGGCGTGCACCATTAACGTTTGAACATGGGCAAGCGTGGCGGGTGAATTATCCGCTCGACCTTGCTGCGATGCAGGCGGGTGCGGATCAGCTGTTGGGCACCCATGATTTCACAACGTTCCGGTCAACGATGTGTCAGGCGAAAAGCCCGATCAAGACACTAGATGCCCTGCGGATAGAAGAGATCGTTTTGCCACACGGAAGCGAATTTAGGTTCCATGTGCAGGCAAGATCGTTCCTGCACAACCAAGTGCGCAGTTTTGTAGGATCACTGGAGCGGGTCGGCAGCGGCAACTGGGCGCCTGATGATATTGGCGTCGCATTGCGGGCAAAAGAACGATCAGCCTGCGGTCCGGTGTGCCCACCTGACGGGCTTTACCTTGCTGGTGTTGCGTATACCGACAACCCATTTTAGTCGTTATCAGTTAGGCCAGCCCCCGCACCAGCAAGGCGTGATGCCTCGGTCGCTGGAACGTATGTATTAGCCGCATAACTATCCCAAACAGTCCAAATTTCGTCGCTGACTTCCACTGCCGCAGATTTAGCGCGTAAAACTTCGACCTCGGACGACGCTGTTAGCGTGATCGTTCGCCCGTTGTGAAGCACATCAACCTGCAAACCACGTTCGTGGCACGCAACGGCAAGATAGGCGTGGAATAATGCTGGAGCATCAACGCCTTGCAGCGTGATTTTTGCTGCACCACATAGCATTGTGTCAATCGCAAGCGGGGCTGACATCGCTGTTGCGGCGTCATCAATCAGGCAATCATTTTGCAACTTGGCTGGCGCAAGGTCAGCGCCAAGCGCTGTACCAATCGCATCCAACTGCGCAGGTCGCGTTGCCGCAAGAAAACGCCCCGCCACGGCAAAATCCTCGGCATGACCCAGTGGCATCCCTGCCCCGCGTGCCGCCTTAAGGATCATCGCCTCAATCTCGGTGAGTGAGCGGATCATAGCGGCGCGGTGGGCAACCACCAGTCGTCTGCAGCGTGCAGTTCATCGAACAAAGGCGCGCCTTGCGCCAACGTTATGCGCGTCCAGCGGTCAGATTTCGGATCGAATTTGGCCGCGCCAAAATATGCTAACTTGCAGCGCAGCATATCGATCGGCAAGCATTCCTCACCGATCAGATTGTCACGAATTTCAGCGTAGGCATGATGGCCCAATGTTTGCACACGACGTG
Source organism: Paracoccaceae bacterium (assembly GCA_034111185.1). Classification (GTDB taxonomy): domain Bacteria; phylum Pseudomonadota; class Alphaproteobacteria; order Rhodobacterales; family Rhodobacteraceae; genus Yoonia. The sequence goes on along the minus strand of JAWUXS010000100.1, from coordinate 1,013 downwards.
CGGCAGTCCGGTGCTGCGGGCATTCCGCAAGGAATGATGCCACGTTTCCGGTCGCACCTGTCAGATCAGCTGCCATCGCCTTAACCTGTCGCGCGATATCAAGCGGGCTTTCGCGATCTGCGCCATCCTCGTTATGACGATCGCCCAATCGCGGCTCCAGCTTTTCCTCGGAAACGTACCAGAACCTTGCGCAGTCTTGCCCCTCATAGCCATTGGAGCAGGCCCAATCCCAATCGCGTTCAACTAATGCAGCAAGGTCATCGCAGGTCATTGCAGGGTCGATCTGTGGCGTAAATGGTGTTGCCATACAATCGGTTAGGCCATCGATCAAATCACCAAATGGCTCAAGGCAAAGTGCCGCGATCAGCTCTTGGCAGTCGATAGAATAGCCAGCGCTTTGGGTGATGATCGTGTTGATGGGCGTCTCTTCCGACAACAATTCTGGCGTCAGTGTCGCGGCAAATACGGGCCATTCGCGACGCAGTGTATCAATCCGGTCTGCAGCAATTTCGTCTGGAACATTCCATTCGGCCAAATGTTGTGCCACGCGGGCCGTCAGTTTGTAAAGTTTTTCAATCTGTGCGTCATTAAGTGACGGAATTGCACGCACCCGCGCGATTGCGGTTTCGCGCACCTGCATCCAAGCATCGAGAAGCAGCGGATGCGACACCAAAAATGGCGCCATCCCAAGACCAGTCGAGTTGCCGATCCCGAGGTGCTGTTTCGCAGCGCGGTCCAACGTGCCTTGGCCTACGTGTTCTGCCAGATCATGGGTAAACCCACGGATCAGCCAAACGGTCAACATCTCAATCATGAACGGCCCACCTAGGCCCGGACGGTCGGCGATCTGACTGCGATCCGCGCTGCCAAATTTGCCATTCCCATAGACGGCTGTGGTCCGCATCAAGTAGCCAATCTCGCGCACCATCTTAGGGCCGGGCTGCTCGCCTTTGCGCAGGGCAGCCGTGACGTGATCGAACAGGCGTACCGATTTATTTGCGCGGCTTAAGACA
>JAWUXS010000099.1:0-75728 GCA_034111185.1 Paracoccaceae bacterium | reverse complement strand
CAAACCCAGATAGGGCCAGCCACTGCGAGATCGACTGACGCATGTCTTTCTCGTCATCAACGATTGCGATCTTCATGGACTTGTTCATGTCAGTCTTCCTTATTCTGCCGCAGCGACGTCTTGGTGATAGATAGGTAGCTGTACCTCAAAAACAGCCCCCCCCGTCGCCGCATTTCGTGCGGTCAGACGTCCACCTAAGTCGTTTACGATGCCCGAGGAGATGGCAAGGCCCAAGCCAACACCGTCTCCCGGCTGTTTCGTTGTGTAAAATGGCTCGAATAGTTCATCAAGATCGTCAATACCGTGTCCGTTGTCCCGCACCGATAGACTAACCGTTTCACCGGCAGCCAACAGTATTTCGATCATTGGATCATCGGCTGATTTCGTGGCATCCAATGCATTGCGAAGCAGGTTAATAATCACCTGCTCTAGTCGCAGACGATCCCCCATGATCATCACTGGATCTGACGGCAAAGTACGTGTGATATCGACCTTGCGTGTCTTAAGTTGCGGCTCCATCATCGACAGCGCCGAAGACACCGCAGCCCTTGTATCTACGGGTTCAAACGCATCTGCACCTTTACGCGCATATGATTTAAGTTGGCGCGTAATTGCCCCCATCCGGTCGATCAAATCATCAATCCGTTGAAACGATGAAAGCGCTTCGTCAGGGCGTTTGCGCTGCAGCAAAAGCCGTGCGCCTGCGAGGTATGTTTTCATCGCCGCAAGTGGTTGGTTCAGTTCGTGACTTACGGCTGCTGACATCTCTCCTAGGGCTGCCAGTTTCGATGATTGCGCAAGGGTTTGCTCGGCGACCTCAAGCGTCTTTTCAACCTTTTCACGTTCGGCGATTTCTCGCTGCAAACGCCTATTGAGTGCGCGCAACTCTGCCGATTCATTTTGAAAGAACCGAAGCCGCGAAACCGTCTTGCGATTTGATAGCCAAAACATCAGCGCAAGCAAGATCGCGAATCCCATAACTTCGAGAGCTAGGACACCGTTCACCCGTTCACGAACCGAGCTATAGGTTGTGAAACTCACCATGCGCCAACCTTGGAAAGGCACCCGTATTTCGCGACGCAGCACGGCTTCTCCACGTAAGTATGCATCAATTGGTAATGCGGCCCAGTCTTGGGTCGCACGCAATGCACGCTCAATCGCGGATGTCGGTGATTGACGGACCAGCGCCTCCTCCTCCAACAGTCCCCGCCAGCGCGGCTCTGTAGACAGGATGATGCGGCCTTCGCTATCCATAACAAGAACTGCGTCAGACACCCCTGCCCAGCCCCGCTCAAGCTTTTGCATGTCAACTTCGACGGCAATGACGCCCAATGTGCCGCCTGGCGACTCGATTCTGCGTGAATAAACGTATGCAAAGCCGCTCGTCTCGCGTTCAGACAGCGTGAATATCGTCGCATTATTGCGCTGTGCATTTACGAAATAGGGTTGTGACCGATGCGGCTCTCCCAATCGATTACGATCGGTCGCAGCGACCGTGCGTCCATCTTTATCCAACAGCATAAGCGATGCAGCACCGATTTCGTCCACAAAGGACAAAAGGCGTTGTGTTGATAACGAAAAGTCGTTGTCTTCAAGCGCGGTAATCAACTCGGGGTCGCGGGCAAGAAGTTGTGGAACAATCGAATTGCGTTGAAGCTCGCTCATTAGGTTGGCGACATACAATGTAAGACGAAGTTCAGCGCGATTACGGGTCGTTTCTGTAAAACGTTGGGTCAGCAAACTGTTCGTCACCGAGATCGACACGATCCCAATTAGACAAACAATCACAACAGCAACGCGGAAGAGCCAGCGGCCCTTACCCATCCTAGCAAATTTTGTGGCAGCAGAAATCATAGCACGCAGTTTAGGCTGCGTGCGGAACTCCGACAACCTAGGCTGTGGTCAGCTGACCTAGCAGTCCGCGGAAAAGCGCCTGCCCGTCAGTTCCGCCATGACCCGCGTCAACTGCACGCTCTGGATGGGGCATCATTCCCAGCACGCGGCGGTTTTCGGACAAAATGCCTGCAATATCACCAACCGAGCCGTTTGGATTGTTTGTATAGGTAAAAGCCACGCGGCCCTCACCTTGGAGCATTTTCAGCGTCTCGGGGTCGGTTGCATAATTACCATCGTGGTGCGCCACTGGGTAGTTCACAACGTCGCCAGCCGCATAACCATCGGTAAATCCGCTGGCAGAAGTCACTACGTTGAGGCCGACAGTCTTGCAAACAAATTTCAACGCCGCATTACGCATCAAAACACCAGGTAAGAGACCTGTCTCGGTTAACACCTGAAATCCGTTACAGACGCCCAAGGCATAACCACCGCGCGTGACGTGCGTCCGCAAAGCGGAAGAAATCGGCGAACGTGCAGCAATTGCACCGCACCGCAGATAATCACCGAATGAGAAGCCGCCCGGTACAGCAACAAGATCAAGCCCTTCAGGCAGATCCGCATCTTTATGCCAAACCATAGTGACGTCTGCGCCAGCCGCCTCGAGTGCTACAGCCATATCCCGATCACAGTTTGAGCCGGGAAAGACGATGACTGCGGCCTTCATCACAGAACCTCGACTGTGTAGCTTTCGATCACCGTATTCGCGAGAAGCTTTTCGCACATCTCGCCAATCGTGGCTTCTGATGTACCATCAGCCAGATCAAGCTCGATGACTTTACCTTGGCGAACGTCGTTCACACCATCAAATCCAAGGCTACCAAGGGCATGCTGAACAGCCGCCCCTTGTGGATCCAAAACACCGTTTTTCAACATGACATGAACGCGGGCTTTCATCGGGGTATCCTCTTGATCTGACTTTTAATTGAGCTTCGTAATTTATTGGCCGACGGACTAGTTAATCAGCGTCGGCTTAGATGCTGCATGGGTCACGTTTGACGGCAGAACCCCAAGACGCTTTGCAACTTCGGTATAGGCATCAGCCAAATCACCAAGATCGCGGCGGAACACGTCTTTATCAAGTTTCTTACCAGTCTCAATGTCCCACAAACGACAGCTGTCTGGGCTGATTTCGTCAGCAACAACCAAACGCGGGAATTCATTATCATAAACGCGACCAATTTCGATTTTGAAATCGATCAACTTGATCCCAACACCGTACATCGTGCCCGACAAAAAGTCGTTTACGCGCAGTGCAAGGCTGATGATGTCGTCCATCTCTTGTTGGGATGCCCAACCGAAAGCGATGATGTATTCCTCGGGGACCAAAGGGTCGCCAAGGCTGTCATCTTTATAAGAGAACTCAACGATTGGACGGGGCAATGCTGTGCCCTCTTCGATTCCCAAACGGTTCGCCATTGTACCGGCTGCAAAGTTGCGCACGATAACTTCGAGAGGGATAATCTCAACTTGACGGATCAACTGCTCGCGCATGTTCAAACGTTTGAGGAAATGGGTTGGAATGCCAATCTGCATCAAACCATTCATGAAATACTCTGAAAGACGGTTATTTAACACGCCTTTACCTTCGATAATGGCTTTCTTTTCACCATTGCCAGCGCTGGCATTGTCTTTGAAGTATTGGACAAGCGTGCCTGGCTCAGGTCCTTCAAAAAGATCTTTGGCTTTGCCTTCGTAAATCTTCTTTCGACGTGCCATGACATGCCCCCTCAGGCTTGCAGCGACAAAAGCTGCAGTTCAACTTGCGCATGGCTATAGGCCAACCTCAGACCAGCCGCAAGAAAAGCCTGAAATTCTTACCAACACCTTGTCGAAAGACGTACGCGTCCACATATCGGTTATGAGTTAAGTAACAAGAAAGGCGCCTGACATGTCTACATTCCAAGACCGCGAGAACGCATTTGAGAACAAGTTTGCACATAATGCAGACATGCAGTTCAAAGCAGAAGCCCGCAAAAACAAGCTGCTGGGTTTATGGGCCGCTGAACTAATGGGCCTTTCAGCAGACGCCGCAGACAACTACGCCCGTGAAGTGATCAAGTCTGACTTCGAAGAAGCTGGCGATGAAGATGTTTACCGCAAGGTATCAGGTGACCTTGGCACATTGGCCGACGAAAAAACCATTCGTGCAAAGATGTCAGAGCTTTTGGCACAAGCGAAGTCTCAGTTGATGGACGAAACCTAAATTCGTGTCAAATTCGGTATAAATTCGGGCGGTGTTTCAGCGATGGAACGCCGCTTTTTTTGATCTATTAAGCTGGGGTTCACCTCGGCGGAATAGATGTTCGGCAGGTAAAGCCGGAGCGCGAGATGATCAAACACACGATCCCAATGCCGTTCCAAACGTTCCTGAAAACGTTGCGCCTCGCCGTTCCTGTGATCCTAAGCGTCGTGTGTATTTTATGGCTTGCCAATCAGGTTCCCGACCTGAATTTTCACGCAATTCAACGGTCAATGGGGCAGATTTCAACGATACAATGGATGATCGCAATCGCGGCCACGACCGTTAGCTATTGGGCGCTGGGGTCGTACGACGCAATCTGGCACCAAACCTTAGACACAAAGGTTGAACCGCAAACCGCAAGGGTAACTGGTATGGCGGCAATTGCGCTTGGCCAAACATTGGGGTTTGGCGCATTCACAGCCGGTTTGGTTCGTTGGGCAGCTTTGCCAAGCCTGACGGGATTACAAACGGCTAAACTCTCTGCAGGAGTGACGATGTCTTTCATGGCGGCATGGATGTCCCTTGCCGTGCCGTCGTATTTTTTTCTTGGCTTATCAATTCCGTTCGGGTTGGTGTCCACAGTTATTCTTGCGGCAATTCTAATGCTGGCGTTTGCATGGCGGTCCGTCTCTTCATTGGTAACCCTACTATTGAATGCCGGCGTATTCCGCTTGGCAGGTTATGCATTCATCGACGTATCTACGGCAGCGTTAGCGCTGTACATCCTTTTGCCGGAAACGGTTGGACTATCATTCGGCATAGTACTCGCCTCGTTTACTCTCGCTCTTGGCGCAGGAATCGTCTCGAACAGCCCGTCAGGCGTTGGGGTGTTCGATGCCACTTTTTGCGCCCTTATATTCATTACGCCAGATGCTTCTGTTCTGGCCGCTCTCGTCGGTTTTCGGATCATTTATTACATTATTCCGGCATGCATCGCTGTCGCTTGGGTGGGGCTAACCTACCAAAGCCGTAACACATCAGCGCCCATCGAATTTGATGCAACACCACCCAATTGGGATCTACTTCGTCAAGGTGCACGAATGATGCGGACCCGTGAAGGTATTTGGATGGTGCGCCAATCTATCGGTGCAACGATCGCGATTGGCGGTCCGATCATGTCCGGCAGACTTAAAATGTCCCCAGACATCTTCCGAAAACGGATACGGCCTAAACCCTGTGCAGTCTATAAATGTGATGGTCGCACGGCCGGTTCTGCGCGCCTTCTTGGCTGGACTGCAATTCGCATAGCGTCCGACGCGGTTATCACCCCCATCCATTGGGATGCTTCAACACCAGAATTCCGACAACTCCGGCGCAAGTTATCTCAGGCAAAAAGATCTGGCATCACGGTCACAACGGGTCAGCAAGGAACAACAGATCAGGCAATGGAAATCGTAGCGCGCGAATGGAAAACAACGAGCGGTGGCGAAATGGGGTTTTCGATGGGGCGATGGAAGCCCGAATACGTTGGTGCACAGAAACTCTATCTCATCTGGGAGCATACAAACCTCGTTGGATTTGTGACATTCCAAACCCGCAAAGACGCTTGGGCATTGGACTTGATCCGGTATACTCCTGATACGCCATCCGGCGCTGTCCACCTTGCTATACACCAAGCCATTCAAGACGCCAGAGATGCCAAAGTAACAAAACTAAGTCTTGGTGCCGTTCCATCCGGTGACCATCTGTTTGCGTCATTGTTGGCTCGAAATCGCGCTGGGCTTTCGCAGTTTAAGGCCGCGTTTAAGCCCCAATGGGTTCCCGAATATCATGCAGCCCCAACCCGATTTGAAGCTGTATTTACGGGGGCTATTGTCCTCCTTGCGGTCAATAACCCCATGCTCCGCCTCATGATGATTATGAAAAATAGGGTGGTACTTCTGCGCCACGCCCAGCGGTTCAATGGATTGCCAGATTTTCTAAACCGTGGCATCGCAAAGCGATAGATCGCTCCGCCCAACGCAGCGCCGAATTAGGAATACAATTTTGACCAACGCCCTTTCAACGCTTCTCGAAACTCGTGATTGGCTTTTGGCCGACGGAGCAACCGGCACAAACCTATTTAACATGGGTCTAGAAGCCGGCGATGCACCTGAGATGTGGAACGTCGAACATACCGACCGGATTAAGGCGCTTTATGAAGGAGCCGCCCATGCGGGCAGCGACATTTTTCTGACCAACAGTTTTGGCGGGAATGCATCTCGGCTTAAGCTACATGGCGCAGAGGGACGCGTGCATGAGTTGAACAAGGCCGCCGCTGAGATTGGCCGCGACGTAGCCGACGCGATGAACCGTCCCGTGATTGTCGCAGGCTCAGTCGGTCCTACAGGCGAGATCATGTCGCCGATGGGGTCTCTTACCCATGAAATCGCGGTTGAGATGTTCCATGAACAGGCAGAGGGCCTTAAGGCTGGCGGCGCAGATGTGCTGTGGGTTGAGACGATCAGCGCCGCAGAAGAATTCGCCGCCGCCGCCGAAGGCTTTGCCCTTGCCGGAATGCCCTATTGCGGCACGATGAGCTTTGACACAGCAGGTCGTACTATGATGGGCCTCACATCAGAGGCGATGGTAAAGATGGTTGGAAAGCTTGCACATCAACCCCTTGCATTTGGTGCAAACTGCGGTGTTGGCGCGTCAGATCTACTGCGTACAGTTCTTGGGTTTGAAGCGGCAAAACCAACATTGCCAATTGTCGCAAAAGGCAATGCTGGCATCCCGAAATATCACGATGGACACATCCATTACGACGGCACGCCTGAATTGATGGCCGACTACGCTGTGTTGGCACGCGATTGCGGTGCAACCATTATCGGTGGATGCTGTGGTACAACACCAGAGCATCTGCGCCACATGCGTGCAGCACTGGAAACACGCGCCCGTGGCACGTTGCCCAAGCTTTCTGCAGTAACAGAGGCACTTGGCGGGTTTTCGTCTGAATCAGATGGAACAGATGGCGCAGGTCCTGTTCGCGCACCGCGTCGCGGTCGCCGCAAAGGCTAGATCATTAAAACAACGCCAGTTGATCACCTGCTTTTGGTGGTGGCGCAAACAGATCTGTCCGCAGCGCAGGCAAACTTCGGTCTAATCCGTGTTTGCGGGTGATCCTGACGAACCTTTGGCGCATCAATTTTGCCCACTCCCCTTGTCCGGTCATCCGCTTACCAAACTCTGGATCGTAATCCTTTCCGCCGTGCAATTCACGGACCCGTGCCATGACACGAGATGCGCGATCAGGATAAGCATCCTCAAGCCAATCCCTGAACAAGCCAGATACCTCTTGTGGGAGACGCAGCACAATTGAAGACGCGGCAACAGCGCCTGCCTCTGCGCAAGCCGTCACAATCGCTTCCATTTCGTGATCCGTCAGGGCGGGCACAACTGGCGACAGCATTAGTCTGACGGGAATTCCGGCATCAGATAGCTGGCGGATCACCCGCAGTCGCGCAGCAGGAAGTGGCACGCGTGGCTCCATCGCGCGCGACGTCTTAGGATCCAAGGTCGTCACCGAGATACCGACGCGCACCAATCCCTTAGCTGCCATTGGCGCCAAAATATCTATGTCGCGTGTTATCAGCGTTCCCTTTGTGACAATCGCGACCGGATGGTTAAAGTCGGATAGGACTTGCAAGATTTCCCGCATAATCCGGCGATCACGCTCAATTGGTTGATATGGGTCCGTATTGGTCCCTATCGCAATTGTTGCCGGAACATACGACTTGGCGCGCAGTTCATTGGCAAGAACGACAGGTGCTGATGGACGGGCAATCAGCTCCGTTTCAAAATCCAACCCCGGGGATAACCCGAGGTATGCATGGGACGGACGCGCAAAGCAGTAAATACAACCATGCTCGCACCCGCGGTACGGATTGATGGAACGATCAAACGATAAATCAGGTGATGTATTGCGGGTAATGACCTTTCGGGGAACTTCGTCACGCACACGCGTCCGCAATGTCGGCAAATCTTCGTCTACGTACCAACCGTCATCCACATTTTCTGTCGCAAATTTCTCATAACGATTAGTAGGATTTTCACGTGCTGCACGCCCTTTGGCGTGGAATCTAGGGGGTGTATTACCGTTTTGCATACCCATCCATGAAACAAATAGGGAACAAACGCAATATCTGGTCGGTGGCGTAGTGACTTATGTCGCAATTCGCAGGCTTCCATGACGCACAAAAGAGCATTAGAGATTTAGGCACAATAAACACCATGCGCGGGAGGCACCCATCATGTCCGACGAAGACGAAATCATCCTTTCAGAACTGAACGACGAAGACCTTGTCGCGCAAATGTTCGACGACCTTTACGACGGCATGAGAGAAGAGATCGAAGAGGGTGTAAATATCCTTATCGCGCGCGAATGGGCGCCATACCGCGTTCTGACCGAAGCCTTAGTCGGCGGCATGACGATCGTTGGCGCCGATTTCCGTGACGGCATTTTGTTCGTTCCTGAGGTTCTGTTGGCTGCAAACGCGATGAAGGGTGGCATGGCCATCCTAAAGCCACTGCTGGCTGAAACTGGCGCACCGCGCGTTGGTAAGATGGTCATCGGCACGGTCAAAGGCGACATCCATGATATCGGCAAAAACCTTGTTGGCATGATGATGGAGGGCGCCGGCTTTGAAGTCGTTGACCTTGGCATCAACAACGCCGTGGATGCGTATCTTGAGGCGCTGGCGACAGAAGACGCCGATATCCTTGGTATGTCCGCCCTACTGACAACAACGATGCCTTACATGAAGGTCGTTATCGATACGATGGTCGAAAAAGGCATTCGCGATGACTTTATCATTCTTGTTGGCGGCGCACCGCTGAACGAAGAGTTCGGCAAAGCCATCGGCGCAGACGCATATTGTCGTGATGCTGCTGTCGCGGTTGAAACGGCCAAGACATTCATGGCGCGCAAGCACAACCAAGGTGCTGTTGCAGTCTAGTCAACTGAAATATTGATGAATGAGGGCGCAACCAATTGGTTGCGCCCTTTTTCTTTGGTTGTCGCGACCCCATATATGATCAAAGGAGCACTAAATGCCAAACCGTCTGTTCTTTGGATTAATCGCCGCTGTTTTCGTTGCTGCGGCACTGACCGTTGCTGTCGCAACTTCAATAGCAACCCCGCATTGGAGCTGGACCATCGTGCCGCTGATCATTGCCGTTGGCTTGCGCTATTGGATGAAAACCGAATAACCCGTCGCTCGTCCGCAGTGATGCGTCTTCTTTCGGCTTGCGTTCACAGGCAGATCATCGGTCTTATAGGCGCATGGAAGATTCAACTCTCATAGATGCAGGTATCCCGCCCAAAGGCGCTGGGCGTGTATTGTTGATCGCATGTGGCGCCTTGGCACATGAAATTCTTGCGCTGATCAAAATCAATAACTGGGATCATCTCGATCTGCAGTGCTTGCCTGCTATTTTCCACAACCATCCCGAAAAAATCACCCCCGCAATTGAAGACGCCGTCGTGAAATACCGCGCTGAATACAGCAGTATTTTCATCGTCTACGCAGATTGCGGTACCGGCGGCCAATTGTTCGAAAAGTGCAAGGAATTGGGCATTCAGATGATAGAAGGGCCACATTGCTATTCGTTTTTTGAAACTAACGAAGCCTTCGCCGCCCGCGAAGAAATGACCGCATTCTATCTGACGGACTTTTTGGTCCGGCAATTTGAAGCTTTTGTATGGGAACCGCTAGGCCTTGGCAGGCACCCAGCTTTGCGCGACATGTATTTTGGAAATTACACCAAACTTGTCTATCAGGCCCAGACCGATGACCCGACCTTGACCGAGAAAGCCAAGGTATGCGCAGAGCGGCTTGGGCTTGCATTCGAGCGTCGTGCGACAGGTTATGGCGATCTTGAAACGACGCTTTCAAAGTTGTCGTAACAGAAAATCAGGCCGCCGCAGCAACCTGATTGATCCGCTCAACCATCGCACGCACGCCATTTGAACGTTGCGCAGACAGATGATCATTCAAACCAAGACGACCGAGCTCAACACCGGCGTCGATACCGTTCACTTCGGCCACGGGAACATCGTTGTATAGCGCAGCGAGCACGGCAATCAGGCCACGCACGATCATGGCATCGCTGTCGCCTTGAAAACTGAACACTCCGCTATCGGTTTTTGGCTGCAACCAAACTTGGCTCGCGCAGCCATCAACTTTGGTTGCTGGCACCTTAAATGCATCATCTAAAGAAGGCATTGCCTTGCCCAGATCAATCACATGCCGATAGCGATCTTCCCAATCATCCAGAAAATCAAAAGTTTCGGCGATTTCTTCAAATGCTGCAGTAGCCATGATGCGTTCCTTTTGCGTACCTTTGATCTAGGGCTGGTTGCATGAAACGTCCAGTCCTGCCTTTTCAAGCCTGCGCTGTTGCTTTACCTTTTTCCGAAATAACCAAGAGGTCGAGATCAAGTGAAACGAATTGCCCTGCCCCTGCTGACGTGCGCAGCTTTGACACTTGGTGCTTGCGCCACAGTTTCTGAATCGCGCTTTAATCCGCTAAATTGGTTTGGCAGCAGTACACCTGTCGTTGCCGCATCTGGCGAAGAGGTGAAACCGCTGATCCCAGAAGGAACGCAGTTTGGCGAAATCGATCAACGCTCAATGATCGATAGTGTCACAGAAATGCGTGTTGATCGCACGCCTAACGGGGCCATCGTTCGTGCAACGGGACTTGCGTCAACCATCGGTCAATTTAACGCGCAGCTTGTCCCAACAGGATTCGCAAATGGGACACTAACACTCGAATTTCGTGTTGAAGTTCCGGCAGGCGCACAAGCTGGCGGTGAAAACGCCACGCGAACGATTACTGCGGCGCGTGCTCTCGACTTTGATGATCTGGCAGGTGTGCGGCGCATTCAGGTACAAGGCGCCCGCAACGCGCGCACCTCAAGCCGTTAATTTCAAAGGGTAAACTTGGGTCGTATATCGTTACAGTTCGACTGTAACGACTTTCTGACCTTTCACCGCGAGGCCAACTTCGCCGTCACACAAGCGTATCGCATCAGTGCCAAACACCTCTTTGCGCCAACCGCGCAATGCTATGACGTCCCGCTGACCACCAGCCAAAGCATCAAGATCAGCCGAAGAAGCGATCAACTTTGGTGCGACGCTCTCGTTGTCAGACTTTGCCTTAAGCAAGACGCGCAACATATCGGCCAACGCTGGGTTTACTTGCAGCTTGGCGCGCACATCATTCGTCTGCGGCAACTGATCGTTAGGAACCGCAAGGCCGACCTTAACAGCATTCAGAATACCTGCTGCAATCTCGCCTTTACGGGCTTCGCGCAGCAAAAGACGTGACCGACCAAGGTCCGCCTCGGTTTGCGGCTTAGTCGATGCCAGCTCAACCAGCGCATCGTCTTTATAGACACGGCTGCGCGGAACATTGCGTTCCTGTGCATAGGATTCTCTGAAACGTGCCAATTCGCGCACGATACCCAAGAACCGGCCAGAACTATTGCGCGTTTTCACCCGCATCCAAGCAAGATCAGGGTCAGCTTTGTAGGTTGCTGGGTCCTCAAGGACTGCCAGTTCTTCAGACACCCACTTTTCACGCGATGTCTGTTTAAGCCGACCAGCAAGGTATTCGTAAATATCCCGCAAATGGGTCACGTCAGCGACCGCATAATTCTTTTGGGCATCGGTCAACGGGCGGCGTGACCAATCGGTAAAGCGTGAAGATTTATCGACTTCTTCTTTCACGATCTTACGGACAAGGGTCTCGTATCCGACCTGTTCACCAAAGCCGCAAACCATCGCCGCGACCTGAGTATCGAACAACGGATCAGGAATGACCTGTTCATCCACATAAAAAATCTCAAGATCTTGGCGGGCTGCATGGAAAACTTTAACCACGGCCTTGTTCCGGAACAGATCATACAGCGGTGCAAGCGACAGACCGTCAGACAAGGGATCAACCAAGACAGCATCATTTCCAGCGTCATCCTGATAAGCTAACTGGATAAGGCAAAGCTTTGAATAATACGTACGCTCTCGCAAGAATTCGGTATCTACAGTGACGTAATCGCGCTGAGCGGCCTCTGCGCAAAAAGCAGCAAGGTCGGACGTAGTTGTAATGGTTTTCATGCGTTCTTCTGTCTAAGGGCGCCGCGCCATGGTGCCCGGTTCCTTTTGATAAGCGATCCCAAACCTAAAGGAAAGTCAGCTGTCAAAGTCACGCATTTGACGATCACCTTGGGCAAAGCGGCGTAGCACTGCGGGGTAGAGTTTATGTTCAAGCGGCAGTATTTTTGCAGCAAGCGTTTCGGGCGTATCACCAGCCTCGATCTTCATGCGGGCCTGCCCCAAGATAGGCCCATCATCAAGATCAGCTGTCACTTCGTGCACCGTGCAGCCATGTTCATGGTCGCCAGCAGCAATGGCACGCGCGTGTGTATGCAAACCTTTATGGAGCGGGAGTAATGACGGGTGGATATTCAACATCTTCCCAGCCCACAGTTCCATGAACGCAGGCGTTAGGATGCGCATGAACCCTGCCAAACAAACTATATCCGGCTTTGCGGCTAATAAGACATCATTGAGTGCGGCATCAAACGCGGCACGGTCTTTGCCAAAGTCTTTGTGGTCGACAACAGCCGTTTCAATGCCTGCGGCGTGTGCCTTAGCCAACCCGCCTGCGTCAGGTACGTTGGACAAAACCAAACATGGCCGCGCGGGATGATTCCCAACCATGCTGTTCACCAACGACACCATATTCGAGCCGCCACCCGAAATCAGGATCGCGACCCGCTTGGTCACAGAAGTGAGCCTGAGTAACGGACACCTGCCCCCGGGGTTATGCAACCGATTGGATAAACCGTCTCGCCATGTGCCTCGAGTGTTGCAATTGCGTCAGCCATTTTGTCCGCTGGGCAGACAACGATCATGCCAATGCCTGCGTTGAATGTCTTAAGTAATTCAGCCTCGGCCATGCCACCTTGGGCGGCTAACCATTTGAACACTGGCGGCAGATCCCACGCGCTTAGGTCAATTTCGGCACCCAGATCATCAGGCAAAACACGTGGCAGATTTTCAGTCAAACCGCCGCCTGTGATATGGGCAAGCCCCTTAACACCGTCAGCTTTGATCGCGGCCAGCGTGCTTTTGACGTATAATTTTGTTGGTGCCAGCAATGCTTCGCCCAATGTGCCTTCGCCCCAAGGGCAAGCATCATCCCAAGCAAGGCCGCTTTGTTCAACGATGCGGCGCACCAATGAATAGCCGTTCGAATGCACACCGTTCGAGCCGAGACCCAGCAGAACATCACCCGCAGCGATCCCGCGCGGCAAATCGACACCACGTTCCATCGCGCCCACAGAAAAGCCCGCGAGGTCAAAATCACCGTCGTGGTACATGCCTGGCATCTCGGCTGTTTCGCCACCGATCAGGGCACAACCGGACGCTTCGCAACCTGCAGCGATCCCTTCGATGATCCGTGTCGCTTGATCCAAATCAAGCTTTCCTGTCGCAAAATAATCAAGGAAGAACAATGGCTCAGCACCTTGGCAAACCAGATCGTTCACACACATCGCAACAAGGTCCACACCAATTGTGTCAACGTTGCCTGTATCAATGGCGATCCGCAACTTGGTGCCTACGCCGTCTGTTGCCGCGACCAGAATAGGGTCTTCGTACCCTGCCCCTTTAAGGTCGAACACGGCGCCAAATCCACCAAGCCCAGCCATCACACCCGGCCGCGCTGTGCGCTTTGCCGCAGGTTTAATCCGCTCTACTAATGTGTTGCCCGCATCAATATCGACGCCTGCATCCGCATAAGTCAATCCGTTCTTGGCCATGATATGGACCCCCAGCTGCTGTTTGCAAAAGGCGATAGACCAGATCCCATAGGCGGGCAACCTGACTCTGCTTTCAAACAAACTCACTCGGGTTAAATATCTGCGCAAAAACTGCACTTACCCCACAGAAAATATTCATAAGTTCCTGATTAACTGCGCTTAGATAAATCAAGGACAGCCATGAAGCATTTCATCTCAATCGCTATCGCCCTCTTCATCTCAAACGCTGCACTTGCGGATCAACCGCTTGGCATTGTCCTGCAATCTGATGGTCCGTGGATAGATTTGCCCGAAGGTACAGTGATCACTGATGCGGCTCCCCAGTACGACGACATTTTGGCAATGGCTGATCTGGATGGCGACCCAAGCATTACAACACCACAAGAGGCGCGGATGATCGCACTTTTGTCAAATGTCCTAATGGGGCAGCCGATAATTCCTTAGGCGCGATGGATGAAATCGGCTTGACCAAGACGCGTGGTCTGCTACCTCGTGCATCCATGGGGGGCCTGTAGCTCAACTGGTTAGAGCAGAGCGCTCATAACGCTTTGGTTGCGGGTTCAAGTCCTGCCGGGCCTACCAAACATCATTTATTATCCTTTTATTATAGGGTGTTAAGTGATTTTTCGACGAACCTTTCAGGGTGGTTCGTCAAGTTTTGTTCCGTTTTCGTGCCAGCTAGCCGCGAAAATGCTGAATCAGCCATGTCCCGCCGCCTAAACGTCTCACAGTACTTTTGAGCCATCGCCAACGTGACGTGGCCGCTGACCGCCATGATTTAATAAGGTGCGCCACCAGCCTCGGCGATACGGCGGCAGATTGCTTTTCGAAGGCCATGAGAGGAACACAGTGGCAAGCCCGCTTTGTCGCACCATTTACGCATGGATGTTCCAAGGCCCTTTCGAGAGCGAGCCTTGTTATGACCCGTCTCAAGGTAGGTGAACGTGACGGGCCTTGCCGCCAAAGCTGCTGCTAAGGCAGGGTGGATTGGCAAGCTGATCAGCACGCCGCTTGAATTTTTACTGGTCTTTTGACGGCGATATTCTATCCGCCCGCCTTTGACGTTCGCTGGCCCCAGCTTCACCGCATCAACCTTTGCAGCACCCGTGTAGAGCATCAGCGTCATGCAGATGTGCGCAGGTGATCCCAACGGATGAACCTCATAGAAACGGGCGATTTCGCCCTCGTCCCATGAATGATAGCCCTCTGACGTGGTCGCATACTTGTCGACACCAACAACCGGATTGGCCTCAACCCACTCCATCTTGACCGCAAGGTCCATCATCTGGGACAGCCGTTTAAGCATTTTGTTGGCCTGCATCGGCGTCTCGTGCATTTCAGCCATGATGTGCCGGATTTTCATATGCGCAACGCGCTTCTTGCCGTGTTTGAGCCGTAAAGGCTAGATTACACTGCGATAGTCCGCCCGTGTGTTTTCGCCAATTGTTGGGAAGTGCAGCTTGTAAAAATGCGTGACCAGATCATCCAAAGTTCCGGCTTTTGTGCGGGAAACCCCTGCCCCGTCACTAGATTTCGATTTCTGGCCGTTCACTGCATCCTGATACCGCTGTTCAAACTCGTCAGACCCATAGTCAGACCCCAATTCGGCAGTGAACCCGCGCGAGCGATACCGCCAACGGCGTTTCCCGTGTCGATCCTTGTAAGGGCTAGCGCCCGGGTATTTCTCTCGTTTTTTCAATCTGCGTCCCAATCATTGATGGCGGGTGGTGAGTTCTCACTAGCAGAATGTATCACCACCGTCCCATCCGGGCCAATCTCGGTGCGCCCGACGGGAATCCCCACGTCACGGTTTGCGGCCAAATAGCGTTTCAGCTCTGTCTGGGTCAAAACAGCTTTTCTGGCGGGCATGGCAGATGTCTCCGTTTGGGGTAGCTTCTTTTTTTATCTAGTTCAGTTTCCGTCTCTGCTGTGAAGGCTAAATGAACAACGTCACTGAGCCTTGTAAATCCCTCAAGGATTGCCCTTCTTGTCGGCTTGGCAAGTCTCGACCATGTTCTGGGATAGAAACTCTTGAACGGCCTCTTCGGGGACAAAAAACTGCCTTCTAATGCGAACGTGACGTAGCTTTTCTGACGAAAGGAGCCTCCGCACACGGCGCACAGACAAGCCAAGACTTTGGGCAACATCTTTGGTTTCCAACATAGCTTCGCTCATGACTTCCCTTTCTTTGTGGCAATGTTATACATTTTGAGACACTTATGACCTCAAAGGCACATTAATGTCCATATATGGACATTAATGTCAATATATGGACTTACAAATCATCAATGTCTAGCGAAAACACGAGTATCGGCATGCGCCTGAAAGAAATCAGAGCGAAAACCGGACTAAACCAGCAAAATTTTGCGGAAACGATTGGCGCGTCATACCGATCTTATCGGGGGTACGAGAGCGGTGAACGTGAAGTTCCAACGTCGATTTTGGTCAGACTGCACAATCTCATGAACGAAGAACCTTTGTGGATTCTCACGGGAAAGCAAACTCTGCTCGGGGACACTGAGTTAGACATTGTGGAACAAGCGCTGCTCGCAGGTCTTGGAACGGTTCCGACTGCTTTAATCGAAACAAGCCCTAATAAAGCGGCGGCGTTCTTGAAATTGCTTGTGAAGCTGAGCCTCAAGCAGGGCGAACCTTTAACCCAAGTCGATGCGCAGGAAATTGCACAGCAAAGCTTAAAGGAATGATCATGCCCTCCAGCTATTTCAAGAAACAATACGCAGATGGGGCCACCGCATTGGAGGTGGCGCAAACCATGCACAAGCATGCCAAGGGTGCGTTTCTTTCGACCGTTGTATTGATGACATGCGCGACCATTGCCGTCGTTTGGACTGCAGGCAGTCTAGAGAAACAACTTTTGAGCCTTGGTGCTTTCATATTTCCGGTGCTTGCAGCCAATCAGCTGAGAAGGATCAAACTCGATTGCCAAGAGCTGATCTGCCGCCTTCCATCTCAAACAAAGTAGCTGGCACGGCCATAACTGGTTTTGGATAGCCGACGGAACACTAGAAACCGTGGGTTATCTTAGCAGCAATGGTCAAAGAGCCAACTGCCGCCCCCCCCGCATTCTAATCGTTCATGCGGGATGCAGCGAATGGGAGAGTTGCCAGACCAGCCGTTCATGCGACCTGCGGCTAATCTCTCGAAAGAGCCCTCTTTACCGAATTTCTGCGATGCAGCTAAAGTCTGCTATCACGGTGGAGACAAAACCGCTTAATGACCACGTGGTTTTTGTACGCGACTTATGGCAACGTAAAACGATGCGTTTTACGGGGGAGCATAAAGGGAGCGTTTGTTGAACGATTTTGAATTATGAGCGTTTTGATGAATGGATTGTTGAAACCTTAATAATCGCAAACGCTACAAGCAAAATTTGGACCCTTTTTAGCCCGCCCACAGTAGATTAAAGCTTGAGGCAGCCTATGCTGCAATCTGTCGTAGCACGCATGTTTCGGCCTTTGTTAGGCACAAACGCGCCGTCTGGCCATACCCACCTAGTTGATCGGTGTTGAGCTCTGGGAATAGATCAAAGACCTCGCTCTGTGTGGCGGCGGCCAGTGATCCCATGGCAATAGGGCCGGGAAAAAAGCTTTCACTGAAGGCACCGTTGCCAACAACAATTTGGTGAGAGTCAAATAGTACATGGATGTAGGTTACCATGCCCCCAGCCAATTTGCTGATCCCATTCATACCGACCAGATGTTTTGCTGCGACCAAAAGCTCTCGTTCTCCAAAATACATCTCAGCTATGGCTTCACAGATAAGCATGCGATGGTTTGGCGACACCAAGAGATTACTATTGCTCCCCAACGCTCCCCGAGGAACAAGAATAGGGGTGTGCTTGCCCAAAGCACGCACAGTGCGCTTGCCTATCCACCGCAAAGGCTGAAAGCCGTTGTCCCGGGTCAGGACCAAATCTCCAGGATTTAGCGCTTCTATTAGAATAGAGCCTTTTATCGTCATGATTTGGGTACCAGATGTAAAGCAGGGCACCAACGAGGAATAAGGGGCTGCACCGTCTGTATTGAACGTACCAAATGTGTAGGTAACACCTGCCGTTAACGGAAAATCTGAGACGAACATCGGACCATAGTTTAACTCGCTGTTGGTCGCTGTAAAGTGGATGGTCCCACTTGATCCATCCGAGCCGGTAACTGTATATTTATAACGTAGATCAATGGTGTCGCCGACGCTGATGCCTGCTACACTTGATGCAGTTACATCTTGGTCATCGGTGTCCGCACCGCCAGTATGAGTGAAATCGCCAAAAGTAACATCATCTACACCGTCTGAATCATCGACAGTAACCTGCCCCGCAACTCCGACAGTGAATGTTCCAGTATGTGGATATGTATTGTCACCACTGGCGAAATTATAAACCAGTATGTTCTGGAGAGGCATAACTAATCCTAAAAGAGAAATCTATTGTATATAGATGGGCTTGAATTGCGCTCTCGGCATGATTTCTATGTGTCTAAATAGTGTAAAATTTGATACAAGTTTAAGCGCTCAATGAAGCCAACAACACTGAGCAATCTACACTTGTGCTGCACGAGCAAAGTCGCTCCAAAGCCGACATTGGTGCATGTGCTGCGAGATGTCGTTTTGTCCCCAAAACTGCCGTTCCCCCCTCACCGAAACGGATACATCCACACGCGGTAGTCATCTATCAACACTTCCGCCCTCGCCCGCTCTTCGGCCGTTAGCTTAGGCGACAATTCCTCAAGACTATCCGGCGCGTCCACGTCCCCGCCTATTGCCGATAGCGCATACCACAGATACGCTCTGACCAAGTCGGGCGCGGGTAGACCGCGGCCTAATTCATAGTACCAGCCAATTCCGGATTGTGCCCCTGCATGCCCCTTCATCGACGCCCGCAGATACCATTCAAACGCCCGCGCATCGTCGCGTTTAACGCCAAGGCCAAGGGCGTACATCACGCCGATCAGCTCTTCGGCTTCGGCGTTGCCAGAGCGTGCGTAAAGGCTCAGCATTTCGCGGGCGGCCTCAAATTCACCCGCTTCCATAAGATCGCGTGCTTGTTCCATATTGGCCTGCGCGGGCCCCGCCAACGCGAACAAAATCGCAAAGATGTAGGTACAGGTAGCATACGCTTTCCATACGCGTTCCATACAGCTCTCCTTGGGTTGGTTTTTGGCGCGAATTTTGCCAGTGCACAGGTGATTACAGCGCAAGATTACACGCCCGTAGACATGGATCAAGCCCGCATCGGACAGCTTCTTTTCTACGATAAAGTCCTGTCAGGTAACCAAAATATC
Organism: Paracoccaceae bacterium; assembly: GCA_034111185.1. Taxonomy (GTDB): domain Bacteria; phylum Pseudomonadota; class Alphaproteobacteria; order Rhodobacterales; family Rhodobacteraceae; genus Yoonia. Next base: position 56,485 of record JAWUXS010000099.1, on the reverse strand, counting down.
AGTTGCGGCACGTGCCATCATCACGACCTTGCTGGCGGCGACGGTCTCTCGCTTGGGATTGGCGAAGGTGGCGTTGGTGTGGGCCCTGATCGCACCGCGGGTTCGGGCGCAGATAGGATCCGCAAACGCATCCCTCGCAACGCCCCAAGCCTTTGGAATTTAGGTCACAAATCGATCGAAGTCCTGTTCCACGACGGGCGCCTGACCCAGTCAGATATCTACGGAAACGGGTTCAATTCCCCTGCCCAAGAATGGTTGCCACAGGGTCTCAATAGCCTTGTCGCGGCACAGGCATTGTTCCCGCTGACGGCCCAGTTCGAAATGGCAGGCAATCCCGGTGAGAACGAAGTTACTGGCGCGGTATCCGAGCGTATCGACTACGGCTGGCCGATTATCGCTAAGCGCGTACGCACCATCCCAGAATACGGTGAAATGTTCGTACAAGCCTTTGATCACATTGATGACCCCACCCAAGTCTCCATCGTCGAAATAGGCAATGCATTAGGCGCGTTTATTACGTCGGAATGGCAATCTTACGACAGCCCATATGACGCGTGGTTGACGGGAACACCCCTGCCCACGCAGGCCGAAGCAGGCCGCGAATTGTTCTTCACAACCCTGCGCTGCGCTGCGTGTCACGCAGGGCCGCTGTTTACCGATCAGGATTTCCACGCGCTTGGGCTGCCCGCCTTTGGCCCCGGTCGGACCCGCCAATGGGATCAGATCCCCCGCGACGTTGGTCGCATGGGCAAGACTGACCTGATCGAAGACGCGTACCGCTTTCGCACACCATCCCTAAGAAACGTCGCCTTAACAGGCCCGTATGGACATAACGGCGCATATCCGACGTTAGAGGATATGATCCGCCATCATGCTGGCCAAGATCACTGGACGCCCGAAATGGCAGGGCTTCCTGACGTGCCATGGCTCGCCGCTAGTGACTTTGCGATCCGCGAAGACCGCATGGAGATGCAACGCCAAGCCACCGTACGTGAACTACAACCGTTTGAGGTGTCCGAGATTGAAATCACCAATCTAGTCGCCTTTTTGAACGCGCTCACTGGGGACACCGCTGAAACGCGCCCTATGGGGCGTCCTGATGTGGTGCCAAGCGGACTACCGGTCGATTAATCAATCCTTACGCGTCGCGTATCATGATACCCAGATCAGCGACGTTTGTACCTGTCGCTGGGACTTTCAACAAATCACCCGCCAAATCCAACGCCGCATAACTATCGTTGTTGTCCAATAGCGCATCGATATCGCCACCCGCCTCAGCGATCCGCAGCAGCGTACCTTGATCGACAAGTCCGCCCGCCGCATCCGTGGGGCCATCGCGCCCGTCTGAGCCCCCTTGCAGGCAGGTCCAATTGGTCCACCCCCGCGTCCGCGCCTCAAGCGCTATGCGCAGCGCGAGTTCTTGATTACGCCCGCCGCGCCCGTCGCCATTTAACTGCACGGTCGTCTCGCCGCCCCAAACGGTGACGCCAACTGCTGCTTGGTCACAAATCTGGCGCGCAGCGTCTGCCACATCGCCCTCAACTGCTTGTGGTAGGACACTTGCATCGCCGACAGCGGCCAGCATTGCAGCGACGCTAATTGGGTTTGATCCAACAAGGATATTCTGCGCGTCTGGCAAGGTGTCGTTCACGTCCCGACCCAACAAGCATTGCTGGACCGACGCAGGCATTTGGTCCCAGATCAATGCGTTTTCCAAAACGGTGCGTGCCATGGCCTTGGTGCCCAATGGTGCAACTGTTGGGCCGCTCGCAATCGCGGACAGATCATCGCCAACGACATCCGATAGGATCAACGCCGTGATCTTGTTTGGTGTCGCCATACGCAACATCCCTCCGCCTTTCAGCCGTGACAGTTGTTGCCGCACAAGGTTCATTTGCACGATATCTATGCCCACCCCCAGCAGAGCGGCATTCACATTAGCTTTGTCATCCAATGTAATCCCAGTAACTGGCGCTGGTAAAAGAGCAGAGCCACCCCCAGAAATCAAAGCAAGGATCGGCCCCGTAGCGGCGGCGAGATCCGCAATCACAGCATCAGCCGCCGCCGCACCATTTGCATCAGGCACAGGATGGCCTGCAGCCATGACAACGGCCCCCGCCAGATCAATTGCGTTCTCATAATTTGTGACGACGCGGCACGGTGTTTGCGGAAAAACCTCAAGCGCTGCGCGGGCCATGCTAACAGCAGCTTTGCCGACCGCGATAATCAAGCTCGGTTTGGTCAAATTCCCCGCATGACGCATCACAGCTTCATAAGGGTTTGCCGCAGCGACCCCTGCTTCAAAAGCCCTTAACGCAAACGCTCGCGGATCAGTCATAGCAATATCTCTTCAATGGGGCGTCTTGCGCGGGGCGGAATCGCAGCCCCCGCGTTGCCAAATCTAATCACCTGAACAAGTCGGCGATCGGGTCCGATGCCAAACCGCACACAAATCTCGGCGCGGGTATCTGGATGATCCGAAAGTGCGGCCATAGGCCAACCCGCGAAACCCATACTTGTCGCTGAGAGCCACATACGCAGATATGCCCGCCCTGTTTCAACAGGGCTTTCATCAGCGGGCCTGTGAAAACACAGTATCAAAGGCGCGGACATAGTTGCATCGGCCTCGGCCGTCATGCCCTTGGTCGCGCCAAATAGATCAAACAAACGCCAAAGCGGCCCCAGCGCCCACTTTGCACTTGTTGCCGTTTTTTGGTCCATCTGCATCGCCTCAAACCCAAGTCCGTCGTAGGCGTAACGCTTATGTCGCTCAGAAAACCGCATCCAATGCGTCAGTTCAGACCGAAAGGCAGAGCCGCGCATGATCTCAAGGCTGACATCATCATTGCGCTGCGCCAACCAGCCCCGTGTTGGCCTGTCCATCACCATCAGGCTATCTGCCCGCGACCAGCCAAATAACCTTGGAACATCCGCCGTAAATGCCGCCCGCCAAGTAAACCGCGCCGCGAGCTGATTGGCCAATGGATCGGCCTTACCAGCCTGCAGCCGCAACCGCGCAACCATCCGGTGCCCTGCCCAAGTCGTACGATCATCATGTGGCCAAAGGTCTTGAGCTTCGGCACTTAACCCGACATCACCAAGGGCCAGCACCGTTGCCTCAACCGCAGCGCCACACGATAGGCCCGCGTCCATTCCCAATGGATCACCGACAGGTAGGACAAGCGACAGGTCCGCTGCCAAAACAATATCATCGCCATCGCGTCGCCAACGCGTGGGCTGGGTATTATGCACAGATGGGGCCAGATTGGCGCGCATCACAACGCCAGCTAAATCGGCGTCGTTAATCATTTTGAACCTCAGTTCTTGCGATCAACGCGGCCATCCGCTGAACCGCCTGTAGCTCAAGCGCGGAATGTGGCGAGGCGCTGATTGCTGGCATCGCAAGCGCCACCAACAATCGCGGGGCCGCTGACACCTGCAAAATATGCGTCGCTGCAAAGCGTTCAAACAAATGCCCAATATGATCCTGCGCCTTTTCCCCAACGACCGGTGGTTCTGACTTTGCCAAGACCGGAGCCGCCAAGAATATCTGATCAAGCGTCCCCACATCCAAATCGCTTAACTGGGCAGCTTCAACCATGATCGCCCCCTCAACCAAAGGATGCGATTGCAACTCTCGCAGGAATGCTCGCGCGTTGGTTTGGGTGCCGTCAGCCATATGCCGCAATAGGCTTTCGCTTTGCTCTTCGATACGTAGACTCCGTGCGTCATTCAGGATCGCCACGACCAACATCGCGGCTAAAACAACGATTACCGCGATCACGCTGCCCCCGCGCCCCGCTTCGGTCATTATGCCCACCAAAGAGCCCGCGCAAACCGCAGCGACGATCAAAACCGCAAGCGACACCAAGGGCCCGCCATGTCCCGTTTGCGGTCGCCCCAACCCTATGGCCAACCAGCATAAAACCAAAACGCCCAACGCTGATATCTGAACAGGTAAGCGAATATAGACCATCATAAAATCGGCGGCGACCATTGGAATCAGCAGGATCAATGACAACCCCAGCCTGCCGACCATCAGGTTTTCGCTGGCGGATAGGCTTGTTTTGTCACGGGTCACGACCATCCAACCGGATGCGCCAAGGCCAAACAGTTGGAACGCCAATATCGCCCAAAGCCGCGTTGGATCAATCAGTGCGGGACTGACGAAGGCCAAGACTGCAAGAATAGCAGCACCAATCCCAAGGACTGCTTTGACAAATGGCGGGGCGTGTCGCCGCAACAACCCTTCTGTCAACAGCGCCACAGCAAGCGGCAAAAGTCCCGCCGCCAAAAGGATCACAAAACGAAAGTCTTCGCCCCCCGTAATTACAACCAAGGCACGACCACAAAACAGCATGAACGTGACTTTGAGGCCGAACAAGAACCTGCGGTTTACAGGATCATACGGGTCTTTAGTTTGCAGGCTTTGGATCAGGCAAAACACACCGATTAGCGCCGCGATGGATAGGTAAAGATCTGTTAGGACGTTCGCAGAGGATATCATTGATCACCTGCAATCTTAGCCAAGAAGCGTCGTACAATTGGCCGCATGATTGCTGCTATCCATGCAGGCTTTGGCCGCTCAATCCGGCCTTTGTACAGATTCAAAAACCAGCCGCAATTGTCCGCGCCATGTGGTTTGCCAAAGATTGCGGCTGCAGCTTCATAGGCCATCAGCTGGCCTGTCAAAATGACCATCGGTCCAAATGACATGCGGCTGCGGCGACCAGAAACCACATCGCCGACGGCGTTAAAATCAATGTAATGGCGAGATGAAGAATGCAGAACAACCCATTCTGATTCCAGCATAAATGCCAAGCTCTTCTGCTCATCTGTCACATGGTCCCAAGCGGTTCCTACAGTGGGATAGCCGAGCCGTTGTTCGTGCGGCGTATGATGTGCTTGGGTCACGTAGACCGATGGAAACGGCGATGCATAAGCATCAACAACAGTTTTTCCAGCCGCGCGGGCTGTGCGGTACAGCAGCAAAGATGCACCAAGATCGTCGGTTCCATTGACCACGATTGCAGCCTGCGCTAACGCATCAGCCAAATGGCTTGGCCAGTCGTCTTTGTAGACAGTCACACGCATGTCTGGGTTTATCTTGGCACAGATCGCGGCTGTCGCTTCGGCTTTATGCTGATCGACTGTGTCAGTGAACGCGAACACTTGGCGGTTCAGGTTGCTGACCTCAAACTCATCAATGTCCGCGATGATAAGATGCCCAACCCCCATCCGCGCCAGCGCCATAATACACGCCCCGCCCATGCCGCCAGTCCCAACAACCAACACAGTCGCATCACGCAACTTGTCCTGCTCGCTTTGCGAGATAAAGCCGATATTGCGCTTGGTCATTTCTTTGTAGCTGAACATCAACCGCGCCCCTTTTTCGCAGGGCGCAATGTCGCCCAAGGCTTGCTGCTATCCGCCCAATAAATCGCAGGCAGTATCAAGCGCTGGACTGTCACAAACATCCCCGTCAGCAAAAGCCCCAACAAAGCCGAGCGCGGCACATCCCGTATCAAATATCCGCGAATTGCGGCCATATCCATGCGGCCAATCTGGATCACGTCATCGCCCCGAACATAGTCCAATCGCGCAGCACAGAAGTCGTTGTAACGGGCATCGCGGTGCTTTGGTGCCGTATCCCATGTCTTTTTCAGGTCGTCTGACCCGCCAGTATAGGCGTTTGTAATAACAAAGTTTTCTTCATCGAAATGAGCATCATCACCAACACCAAACACGCAGCGTTGCCCAACCATGATCCGACGCGCCAACAACAGGTGATTTAGCGACCGTCGTCCGCCATCAGGGCGCGGATAAACATCCGAAAACATCTCGGACACCATGCCGACGACGGATGGAACTTGGGTCACGTTCGACACCCAGACGGGGCGAAATTGACGGCGCAAACAGATAAAGAAACAGGTCAACCCGTACAGCAACCAAGACAGGCTTTTGGACCGCTCGTTTGGATCAATCATGACCAAGCCAAGATGCAGAACCTCAGTCGGGCGCGGTGTTGTGTCAACCTCCATCACGGCCAATGCATTAAAGGCAATCGGTGCCCCATCGCGGCGGCTAACAAGTGTAATGATCGTGCTTTCCATCCGCGTTTTATCGCCGGAAAAAACACCATATGTCAGCGAGCCCGCGTCGAGCGTTTTGGCAGCGATACCCCGTAGAACAGCGGTTAAGGCGTCCAGTTCCTCCGGTGACATCCACAGACCGGGCCGTTCGATGATCCGAACGTCCAGATCTGATCCTGACCTTAGCGACAAATCCATGTGATTGCGCCCGAGAGCTTTCCAGATTGCGCGTAACACCAGCGGTCCCTTTCAGTGGTTCTAACAAGGTTAATCGTGCGCATCCCAAGGCACAATGCGAAAGGTCCCTTGTCTACAGCGGCGCGGATAATGCAGCATGGGAAAATTCAGCATAAGGGCAAAGTAGATGCAAAAAACCACTTGGGGCATTATCGGACCGGGCAACATCGCCCATAACTTTGCCAAGGGCCTAGCCGAGGCTGAGAGTGGTGAATTGATCGCTGTCGCAGGTCGTAACCCTGATCGCAGGACGGCCTTTGCGGAAACATATAAAATAGAAAAAAGTAAACGTTATGAAACCGTTGGTGCACTTTTGGCGGATACTGATGTAACTGCGATTTACGTCGCCACGCCGCATCCTTTGCACGCGGAACTTGCCATCCAAGCGCTGCGTGCAGGCAAGCATGTTGTTGTTGAGAAGCCCGCAGGCTTGATCGCAGGCGAGGTGGTCGCGATTACCGAAGTCGCCGCACAAGAGAACCGTTTTTTCATGGAAGGCATGATGTATCGCTGCCATCCACAGATCGCGCGGGTTATTGCGCTGATCAAGAATGGCACGATTGGCGACTTGCGCCATATCACCGCACGCTTTGGATTTAGCGCCGCATTCGATGCAACGTCGCGGCTGTTTGATCCTGCGTTGGCAGGCGGTGCTGTTCTGGATGTTGGGCTTTATCCATTATCGCTTGTGCGGTTATTGGTGGGCGTCGCACAGGGCAACCGGTTTGCTGAGCCGCAAACAATCGTCGGGACTGGCACGCACGCCCAGTCTGGCGTAGACGATACGGCATATGCCGCACTTACCTTTTCGGGTGGCATTACGGCTGATATCGCCTGCGCGATCACATTAAACATGACGAACGACGCGGTGATCACAGGAACCAAAGGCGAGATCCGCATTGTGGATCCATGGGTGCCAGGCCGCGATGCGGGGCCTTCTGATGCCATTCTGGAAATTACCAGCGAGGGTGCGAACCGGATTGAAACGCTAGAAGACCCACGTATGTTGTTCGCGTTTGAGGCAGAACTAGCCAGCCGCGCAATTGCCGCAGGTCAGACCGAGGCAGCATCACCTGCCCCAAATTGGCAAGACAGTATCGGCAATGCGCGTGCATTGGACCAGTGGCGTCATGCAACAGGCTTTGAATTGCCAAGCGAAACACCTGCAGGGCTACGCCGCTTGCGTGGTACGATCCCGCAAGGCCTACCCGAAATCCCGACAACCAAAATTGCAGGCTCTGATCGCGATATATCTAAGCTGATCCTAGGATGCGATAACCGCGATACGTTGGCCGAAGGCGCAATCGTTTGGGACGCGTGGTGGGAGGCTGGTGGCAATGCCTTTGACACAGGATTTGTCTATGGCGGCGGTCGTCACGAAGCATTGTTAGGCGATTGGCTAACTACGCGAGGCGTAGGTAAACAAGCGAATGTCGTCGTTAAAGGAGGGCACACACCCTACAACGTCCCTCAAGCAATCAGCGTCGAACTCGCCATTTCGCTCGAGCGGTTGCAGCTTGACCATGCACCAGTCTACATCCTTCATCGCGACAACCTTGATGTTCCTGTTGGCGAATTTGTTGATACGCTGAACGATCTGCATTCACAGGGTAAAATCGGTGCATTTGGTGGGTCGAACTGGTCACCCGCCCGTTTGGCAGAGGCAAACACATATGCCGCCAAGCACGGGTTGAAGCCGATGACGATCCTAAACAACAACCTGTCGCTTGCTACGGCCGTCCGTCCAATCTGGCCGGGCTGTGTGTCAGCGAACGACCCAGAGACGCTTGCGTTCCTGCGCGAAACCAATACGGCGCATCTGTCGTGGTCGTCGCAAGCACGCGGATATTTTCGCGATGTCGGTGATCGGTTTGAACTGCCTGATGATACCAACCCTGATGCTTGCTTTGCCTCAACCGATAACCAAGAACGCCGCCGTCGTGCAGCCGAATTAGCTGCGTCAAAAGGTGTACATGCCCAAAATATCGCGACAGCGTGGGTACTTGGGCAATCATTCCCGTCGCTTGCGATTATCGGACCCAGATCACCAAGCGAGATTGTAACGACATTACCTGCGTTGACTACAGAGTTGAGCACGAACGAATGTGCATGGTTGAACCTTGAAACTGCGACACTCTGATACGCTCAAGGATTGACATGAAGGCATTCAGGGACCTACCGTTAGCATACGAACGATATGCATCAACCAGAGGTTCCAGTGACATACACTCTTGCCCGATCTGTCGAACAGGCCTGCGCCGCCCTGAGTAGCGGGGACGGTCAGATTATTGGCGGCGGTACTGACTATTTCCCTGCCAAGGTCAAAGGCGCGCCAGTGCCACCTTTGGTCGATGTGTCTTGGGTATCCGAGATGCAGGGGATCACGGATACCGACGACGGTTGGCGTATCGGTGGTGCAGCTACTTGGACGGATCTGATCAAGCATCCTATGCCCCGCGCGTTTGACGGTCTAAAGGCCGCCGCGCGCGAAGTTGGCTCAATCCAAATTCAGAACGTCGCAACGCTTTCGGGTAATCTATGCAATGCGTCACCTGCTGCAGATGGCGTTCCGCCGCTTCTGACGCTTGATGCCGCGATCGAGCTAACATCACATCGTGGCGTACGGCGTTTACCGCTTGCAGCATTCATCACTGGCCCCCGCCAAACTGAGCGTGCAAATGATGAAATACTGACTGCCATTCTGGTTCCACACCAGAATAAAACCGCAATCAGTCAGTTTGAGAAGCTTGGCAGTCGGCGCTACCTCGTGATCTCAATCACTATGACCAGCCTTGTTGTGGAAATTGACGATGCGGGTCTGATTGAGCAGGCAAAGCTGGCTATTGGTGCATGCTCGGCTGTGGCCCAACGACAGCCTGAAATTGAACTCTGGTTAGTTGGACAAAAAGCCGCCGAGGTCAGAATTACGCCTGAGCAGTTGGAGCATCTCGCACCTTTGGATGATATCCGCGGCGATGCTGGTTACCGATTGATTGCCGCCGCAAAGCAATGCGAACGCGCAATTCGCAAGGCGGCTGCTCAATGACATCTTTTGTTCTAAATGGCCGCTACGTCAGCACGAACCCAATCCCAGGAGAGCGTCTTTCTGATACTCTGAGGAATGATTTAGACCAACGCGATGTGAAAATCGGCTGCAACGCTGGTGATTGCGGTGCCTGCACCGTTCTTGTCGATGGAGCACCTGTTTGCGCCTGCCTAATGCCGACACAACGCGCGGAAGGCACCCAAGTTGAGACACTTACTGGACTGCATGAAAAAGACACGGCAACCAAAGCGCTTGCCATGCAATTTAAGAACCATGGCGCGGCCCAATGCGGTGTTTGCACCCCCGGCATGATAGTCGCTGCGACTGCATTATTAAGAGAAAACCCAACCCCAACAACGGGCGACGTTCAAGATGCGCTTGGCGGCGTGTTGTGTCGGTGCACGGGGTACCGCGCGATCATTGACGCAGTTGTGGCCACAGGTGCCAACACGACGCTAGACCGTAAAATTGGTGGCGTTGGCGCAGACATGCCGCATGTTGATGGGCAAGCAAAGGTGAACGGCACCCAACAATTTGGCGATGATGTTGCACCTGTAGATGCGTTGGTCATTGAGGTTATACGCTCGCCTTATCCGCATGCAGCATTCACATTTGGAGATTTGGAAACCTACGCGGCACAAAACCCCGGCATTGCGACAGTTCTAACAGCGGATGATGTCCCCGGCCTGAACCGATTTGGCGTCATTCCTGCGTTTGTTGATCAACCTGTTTTTGCCGAAAAGGCTGCACGTTTCAGAGGCGAGGCCGTGGCGGCAATCGTTGGCGATGCCAAAGCCATTCATTCTCTTGATCTGACTGGCTTTCCTGTGATCTGGACACCACAACCGGACGTGCAAGACGTCGCAAACGCCATTGCACAGAATGCGCCGTTGTTGCACACACACCGCCCTGGCAATCTAATGTGTGGCGGCTTCGTAATCTGCGGCGACCCTACCGCCGCGTTGAAATCAGCAGACGTTACAGTCTCAGGGCGGTTCACGTCTGGGTTTGTTGAACATGCGTATATCGAACCCGAGGCGGGATTTGCAGAGGTCGTTGACGGCAGGGTCGAGGTGCATGCTTGTACGCAGGCACCTGTTATGGACCGCGACGCGCTCGAAGAAATATTGGCAATGTCAGCCGATCAAATTCGGATCGTCCCAACAGCCGTCGGCGGTGGATTTGGTGCCAAGCTTGATTTATCAGTGCAGCCGTTTCTTGCGCTTGCCGCACTCAAGACCGGCAAACCAGTGCGCATCGCTTATTCGCGTACTGAATCGATGCAATCCACGACCAAGCGGCATCCTTCAGACATATCGCTGCAAATCGGCGCAACCAAAGACGGGCGGATTTCTGGGTTCAACTTTGCGGGTGCATTTAACACAGGGGCATACGCCAGCTGGGGCCCTACCGTTGCAAACCGCGTGCCAGTTCACGCATCTGGCCCCTATAAAATTTCCGACTACAGGGCGCAGGCTGATGGGATTCACACCCACTGCCCTCCGTCCGGAGCATTCCGCGGATTTGGCGTACCGCAAGCTGCGATTGCGCAGGAATCCCTATTTGACGAATTGGCCGACAAGCTAGGAATGGACAGGTTAGAGTTTCGTCTGATCAATGCGCTTGAGAATGACACTGCCACTGTTTGCGGGCAAAGTTTCTCTCAAGGCGTCGGCATCAAGGCTTGCTTGCAAGCGCTTAAGCCTGCTTGGGACGACGAACGCAAAAAGGCAAAGGCACAATCAACGCCAGAAACCAAATTTGGTGTTGGATTGGCTGCGGGTTGGTATGGCTGCGGCAATACATCTTTGGCGAACCCTTCGACCATCAAATCAGGTGTTAAGGCCGGTGGAAAAGTTGTTCTCCACCAAGGTGCCATGGATATCGGGCAAGGCGCGAACACAGTCATCACCCAGATATTTGCGACAGCACTTGGCGTGTCACCTGATGGAATTTCGATTGTCGGTCCAGATACGGATGTGACGCCAGATGCTGGTAAAACCTCTGCGTCCCGCCAGACATATGTTTCTGGAAAAGCAGCCGAGCTTTCTGGAAAGGCATTGCGGGCGATGATCCTCGCAAAGGTAAATGCGTCGGATACCGCGACCCTTACTTTTACATCAAGCGGCGTTCATATCGCTGAAACCGAGGCTGAGCACCTCGTACCTTATCCCACCGCTGATGCCGAAGGATATACGTTCCGCGCGGAGGAAACCTATGATCCGCCGACCAAGCCGCTGAATTCGAATGGCCAAGGAGAGCCTTACGCGCAGTTTGGGTATGCGGCGCATCTGGTCGTCGTAGCCGTTGATATGGCTTTGGGCACGGTAAAGCCGATCAAATTTGTTGCCGCCCATGACGTTGGCCGTGCGATCAACCCAATGCTGGTCGAGGGGCAAGTCGCCGGAGGCATCGCCCAAGGTTTAGGGATGGCGCTGATGGAAGAGTACATTCCAGGCCGGACGGAAAACCTGCACGACTATCTGATCCCTACGATTGGGGACATCCCGCCCATTGAAACACTGATCATCGAAGAACCCGATGCGCACGGTCCATATGGCGCCAAAGGATTGGGTGAACATGTTTTAATTCCAACGGCGCCTGCAATCCTGAATGCCATCAAAGACGCGACTGGTGCGCGCATTACCCGTGTTCCTGCCACACCTGCCCGCGTCAAAGCGGCCATTGATAAGGTGCAAAATGGCTGAAAAGCGCACACCAGAAGAAAAGATCCGCTGCGATGCCTGCCCTGTGATGTGCTATATGGCGGATGGCAAGGCTGGTGCATGTGACCGTTATGCAAACCACGGTGGCGAGCTGGTCAGGTTAGATGTACTTACAGTGATCGAAAGCGATCCCAAGCTTGTCCCGTTTCTAAAGGACGCCGATTGGGATGGTGATATTCTGCATGGCCGCAGTCAGTTCGTGACAGCTGTTGGTGCTGGCACCACCTACCCCGATTACAAACCTGCGCCATTTATTGTCTCGCAAGAAATAGACGGCGTCGACATGGTGACTGTCGTGACCGAGGGAATTTTTAGCTACTGCGGTGTGAAGGTAAAAATCGATACCGACCGCCATATCGGCGATGAGGCGGCAACAGTGCGCGTCAACGGAGAGCCGGTTGGGCACGTCATGACCAGTGAATACGGGTCAAAAATGCTGTCGCTTGGCGGCGTTGAACATTTGACTGGTGGGTCGAAATCTGAAGGCCGTGTGACATGCGACGCGCTGATGCAACTGTGCAACCGCGAGGCGGTTGAGATGCAAATCGATGATGGCGTCACGATCACGGTCCAAGCAGGCAAAGCGCCGATTATCGACGGCGAAGTTGAAAAGCTTATGCGGGTTGGGTGCGGATCAGCCGCGATTGGCATGTTTGCAAAACAATGGGCCGATCATGTGGATGAGGTCGTCGTCGTTGATGATCACATTACCGGAATTCTGTCTGAGCATCAGGCTGGCAAAGAGCTTGATGTGCCGCCAACAGGGATCAAGATCAACGGGCGTCGTTCAACGCCTGGTCGCTACTTTCAGGTCGCAGGGCATGGCACGGGTTGGGGTGGCACAGATATCGAAGACCCTCTTGCTATCTTAAAACCTTTCAACGCCAAAGTCGCATGGGCTGGGATGCGGATGCTAATGGTGTCCACGACAGGCGAACAATCGGCGTATTTTGTGCTTGATGAAACGCTCACTCCGATCCCGACGCCGCCGCCAACAGCGGTGCAGGCATCGGTTGAACGGGTCGCCGAAAACTGCGAGCCTTCGATCTGTTCGGTTTTATTCATGGGTGGCGCTGGTGGGTCGCTCAGGTCCGGTGTGACCGAAAATCCAGTAGGCCTGACCCGCTCGGTCAAAGCAGCGCTGACCTATGTTTCTTGCGGCGGTGCGCAGGCCTATGTCTGGCCGGGCGGAGGCATCACCGTCATGGTTGATGTGCTTGATATGCCGACGAATTCATTTGGTTACGTGCCAACGCCTGCGTTGGTTGCCCCAATCGAATTTTCGCTGCGCGCATCGGATTACGCAGCGCTAGGCGGGCATGTTGATGAAGTAAAACCATTGAGAGACGTGATTACAGAAACCACGCGCCGTGTTCCCCCCGCAAACAATCAGCCAGACCCAAATGCCGCGACAAACTACGCTTGGTCCAAAACGGTGAAAACTCTATGATTGGGCCAACTGCAGACCGCGTTAGGGATCGCCTGCATTTGCAGCATGGGCCGATAGATCTGATCATTGGTGCCGATGGTGCGCGCCACTCTGCTTTTGATGCGGCCGAAGCGCGGTTTGGAACAATCTTGCAAGAGCTTGTTGATGAATTGCCCGACTTGCGCTGCCAAATTAGCGCGGTCAGTCCTATACCCAATTCAGAGACGGGCAAACGTATGCACGCAGCCACGATGCCCCATGCCAAGACGTTTGTAACCGCAATGGCTGCTGTCGCGGGGTCAGTCGCGGATACGATCATTACTGCGATAAAACAGACAAACGTGACCCGCGCATACGTCAATAATGGCGGCGATATAGCGGTTCATCTTACTGATGGGGCAAAATTCACCCTAGCGATGGTTGATCATCAAAACCAAAGCCTTGGGCGCGTCGCACTTACTGCACACGATGGTGTTGGCGGTATCGCGACAAGTGGGCGGCACGGTCGTAGTTTGTCGCTTGGCATTGCGGATTCAGTGACCGTTCTGGCAAGAACTGCTGCAACGGCCGATGTTGCGGCCACGCTGATTGCGAACGCCGTCGATTTGCCAGATCATCAGGGCATCACGCGTCGCCCCGCCGAACAAATTCAAGATGACAGCGATCTAGCTCAGCGTCTTGTGGTGACAGATGTTGCCCCGCTTACTGTCAACGAGGTCGGAATTGCTTTGGATGCGGGCCATACAATCGCTGATGAAATGCTCAAAAATAACCAGATCATCGCTGCCGTACTTTATCTTGGCGGGCAGTCGCGTATGGTTGCTCCAACTCAACAAACACTCATAACAAACAGGACTCCCTCTTATGCCTGACGTCATTATCCGCAAGATCGTTACCGCAATCGAAGAAGTGTACCACGAAGGTGGCCCTGTTTCCGCCACCCCGCAAATGCGCGGCGCAGTGATCGCTGTCATCCAGAACCCATTCGCAGGGCGTTATGTCGAAGATATCCAGCCATTCATGGAGGACCTTAAGCCGTTGGGCCTTCAGATGGCGAAAAAGCTGATCGCGCAACTGGGTGGTGCGGATAAGATCGAAGGCTACGGTAAGGGCGCGATTGTCGGCCAAGCAGGCGAGCTTGAACATGGCGCGCTTTGGCATGCACCGGGCGGTTATGCGATGCGCGAGCTGCTTGGAGATGCGAAAGCGATTGTGCCATCCACAAAGAAAGTGGGCGGCGTTGGTACACGCCTAGATGTGCCAATCACCCATATTAACGCATCATATGTGCGCGGTCATTTTGACAGCATGGAAGTCGGCGGCACTGACCTGCCGCGCGCATCCGAACTAGCGTTTGTGCTGGTCATGTCCACAGGCGCACGCATCCACGATCGCGCGGGCGGCCTGACCGTCGCTGAGGTGACTGGAAAGGACGGCCTACGATGAAAGCCAACATTCGCAAGATTGCAATACATATCGAAGAAACCCACCAAGAGATGGGCAAAAAAATCAGCCCTGCCACACGCAAAGCAGTTGCGGTTGCAGTGATCGCCAATCCTTTTGCGGGTAAATACCAAGAGGACCTGAGCACGCTGATGGAGATTGGATCAGAACTAGGTGAATTGCTGGGTAACCGATGTGTATCAGCTCTTGGCATCACGCCAGCACAGGCTGAAAGCTATGGAAAATCCGCGATGGTCGGAGAGAACGGCGAGCTTGAGCATGCAGCTGCACTACTTCATCCCAAACTAGGCGCGCCTTTGCGCAAGGCCGTTGAAAAGGGGGCCGCACTTGTTGCCTCGTCCAAAAAGATGGGCAGCCCCGGTCAAATCCTAGATGTGCCATTGGGGCACAAGGATGCAGCCTATGTGCGCAGCCACTTTGACGGGATCGAAATATCATTGAACGATGCACCCCGTGCGGACGAGATCATGGTCGCCGTTGCGGTCACTGATAGCGGAAGACCCCTGCCCCGTGTTGGCGGATTGACCCATGACGACGCTATCGGACAGGACGGTCTGCGCTAGTGGCGGATGCACCCGTCCCTTATGCGCTGGACGCTCAGGTTGGATATCTCCTGCGGTTGGCGAGCCAGAGGCATTCTGTTTTGTTCCAGATCCATGTGCCCGACGGCATCACCCCAACGCAATTTTCAGCGCTAATTCGTATCGCCGAGGCCGGGGCCGTTTCGCAAAACCAATTGGGTCGTTTGGCGGCCATGGACGTTGCAACGATCAAGGGCGTCGTTGACCGTCTACGGACCAAAGGTTTGGCGAAATCCCATGCCGACCCTGTCGACAAGCGGCGCATGATGATTGCGCTGACCCCGCAAGGCATCGCTTTGATTGATGCGCTTAAGGATGCGGGAACCACGATTACGGATGCAACGCTTGCCCCACTAAGTGCTGAGGAACGCAATACATTCTTGGAACTACTTAAGAAGCTTAGCTGACGACTTCTGGTAAACGCGCGGCTGGCGGCGTGTTGCGGCTACGCCCGCTTGTGACTTTGCCATCGATTACGGTCATGCCGATACCCGGCAGGTTACCCAGTTGAACGCTTTCTAAGATTGAATTGCCCGGTGCGTGCTGCGCCTGATCCATCAGTACAAAATCCGCACACATACCCATCTCAAGAAGACCTGTATCAAGCTTGCGTTGGCGCGACGTATTTCCGTTTGCAAAGCAAAATGCAATCTCGGCGGGGACGTTACCAAATGCGGATAACATCGCGACCATGCGCAAAATACCCAAAGGCTGCACGCCAGAACCAGCTGGGCCATCGGTGCCAAGGATGACTTGGTCAAGCTTGCCTAACTCGCGCGCGGTATTGATCGTCAGAACAGCGGCGCGTTCATTTCCGTTGTGCACAATCTCAAACGCCGCTTTGCAGTTCTCGCACAGGCAAATGATTTGATCATCTGGCAATGCGGAATGACCGCCGTTGATGTGCCCGATGATGTCGGTCCCCGTTTCCATCACCATGTCTGCATCAATCAGGCCCGACCCCGGAATTGACGGACCACCCGTGTGGATCGTGCTTTGCATCCCGTATTTGCGCGCCCATCCGACCATCTGCTGTGCGGTCTTACCGTCTTTGACCGTGCCAAGGCCCACTTCGCCCAAAAGGGTAACACCCGCATCCGCGAGGTCTTTGAAATCTTGTTCAACCATGCCTTTTTCGATCACGGGTGCACCTGCATGGACCTTCATGCCTGAGGGGCGGAAATTTTCGTACCAACGCTGTGAGGCGATAGCCATCGCCTTAAGACCCACGATATCCTTGGGACGGCCAGGCATATGCACCTCGCCCGCTGAGATCAGGGTGGTGACCCCGCCGTGCAATGTGCTGTCGATCCAACCCAGCTGTTGCTGGCGCGGTGTGTAATCGCCGACGACAGGGTGAATGTGGCTGTCGATCAACCCTGGGGCCAATGTGACGCCATGCGCATCAACAACGGTCTGCGCCTCGTCTAGGTCCATGTCGCGTGCTTGCCCGACTTGGGCAATCTTTCCATCAATTGCGATGATGCAATCTGCGTCCAGAATGGGGTCTTCCATCTTACCCGACAGCATCAGACCGATGTTATAGATGACTAGTTTCTCAGGCATGGGTGGCTCCGATCCAGCGGGGTTAAACCCCTAGGTGTTGCGTCAGCTTTTCGGGATGTGCACGAAGGGTCGCGGCATCCATCGTTTCAAGGTTACGACCATTTTCAATAAAGGCAACCTGGTCAGCAACAGCAAGGATCGCATCGACCCTTTGTTCAACCAAAACAACAGCTACGCCTTCAGACTTCATCTTAACAATGACATCACGAATGGCGGCAATCATGGATGGCTGCAGCCCCTCGGTCGGTTCGTCTAGCAGCAGTACTTTGGGCCGTAAACATAGTGCGCGGGCCGTCGCCAGCATCTGCTGTTCGCCGCCAGACAACGTACCGGCAGGCTGGCTAAGCCGTTCGCGCAAACGTGGGAAAATATCGAGTACCCAGTCGCGTGTATCTGCACCCATTTTACGAGTCATCAAACCAATCTCAATGTTCTCGGCGACGCTGAGTTCTTTGAATAACCTGCGCCCTTGCGGCACATATCCAATCCCAGCTTGCGGAATATGATGCCCCGCACCCGTCAGGTCTTCGCCCTCAAGCGTGATTGCCCCTTCTGAAACCGGCAGCAGCCCCATGATGGTCTTCAACGTTGTTGTCTTGCCCGCACCATTTCGGCCAAGCAGACACAAAATCTCACCCGGCTTGGCCGTGATCGAGACACCGTATAGAACGTTGACGGCACCGTAAGCGGCATGAATATTTTTCACCTCAAGCATCGGATGTTCCCAGATAGGCCGCTTGCACATGGGTATCAGCGCGGATCGCTTCTGGTGATCCGCTCGCGAGAACTTCACCGAAGTTCAATACGGTAATGATATCAGCCGCCTCCATGACCACGCTCATGTTGTGTTCGATCAGTAAAATTGTGGTTTCACCTGCAAGATCTTTCATCAAATTGATAAAGTCTTGCACCTCGGTTTCGGCCAAACCCTGTGTCGGTTCATCAAGGATAAACACCTTTGGATCTTGAGCCAGCCCCATCGCGATCTCGAGAACACGCTGGTGGCCATAACTCAGATCCCCTGCCAATTGCTCGGCTCTGTCTGCGAGGCCGACACGTTGTAAGACCGCGGACACTTTTGCTTCAACTTCAGTCGCGGGGGATGCACGCCGCGCAGCGAGGGCTACATTTTCGTGCAAGCTAAGTCCGGGGAAAACCGATGTGATTTGGAACGTATATGCGATCCCAAGGGCGATCCGCTTGTGCGCAGGCAGAGAGGAAATATCGCGCCCTTCGAAAAACACCTGTCCTGATGTGGCTGGGATACGCCCGCTGACCATTCCGACGAATGTAGACTTCCCTGCGCCATTAGGCCCAATCAATGCAGTTATCTTGCCGCGTTCTAGCACAAAATCAACATCACGGTTGGCGTCCATCCCGCCATAGGTCTTGGTCAGGCCGCGCGTTTCAAGGATATCTACGGCAACCATGGGATCATCCGTTTCCGAAGTTCACCAGCAAAACCCTGCGGTGCATAAAGCGTAAGCAGAACCAGAACCACGCCTGCGATCAGCATGTAGGCCTCGGTTATTCCGCTCGCGAAATCGATCAGGTAGAACATAAACAATGCGCCAATGAATGGGCCAATCATGGTTCCTGCACCGCCCAATAACACCCAAAGCAACGGTAGAATGGAATACTGAGTGGTGGCGAAAGTCGCACCAACATAGCCGAACAACAGCGCATATGTGGCCCCCGCCAGCCCTGACACAGCCGCAGAGACGACCATCGCCGACAGCTTGTGGCGTTGGGTGTCGTACCCAAGCATTTGTGTCCGTTCTTCGTTTTCGCGCACGGCAATAAGGGTCCGACCAAAACGCGACTGAACCAACCGCGACAGGCCGATAAAAGTACCTGTAAACAAGATGAACGCCGCGAAATAGCGTCCCATCTCACTGGTTAGATCAATGCCGAATACCTGCCGCTCTGCTTGTTGGATGACAAAGCCTTCGTCGCCGCGGGTGAATTCACCGAAATAAAGAATTGTCAGGTAGCCCGCCTGCGCAAACATCAGCGTCACGATCATAAAAGCAACGCCTTTGGTGCGCAGGGCCAAGAACCCAATCAACAGCCCCATGATTGCTGCACAGATCACGCCAACAGCCAAAGCAGGCAGCGGCGTCAGGCCCCAACCCGTCATCGACATGCCCAATCCGTACATACCCGCAACAAAGAACAGCGCGTGACCTAGGCTAAGCAACCCCGTGTATCCAAATAGGAAATTGAAACCCATTGCATAGATCGCAAGGGTCATAACGCGTGATAGATTGCCCGCATGATATGCGGGCAGCACAAAGAAAGCTGCCGCCAGCAAAACAAGAAACACGCCGTGAAAAATGATTGGCCTGCGATCAATAGTCATGATTCAGACCGCCCAAGCAGACCCTGAGGACGGAAGACCAGAACCATCGCGACTAGAAGTGTTGCGATGATCTTGGCAAGCGTGGGTGAGAAGAAGACAGAGATAATTCCGTCGCTCATCCCGATGAGAATAGCGGCAATTACCGTCCCAGGCAGGCTGCCTAGCCCGCCAATGATCACAACGATGAATGAAAGTAGCAGCGGGTCGTGCCCCATCAGATAATGTGCTTGCTGAATGGGTACCACAAGAACAGCACCCATCGCGGCAAGGCCTGCGCCAAGGCCAAAAACCCACGAATAAACATTACCAACTGGCACGCCAAAGGCCTGCGCCATTTCGCTGTCTTGTTGCGTGGCGCGCATGATAAGACCCGCCTTGGTCCGCGTCATGAAAAGCCAAAGCGCAATGAGGATAACAGCCGCCGCCGCAATCACGAACAGTTTGTAGCTGGTAATGCTAAGGCCCCAAGGCCAAAACATCTCAAGGCCGCTTTCGCCCCACTCCCACCAAGGAATCGCGAGGCGTTGATTGAACGGCGCCTCAACTGGTCGCGCATCAGGTCCGAATGTCATGAGCGTAGATTGTTGGATGATGTAAAGCAGGCCGATCGTAGCAACAATGGTCCGATCAGGATCGTAGTTTAACCGCTGCAGGATAAGTCTATCAGCCGCACCGGCCAATGCACCAACGACTAAAGGCGCAAAGATCAAAGCGGCGACAAAGCCGACTGCTGCATGCCCACCAAGCGTTGTTGCGACAAACCATGCGATCACAGCGCCAAGCATATAAAACTCGCCGTGAGCGACGTTCACAACACGCATCACACCGAAAACAATAGACAATCCCATTGCAGTCAGGGCGAGGATTGCTGCTGTGACAGCGCCTTCCAGCGCTGCCAACATAAGGTGCGGGCCAAATTCCATCTGTTTGGCTTAGAGAGACTGTGTGGTGTAATCCACCTCGTCTTCGTACATGCCATCTTCGATGGAAGTCGTGTGAACGCACTCAAGCTTGCCGTTCGTTACCTTTGATATGTATTGATTTCCAAAGGTTTGATGCGTCTTGCCGTTAAAGCGTTTTGGACCCTGTGGATGGTCATCTGAGGCAGGCATGTCGGTCATTGCCTCAACGGCTTCGATCAATGCTGGGCGATCTGCCGGGCCTTGGTAATCCGCGGCCTCCATCCCTGCTTTGATGATATTAAGTGTCTCCCAGCAGCCGAACATGTGTGCGTAGGTCGACACGTCGTTACTGTCGGCAAGAGACGCGCCGCGATCATCAACACCAACGGCTTCGCGGTACATTTTGTCATGGCTCGACTGGTCGGCCTGCGCGTGACGCGGATTGCCTTCCCAGAAGTACGTGCCTTCAAGGAACTCAAGACCGGGGCTATCGATTGCAACCGCCTCGAGGCTATCAATAAAGCCGAAGATTTCAGGACGTGACGGGCCAAAGAATTCGCCCAGCTCTTTTACAAACGTCAGAACTGCTGGGCCAACCATCACGTGATAGATGACTTCGGTTTCACGCGGGATTTGTGGGAAGTAGCGTGTGAATGATGTCTCGGTTGGCGGGATAGCAATTTTTGCAACAACTTCACCACCTTGGGCGGCGATTGCATCAGTAAAGAAATCACGGTGATCATGGCCAAACGCAAAGTCAGGATAGATCATTGTCACTTTCTTACCGACGTTACCCGCAACAAACGGGGCCATCGCCTGCACCTGTGATTTCACATCTGTGATACCGGGCTGCAGAGTATAACGGTTCAAGCCACCGCTTGCGACATGGTGCCCCTCAGAGACCACAAAATAAGGGATTTTCAACTCGCCCGCGCGCGGTGCTGAACCAATAACAACGTGGCTAAAAAGTGTGCCGAACGCGACATCACAATTGTGCTGCGTTGCAAATTTCTCGATCACTTCGGCGCCTCGCTTGGGATCGGTACCGTCGTCTTCGGTGACAACTTCGACCGGACGGCCATTGATGCCCCCCATATCGTTGATCCGCTTCACAGCAGCAGTGGTCGTTGTGTCGTACCAGCGGCCATAAGCAGCGCCGACACCAGTTGCGTGTTTCTGAAAACCGATGCGGATCGGTGCCGAACTTTGCGCCTGTGCAAAACCTAGCGTGCCCGGCAAAAGGCCGCCCGCCATCGCAGCACCCGCACCTAATCCGGCGATAGCGCTGCGTCTATTTAGCAAAGTCGATTTGGAATTCGTCTTAGTCATGGTTCACTCCAGTGTTGGCTTTGGTTCAATGTTTGAAATTAGATTGTGTGTATACAAACGAAAAGTCTAGGTTTTTTTGTTTTCTTTATGCACCCCGTGGCGAAGCCAGCAGCCAAAGCCCGAAGACTGTATAGGCAATCATCAGCGCAGCAACCCCCAGTTGGCCAAGGACTACCTGCCTATTTGACGCGAATATATCATGCGCCACGCGGTGCGCCATAAGTACCGCCAAAATATGTGACACCACAACAACCCCGGCCTGTGTCAGCCAAATGACTTCGACAGTTGATGGAACCGCAAGAAAACCAGTCGTAACTTGGAAGTCACCAAGATCAAACAGCGTGACCCCGCGCCCCAATGGGTTTGCAAGGGCGATGCGAACATATTGAATTTGCAACAGAAACGTCACAAGAAAGTGCGCAATGTGATACCCCAAGGCGATTGGGAGCACTGTTAAAGCGAACCCAGAAAACGCCCGACTAAATCCATCAAGCTTGGCGAGCTTTAGGCCGATCCAGACCGCGATGGCAAATACGCCTGCTAACAAAACACAAGCGCCTAAAAGACCCAGCGTCGAGGGCCAGAATACAGCAGATCGACCCGGAAACTCG
Source organism: Paracoccaceae bacterium (assembly GCA_034111185.1). Classification (GTDB taxonomy): domain Bacteria; phylum Pseudomonadota; class Alphaproteobacteria; order Rhodobacterales; family Rhodobacteraceae; genus Yoonia. The sequence goes on along the minus strand of JAWUXS010000099.1, from coordinate 34,140 downwards.
AGCGGGTTGATACCGATCTTGGCAAGCCACCAAAATGTTTCGTGTAAGCCGTCAAAGCTGCCCATCGCCAAAAGTACGATGCAAAAAATAGCCGCACTGGTTCCGACTTGTTTGCCTGCAAAGTAGTGCCATCCGGGCACCCCGATGCGAATTTTGCCATCAAATTGCAGCGGAGCGAGGCGTGACAGCATCCCAAAGAAGACGGAAAAACACTCGACTTGGCGCAGCCATGGCCCAGATCCGAACGCGATCATCCCGCCAAATGTGAACACCCAATATGCGAGTGCAAACCCAGCAAGGCGTCTTGGGTCACTGGGTGCAATATCTGCGATTGCAAAGACATTAAACGCGACAAGCAGTATGACCGCAGGCCAAACCCCAGCAGACTTAGGTAGCTTTAAGGGTGGCATTTGCGTGCCGATGGCCAGATCGTACAACCCGTGCCAAGGGTTTATCCAACGCCAGATATCGCCCACAATCCCTTGGAAAGCGACAAGTCCAATCCACCAGATTGTCCATATTGTCAGCGGCAATAGGTTCTCTTGGGGATCAGTCGGCCCTGCCATTCCAACAAAGATCAAGGCGGCAAAGACAATCGATGCCAGCAAGCTAGTTAATAGCTGTGCATTCTTGAGGTCCGGGGCACTGCCCAAAACGATAGGTTCAAACAGCTTGGTTGTGCGTTGCGGCGACAATAAACAGACAAATGCCACCGAGAACGCGACGGCTAGCGTACCGCCGATTGTATAGAGCGTCGTCGGCAAGAGCAGGACAAACCCCTGTTCGGCAGCGTGCGCAGATGCATTAAGCGGGATGAGCATCAACAAAAGTGACGCGCAAAACCATCGTAAAAATCGGGCTGTAATCATGGCCGCATACAAGCACAATTCAAACGGTGTGCAAGTTCAGTGTTGAATAGCGCATAGAATTTCGACGTTCCGATCCAGTGAGTTGAACACGCTTACGATCGCGCACGGAAACGAACAGAGTTTATTGCGATATTGTGAAGATCGGCGTGGCATTCACCAAAGAGAGCAGAAATGGCCGCCGTTGTGAAAAGCCCCCGACCCTACAAGCAACCAATTGAAATATTTAACTAAAAACCAATAAATTCCCCCAAATCCACCCTATTCATCTGCTACCTTTGATGACCCTACTAACCTTATGGATAGCGAAAATAGTCCCTTGCACGTTAGCTAAAATTTAACACTTCGCTTAGTTCCGGTTCAACAAAGGAGCTTACAATATGTGTATTCATCAAAGATATTTGGCGGCAAGCATCGTTGGACTTACATGCTTTGCAGCAACTGCACCGCTTGCTCAGGATACTGGGCTATACGGTGAAGCGATTCCAGCCGACGCAGCATTCGTACGCTGGATCGACGGGGCAGTGTCACTTGATCGCGCAGCCTTTGGGTATGACTTTAGCGAGACAGAAATCCCATCAGCAACATACGTAGCGGTTTCTGCCGCAATGCTGACAGGCGCAGCATCGGGTGGCTATTACACGGTCATCGAAAATGCAGCCGGCGATGTCGAGATCGTACAAGAGCCAAGCCGCGACGATGCCTCCAAGGTTCACTTGTTCTTGCTGAATGGTGGCGCAGAGGCGGTGACATTGAACGTCGCAGAAGCCGGTTCAGAAGTTATTGGCGCAACTGACGCGATGGATGCAAACGCCCGTGCAGTGAACCCTGTAACTGCGACCCTCGCGGTGCAACAGGCTGTGACCAACACGGTTCTTGCCAAATTCGACGTCGCATTGCGCCGCGGCCAGAACATGACGTTCGCGGTCATCGGCGACGAGGTTATCCTTATCCCAAGTGCCTTTGGCCCAGTTATCCGCGCAGGTAGCTAAAATGGTATTTTCATCCACCATATTCCTGTTTGCGTTCTTACCCCTCTTTTTAGGAACGTACTATTTGGCACCTAAAGCATGGCGCTCGCTCCTGATCTTGGTAGCAAGCTATGTGTTTTACGGATGGTGGAAGGTCGAATACCTTTTGGTCGTCGTCGGTATTTCGATGATCAGCTATATCGCTGCGAATTTTGCGATTGCAGCAACAACTGATGCGGGCCGCAAGTGGGCGGTTCGGATCGGTGTCTCTCTCGACTTGGCGGTCTTGGGCTACTTTAAGTACTCCTATTTCCTGCTCGACAACATGAACACAGCGCTAGAGAGCTTTGGTGTCGCCTCTTCGCCCGCGCTTCAGATCGTTCTGCCAATCGGCATTTCGTTCCTGACGTTCCAGTCGATCAGCTATATTTTGGATGTGGCACGCAAAGACGCGCCGCCTGCCCGCACATTGATCGATTTCCTTGCGTTCTCTGCGCTGTTCCCGCAGCTGATTGCCGGACCTGTCCTGCGCTACAAGGACCTTGCAGATCAATTTGCAGACCGCCAACACAGCATCGCGCTGTTCACTGCTGGCATCCGCCGCTTTGCAATCGGCCTTGCGATGAAGTTGTTGATTGCAGACAGCGTTGCCCCATTGGCTGACCGCATGTTTGCCTTGGCATCACCAACAATGTCAGAGGCTTGGTTGGGTGCTGCCGCCTATTCAATCCAGTTGTTCTTTGACTTTGCAGGCTACTCTGCCATGGCAATCGGTCTTGGCCTGATGATCGGCTTCCGTTTTGTTGAGAATTTTGACGCGCCATATACATCAAAGTCCGTGACCGAGTTCTGGCGCCGCTGGCACATCAGCCTGTCAAACTGGCTGCGTGATTACCTTTATGTCCCACTCGGTGGCAATCGTGGCGGATCGCTTCGCACGTATCGCAACCTTATGCTGACGATGGTTCTGGGTGGTCTATGGCACGGTGCAAACTGGACGTTCATCATCTGGGGTGCATGGCACGGTGCATTCTTGGCCGCTGAACGCCTGATGGGCTCAAAGCAGCGCGGATATGTTTGGCCACAATACACAGGCTGGGCCATCACTATGTTCATGGTCATGCTTGGGTGGGTCATGTTTCGTGCGCCGACAGTTGGCGACGCCTTTACAATGTATGCTGGTATGTTCGGCCTGACTGGCTTTGGTATCAGCGCTGAGACGATCTACTTTAACCAACCGCTCGAATTCGCAGCCTTGATCTTAGGTGGTGCCCTCGCGGTGTTTGGTGAGCAGTTGAAGCGCCTGACAGTTCAACCGCTCGTGCCCGTTATGCCAATCGTGTTGCTTGGGCTTTGCGTGATCGTTTTGCAGGCCCGTACCCATTCACCTTTCCTCTACTTCCAGTTCTGAGAAGGATAACAAAACATGTTACAACGTGCTTTTCATCCATCACTCACAAGCCTGTTTGTTTGTACTGTCGGGATTGTCGGCCTTAGCAGCACTGATTTCAGCGCAAAGGGTCAATCTTTGATCGGCGGTAGCTATCAGCGCGCAATCGAGGCTGACTTTGGCGACAAGATGCCATTACGCGAGGCATCGATCCACGCGTGGACAGCGGCAAAGCTGGCCGTATTCGGTCAAACAGATGCGAGCGTGATTACCGGTGCTGACGGCTGGTTGTTCACTGACGAAGAATTCCGTCGTGCAGAACAAGAGTTCAATTTTGAAGTTGAGCTTGAGAATGCGATGACACAGCTTGCTACGCATAACATCACATTGATCCCTGTTATCGTTCCAGACAAAGCACGCGTCTACGATCACTTGCTGCCGCATGATCGTCTTGCCGACATTGAGGTGCGTTATGCAGAAGTTCAGTCATTGTTGGCTTCATACAATCTGCCAACAATCGATCTTGCGGCGGTATTGCGCGACAATCGCCAGACTGAAGAGACATTCATGCGCACTGACACGCATTGGAGCCCATTTGGTGCAGAAACAGCAGCCAAGGTCATTGCGACAGAAATGTCCGGCCTGACAGTTGCGCCTGCTGAGTTTGTGACAACGTTTGGTAAAATTGAACCGTTTGAAGGTGACCTGCTGAACTTTATCCAAACGGGTCCGTTCACCAACCTGGTTGGTCCAGACGCTGAATTCATCAAAGTCGCCGAAACAGTTAATACCGCAGGTGCTGATCTTTTATTCGGCGATGCAACAATTCCGATGGCCCTCATTGGGACAAGCTATTCTGCGCGCGACGAATTCAATTTTGCCGGTTTTCTACGTCAACATACCGGTCTTGATTTGATCAATTACTCAACACTGGGCCAAGGTCCATTCGCCCCAATGCAGGCATTTCTTGCCTCTAACGCCATTCAATCCTCTCCCCCCACAATCGTGATCTGGGAACTTCCCGAGCGATATATTTCTGTGAAAGCGTTCCAATGAAACATCTTTTGACACTTGGCCTTACCCTCGCATTTGCAGCCCCAATAGCTGCTGCACCTTATTGCCCACAGCTTCTTGACGAAGCGCAGTTGGAAAGCCGCTACAAGCGCCTTGCCCCTATTTTCAGTGACCAGCAGACGGGTTGGATTTTCACATCTGATCAGATGAACGTCGATTACACGATGACGTCTGAGGAAGAGATGCTGATGGCGCAGATCGCACAGCAAATTGCGGCCCATGACACAAAGCTTGCAATTATGGTGGCCCCGCCACGTCCGATTATCGCGGGTCAGGCGATCGTTGATGAAACGCTTGGCGGCGCTGGCGAATTTGATGTCGCAGCAGCACAGGCCAGTTTTGCCGCATTGATCGAACAGCTACGAGCAACGGGCGCGATTGTTCCAAACCTGATGGACGTTGCATTGGCCCACGAGGGCAACGCGCCGTACTATTTCCAGCGCGACACACATTGGACAAGCACCGGTGCCGCGGTCAGCGCGATTGCAATGGCAGAAGAAGCCGGCATTTCGGTCAGCTATGCAGCCGCAGACATTGCCCAGCTGGATATTTTTGAAGAGCGTGGTTCGTTGAGTAACATCGTCGAAGCGACATGTGGCAGCCGCGATGCAGTCGAAGCAATGGACGTTCTGGATTATTCATCTGTTCAGGCGGACACGGGTCTTGGCCTTTTGGACGATACAGATGCTCAGGCAAGTGTAACCCTTTTGGGCACAAGCTTTAGCAATCGCTATCAGCGGGACGAGTATCAGGTGGCGGATGCGCTTGCTGCGTCATTTGGCACATCAATCGAAAACCTGTCGGTTTCTGGCGGCGGTATGATTGGCCCGATTGAAGAGTTCGCTTTGTCAGGCGGATTACAGACTGGCACCCAAGACATGATCATCTGGGAGTTTCCATACACCGAAGGCGTCACCACCAGTGCTCTGCGTCAATTGCTAGGTGCTTTGCAGGCGAATGCTGGAACGACCATTGCAGATCACGCGCTGACCGTCGTTGACAACGAAGTTCAGGTTGAATTGGCATCATCAGAGCAAGGCGCAGATGTTCTCCATGTGGTGCTTGATACGGTCGAAGCCCAGCAGATCTACGTGGATTTAACTTTTCCAGATGGCAAAGTTAAAACAATCAAAATGCGCCGCAAAGAATCGATGCAGCAGTTCGGACAACATGCTGACTGGTTCGCGCACATAGGTGACTATAGCTACGGCGATGCAGTTTCAGTTAGTTTGCGCATTGATGCAAAAGCCAACGCAACAACTGCTAATCTGACGTTCATGGCCGCATTATAAGCGACTCACTATGCACTATACATTTGGGTAGGCGCTATGCTTTTGCGCCGCCCATTAACCGTTCGATACCGCGCGAAGCTCCTGCCCTTATGCTAATAACCGTCCAACGGAGCATGAGATCAGGAGCTTATTGTCGTGCAAATTCGCCACGAAAGACCAATGTCTGACCTTACATACAAGGTACGGGCCCCCCTTAAGCTAACGCTTGAGACGGGTAAGGTTGTGGCTGTCGACAACTGGTCTTTGACGGGTATCACCTACCCTGAGAGTATCGACGTGCTGCCAAAGTCCGCGGTTCTTGCTATTCCATTTCAGGGCGTAGACGTTCAATTCGACGTGAAATTCACGAACGGACCAGAAAAAGGTGAACTGTTGTTCGCCGATCTGACAGGTCGTCAACGTGAGACCCTCGCTGTTTTCTACCGCTCAATCCTTTCGGGTAAGATGGCGAGCACTGAGGATGTCATTACTAGCCTTGATACGCCTGTCGACCTTGTACCGATGGGCGAGACTGAAGAAGAGATTGCCATTGGCACGGTCGGGAAACCTAACCGACTTTTGCGCATTCTTTGGAACGTCTTTTTCTATGCTGCTCTTGCATTTGTCATTTTCGGATTGATCGGCAGCCAAATCTTTACCCGTGTGTCGCAAGTCACATTAGACCACGCCCGCATCGTCGCACCAATCGTTGAGCTGCGTTCAACCGAAAACGCGTTCATTGATGATATCCTTGTTGAGCTTGGCCAAGAGGTTTCGCGCGGCGACGTGCTGATCCGTTTGAACCAACCAGATCTAGAGAGCGCGCTTGAGGATGTTCGTGAGGACATTGAAATTGCTGAGCGCGACCAGGCTGCTGCAGAAGATCGTCTGCTTGCACACCGTATGGTTAGGACGCAACAACGTGAGCCATTGCGTCGTGCCTTCCTCAACGGCGTTACGCGTGCGCCACATACGCAAATTGCCGAAGGCCGCAATATCGCGCCCCTCGTCGACGCCAAAGATGCACTGGATCGGTTTGACCAAGAGACGCGCCGCCGTCGTGGCCCAGAATTTGCAATCGACCGTGAACTTCAGCGTGAATTCGAAGAGCGCAGTGTGCGTCTGTCACGATTTAGACGCGACCTTGGGAACGCTAAGGACGCAATCGACGGCACTGACATCGTGGCACAAGTTGACGGCACAATCACAAGCATCGACATCTTTGAAGATCAATTTGTCTCGCGCGGTGCGCAAGTCATTACAATCGAAGAGAATGCCCCCCGCGTTGCCCGTGCTTGGCTGAACGAAGCACGTTCAGAAGCAGTTTACGTCGGTATGGAAACCAACATCCGCTTTAATGACGGTTTTGGTACACGGTCCCTGCCCGGTGTGATCACTGACATCTCGGCGGGTATCGATCCGAGTGCCTCTTCCGAATTTGGCATGATCATCACGACAACCTTTAATGATCTGACTGTCGCAGAGCTTCGCGAGAATTTTCGCCCTGACGCCCCTATCTCTTTGATCGCTATCAAAGACTGGGGCTGGTTTAACATCTTGAGGCGCAACTAATGCCAGCTATACCAGAGTCAGAATATGCTTTTGACAAAGACCTCACAGTCAAGCTGCATGACCTGACAAAACCCGCCGAAGTCGGGATTGCGAAATGGCGGTTCTCTCAGATCGTGTTGCTGGTTCTTATGGTCGCAGTTCTTGGTTGGATGCTGACAGGCTTGCCCAACCGCTTTCTTCAACCTGACGTTATGCATATTTCGATCGTGCTAGGCAGCCTTGGTATTTGGCGTTTCAGCTGGTGGTTTACCCATGCTGTCCGTGCGGAAATTTACCGCAAGTTGGTATGGCCAAAGATGCGCAAGAACGCGTCCCAGCTTTGGGCCGATGGCTGGCGTCCGGGCCGTTTGCATATTCAGATGACCACCTATTTCGAAGAGCCTGCGATCACCAAGCGGGTCATCGGATCAATCCTTGGTCAAATCCGTGCCGAAGGCGTGCCAACCACGCTATATATCGGGACTGGATCGTCATACGATGAAATGATCATCCGTTCGTTTGTGGAAACGCATGCGGCAGACATACCAGATGACATGGCCGAGCTGGTCTTTATCCGCCAGAACCAACCTGGCAAGCGGATGGCGATCGGTTTGATTTTGCGTGCGATCAACCGCGCTGGCGTTGACCCAAATGACCTCGTTATTTTCATGGATGGTGACGCGCTTTATGGCAATGACGTGCTGGAAAAGACGCTGTCGATGTTTGGCGCTGATCCAGAGTTGCAAGCGTTGACTACAGATGAAGAAGTGATTTGTTATGGCCCCGCTTGGATCCAAAGCTGGTTGAATATGCGGTTTGCGCAGCGCCGCCTAGCGATGCAAAGCCACGCCCTTGCGGGGAAAGTGCTGACGCTTACTGGTCGCATGTCGGTTTTCCGTGCCGAGCTGATGCTGTCTGAAAAATTTATCCGCACAATCGAAGCAGATCACCTTGATCACTGGCTTTGGGGCCGTTTCCGGTTCTTGTCCGGCGACGACAAGTCGACTTGGTACCATATGCTGACGTGCGAAGCGAAGATGACGTATGTGCCCGACGCGACCGTCTACACAATCGAAGTTATCAAAGAAAACGGTTTGGGCCGTATGGTTCAAAACTTTCGTAGATGGTCTGGCAACATGTTACGCAACGGTAGCCGTGCGATTGCCCTTGGACCACGCAAAGTGAACCCGTTTATTTGGTGGTGTCTTGTGGATCAGCGTATCGCGATGTGGACCATGTTGGTGAGCCCGATCATGGCGATCCTCGCCTCGTTGATTGACCCTGTCTATATCTGGAGCTGTCTGATCTGGATCATCGCAAGCCGCGTCTTACTGTGCTTGTTCTTGTTCCGCTACAGCCGCACTATTGATCTAAGTTGGCCGTTCATTTTGTACCTCAACCAAATCATCAACGCCGCAGTAAAGGTCTTTATGATTTTCCACCTGAGCAAGCAGAAATGGTCGAACCGCGGCAACCAATCCGCTGGCGGTGGTGATGGCTTTGCCGCCCAAGTACAGAACAGCATGGCGAAATTTCAACTGGTCACGACGGTCTGCGGCTTCGTTCTGCTACTGGCCCTTTATGTTGGATTTGTTGACTTTCCGATCTGACTATACCTTTGAGCAGTACCCTGCCCCAAGGAGCAACATCCCTAATCTTACGCTACAAAGCTATTTAAAAAGCAAACTGGTAGAACGTTATTACCATACAATTAATTTCGTTAATGGAGCACACCATGACCGCACATTTTAATCAGAACGATATGACCGCAAACGCAATTGCAGCGTTGGCCAACGCCGATACTGACCAATGCCAGCGCCCTTGGGGTTTCTACGAATCCTTGATGGTTGGTAAAATGTTCCAGATCAAACGCATCTGTGTAAAGCCAGGTGGTGTCCTTAGCCTCCAAAGCCACATTCACCGCTCAGAGCATTGGATCGTTGTTGAAGGTTGCGCCAAAGTGACCATCGACGAACAGGTATCAATCATGGGCGAAAACCGGTCGATCTTTGTGCCACTTGGCGCAGTTCACCGTCTTGAGAACCCGGGCAAGGTTGAGCTTACTTTGATCGAAGTTCAGTTTGGCTCATACCTCGGCGAAGACGACATCATCCGCTACGACGACATCTACGGTCGCGCGCCGAAAGCGGTGTAACTTACCAACCAAATTCCAAAGTTTTGCGTGCGCCCCCCCACATAGGCAAGCGCAAAAATGACCCACATGCGGAGCGATCCGCATGTGGGTTTTTTGCCGTTTTGGCGCCTGATCCCAACCGAATAGTTGGGACTGATCAAAAGTATAGCGGCATGAGTCTGAATCGCTCTGCGGTATACCTTCCCTCAAAAGCTTTATTTAAATCAATGATCTATCAAGATTTTAGAAAATTATAATTCAATTTGAGAGGCTAAATTTGTGATGGATATGCAAGCAATCGACGCGGCTACTGCAACAGCTCTGCCGCTTAATGAAATCTTCGACAAAGCTGCGATTAGCGTAGTTGGCCTTGGGTACGTTGGCGCGGTTTCAACCGCTTGCCTGTCCAGCCTTGGTCACCGCGTCGTTGGTGTCGACATCGACAAATTGAAGATCGCCCAGATCGGAGCAGGCAAGTCCCCGATCCACGAGAAAGACCTCGAAAAACTGTTAACTGAGGGCGTCAACGGCGGGTTAATTAGCGCGACTGACGACCTTGTGAGCGCGGTTATCAACACTGACGTGACATTCGTTTCTGTCGGCACACCAACATCCGCCGATGGTGGCTGCGATTACAGCTATATCGAAGCGGCAGCAGAGGCGATCGGCAAAGGGATTGCCCAAAAAGCTGAATTCCATGTCGTTGTTATGCGGTGTTCGATCCCTCCGGGAACGACACTAGGTATGATGACACCGATCATCGAAAAAGTGTCCGGCAAAAAGGTAGGCGAAGAGTTTGGCGTCTGTTTTAACCCAGAGTTTTTGCGCGAAGGCGTGGCGGTCGAAGACTTTTATGAGCCACCAAAGACAGTCATCGGCGTTACAGACGAACGCACTGGCAACGTCATGCGCAAGATCTACTCGGTCGTAGACGACAACGTCATCATGACATCTATCGAGACCGCTGAAATGGTCAAATATGTCGACAACGTCTGGCACGCGACAAAAGTTACTTTTGCCAACGAAGTCGGCCGCTTGTGTAAGCCGCTAGGTGTCGACAGCCACGAAGTTATGGACGTCTTTGTCCAAGATACGAAATTGAACCTCAGCCCTTATTACCTCAAGCCAGGCTTTGCATTTGGCGGTTCTTGCTTGCCAAAAGAAGTCCGCGCTGTCGCGCATATCGCCAAAGAGATCGGCGTTGATCTGCCGCTTGTTCAGTCACTTGGCGCGTCAAACCGCGCACACATTGATGCCGCGATCAACATGGTCAAAGCCTCAGGTGCAAAGCGTGTTGGTATCCTTGGTATCGCGTTTAAGCCGGGTACAGACGATCTGCGCGAAAGCCCAATCCTCGAGGTTATCGCGGCATTGAATGCGGACGGCATCGAAGTCGTAGCCCACGACACTGCGATTACCTGCGATACACCTCTTGAGGGTCAGCTAAGCTATGTGCGCCACGGTAGCCCGGGTTTGCAGGCACTTGCTGCTGACCTGCCAAACATGCTGCGCGATGAAGTGTCAGACGTCATCGCAGAATCTGATTTGTTGATCGTGACACACCGCAATGCCGCCTACCAATCAGCAATGAAGAATGTTGGTCACCGCGACGTGATTGATCTGGTTCGTATCAACGATACAGCGCCGCAAAACCCCAACTACAAAGGCATTGGCTGGTAACAACAGCAACTGATTACCCATCACCTAATACAACCACCTCCACCAGACGGCATTGGCACCATCATCGGTGTCAATTCTGCCTATCACTTAGGATAATCGTATGACCGATTTCTATGGTACTAACCAAGACGAAATACTCCATGCATCCGATACGGACGCACGGGTTATCGGGCTTGCTGGCGATGATAATATCATCGGAAGTAAGTCTGACGATGCATTATTCGGGGACTATCTCCCCGAAAATATTCTTACCGATTCACAAGGCTCAACAAGCTTTGCGCAATACGGTGAGTCAGATGCATGGACAACACAGGGTGACGCGAATGGCGCAACATCCATGAGCCAAACAGTTCAAACCAATGCTGGCACTGCGTACACCGTCAGCTTTGACCTTGCTGCAAACTATGGTTCTGGCACTGTCAGCGGCGCTGTCGAAGTTCTTTGGAATGGCGTAGTCATCAGTTCATTTGATACAAACAGTGCTACATTCAGTGCGCACGACGTATCGTTCGAAGGCACGGGTGGCCCAGGTGAGCTGACATTCCGTTCAATCGACAGCACAGCAGCCCCTACGGGCCCAACCATCAACACTGACGGCCCGATTTTCCATTACGACAAGACCGTACAGATCAACGGCCAAGACGTTGCGGTCAAAGCAATCGCTGAAGGCCAGACAAACGTCTACCAAGTGATGGACGGCAAGCTGAACGTTTTCGACATCGAGACGGAAACATATTCAGCAGCTGGTGCTGACGCAACGGTTAAGATCAACGCCATTGGCTTTAACCAAGAAGACGACCTGATCTACGGAATTGCTGTCGGAAATGGTGTCGACTCACTTGGTAATGCAGTTGGTAAAGCTGACCTTATTATGATGGATGCGAACGGCGACAGCTTCCGCGTTGGTGAGACACCGTACCGTTCGTGGACTGCTGATTTTGATGAAAACGGCAATTTGTGGTCGTTCCATTCAAGCATGGACCGCATCACGATGATCGATGTCGATAACCTTGATGCAGACGGAAACCCAGTTTCCACGACGTTCAAGTTCCCTGCCGATTTGGTCACAGACCAGATGTGGGACGTCGCATATGACGCGAACACACAATCGTTTAAGGGTATCGTAAAAGCCAAGAACGAAGGCGATGCGGGCAAGCTATATACAATCGATATTTCGAATGTTGCAGATGGCGGCGAGCCTGAGTTCTCATCACAATCAATCGATGCGACTTTGATCGATGGTGAAATGGTATCTGGTCTGCCGGCAATCACATTTGGTGCTTTGGTCGTAGATGGCGACGGCAATTTGTATGCTGGCGGCAACGGCGGCGATCACGACATGAACGATGCGACGGCCCAATCTGGTGGCATCTATAAAGTCGAGACTGACGCAGATACGGGCGCGCTATTCTTATCTTTGATGGCAGACGCACCTAAAGCTTACTCAAACGACGGTGCTCTCGACCCCCGCTCAATGGATCCGTTCACCGAAGTAGACCAAGCAGCAAGTATCTTGATCCGTGCGCCAGAAATGGTCGAATCTCAAGATGCGAGCAAATCCTATGACGACGCAATCAACGGCGGCGGTGGACAGGACCAAATTAACGGTGGCGTGGGCGAAGATCTATTGATCGGCGATTCACGTGGCGATCACCTAGATGGTGGATCTGACAACGACGCTATCTACGGTGGTGCAGGTCCTGATTATGTCAGCAATGGTCTGATCTCGGTCTACGACGACGCAGGGCTGCGTTACGATCAATTTGGCAACCTGCTCCCCGAAGATGACGACGTGTTGTCTGGCGGCGCTGGCAGTGACCTTCTTGATGGATCTGCGGGTCATGACACCCTCGACGGTGGTTCGGGCAACGACCAGCTCTTTGGTGGTACTGGTTCAGACGTCCTGATGGGTGGCGAAGGCGAGGATACGCTAAGCGGCGGCAAGCAAGCTGACAACTTATCTGGCGGCGAAGGTGACGACGACCTTGCCGGTGGTACCGGAGATGACTGGTTGTCAGGCGATGCAGGCAACGATGTCATAAATTCAGGCTCCGGTGACGACGAAGTCTATGGCGGCCAAGGCAACGACACCATCAATGCCAGTTCTGGCAATGACACGGTCTACGGCGGCAAGGGAAATGATCATATCAAGGCTGGTAGTGGCAATGACAACGTGAATGGTGGTTCCGGCAAGGACTATATCAGTGCCCATACGGGTGATGACATCATCGATGGCGGCGCAGGTCGTGACAAGATCGCAATGGGTGCAGGCGCCGACTTGATTACAGGTGGTAGTGAAAGCGATACATTCGTTTTCCGCGCAGCTGATCTTGATGGAAACGTCAACACGATCACAGACCTTACGCGCGATAGCTCTGGGCGTGACCGTATTGATCTACGTGATCTTGATCTGCTGGATGGTGGCCTGACCGAAGCCGAGTGGATCAATGCTAACGTATCTTCTGCCAGCAATGGCGACGTCACTGTCGACATCTCTGGCACACAGATTGTTCTGATTGATCACCTTGATCTGGACAACGGCTTTCTTGCCGTCGTCACGGATAGCTTCGTATTCTAAAAAGCCGAGGCCGGGATGTTTTAGAACAACCCGGCTTCTTTTGCGATAATAGCAGCATGCGTACGGTTCTTAGCCTCAAGTTTGCGGCTAAGCGTTTTCACATGAAGTTTAATTGTCACCTCTTGTAGGTCCAATTCACGCGCAATTTCTTTGTTCGCAAATCCACGGCAAAGCCCACTTAAAACATCCAGCTCACGTGAGCTTAGACCTTTGGCCAGAGGGTTCACCTCTTCCTCGGTCTCTTCGGTCATGAATTTCAGTGGGACGAACGTTTCGCCCGCGACCATGAAACGCACAGCGTTCACGAGTGACTTGGCGCCCATTGTCTTGGGTAAAAATCCAATAGCCCCGGCATCAAGCGCATCACGTGCAATCGCTTTGGGGGCTGTTCCAGACATCACTGCAACGGGATGATCCGAATTCAGATCAATCGCCCGTTTCATGCCATTAAGGCCATCCATTCCAGGCATGATGTAGTCGAGCATGACAAGATCGTATGGGCCATTGTCAGAAATTTTTGAACAAGCACTTGATACGTCGGGCACAGTGTCAACTTCGATATCGTCTTCGTTTTCGAGGAACATCGCCAGCGTATCGCGTACCATTTCGTGGTCATCTGCAATGAGGATTCTCATCCAATTCATCCTTTATATGCAATTCTAAATCAGGCGTTTGCGCTGACTAGATTGCGGGTCTTCTTATTTTTTCTGTTCAAAACACATCACTAAGAATACGGTAATCATACTCAATCTTAAAATTTCGGCAACTTTAAGGCGTTATAAAGCATCGCGACGAGCGGCATAGGGGGATAAAACACCAACTATTAACCCCACGCTTAGCGGATAAATTCACAGTTAAACGTCACGATCAACGGGTCAGCAGGGAATGTGCCACGCATGCATATTACGCCCGATCAGCAAAGTATTATGGCGATCGACAACAACTGTTGGCGTATTACTTAGCCTTTTCAGTCTCATCAGGGACGGCAAGCGTTGACCACGTGTCGTCGCGCAACGGTGTTGGCGTTGCGACGCAATCGTTGCGATGAATGTGAACTTTTGCGATAAAATTCGCCGAAATTGGCGCTGTGACGAACAAGAACGCCATGATCAGCAACTCGTGCATCGATCCTTCGCCCAATACAAACGAATGCGAAATTGATGCCAAAAGCAGCATGCCGATACCAATCGTACCTACTTTGGTCGGGGCATGAAGTCGGGTCATAGGGTCGGCGAATTTCAGCAGGCCGATGACACCAATAATAATAAACCCCGAACCGATCAGCAGGCAAAGCGCTGTAAAGTAGGTTCCAATAATCTGAGCAGTCATTCGATAATGTCTCCACGCAAAAAGAACTTTGCCAAAGCAACAGTTGATACAAAACCTAGCATCGCAATCAGAAGTGCAACTTCGAAATAGATCTGAATGCCTTGGTGAATACCAAGGACAACAACCAAACCTAGTGCGTTCACAACCATCGTATCCAGCGCAAGAATTCGGTCACCAGGTGTTGGGCCTTTGACAAGTCGAACCATCGACAGGATTTGACCCAATGCGAGGGTCACAAACGTTACCGCAATTGCAAAATCAAAGATCGTCTCAACTGTCATAGGAAAATCTCCTTAAGGCGGCGTTGGTAACGGGTCAGGATTTCGTCGCGTACCGCGTCAGGGTCGTCGGTATGCAATACGTGCACCAAAAGGCTGTGACCGCCATCTGACAAGTCCGCAGAGACAGTGCCCGGTGTTAGCGTGATTGTACCTGCAAGGATGGTAATCGCTTCGGGCTCGACCAACTCAAGCGGGATCACGATCCACGCTGGTTTCAACTTGTCATTCGGTACGCTGATCACAATCCAAGCGACCTGAATGTTCGCAACAAGGATGTCCCACATTACCATACAGCAATACGGGATCATTTTGCCCCAGCGGAATGCCTTGGGCGTATCGGGCCACCAAACTGATGTCCCCCAAGGGATCAAAATACCAAGGATCAAACCAAAGACGACCATTCCGGCAGAGACTTGGTTCTGCAAAAGCGTCCAGACAATCGCCAAAAGTAGCGTGAGGAACGGATGCGGCAACAACCAGTTGAAGGCGCGTGTCATATCAGTGGTCCCCCGTTGGTGTGCTAAGTTTGCCTGGCGTCTCAAGGACGGTCGCGATGTATGGCTCTGGTGCGAATAACTGCGCGGCCATTGCTTCGGTATAGCTATGCACCTGCCCCGCAAATACGGTGTGTGCGACGAGAAGCGACAGCAATCCACCGACTGCGGCGTATGCCAATACAGCTGGGCGCTCCGCCTTATCGGCATCCTCATCCGGTGCAATGCTTTGGGCTTGCCAGAACAAGATGCTGCCGGCACGGGCGAAACCCACGATGCTTAGGAGGCTTGAAACAAGAACCGTTGCCCAAATCCAAGGCGCAAGTGGGCTGCTGAACGCGGCATCAAGCACCAAGAGTTTACCAAGGAAGCCCGACAAAGGCGGCAGGCCTGCCATGGCGATTGCCGCTGCAAAGAACAAACCAGCGGTCAGCGCGCTGCCAGCCATCGGGGATTGTGGCGTAAGGTCTAAATTCGCCCGTCCTGTACGTACCAAATCTGCGATCAAGAACAACGTGGCCCCTGCCAGTGTTGAATGCACGATGTAATAAAGTGCTGCTGCGATCCCTGCGGGCGTGAAAAGCGAGATCGCAACCATGACCATGCCCATCGATCCGATGACCGAGAATGCAACCAGACGGTCCAACCGCTTAGCTGCCAAAACGCCGACCATTCCGACAACCACTGAAAGCAGTGCTGCAGGCAGCAGCCAAGTGTCGTGCAGGCCTGATGTCACCGACAAATCGGGCGGAAAGATCATCGTATAGACGCGAATGATCGCGTATGCGCCGACCTTAGTCATAATCGCAAACAGTGCGGCTACGGGTGCGGGTGCTTCGGCATAGCTGGATGGTAGCCAAAAATGCAGTGGCACAACCGCGGCTTTGATCGCAAAAACCAGCAGCAACAAGACACAGGCGACGCGGATACCAACGGTGTCTTCTGCGCCAATCAACGCCACGCGGTTAGCAAGGTCTGCCATATTCAGCGTGCCTGTCTGCGCATAGATTGAACCCAACGCGAACAGGAACAGAGTTGAGCCTATCAGATTGAACAACACGTATTGAACGCCAGCTTTTAGCCGCGCGTTACCGCCCGCATGGATCATTAAACCATATGAGGCGATCAATAGGACTTCGAAAAAGACAAAGAGGTTGAAAAGGTCACCCGTTAGAAACGCGCCCATAATCCCCATCAATTGGAATTGGAATAACGTATGAAAGTGCCCCCCGCGATCATCCCATCCAGAACCAATAGCGTAGAGTAAAGCGAACAATGCCAAGACCGACGTCAAAAGCACCATCATTGTCGACAACCGGTCAGCGACCAACACGATCCCAAACGGCGCGGCCCAATCGCCAAGTTGATATAGTACAATCGTGCCGTCAGCGGCCTGCATCGCAAGGCCAAGACCAATCCCAATCAGCGCGAGAACACCCGCGACCGAGAATACACGCTGGATACCGATGTGATACCGCGCAGCCAACACGATAAACGGTGCAAGCAGTGCAGGAAGAACAACAGGTGCAATGATCCAATGGTTCATGATCTGCCCTCCGCGTTCTTTTCTATGTCATCGGGTAGATCGTCCACGTGGTCGTCATCTGCCCCAAGGAATGCCCCGAGGCCAATCATGACAACAACGGCCGTCATACCAAACGAAATTACAATCGCTGTAAGAACCAGCGCCTGTGGCAACGGATCAGCATAAGCTGTCACGCCATCGCGCAAGATCGGTGGCGCGCCAACAGTAAGGCGCCCAGATGCAAACAAGAACACGTTCACGGCATACGTCAGCAGCGAGATACCCATGATCACAGGAAACGTCCGCAGACGCAGCACAAGGTAGATACCACCAGCCGTCAGGATGCCGATTGCAGAGGCTACAAGAAATTCCATGCTACACCCCCTCCTTTGCTAAGCTGCCGTCTTGGGGCATGTCATCGCGGGACGGATCGATATCCATTGGATGCTCGCTATCCTCAACATGGGCGCGTCTAGCGAGGCGCGAGAAACTCTCGAGTGACAACATCACAGCGCCGACCACAGCGAGAAAAACGCCAAGGTCAAATAGCGCAGCGGTTGCCAGCTCAAACTTATAGAATGGCGGGATGCGGACGTATGTAAAGTCGGACGTCAGGAACGGTTTCCCAACCAGCCAAGATCCGATGCCAGTAAACCCAGCGATCAGAACCCCTGCCCCGATGACACCGTGATACGGATAGCGCAGCCGCGCCGATGTCCATGTGAAACCACTGGCCATATACTGCATCACCACAGCGATTGAGACGATGAGACCCGCAATAAATCCACCGCCCGGTTCGTTGTGTCCACGCAGGAAGATGTAGAAACCAACCATCAAGATCACAGGCATCAAAACCCGTGTCAGGACAACCATCATCATCGGATGCACATTGCCCGCACGCGGTGCGTCTGGTTTGCGGTTCAGAAGGCGTGCGCGCACTGGACCACCAAGCAATGTCTCGGTCAGTGCGTAGATCAAAATCGCGGCGATGCCCAAAACGATAATCTCGCCATAAGTATCAAACCCACGGAAATCGACGAGGATGACATTCACAACGTTAGTGCCGCCGCCGCCTTTGTATGAATTGGCCAGATGGAACTCTGATATCGGCGATCCAACCGCATCACGCAGCAAGTAATAGTAAGCCAATGCAAAGGTTGCCAAACCTCCCGCAACGGCAACTGCGGCATCGCGGATGCGCCGCGTGACCGAGCTTTCTATCGGTGTGTGCTTTGGCAAGAAATTAAGCGCAAGAAGTAGCAAGATGATCGTCACAACTTCGACGGTGAACTGCGTCATCGCAAGATCGGGGGCGCTAAAGAATACAAACCCGATTGAGACCATCAATCCAACGATACCAATCAAAATAAGCGATAACAGACGGTTGCGGTGCATCATCACCATGCCAACCGTTGCCACGACAAGCATGAGCCAGCCAGCAATTGCAACAGGGCTTGCTGATTGCGGCGCACGTGTCGGCGCACCCAATGTACCAGTGAACCAAGCATAGATACCAACGACGATAATCGTTGTCGTGCCGATTGCTGCGTAACGAGAGAACGCGCCATTATGCAGCGGCAGCATGATTTGACGTGCCAGTGACGCGGTTGCCTCGACAAAGCTCTCGAAAATCCACTTGGCCTCAGGGCGGCGCGAGTTGTCCCAGATCCGCAATGCCGGCTTAAACACTGCAAGCATGATGAGGCCGCCAACAATCGCGACGATCGACATATAAAGCGCGGGCACAAGGCCATGCCAGATTTTGAAGTAAGCCTTGGGCATCTCAGCCTCGCCGCCCAAAACGGATGCTGTCACTAGTTTGACAAAAGGCTCTGCCAAGAATGGCGCAACACCGATCACCACAACAAGCACAACAAGGATCGCTGGCGGCACCCATAGACCCGCGCCCGGATCATGTGGCTTCGCAGGATAGTCTTGGCGAACCGGTCCAAGGAAAACGTGACCAATCAAACGGAAGCAGTAAGCAGCCGAGAAGATGGAACCGAATGTCGCAAGCGCAGGCACAAGCCAAGGTGAATTGAAAAGAACCGTGTGGTTTGCCTCTTCCAACATCATCTCTTTGGACAAGAAACCATTGAGCAGCGGAATACCCGCCATGGAAAGCGCAGCAAGTGAAGCGATCATAAACGTGATTGGCATCAATTTGCGCAAACCACCAAGGCGGCGGATGTCGCGGGTATGCGCTTCGTGATCGATAATCCCTGCAGACATGAACAACGCCGCCTTAAAGGTGGCGTGGTTCAGGATGTGGAACACAGCAGCCATCGCGCCGAACGCTGTTCCCGTGCCCAAAAGCATGGTGATTAGACCAAGGTGACTAACGGTTGAGAAAGCCAACAGTGACTTGAGGTCATGTTTGAACAGCGCAATCACAGCACCCAGAACCATTGTCACCAAACCTGCAGTCGTCACAATGACAAACCACTCAGGCGTGCCGGACAGCACTGGCCACATACGTGCCATCAGGAAAATGCCCGCCTTTACCATCGTCGCAGAGTGCAGGTACGCCGATACGGGTGTTGGCGCCGCCATCGCGTGTGGTAGCCAAAAGTGGAACGGGAACTGTGCCGACTTGGTGAAACAGCCCAACAGGATCAGCACCAATGCAGGGACATAAAGTGGATCAGCTTGGATCAATTCGCGGTTTTGCAGGATCACACTAAGGTCATAGCTGCCAACGATTTGGCCAAGGATCAGCATCCCGCCGATCATCGCAAGCCCACCCATACCAGTGACAGTCAACGCCATACGCGCGCCTTGGCGACCTTCGGGCAGATGCTTCCAAAATCCGATGAGCAGGAATGAGGAAAGTGATGTCAGTTCCCAAAAAACGAGCAAAAGCAAGATGTTGTCGCTAAGAACGATACCAACCATCGCGCCTTGGAACAGCAAGAGGTACGTGAAAAACTCGCCCATGTTGTCGTCACGGCTAAGGTAATTACGCGCGTAGGCGATGATCAGCAGGCCGATACCAAGGATCAACAGGGCAAAGAAGAACCCAAGGCTGTCTAGCATCAAGGTAAAGTTCAGCCCAAGCGACGGCATCCAATCGACGCGGGCCATTACAACCTCGCCTGCGAGGATCGTTGGCAAGTTCGTAAGCAAGCCAATGAAAGCGAGCAGCGAAACGGTGAAGGTCACCCCCGCGCATGCGGTACGTCCCGCAGAATTCATAAGACCGGGCAGCAACGCACCGAAAAAGGGCAAAGCGACGATAAAAAAGAGGGACACGTGAGCTCCTGATCCGATCAACATAGTCAATTGCACAGAGATGCCGCCGAACCGCAATAGTACAAGACCAATTGCGGGAAATTATCGAACATTTCTCGTGTGATGGGCAAGGGGATGCCCAATTTTTATGCGATGATATTAATGCCTTTTTTGGGAAAGACTACCGTCTCATTTCATCTCAATGCTTGGGCCGCTTTCCTAGCACTGCTAGTCGTATCGCAGCTCGGTCGCTTTGCCGCGGAAGATATAGTACGATAATGCGGTATATCCCAAGATCGACGGCAGAACGAAGAGTGTGCCAATCAAGATGATAAACAGGCTTTCAGGGGCTGCTGCGGCCTCGTAGATCGTGATCTGCTCGGGCACTACGTATGGGTAAAACGAATAGGCCATGCCAGCAAAAGCCAATGCAAATAGGGTCATCGCAGCAACGAAGGGCCCCCAAATCATCCGCCCGTCTTGGCGCGGTAAACGTCTAATTTGCCAAATAATATAAAGCATCAAAGCACCAGATAGCAGAGGCAGCGGCAGCAGGTACAAAAACTCGGGAAAGCTGAACCATTTATCAAAAATACGTTGGCTGACGAATGGCGTTGCAATCGAAATCGCGGCCACACCTAGGATCAGGCCCCAAATCCCGCCTTTTGCCCAGCCAATCGCACGCAGTTGCAAAGCGCCTTCGGTCTTGGCGATCAGCCACGCAGCACCGATAAAGCTATAACCCACGGTCAAAAAGACAGCCGTAAGCATTGCAAAGGCGACATGGCTCAGGGTCCATGTCAGGCCCATCACATACATGCCTAGCATGAAACCTTGGCTCATCGATGCCATCAACGATCCTGCAAAAAAGGCCGCATTCCAGTGCGGTTTTTGGGAAATCGGGGCCTTGGCGCGAAATTCGAATGAAACGCCGCGTAGAATTAGACCAACAAGCATAATGAACACAGGCAAGTAGAGAGCCGTAAGAATGATCCCATGCGCGGGAGGAAATGCCACAAGCAGCAGACCAATTGCTAAAACGAGCCATGTCTCGTTTGCATCCCAAAACGGGCCGATTGACGCGACAAGCATGTCTTTGTCGTCGTTATCGGCCAAAGGCATCAACAGCCCTACCCCCAAATCAAAGCCGTCCAAAATCACATAGATCAGGATCGACACCCCCATGAGGGCCGCAAAAGTCCAAGGTAGCCAGATGGCCGGATCACCAAAGGTTTCCATCATTATTCTCCCGGCTGTGTGATAATTTCGGCTTCGCCACGACGCGGATACATGCGCGTACTTAGCGGTTCACCCCGCGTGGCCTTGCGCGCGAGGTATGTAATGACCCCGATGTAGGCAAAGATCAGCGCAGCATAAATCACGAGGTAACCAATCAAGGTTCCCAGAACCATGCCAGCAGATACATCGCTGACCGCATCCTTGGTCGCTAGCACGCCAGTCACAAGCCACGGCTGGCGACCAATCTCGGTTGTGTACCAACCTGCAAGGGTCGCGATCCATCCGCTAAAGCTCATGATGGCAAAGACATAGAGCGACAGGCGTGGCATCGCCCCTGCCCCGTATCTGCGCAGCAAGAACAATCCTAACCACGACAAGGCCAGCATCGCCATGCCTGTTCCAACCATGATCCGGAAACTAAAGAACACAGGCGCCACACGCGGGTGCATGACTGTGCCGTCCTCAGCCACAAAATCGTTCAAGCCAGGCACGACGCCTTCGGGCTTGTGCTTAAGGATCAGTGACGCGCCGTTGGGGATTGCGATCTCAAACCGGTTTTCGCGGGCTTCTTGATCTGGAATGGCAAACAACACCAAGGGCACATTTGGACCGGTTTCCCAATTCGCCTCCATCGCAGCAATCTTAGCAGGCTGATATTCGAGTGTATTCAGACCATGTATATCGCCTGCAAGAATTTGCAGCGGGATTAATGCAGCGGCTACAACGATGCCGAAACGGAGTGTGGATTTGACGCTTTCTTTTGTATCGCCCCACAGCAACCGCAAGGCCGAGATACCAGCGATCAAAAAGGCAACAGTCAGGCCAGACGCCAACAGCATATGTACAAAGCGGTACGGCATGGATGGGTTAAAGATGATCTGCCACCAGTCGGTCGCAAAGACGACGCCCTCACGCAGCTCAAACCCTTGTGGGGTATGCATCCATGAGTTCAGCACGATGATCCAGAATGTGGACATGGTCGTGCCAAATGCCACAAGAAACGTGGCCGTTGTGTGCACCCACGGCTTCACCCGCGACGCGCCAAACAACATGATCCCAAGGAACACCGCTTCGAGAAAGAAGGCTGTCATCACCTCGTAGGCTAATAGCGGCCCCGCGACGTTGCCAACGGTTTCCATAAATCCAGGCCAGTTGGTGCCGAATTGAAAGGACATTGTGATCCCTGACACAACACCCATAGCAAAGGACAAAGCAAAGATTTTGACCCAGAACATATAGGCGTCCATCCACTTGCTATCACCAGTGGCATTGAACCGTAGCTTAAAGAAGAGCAGCGCCCATCCCAAAGCGATCGTGATCGTGGGGAACAATATATGGAACGAGATATTTGCACCAAACTGAATGCGCGAAAGAATAAGTGTATCCACAACAGACTCCATTCCAGAGATCAATTTCCTAAACCGTTATATCAGATTTAGGGTGTGGATTGCGCAAATCACTACAGTGCGACGAAATGCGCAAGGTGGCGGCTTAAGGCAAATTAGGCAGACTTATTCGGTCAATACTTTGGCGCGTACCGCGTCATTCCAACCTAGGTAGAACGTGTCGCCATCGCGGATTACAGGTCGGGCCATCAACTTGGGTCGTGCCTCAATCTGTGCATCTGCTTCTGACGCTTTTAGCCAAGCACTGAGCCCGCGGTAATCATTCGTTGTGCGATCAACCAAAGTGTCACCGAATTCAGCTAGCAACTCTGCCAATTCGGCCTCATTCAGTGGCTCTGCACGGACATCACGAAATGTGACTTTTGTACCCTGTGCCTCCAACGCTTTTTGCGCCTTCTGACAATCAGAACATGTAGACAATCCGTATACGATCATTTCGCATTCTCCGCGCGTTGTTCCCGTCATCAATCGTTCATCGGCTTAGCCGACGCAACCTTTGCGTAATAGACGCGGGGCCTATTTCAATTCCAATGGACATTCGTGAGGCTGTAAAAAACGCCAGACGCCTTCGTGAAATTGATGCAACCGAACCTGCGGAAACCTTATTTCCCGTTCAGGAAATGATACGCTTCAAGTATTGTCTCGGTTAGACCTTCGAAAAATCCGGGAACATTTACATCGACGAAGGTCCGAGGCGCATCGTCACCGTCAGACTGAGTATCCGGCGCATCTGCCAGAAACGGGCTTTTTGAAGCAACCATCTCGCGGTAGCTCGCGCCTTTGCCGTGCTTCAACACATTGATCGCAAGATAATAACTGTGAAGTTTATCAGCGAGGTCTGTTTCACCTGAATCCACAAGAAGTTGCTTCAACTTGCGGGAAAACGGTCCCCTCTTAAAGTGATGCTGCATACGTGCTTCGAAGACTGAGAAGATATCGACTGCAACAAGTTCGAGAGCGGTGACCGCTTCTTGCAATTCCGCTTCTGCATTTTCCTGTCGGAGCTCCGAGATGCGTGCTTCGGATGCTTTCGCATTTGAACGGGCGGCTTCGACCAGATCGGGTACGCTTGATATAGCTCCCATCATTTATTCTCCTTCAGGGTTTCCTACCCCTTAAGCTAAGAGGTACGAAATGATAGTGGCCGCGCGGATTATTTCAATTAAATCTGTGTTTTGGCACCAATTTCTGCAGCCGCATTTCCTGCTGTCAGTTAGGCGCGGCATATGTGCTTTCCTTCGGCCTGTAGTGCTTTGTATTTGCAACTGAATTATACTGGATAGCGCCTCTGGTCAGTGGCTTTTCACTGTAATCCTTAGGCTTCCGGATTTAGAAGACCTTTGGCTACGCCTGCCGCCACTTAGAAATTTTCCCTGCTTCAAAAGCAGTTTGCTAAAAAGTGGTTAACAACGCTACGCTACGTATCGAGCGGAAGTATAAAACTCCGCAAAAATTTGCCGCGGAGCCCATCATGAAATTGTCCCATGCAGCAACAACTATGCTTATTGCACTCACGTTCAGCTCACCCATCCAAGCCCAACAAGAATTTGAGGGATTGCTGTGCGAAGCTGCCGAAACAGGGCGAGTTGTCGAGATTGTTTACCATGAAGATGCAAGCAAAGACTGCCTACCTCGACTGCTTGATGTGCATCAGGTCGGAATTGGGAACAACGGGCAACTCTATTTGCATGGTTGGCAAGTACGTGGATGTACAAATGGCCGAGATTACGAATCTCAGCGGATTTTCCGTTTCGACAAGATACAGTCTGTCGCTCTGACTGAGGGCGCATTCGGCGAGCGTTCGCAAGCCATCAAAGATGAAGGTTGGGATGGCTGCATCGGCACCAATTGTTTTATCAAAGAGAATATCTGCGAGTAAGGGCGCGCGTCCTCGGCTAGCGGTCGACCAATCGGGGTCACCAGCAAATAGAAAGGGTTTTAAAAATTCAGAACCTTTCGCCCAAAAGACGGTAGCACCAAAACGACTCCTCAGTCGCTATTTTTTGGTTCAAACGCACCGGAGAAAAGCCAGTTGCGCGCTTAAGCGCACGCCCCATATGCGACTGATCGGCAAAGCCTGCTTCGGCGGCAAGGTCAGCCGGAGAGGTTGTAGGATCTGCGGAAATAAGTCGATGCACGTCTTCGACTTTGGTAAAGAATTCTAGGGTCTGTTTGTTGAAGCCCGTCCAACGTTGCAGCCGCCGCTGCGCAGACCGCATTCCACGCCCCGGCCCCGTCTGCACGAGTTTCCCCATCAGGTGATAGGTCCAATCTTTGATCCGATCTGATCCCGTCCAATTTGCAAACCGGTTGCTGTCTTCACTCTGCGTCCAAACGATCAACATTTCCGACCAAAACGACGGCCACGCGGTATCAAGGTATTCAGCCTCGAGTAGCCCCAGCGCATTTTGAATGTTTTCAGGGGGGCGACCCTCTAACGTACCGCCCAATCGCAGCCATGCATCAGGAAAGAATGCGATTGTCATGGCCCAAATAGGTCCAGAGCTCCAGCTCATGTGTGGTTCTGTCTTAGGCGACTGAAACAACCTTGCAGGCGCAACGGGTTGCTTGCGCAATGCCTGAAGCTCAAGAATACCATCCGCAACGTGGAGCTGTCCTGATAAGGTCAACGTAATCGTAAAGAGAGGTGACGCAGGAAAGTAGTTCACGCGGTCTGCGTCTGACAGCTTGGCTCCCAGCGTATCGCGGACAATGCTGCCAGCGATGCAACTGGCCAGAGCCTTAGGAGGCAGGATCAACTGGCTGTTTATTGGCACTGAGGCACCTTTCCAAAGGAATGACGCCTTTGTTCTATAGACTGTGAAATGATTGTGCCAGAATTCTCGTAGCAGGCAAAAGGTCAAACATATGTCGGATAAAATCGTACCAAGTGGTTCGCAAGCAATACCGGTCGAAGTCGCGGCACAACTGCCGAACTCTTTCTTGCCTGATGCCAATTGGGCGGATGCATTTGAAATTGAAACGCGGCGGGAATTTAAGGATATGAGGTCCTTGGCCGAGCAAACCATCGGAACCATGCCTCGTTGGGCAAGAGCCCTTCTTATGTTGCGCAATGCATTGGTTGTGCCGCTTAAGTTGAAATCCGGTTCATTGAATGACGAGCAAGACGCAGCAAATTACGTCGCATTTTTTCCTATATTGGAAGAAACGAAAGATCAGATCGTGCTAGGCCTTGATGACCGGCATCTTGATTTTCGCATTATCGTTGATAGAAGGAAAACCGCTGAGGCGTTTCGCCTACGCGCGACGACCCTTGTCAATCGCCACAACACTTTTGGACGTATATACATCACCCTCGTCACGCCGTTTCACAGATTAATTGTACGGTCGGTTTTGAAAAATGCGCTTTAACGTTGTTACTGGAAAAGAATTCAACTGGCCGTTAGCGCGGTTCCTCAAGGAATTGCCCAGCGACTACATTGGCACAATGTCCAAGGTGCAGGCGCGCCACGGGGATTTGGTTCATTGGCGGGTATTTGGGGGCGTGATGAACTTAGCCTTCATCAACGACTGCGCCACGAATAGAGAGTTATTCGTTCGCAATACTGATGCCCTTGGGAAATCGCCTTCGCAGATCCAAACGTTCCTTTATGCCGCTGGCCCAAGCGTCGCGACGGCACATGGGGAGGATTGGCGCACCAAGCGGAAAGAGGCGAACATCCTGTTCTCCCGCTCTGCCGTTGAGGCA
The DNA here is from genome assembly GCA_034111185.1 of Paracoccaceae bacterium. Lineage (GTDB taxonomy): Bacteria > Pseudomonadota > Alphaproteobacteria > Rhodobacterales > Rhodobacteraceae > Yoonia. Next base: position 7,411 of record JAWUXS010000099.1, on the reverse strand, counting down.
TCTTGTTCTGGCCAAATTGACGTCACACGCAAATATATCGCGGGGCTAAGCACGGCACCACAAGACGCGATTATGGTTGCGAGACGCCTGTCCGCGCTGACCTCAAGCCGAGGCATTTTGGGGCGCGAAATTTCCTTGGACGAGGCTGATATCCAGATCGCGTTTAGCAAGGCAGCAGCCGATAGGTTTAACGCAGAATCCGCGCATCTTTTCGCCCGTCCCGATTGGATGCTTGCACCTTGGCGCAAGGAATTGACCCGCCGCAAAAAGGAAGTATTTCCTATTGTGCAGAACGCCGTAGATGAGTTGCGGGCTGCAAACGCCCCCAATGATGGCCTGATGAACCACTATGTCAAAGGCGATTTCATAACCTCAAATGATAATGAAATGTTGGCCATTCTTGTTGGCCTTTTGATCGGCGCCCAAGACAATATTTCAGCAGCGACTGCGTGGATTTTGGCGTTTCTTGCGCAATATCCTGACCTTCAGGACGACATACGAACTAAGGTTGGAAAAATCGGTTCTGATGCAAGTGATCTAAACAATTGCGCCCTGCTCAAAGCTTCGGTTTGTGAGATCCTTAGGCTTCGCCCCCCCGCGCCCGCTAACCAACCACGCATGTTACAAAAAAGCGTTGAGATTGCTGGGCATGTCCTCCCTAAGGGCACTTTTGTTTTCAACTCTTTCTACAATATGCATCACGATGCATACGCGTTTGCACATCCCAAAACATTTGATCCAACGCGATTTCTTGACGGCGCGCTTGAGCGTTCGCCCAACTATGCGCCATTTGGCCACGGGCCGCGAAACTGTGTGGCGCAAGGCATGGCGATGCAGCAACTTATGGCGATTGTCGTCGGAATTTTGCGGGGGCACAAAATTGTCGCCCAACAAGACAAGTTACCCGAAATGACCCAAAAGCCTTTTCTTGTTCCTGCACCGTTCAAAGTCGTAATTGAAAAGGCCTGAGCGATTAAGCTTTCTCGTCTCGCTTAGCCTGTTGATGTTCGTCTTCGACGAGGCCAATTTTCCAGTACCCAGAGATGTAGACGTCTTCGCGCGGCAACTGCTTTTCGTTTGCTAGAAAGACGCGTAGCGATCTGATGACGCCCGATTCACCCGCGATGCAGGTTTGCACACGCCCATCGGGCCAATCCAAAGACCGGATCAACGTCTCTTGCGCTGTAGATGCTATGTGCGGATCTGACTGGACCAACCAATGCACAGCGAACCCTTTTGGGATATCAATATCCTGACGATCTTCGGGCGATGTAACTTCGAAAATTGCGACGCCTTTGGCATCGCCTCTAATGCAGCGGCAGCCACTGGGATGGCCGATGGATCAGCCGCGACGAGATACCAATCTGCTTCGAAATGGGCGACCTTTGGTGTGCTTGGCCCAGCGAACCCTAGAATGGCGCCAGATTTCGCAAGGCTCGCCCAACGAGAGGCAGGGCCTTCGTCGCCATGTGCGACAAAATCGATGCTTAGTTCCTGAGTTGCAGCGTCAAATTTGCGCACGGTGTAAGTGCGTTTCACTGGCGATGGGCCATTTCGCAAGCGGCCCGCAAAATCGGCTTTTGTCTCTCCGACCTCTGGGATCATAAGTTTGCAATTGCCACCTTCCCGCCCCTCGGGAAATCCGTCCAGCTCAGGCCCTGAAAGAACTACTCGGATCATATTGGGTGTCAAATACCAAGCGTCCTTAACCGTCAGCAGTCGCGCGCTAGGTCGCCCCGAAACTTTGCGGGCCGCTTGCGATAGCTTTAAAATAAGTGTCATAGCGCATTGCCTTTCAAAAAATGAACCGTGCGTTTTCCAACCAGCGCCTTGCTAAACGCCCTTTTTTATTAACTATTTCCAATCGAGCCTGACACCCCAAGAATATGGGCTGTCAGGCTGCGCTGCTTAATCCACCAATGGCTTGCGCCATACCAAAACGATAGCGATGGCCGCAATCGCCGCGAAAACAAACCCAGCAATGGCCGCGGATGCGGGTCCACCCATCAGCCCCATAAAGATTGCGTCGTGCCCGTTCATGAACATCATGGCAAAGCCACCAATCATGACGAGATGGCGATGTCCCATAAACGCACCGATCAGCGCGATCAGGATCAAAGTAAGTTGCCGCCCCAAGAACGCGCCCGCGGTTTCACCAAGTGACAACGCAGGGCCGGTTAACGTCGTCAAACCAGGGTTCATCGTTGGATTAAAATATGATGAGATCGTCGCTGCCAACATGACAAGCGCCATCAACCCGATCAGGATGCGAGGCAGTAAATATTGTTTATTTGCGAACATAGTTTTTCCTTTAAATTTAAGAAGCGTTATGAGCGGCCGTGATAGGCTTGGCTGACGGCAAAGCTATCTTCGAACCAGTGCCACAACACGACTTGGCCGTCCCGCACCTTGGCACGTAGGGCAAATGTGAAATCGCCAATTTCCTGCCCAGAATGGGATGTTATGCCGTTCATGGCACCGAACACGGCAACCGTATCACCCGACGCAAAGGCATCGGTGTTTTCCCACTTGGTTGTCTGCAGGTTCGTGCCAAAGACGCCCAAGAATTCAAAGACTGCTTCGTTGCCAACCGTTTCTCCGATCCAAGGGAGGGTCGCATCGCCTTCGTTGTGCCATGCCATGTCGTCGGCCATCAAAGCTGCCATTGTGCCCATATCGCCAGACCCCATGGCCCCCATGAAGGCCATGACCGTGTCAAATGATGCTTGGCTTGTTTGGTCCATGTCTTGTGCTCCTGCTTGGGTCGCCAAAATCAGCGCGAGTGCGGCGCCAAAAGATGATTTCAAAATTGTTCTGCGGTTCATGCTGTTCTCCTCATGAGAAAAGGCGCGAACCTTTGTGCGCGCCCTGAAACGTGTGGGTTATTGGCCCGCCAACTGTTGCAAACCTGTAGCCCAGTCTTCGACGTGGTAGGTCCGCACGATTTTACCGTCTTCCAGTTCGTGGATATCGATCGTCATGATGTCAAAGCTGCGCCCCTGCCCATCAACACCAAAGAACGGTGCAACAGGTGTGCCTGTCGCACGGCTGCGCACAACGACAGTGTCGCCATCTTGATGCATGGCCTCAATGGCCCAATCAAGATCGGGCATCAGCTGCGCAAATCCACCGATTTGACCCAGAAAACCTTCGCGGGATTTGTTGTCACCAGAATAGTTTCCAATGCTGACCCAGTTTTCAGATGTCGCATCCTGAAACGCCGCAACCTGTGCGGCATCGCCCGGATTGCTAAGAAGATCATAGAAAACGGTGACGGTGTCTTTCGCATCAGCAAAAGCTGCAGAAGTAAATGTCATAAGCGCCAAAGACGCGGCACCAATAAGAGATTTCGTAGTCATAGTTAGCTCTCCAAAAATAAGTTCGCAGCCGTTGTCTGGTCTGCACTTAGGAAAGATACCGCTTGAGTTTGTTCTACATAATTCGCTAATTTCCGACATGACTGTTCTGTTGAGGTGAACAATGATTGATAAGCTTAGAAGTATTGCCGTCTTTGCGACGGTCGTGGATCAAGGCTCTTTTCGGGGTGCCGCGCTTTATCTATCGCTCGCTCCGTCGCGGGTAAGCGAGATCGTCTCGCATCTCGAAGCAGAGCTAGGCGTCACCTTGCTTTACCGGACAACGCGCCAGATTTCTCTGACCCATGAAGGTCGTCTGCTTCATGAAAAAGCAAAGGACATGCTGGCCGCCGCTGAGTTGGGACTGGACGCCGTCAATCCTTTGTCGAAAGAGCCAACCGGATCGCTGCGCATATCCGCCCCCGCATTCATCGCCCACACGCAACTGATGGAAACCTTTGCAAGGTTCGTGAAAACGTACCCCCGCGTCGACATGAATTTTCACTTTTCCGACAACCGATCTGATTTGATCAAGGACGGATTTGACGTCGCTATCAGGGCTGGGTGGCTTGAAGATAGCGAATTTATGACGCGCAGCATTGGACATTCGGAAAGGTTTCTGGTCGCTAGTCAGGATTACTTTGCCGCTAGGGCAAAACCCAAAACACCTGCCGATCTGGATGAGTGGGATTGGATCAGATTTGCCATGCGGCCGGACCAAACCGAGCTTACGTCGCGCAAAGGACAGGTTGTAACCGTCACCGGAAAATCAACTGTCACCGTGAATTCTGCCGAAGCGTTGTATGAATTTGCGGCAAGCGGACTGGGGGTTACTGCCATCCCAGAGCACCTTGCGTGTCGCGGGTTTGATCGCGGCGAATTGGTGCAGGTCCTACCCGATTGGAAGCTCCAGCCACTGGGGCTATTTGCCGTGTGGCCCAAACAGTCGCGCAGAGAGAACCTTACCACATTTTTTGTGCGGTTTCTTGCAGGCGAAACAGCGTAGTCTGCGGCGAAATACAACAGGTTTGGTTGGTTGAGGCGACCAGCCAAGTTGTAAAATCTGGATGGGATTGAAGGATGCCCATCAAGTTGTATGTTCCAAACAAGTGAGCCAAACGTTCTCACCTCATCGGAGAGAATATGAAAACAACTTGTATATCTTTGACAATATTCGCCGGTCTATGTTGGCTCTTGGGTTTCTTTGGTTTTTTGCACCCCGCCTTTGATGCGATTGCTATCGGCCGCAGAGTGGCCGTTTACAGTGTATTCTTCTTCCTTTTCCTACGCGCAATCATAGGACGTCAGTATGTTCTGGGGGCAGTCGCGTTTGCCATTCTTATGCTGACAGCAACTGCATTTCAGTTTCTCGATGACGGAGAAGCAGGGAACGTCCGTGTCTATACAAAGAACCTTTGGTATCTAAATCAGGAGGTTGCAGCTGTCGTGGATGACATTCAGCAAATGGAACCCGATGTTGTTTTCCTACAGGAGGTTTCCAACCGAAACAAAGCGGTGATGTCCGAACTCGAAGGGACCTACCCTTATCAAGCGCTTTGTCCTTGGCGGGGGTGGAACGGCATCGCAATTTTATCCCGTTGGCCGCTAATGAATGATCAACCAAGGTGTTCACCAGATCGTTCGTTGATGGCCGTTAAGATCATGAGGCCCGGAAAAGCGTTTTGGGCCGTAGGAGTTCACCTTCAGCAACCTTGGCCGGATGTGCAGATATTGCACTTGGAACAAGCCTTGTCGGTCATTGACGATCTCGATGCAGGCGCAATCGTTGCGGGTGATTTCAACACTGTACGGTGGAGTTCTTCTGCAAAGAAAATTGGTGAATTGACGGGCACACAGCCAGTCGGCCCGCTTTGGGCTACATTTAATCTTTGGGGTGCAAAACTACCGCTAGATCAGGTTTGGGCATCAGGTGGCCAAACACAACGCAGACCTCTCGTTGGTTCCGATCACTACGGCATAGTAGCGGACGTTTGGCCCTCTACAGGCAGCACGCAATTGCACTGACATAGAACTACCGCCGATCAGTGATCCACCACAGCAGCACTTGTTAAGCTTGGCTAACTTGAATGGCATCTAACCCTGCGGCCAACGCAGCACGGACGCCCTCTGCGGAATCTTCAAAAACCAGCGTTCTTGCCGCCGGAAACCCAAGTCGCCGCCTAGCGTCGTTAAAAATATCTGGCGCAGGTTTTGCGGCATGGCCATCTGATACTGAGACAATGAAGTCGAAATACCCGAGCAAGTTTGTGGCCTGCAATGATGCTTTTGCAACCTCGGCCTCGGCATTCGTCCCCACGGCCATTGGACGTGACTGCCAGATTTTCTGAACAAGTGTGACAGTTTCCGCAATGGGCGACACTTTGGCTGTGAGATTGGTGAACGCTTCGATGCTCGCTTGGGATGCCGCGTTGACGTCAAACGTCCCCGAAATGCTCGACGCGAAGGCGGTCAATAGCGATCGCCGATCAAGGCCCGTTCGCTGCGCGTACCAGCTTTCAGCAATGTCATGGCCTTGTGCGCGTATTGCTGCACGAAAGGACTGGAAATGCGCCTCGCTGCTTTCAACCAAGGTGCCATCGCAGTCAAAGATCACAGCCTGATAACCACCCGCGACAATTTCCGAATACCAATCCTGTGGCGCTACGTTTCGCTGCGTTCCTGCTGCAAACAGGATGCTATCAATAATCGTGGTAGTCCTAGACATTATGCCGCCACGAGGCGTGCAAGATTGGCATCGAACTGGATGGAAACGGTATCGCCTTGTGCAAACGGTTTCTCTGTCATGCCACTGATCACAAACAACGACCCAATCGCACTTTCAACTGTATATTGGATTTCCTTACCTAGGTAAGCCGCATAGCTTACCTCGCCTTTGATGCCCGGTTGATCGGGTGAAGCAAGATGCAGATTATGCGGACGAAGCACCATTTTCGCAGGGCCATTTTGCAGGCCACCGTCACGGACTTTGTATTTTAAGTTGTCCAAGACCACCGTGGCCTCTCCGTTCGCAACACTCTCAATCCCGCAATCCGCAAGATTGGCGTCCCCGATAAAATCAGCGATGAAGGCCGATTTGGGGGCCTCATATAGATCACTCGGAGAGCCTTCTTGCGCGATCTCTGCGTTTTTCATCACGATAATCCGGTCAGATACAGCCATCGCCTCTTCCTGATCATGGGTGACGTACACGGCAGTTAAGCCAAGACGCTGCTGGATCTGGCGAATTTCTTCGCGGACATGGCGGCGCAGTTTTGCGTCTAGATTTGACAAAGGTTCGTCCAACAGCAGGACCTCTGGTTCCAAAACGATAGCACGCGCAACAGCGACCCGCTGTTGTTGCCCCCCAGAAAGCTCGCTTGGTAAGCGATCACCAAAGCCCGCGAGGCCAACCAGTTCTAACCCGTGTTCGGCCTTTTCTGCGGCCTCAACCTTGGGCATGGATTTGACGGTAAGACCGTAAGCGACGTTCTGACGGACGGTCATATGTGGGAACAAGGCGTAGGATTGAAACACCATCGACACCTTGCGGTAGGTTGCCGTTAGATGCGTGACGTCTTCGCCACCGATGTGGATTTTACCTGCGCTTGCCATCTCAAGACCTGCAATCAGACGCAGCGTAGTTGTTTTGCCGCAGCCAGATGGACCAAGCAGGGTCACAAGCTTGCCAGGGTCGATGGTCAGATCAAGGCCTTTAAGGGCCGTGACCTCGCCAAACTTTTTCACGACACGCTCAAAGCGGACAGAACCAGGGGTTAGATTTGTCATTGTATTCTCCGGGGTATGGCCTAGTTTCAAGCCGCTGTTTGAACGCGATCGGTACGGCGCAAGCGGCGCGATCCGACAAGAAGTTGAAGCAATAAGATCACGGCGAGCATGGTGATGATCAGCACGGCGGAATAAGCAATAGCGAGGCCAAACTCACCGTTCTCAACCCTACCCACGATGAACGAGGTCGCCATGTTATGCTTGGCGCTGACCAAGAAAATCACGGCACTGACAGACGTGATCGCACGCACAAAGCTGTACGTAAGTGC
>JAWUXS010000098.1:0-15954 GCA_034111185.1 Paracoccaceae bacterium | reverse complement strand
CATGATGGGTAGTGCGCGGTAATGTAGCATGTGTTTGGGTCGCTCGCCGTACGCCTTCATATGCGCGGACGCCGCATGGGCCCCCAAGGCGTCGAGACTAGACCATTTTTCAATCACGACAAAAGTATCAAGACCATATGGAGTTTGGATCGCCCCTGCATTCTCGATGTCGATCGTCGCCTCATAGGCGATGCACCCATCTTCGGCCAAAACAGCTGGAACGTTTGCGTTGAAAACCTTTAGCACAGCGGCACGCTGCCCCGGTTTAGTGGTAATGACGGCAAGAACATGGACGAAAGACATAGCGAAAACCCCATTTTTGATCGTTGTTAAGGTTCAGGCTACCGCCTTAGTGCAATCACAACAATCACCTCGTTGCTCCTAGGCACTTTAGAATTCGCTGATATGTGTCCAGTTTCTCGCGTAACTCTTGATGGTGGCGTCCGATTAGGATCAACTGATTGCGATGGTGTTTAATTTTGGTAACAAGATATTAGAGAGGCCGTTGTACCATTACAGCGCGGTCAGACAGAACAGGACGCTGTTCTGATTTAGGCCACAATTCTATATGAAGGCAGTAAACGCGCCTGAACTCAGAAGGAAATATCCATGAAGGGTACTGTATTTGTTGAACTTCTCAAAATGGCTGAAACAGCATTTGGAGAAGAGGTTGTAGACACAGTTTTAGACAAAACAGACCTTGTGAACGGCGGTGCCTACACAACCGTCGGGAATTACCCATGTTCTGAATTGGTCAAGATCGTTGAAGCATTCAGCGAGCATTCGGGCCTTAGCCCAGAAGTATTACAGCGAAAGTTCGGCCACTGGATGATGGGCCATTTTAGTGAAAACTACCCCGACTTTTTCAAAGATAAGACAAGTACGTTTGAGATGCTTGAGGCTGTTGATAGCGAAATTCACGTCGAGGTGCGCAAACTTTACCCTGATGCAGAACTTCCGCGCTTTGAGACAGAGCGGAAATCAGCGGATCATCTTGAGATGACCTATTCATCACCCCGGCCTTTGGTTGGGTTCTGCCATGGCTTGATTGAGGCTTGTGTCGAACGATTTGACGAAAAGGCAGACATCGAGCGTGGTGATACGGCCAGCACAGACAACAGCACAGTCTTTCAGATCAAAGTCGCTGGATAAAGAAGGGGTTATTAATGTCCGACCCTGAAACCGCCGTTTCGCGCTCTCGTTATGATCGTGAAAAACGCGCGCGCGCTGAGGCCGAGTCGCTTCTTGAGAACAAGAGCCGTGAGCTTTTTAAAGCGAATGCCGAACTAAATCACTACTCCGAAGACCTTGAAAACGCCGTTATTATTAGGACCGAGGAGCTAGAAACGGCTCTCGAGGCCGCGCAAGCCGCGTCGTCGGCGCGCTCACGATTTATTGCGACAATGAGTCATGAAATTCGCACACCGCTTGGTGGCCTACTCGGTATGATCGATCTTTTGTCGATGGATGAAAAAGACGACGCAAAGCTAGAGCTTTTGAATTATGCAAAGGCGTCGGGCCATGCGCTCAGCCGGATTGTTAACGACGTGCTCGACTTTTCGAAAATGGAAGCGGGCCTTTTTGTTTTCGACGATGAAGCGGTCGATGTTCGTGCCCTGATCAACAGTGTTTTGGCCATGGCGCAAACCAATTTGACTGGGCAAGGTCGCAAAATTGAAGGAAAAATAAACGAGAACGTTCCAAAGCTATTTTTCGGGGACGCGACACGTATCCGGCAGGTTATTTCCAACCTCGTGAGTAATGCTGTGCGTTATTCCAGTCACGGTGCGATTATCGTGCGTGCAGATGCATCCCCAACACCAAAAGGCGCTGTTGTGCGAATCGAAGTTGAAGACAGCGGCGTCGGCATCGAAGACGACAAGATCGTTGATCTTTTCAAAGACTTTTCTCAGATTTCAAACCCGCTAACGGCATCTGCCCAAGGTACGGGGCTTGGCCTTGCTATCAGCAAGCGTATTATCGAAGGCTGCGGCGGTGAGATCGGTGTGACGAGTGAGTTCGGCAAGGGGTCGATTTTCTGGATCGAATTGCCTGTCGAGGTGATGGCAACGCCGCCCAAAACTCAGGCGAGTGTCTATGAAATTGACGGTTTCATTCAGACATACAACGTCGCCGGACTGCGCGTCCTTCTAGCCGAAGATAACCCTATCAATCAAAAACTTATTCTAACTTATCTAGACAGAATGGGGGCCATTGCTGATTTGGCAGAAAATGGTCAAATCGCACTCAACAAGTTCAAGCCAGGTAAATACGATCTGATCTTGATGGATGTAGCCATGCCCGTAATGGACGGTCTTGCCGCGATACGTAGTATTCGAGAGCAATGGCAGCCTCACGACGTACCTCCGGTCCTTATACTTACAGCACACGTCATGGACGCTATTGAAGAAGAGGCCGCCGCCGTAGGTGTCGATAAAGTGCTTTGCAAGCCAATCCCATTTGACGAACTACGTGCGGCGATTGGGTACTCTACCAGAGAATGGGTCAAGCAGCCTGAAACAAGGTCAACGCCAGAACCAATATCAGATAAAGGCGCAAGCCCAACCGATCAGAAACCAGCGGTTTCATCGATGATGTCGGGTGGCAAAGCAGACGAGCTGCTCGAATTTTTCACAGATGAAGAGTTCACAGACCTTGTGCAAAAATTCGTGGACGATGCGCGGATTATTGTGGCTAAAATGGCTGAGTACCACGCATCGGGTGATATGTCGCAAACAAGTGCCGAAGCTCATTCGCTCAAAGGTTCAGCCCTCTTACTTGGGTTCAAGACCATCTCAGATTTTGCATCCGAGATCGAAGACAACGCAGCTGATATCGAAGCCGAAGACGTGCGCGACATGGTCGAAGCAATTCTTGCCGAAGTCGGTGAGATCGAAGTCAGGCTGAACAGCTAATCCAAAGCTAAATGGGCCGCCACATTGCGAAATGCGGCGACCTTAATTTTCATCAGTTTATTTAGCCAACTGTGCAAGTTGGTCGAGAATGTTCTTATAGTTATCCACGCCCTGCGCTCCGGTGACCAAATGCTGGCGATCGAAGACTACGGCGGGAACACCCTGAATGCCTTGTTGCATCCAAAATTGCTGCTCTTGTCGTACCGCTGTCGCATACCTTTGATCCGTAACAACGGCAGTTGCCTCTGTATGGTCTAGCCCAATCTCGACCGCGATATCGACCAAGACAGATGTGTCGGACAGATCACGTGCATGCGTGAAATGCGCAATAAACAACGCCTGCTTAAGGTCATCCTTGCGGCCCTGCAGGTTCGCCCAATGCATAAGCTGATGCGCAATAAAGGTATTGTGCATCCTGAACCCTTCAACAAAGCCAAACTCGAAGCCGAGTTCTTCTCCAAGTTTTGTCATCTGGGCGCGATTTGCTGCTGATTGCTCGGCTGTTGAGCCGTACTTTTCCGCAATATGTTCGCGCATGTCTTGCCCTGCCTCCCCCATCTTGGGGTTCAGCTCAAACGGATGCCAATGAATTTCATGGTCCACACCTTGTGCCTCTAACGCCGCCGCGAGCTGTCGATGTCCGATAACGCACCACGGGCACATCACGTCTGAAATTATATCGATCCGTAGCGGGGAAGTTTGGTCAGTCATGTCTACTCCTTTGGCGGTTACGCTGTCATTTAAGAACCGCGAACGCCCTGCGCAATGGATCAGGCCTGGCAATCGTAAAAGTGGCGATTGCGGTGGCGTTCGTTGACCAGAAGAATGTATCATTTTCAAAAGTACCCAAACCAATATCAAGGAGCCGCGCCGCGACATGACTGATCATTCATCTGAGATTATCCTGCACAACTATCCACAATCCCCAGTCGCTGAAAAAGCGCGTATTGCATTGGGTATTAAGGGGTTGGCATGGCGCTCAGTTGAAATTCCGCGTTTGGCCCCAAAGCCGATGTTGACGCAGCTTACAGGCGGGTATCGCCGCACACCCGTTATGCAAATTGGCGCCGATATCTATTGCGATACACAGTGCATCATCCGCGAATTGGAACGACGTCACCCTTCTCCTTCGTTCTTTCCGGCGGGTTCTGTCGGAATGATGTGGGGCCTTAGCCGCTGGATTGATGGCCCCCTCTTTGATTTGGGCGTCAAAGTTATTCTGGGATCCGTTGGTTCAAATCTGCCCGAGGACTTTGCCAAAGATCGCGGCAGGTTATATTTTGGTGCAAATTGGGCTGAGGACCTGAAAGCGGCCAATGCAAACTTACCGCATTTTGCGGCTCAGTTTCGTGCGCCCCTGCGTTGGGCAGATGACCAATTGTCTGATGGACGCAAATTTCTCATGGGCAAAGAGCCGTCGGCATTAGACGCGCAACTGTATCATTTAGTTTGGTTTTTGCGTGGCCGCTGGGACAAAGGCCCTGCGTTTTTGTCAGAGTTCAGCAATCTTGAACGGTGGGAAACTGCCGTGTCCGAAATCGGACACGGCACCGTGTCCGAGATGTCACCAGAAGCCGCTATTCATCGGGCTTCGGAATTTGAGCCTATAACCGCACCATCTAAGGACCCGCTCGACCCGCAAGGGTTGGTGCCGGGCATGCAGGTTACGATTTCGCCTGATCTTGATGGCGGCGAGCAGCCCGTCGACGGCGAAGTTGTTTCTGCAAGTTTCGACACGATCACAATTCTTAGGCACGATCAACGCGCTGGGGATATTGGCGTGCACTTTCCACGTGCTGGCTATCGTGTTGATATTATTTAGAAATATATGATCGCAGCAACTCAGCGTAAGACACTGTGTTTCGTGCTTTGCTTTCGCAGTGATCGGATGTCTTTGTAGTCACTTATTAAGGAAATAGACGTAATTAAGTTTAGGGCCTTCGGTGTGGTGGCTAATTGGATAACCGACGAAAAAACTAAGGTTTCTTGTATCCAGCTTGCAACGCGTCATATTACAGCCAATAACTTGGGGCTAAATATCCTTAATTTGGTGCGATTTTGAACTTAGCGTCAAAAACAGACGACGGTCGAAACTCAGGAGACGACACCGTGAGCGATGTGCCACCAATAGCCTCTCTAGGCCGCAAACGTGCGGCGCCATTGGTCATCCCGTTGATCTTGGTCATCTTTATCGGTGGTGGCCTTCTCCTTGGTTATCTTTCCACCATGCAAAACCGCATGCAGGACGAAGCCATGCTGGAAAACGCGCGGATCTATTCCGACGTTCTAAGCAGCACACAGTCGTTCTATGCGTCAAATATTCTGCCACAGGTCGATCCTGCAAAAATCACCATCACGCATAATTCCCAAGAAACTGAACATTCGCTGCCTTATCCCGCGACATTAACCATCAATTTTGCCGAATACCTTTCAAAAAACGGCACTAACTTCAGCGCCGCGATGCTAAGCGATTATCCCTTCAGTTGGCGCAGTGATCGTACCCTTTCGGAGTTTGACAGGCGCGCGATTGATTCCATTAATGTTAGCGACGCCGATGAGTATTTTGAGTTTCAGCGCGGAGGTGAGGCTGAAACAGATCACCTGAACTACGCCCGTACTATTCGCATGGCGGAAACTTGTGTGGCTTGTCACAACAGTCACCCAGATTCCTTCAAACGCGACTGGAAAGTTGGCGACGCACGCGGCGTTCACGTGATCAAATTGCCGGTGAACACTTTGGTTTCGGGAATGTCCCGCGAATTTACGTTCCTAATTGCCATCATTGCGCTCGCTACACTTTTGACAGCCACTGCAATTGCCGTGGTGCGTCAGCGAGAATTCCAAGCGTTACAAAACCTTGAAGCACGCAACGTTGATCTATTAACTGCAAACCGCGAAAAAGATCATGCAAACAATGCCAAAAGTGAGTTCTTAGCAAACATTAGCCACGAAATTCGAACGCCAATAAACGGCATTCTGGGCTTGTCCGAGTTGATGATACTAGACAACCCGCGCAATGATGAACGTGAACGCCTTAAGCGTATCCGCAGCGCGGGAACTAGCCTGTTGCATGTGATCAACGACGTCTTGGATTTTTCAAAGATCGAAGCAAATAAGATCACGATTGAGTCAATTCCTTATGAGGTCGAAGCGATTGCCGAAGGCGCTGTGGGCGTCTTTGTTCTAGATCAGAAAGACGAAGATCAGCCGAAACTGTTCGTTGATATCGACCCACACTTGCCAGCACGTTTGCTCGGCGATCCGCATCGCATTTCGCAAATCGTCACCAACCTGCTGAGCAACGCATTCAAGTTTACGGAAAACGGGCATATTCTGCTTTCAATCCGGCGAAGCGACGCCGGATCAGATACAATCATCATCGCGGTGACCGACACTGGCCCAGGTATTGAACCAGACGCGGTCGAAGCCCTGTTCAAACCATTTTCTCAGGCTGACGGAACAGTCTCGCGCCGCTATGGCGGCACCGGATTGGGCCTCGCGATCTCGATTGATCTGGCGGGCCGAATGGGCGGATCTCTTGAGGTAACAACCGAAGTTGGCGTCGGCAGTACATTCACACTGACACTGCCTTTGACGCCAGCATCTGAGCAAGAACCAAACATTCTGCCCCTTTCGCCAGAGAACCTGCGGGTCGTTCATATTCTAGATACTGAAAAAGTTCGTTTGGGCATCTTCACGCGCTTTTTCAAAGATCTTGGGCTCAAACCTTTGTCCATTTCCACAGCGGCAGAAACAAGCGCGGTCTTAGACCGGATACTGAACGAAAACGCGGATGAGATCATTCTTGTGAACTTGGACGGTAATGTAGCACAGGATGTTTTCGATTTCTGCGACAAGAACCAATCCCAGCGCCTGATCGTCCTTTATCCGCCTGACGATACATATTCAGAGCACGACAAACCCAAGCTGCAAAGGCCATTGCTGCCGACGGCATTGATGCGTCACATCGATCTACAGTTAGACTTAACGCCAACCGCCGCTATGACAGCGCCAGTAGAAGCATCCGAACCGGAGTTACCGCTGCTTGGGCTCAAGGTCCTTGCCGTCGATGACAACGAACTTAATCGTCTTGTTATTCAGGCATTCCTGAAACGTGGTGGTGCTGACACGTCGATGGCAAGTTCAGGTGCCGAAGCGATTGAGACTGCCGAAAACCAGAAATTCGACGTTATCCTAATGGACATTCAGATGCCTGAAATGGGCGGGTATGAAGCTGCTCAACACATCAGGTCGTCTGGTAACGAGGTTCCAATCATCGCCCTAACTGCGAATGCGCTCACGAAAGACAAAGAGCGTAGTTCGCAAGAAGGTATGGCCGCGCACCTTAATAAGCCGGTATCGCGCGAAGAGCTCTATTCGCTATTGTTTCCATACATTCCAACGAAGTGATCGTTGAAAAATTTGTGACCCAATCGGCTGCCTTTCTGAAACATTTATTGCCTACCCAACTGATGGGTCGTTTTTCGGCAGCTCACTTGATGTTCTTGAACCTCTTGTGCGCCTCAGCTCATGAATCTTGGGTTATTCAAGCAATGAGATTGCCCTACCCAACCCGTCGAAGCCGTTTTTGCCAATCGCTTGGGTTCTGGAATGGAACACTTATAATAACCACTCCTCTGATCAGCAGCCGAACTGAAATACCGCCAACGGGATCGAGGCAAAAAATGACAGAACGAAAACTATCCCGTCTATCTCCTTGCCACACCTTGCCACATGGGCGGTGAGCGGCATTGGTTTTGACCCATATCATTGCGCCGATGCCATCCGATGCTAGATAAGGAGTCGATTGTCAGTTTGCGAATTCAGCAGAAGATTTAAGATTTGCAGCTCAGATAGCTCAAAAAGCTATGACCTACTCAGAGAGGCAAGATTCCCAAGTGGGGGCTCAATTGGGGGGCACAGCGACACCAAAATCCCCCAAGATATTGATTTAACACAATAAACTTGAGGGTGATGGCGGAGGCTCAGGGATTCGAACCCTGGGGACGCTTTCACGCCCGTCGGTTTTCAAGACCGGTGCATTCGACCACTCTGCCAAACCTCCGTGCGGTGTCTCTTAAGGGGTATAAATTGATTCGGAAAGCATGTTTCGTCGTTGTGGAAATCCGCCGACCAAAACGTCACAACTCTTCCCTTAGACCGCATCTAACGTTACTAATTTGTATATCGCTCAGAGGAAGAGGCCGTAACGCGCCGCCACTGAACGATTGCAGGATCTAAATTTTGATCCGAACAGCAGTACAAATGGGGGGCAAGGCAACTTGCACTCCGCGTAATGGGGTAAAAAATGGCGGGCAAGCTTTTGAAATCAAGAACCTATCTCCGTGGTAGCATCGCCGTTCTGTCAGTGTTGGCGCTTGCCGCTTGTGACGAGAATGGTGAATTCAACTTTGGTGGTGACGCAGCGGAAACCGCTGATACGGCACCAGCTGCGGTCGCAGCAGCATCGGGCGCAGGTGTTCAACTTGAGCAGCGCGATGTCGAAGCTCCCGAAATTTTTCAAGTCTCAGAGCAGGGACTATGGGATGGCCGACCATCATTAGGTGGTGTTTGGGTCGCCCACCCAGACGTGTCGGATCCCGAGCGCGTTATTATTCGTAACGCAGCTAACGACAAATTTGTCATCGGCGCCCTTTTCCGTCGCGAGCGGGATAACCCAGGACCCGCGCTTCAGATCTCGTCTGATGCGGCTGAGGCACTCGGCGTTCTTGCAGGGTCACCAACGACACTAAGTGTAACTGCATTGCGCCGTGAGGACGCGGTAATTGCAGCGCCCGTCGCCACAGCCGTTTCTGATTTCGACGCCCCAAACGAAGTAACAGCATCAGCGCTTGATACACTCGCAGGTGCGGCCGCCGCGATTGATGCAGCAGACCAAGAGGTCACAACCGCTGCGATCACTCCTGCGCCTGCACCAACACCAGCAGCGCCTTCACCAACTGCGTCCTCTTTGGCAAAGCCATATATCCAGATTGGTATCTTCAGCGTCGAAGCAAACGCGACACGCAATGCAACACGTTTGCGGGCTGATGGCCTTTCAACAAACGTGCTTGCGCAAGAAAGCCAAGGTCGCCCGTTCTGGCGGGTTATTGTGGGCCCTGCGCCAACCTCGGGTGATCGGGCTGCGATCTTGGATAAGGTCAAAGCGCTTGGCTTTAGCGACGCCTATTTCGTGACCAACTAACGACTGCCACCGTTCGGAGTAAGCTATGAAACAGACAATTCAGCGAATGGCAGCATTCTGCCTAATCTTGGGCTGTGCGCCTATGGCTGCATCAGCGCAGTCATTCGATACGCGCGCAACTGCGGCCTATGTCTTTGATCAGACAACGGGCACGATATTGCTGGAAAAGAACGCAGATCAACCGCTGCCACCTGCGTCAATGTCTAAACTGATGACGCTCTATATGGCGTTTGAAGCAATTAGCCCTTTGAACGGACAGTCTGCAATTTTGACTGCGGACACGGTCCTACCGGTATCACAGCACTGCATGAACTATACCGGTTCAACGATGTTCTTGGACACGACCGACCGCGTAAAAGTTGAGGATCTGCTGCGGGGCGTCATCGTACTGTCTGGAAATGATGCGTCTTGTGTCTTGGCCGAGGCACTTTCGCGGAACGGGACCGAGGCAGGGTTTGCGCAACAAATGACGACCCGCGCCCAACAGATGGGTATGATGAATTCGACATTTGCCAATTCGAACGGTTGGCCAGCTGTCGGTCACCGCATGTCCATGCGCGACCTTGGTATTTTGGCAAACCGAATGATCACGGATTATCCGACGTTCTATCCTTTGTTCGCCGAAGCCGAGTTTAATTATGATGGCGAACACCCAGCGAACACACGAAATCGCAACCCGCTATTGGGCCTAGGCATCGGTGCGGATGGCCTTAAGACGGGTCACACCCAAGAAGCGGGGTACGGCCTTGTTGGATCTGCAAAGCAGGGTGATCGCCGTATCGTATTTGTTCTGACAGGCCTGCAATCAACGCAGGCCCGCGCAGAGGAAGCTGAGAAGATCGTAAACTGGGCGTTTCGCCAATTCGCACAACGCGAAATCGTGCGCGAAGGTATCCGCATCGCAGAGGCCGATGTTTGGATGGGTGAGCAAGATACCGTTGGCCTAACCGTCCCTGAAACAGTTTCGATGCTGGTCCCTGTAATGGACCAAGAAGGCGTTTCTGCTGAAGTCATTTATGATGGCCCAATCGAGGCGCCTTTTGAAGAAGGTCAGCAAGTGGGCGAACTTGTGATTAAGTTTGAAGGCCTGCCAGAAACGCGCCTGCCGTTGGTCACAGACCGCGCAGTGGCTGCTGGCGGATTTGAGATACGTCTACGTGTTGCGGCAAAGGTATTGTGGGACAAGTTTGGCCCAAGCCCCGCTGATGATCCCCAAGCAGAGGCCAGCTAATCGATATGGCGCAGGGCCAATTCATAACATTCGAAGGTATCGATGGGTCGGGTAAATCCACCCAATCGCGCGCTTTGGCCAAAACGCTTGAGGTACAGGGGCACGAAATTGTCCTGACCCGCGAACCAGGTGGCAGCCCGGGTGCCGAAGAAATTCGCCAACTGGTCCTGACGGGCGACCCAGATCGTTGGTCGGCTGAAACTGAAATTCTTCTTTTTACCGCATCACGACGCGATCACCTTGAAAAGACCATTGAGCCCGCACTTGCGGCTGGTCGCACTGTTATCTCTGACAGATTTGCCGATAGCACCCGCGTCTACCAAGGGGCAACGCGCGGCGACCTTCGCAACACCGTCGATCAGCTCCATAAATTGATGATTGGCCGCGAACCGGATCTCACATTCATTATCGACATGGATCCCGCTACAGCGCTTGAACGTGGACTTGCACGCAAATCAGGCGAAGATCGGTTTGAAGATTTTGGGCTTGGGTTCCAAGAGACGCTGCGCCACGGCTTTCTTGCGTTGGCGGAAACCAACAAGGATCGCTGCATCCTGATCAACGGCAATCGCGCACCAGAAGAGATCGCAGCCGAAGTTGCGGCCCAAGCGGCCCTGCGGTTATGAACGACGACATCCCCGAACCGGACCGGATCGAGGGCGCACCGCACCCCCGAGAAACCATAACTCTTTTCGGTCAATCCAAGGCTGAGGCTGACTTTCTTGATGCCTATGCGTCTGGTCGATTGCACTCAGGCTGGCTTATCCAAGGTCCACGCGGCATCGGGAAAGCAACGCTCGCATGGAAAATCGCGGCGTTTCTGCTGTCAGAGCCTACGGATGACGGATTATTTGACGCACCTCCGCCCCCAACGTCACTGAGTGTTTCACCAGAAAATCCAAATGCGCGCCTTATCCAAGCGGGCGCGCACCCAAGGCTTTACGTTGTGCGCAGGCCCTACGACGATAAAATCAAAAAGCTGAAAACTGAAATCACAGTCGATGCGGTGCGCGGCGTGAAATCGTTTTTCCACATGTCCGCCGCTGACGGCGGTCGCCGCGTTGTGATTGTCGATGCGGCAGATGAAATGAACCGCAACGCGGCAAATGCGATCCTCAAAGAACTCGAAGAACCGCCAGCGAATACGACGATCCTTCTGGTGGCACATCAACCGTCCCGCCTGCTGCCAACGATCCGGTCGCGGTGTCGCGAATTGCGTTGCTCGATCCTGCAGCCTGATGCGCTGCGCGATGCACTTGGCCAAGCAGGCCAACCCAATGACGCATCCGAGGCGTTGACCGTGCTTGCGGCAGGTTCGGCTGGTGATGCGATCAGATTGATAAACCATGATGGCCTTGCGATTTATGGTGAATTGGTGCGGTTGTTAGACGGGTTGCCATCGGTCAATCGCCCCGCCGCACTTGCACTTGCCAACGCAAGCATCGGTGCTGCCAATGCGGTGCGCTATGGAATGATCCTTGATCTGTTTGATCTGTTCTTATCACGTGCCGCGCGTGCTGGCCTGATGGGCGAACCGTCTACCCAAGCCGCCCCAAACGAGGCACGTTTGCTGGCACGGATTTCACCAAACGATCACGCTGCACGTAGCTGGGCGCAATTGCAGCAGGACCTTTCAGCGCGGGTGCGTCATGGACGGGCGGTGAACCTTGACCCTGCCGCTTTGATCCTTGATATGGTTTTTAAGATTGAAGAGACGGCGCAAGGTGTCGCCGCAACCTAAGAGGCGGCCTTTATGACCCTTCCGATCCTTGTTGATAGCCACTGCCATCTCGATTTCCCTGATTTTGACGCGGAACGTCCTAACGTGATCCAACGCGCAATCGATGCTGGCGTGACGCGCATGGTGACAATTTGCACCAAACTTAAGAACGAGCCTGCTGTGCGTGCCATCGCTGAGGCGTATCCATCGGTGTTCTATGCCGCTGGCACCCACCCTATGAGTGCCGCAGACGAGCCATTGGCTACATTTGATGAGCTGCTCAAGATTGCTGCACACCCCAAGATGGTTGGCATTGGTGAAACTGGCCTTGATTATCATTACACGGCAGAAAGCGCTGATATCCAAAAAGAAAGTCTACGTATCCACATAGCCGCCGCGCGTGAGGCAAAGCTGCCGTTGATTATCCATGCCCGTGCCGCGGATGACGATATGGCGCGCATTCTGGCCGATGAATATGCAAACGGTGCTTACACGTGTGTGATGCACTGCTTCTCAAGTTCGCCTGCGTTGGGCAAAGCCGCACTTGATCTAGATTTCTACCTGTCGATGTCCGGCATCGCGACCTTCCCAAAAAGCCAAGAGGTACGTGATATCTTTGCCTCGGCCCCGCTTGACCGGATCTTGGTCGAAACAGACAGCCCTTATCTAGCGCCCGTGCCAAATCGCGGCAAACGCAATGAGCCAGCATACACCGCCCACACCGCGGCAAAAGGTGCTGAGGTCTTTGGCCTGTCCCTAGATGAGTTTGCAAAGGCTACAACTGCGAACTTCGATCGCCTGTTCTGGAAGGCGTCAGCATGAGTGACACGCTGACAATCACGATCCTTGGCTGCGGGTCATCGGGTGGCGTTCCGCGCTTGTCCGACACACCCGGTGGCGCATGGGGGGCCTGTGACCCAACCAACCCCAAGAACCGCCGCAAACGCTGCAGTATCCTTGTGCGACGTACCAGCGACGCGGGCACGACAACCGTACTGATCGACACAACACCAGACATGCGCCAACAGCTTTTGGACGCAAGCACCGGTACATTACAGGCCGTTCTTTATACCCACGCACACGCCGACCACGTGCACGGGGTAGATGACCTGCGGATGGTTGTCTTCAATATGCGCGAGCGGCTGCAAGTCTGGGCCGATGGCGATACATCGACTTCCCTACTTGACCGTTTCGGTTATGCATTTGTGCAGCCCAAAGGATCGCCCTACCCGCCCATATGTGAATTAAACTTGATTGATGGCGATGTGACAATCAATGGCCCCGGCGGCCAGATTACGTTCACACCGTTTGAGGTGAACCATGGATCAATCGAATCCCTAGGCTTTCGCATCGGTGATTTGGCATATGTTCCTGACGTTGCCGAAATCCCTGAAGAGGCTTGGACCCATCTTCAAAACCTCGACACATGGATCGTTGATGCGCTGCGCCGTGAGCCGCATCCAACCCATTCGCATCTGGCAAATACGCTTGAGTGGATCGCACGGGCGCAACCACGCCAAGCCGTGCTTACAAATATGCATAACGACCTCGATTACGCGACGGTGGCAGCAGAAACGGCTGACAACATCCACCCCGCCTACGACGGCATGACCATCACCGTCGCTGTTCCATAACTTATACTGGTCACTGCGGGATGCATCATGCGTACACCCTGCGAAAGGCTGAACCATGAGCGCTCTTCTCGACGTTATTCTGCCCGTCTTCATTGTCCTTGGCTTTGGCTATTTGGCTGTATGGCGCGGTTATTTTTCGGACGTTGGTGTCGATTCATTGATGAAATTCACGCAAGGCTTTGCAATTCCTTGCCTGTTATTTCGGGCCATTTCGACTTTGGACCTTGGGCAAAGCTTTGATCTGGCCTTGTTGGGCAGTTTCTACATCGGGGCGTTTACAGGCTTTGTCGTCGCATTCTTGGGTGCGCGTTATATTTTCGGCCGTGATTGGGAAGACTCGGTCGCTATTGGGTTTTGTGGGCTGTTCTCAAACTCCCTACTCCTCGGTCTCCCGATAACTGAGCGCGCGTATGGCACTTCAGCGCTTGAGGCGAATTATGCGATTATCGCCCTGCACTCTCCGTTCTGTTACGGCGTTGGCATCACCGCGATGGAAATCGCCCGTAATCGGGGCGGGTCTTATGCGGCCCTTCCTGGCAAGGTGATCAAAGCGATATTCAGCAATACGTTGATCATAGGTATCACCCTTGGGTTCGCGGTGAATCTGTTGCGGGTACCCATGCCAAACGTGCTGATTGACGCAATTGACCTGATGGTTCGCGCGGCATTGCCCGCTGCATTGTTTGGCCTTGGCGGCGTTTTGTACCGTTACCGTCCCGAAGGTGACATCAAGACCATCATCTTTGTCGTCGTTGTTTCACTTGTTCTACATCCGGCAATGGTTTGGACGATGGGAAGTGCGACGGGATTGAGCAAAGAGGCCTTCCGGTCGGCCATTTTGACAAGTGCGATGGCACCCGGCGTGAACGCATATGTCTTTGCCAATATGTACGGCAAAGCAAAACGGGTGGCCGCATCTGCAGTTCTGATTGGTACTGCTAGTTCGATTTTGACGGTCTGGCTGTGGTTGGCGGTTCTGCCTTAGCGGCAATCTCATTAAGTTTCTTCACAGAACGAAATAAGACGCGACCGGTTACGGTCGCGTCTTATGAATTCTAGCTCAGGTTAGTTCCGCAGGTTTTATCCCGGTGACAAACCACGCAAGCGCTCAGAGCGGCGACGCAGGATCTCAACTGTGAACAACAAAAGGATCGACACTGCGATCAGGATTGTTGCTACTGCAAGAATTGTAGGGCTGATCTGCTCGCGCAAGCCGGTGAACATCTGCCAAGGCAGCGTCTTTTGACCAGCAGAGCCAACGAATAGCACCACAACGACTTCGTCGAATGAGGTGATGAAAGCAAACAGGCCACCTGACACAACACCCGGAAGGATCAGTGGCATTTGGATCTTAAAGAATGTCGTCACCGGCCCTGCACCCATGTTCGCGGCAGCACGTGTCAGTGACTGGTCAAAACCCACAAGTGTCGCGGTCACAGTGATGATCACAAACGGGATGCCCAAAGCCGCGTGCGCCAAGACAACACCGATATATGTTCCCGTCAGTGTGAACGGCAGCTCAAGCTTGCCGTAGAACGGGATCGGGATGTACGGGTTTGAATAGAAGAAATACATGCCCGTCGCCGAGATGATCAAAGGCACGATCATCGGAGAGATCAAGATCGCCATGATCGCACGGCGGAATGGTACGTGTGACTGCGACAAACCAATCGCGGCCAAAGTTCCCAAAGACACCGACATGATCGTCGCAACAGGCGCAATCTTAAGCGAATTGCGCAAAGCAAGCTGCCAGTCAGAGTTCGTAAAGAAGTCCTCGTAGTGTTTGGTCGAGAACCCTGCAGGATCAAACGCTAGCATTTCCGGCGTGAACGTAAAGAAGTCCTGCGCGTTGAATGAGAGCGGGATAATCACGACGATTGGCATGATCAGGAAAAAGAAGATCACAGCACAGATCACGCGGAAGCTATAATACCAGACACGTTGCCCAGTAGATGCATAAATTGGCACACCCATCAGATCAGCCCCCCAGTTTCACGTTGTCGATGCCGACGATACGATCGTAAGCCCAATAGAGAGCCAGTACTAACACCAGCAAAATGGTTCCAAGCGCCGCAGCCAAACCCCAGTTCAATGAACTTGAGATGTGATAGGCAATCCGGTTGGAGATGAAGACACCTTTGGTGCCGCCGACCAATTCCGGTGTGATGTAGTAACCGATGGACAGGATAAACACGAGGATCGACCCCGCACCTATACCCGGCACTGACTGCGGGAAGTAGACGCGCCAG
>JAWUXS010000097.1:0-20382 GCA_034111185.1 Paracoccaceae bacterium | reverse complement strand
AAACCCCACTTTCTGCACCAGCAACACGGTGTTTTTCCACAAAATTGGCGGAGAGCCGCCATTCGCTGCAAGCGCGAAAGCTGCCACCTTTTACAACGGCCAGTCTTTGACATCTCGTTGCGCCGAAAATATGAGCAGTCGCTATTACGATGACAAAATTTTCAGCAAATCGTGCAAATCAATTACGATAGTTGTTCCGATAGCTTCCATTCTGAGAGGCATCGTTCGAAGGTCCAAGAGCCCAAATACGGGCAATTCAATGCCACGCGAGGGTGCAATCCTGGCAGATAACAACCCTCGCATGGCTGCAACATGAAGCTGCGTAATCCGCATAACATTCTTGCTTGGCCTTGCCTAGCTTATGCATCTGGATGCGTGGCGAAATTTAGGGGGTCTATCCTTTGACACTTCGTTCCAACCTGCTTTCCACCCTTTCCGTCGGCGTCCTGTGTGTCGCTGGCTCCACTGCATTTGCTGAATGTGCCAACCCGATCAAGGTTGGCGTTTTGCACTCTTTGTCCGGCTCCATGGCGATTTCCGAAACCACGTTGAAAGACGCCATGCTGATGCTGATCGAACAGCAAAACGCCAAAGGTGGCTTGTTGGGCTGTGAATTGGAAGCCGTGGTCGTCGACCCTGCATCCGACTGGCCCTTATTCGCTGAAAAAGCCCGCGAACTTTTGACAGTCAATGAAGTTGACGTGATCTTTGGCAACTGGACATCCGTGTCACGCAAGTCCGTCTTGCCTGTCATCGAAGAATTGAACGGTCTGCTGTTTTACCCTGTGCAATATGAGGGCGAAGAATCGTCCAAGAACGTATTCTACACGGGTGCCGCGCCAAACCAGCAGGCGATCCCTGCCACGGATTATTTCCTTGAAGAGCTTGGCGTTGAAAAATTCGCACTGCTTGGCACGGACTATGTGTATCCGCGCACGACCAACAATATTCTTGAATCTTATCTGATGGACAAAGGGATCGCTGCTGAAGATATCTTTGTGAATTATACGCCATTTGGTCAATCTGACTGGGCCACAATTGTGGCTGATGTTGTGGCGCTTGGCGCAGACGGCAAACAGGTCGGTGTGATTTCCACGATCAATGGCGATGCCAACATCGGTTTCTACAAAGAACTGGCCGCTGCGGGTATCTCTGCTGATGACATCCCAGTTGTTGCATTCTCTGTCGGTGAAGAAGAACTGTCCGGCTTGGACACATCCAACCTTGTCGGTCATTTGGCGGCTTGGAACTATTTCCAATCGGCAGAATCTGACGCCAACACAGACTTCATCGCAGCATGGAAAGCCTTCGCTGGCGAAGAACGCGTGACCAACGACCCAATGGAAGCCCACCACATCGGTTTCAACATGTGGGTAAACGCGGCGACCGAAGCGGGCACCACTGATGTCGATGCGGTCCGCACAGCCATGTACGGCCAAGAGTACCCGAACCTGACAGGCGGCACTGCTGTGATGTTGCCAAACCACCACTTGGCCAAGCCGGTTTTGATCGGCGAAATCCAAGCAGACGGTCAGTTCGACATCATCAGCCAGACCACTGAAGTCCCAGGCGATGCATGGACAGATTTCCTGCCAGCCTCTGCGGTGCTTAAGTCTGATTGGAAAGACCTTGGTTGTGGGATGTACAACGTTGAAACAGAAACCTGTGTTCAGCTGACATCCAACTACTAAGCCAATGTGGCAGGCGCGCAGTTCCTCCCCATGGTCCTGCTGCGCGCCTGCTTACACATTATTGAAAGACAGCTTATGCGTTATGCACTTATTGCATTGATCCTGATGATCGGTAGCGCCTCCGCTGCTGTTGCCCAAAACCTCCAACCCGTTTTGCAAACTCATGCCGCCGAGATCGCGAAACCTTCGCGTGGTTCGATCAGCGATACACTTGATGAGATTGCCGCAACCAGTTTGCCCCAAGTCACCACATTTTTGGAAGAGTGGTCCGAGAAAAATGTCTGGCAACGCAGCGATGGCGTGTTCTTCATCGGGGTTGAAGTTGACGGTATTGTGACGCTGACGGACGTCGATACGCAGGTCGTGTCCACCGCGCAAAAATCTGATTTTACCCAGCTCAAACCAAACGGTGGCGTGCGCCGTTTGATTGGGACTGCATTGGTCCAGTTTCAACTGATCGACCCTGATGTGTCGCGCCGCGAAACGGCTGTGGCTTCGATTGCGCGCAGGCCAGAAGCTGCGCAATTGGCCCCGCTATTGGGATCGATTGACCCCGAGATTGACCCCGCCTTAAAGGCACGCAAAATCCAGCTTGCCAATTTTCTATCGGCCCGCTTTGCGGATGATGCAGCTACGCGCATTTCCGCTATCAACAGCTTGGCCACAGACACATCTGTCGAAGCCCGTGCGGTTTTGAATCAAATTCTGACCACAACATCAGGCGTCGCCAGCGCCCGCCCCACCGGCAATATCGCCACGATCCATGATCCATTGGCCACACCCGAAGTCTCTTATGCTGTTTTGGTTGATTCGGGGCTGGCACCTGCCAAACAGACACCTGCCGATATCAAACGCGCATTGGAGACCAATATCGTCGACGGCCGCATTGCAGGTTTTCCATTGGCGCAAATGAACGCCCCAGACAATCGCGAAGCCGCCTATGCGGCTTTGGCTTCGGATGGATTGGTGCCCGTGCTGATCACCGATGCCCTGCGCGATGCGGCCTTAGTTAATCATGTTTTCTACGATCAATATGAAGACCCCAACGCAGATATCACGGCAGCGGCAAAGACCGCGTTAAGTGCGGTCGACACCCGCGTAGCCACAGCGCAAATGGTCGACCTGACGCTAGATGCTTTGTCGCTTGCCTCGATCTTTTTCCTCGCGGCGATTGGCCTTGCTATCACCTTCGGTGTCATGGGCGTGATCAACATGGCGCACGGCGAATTTATCATGATGGGCGCCTATACCGGCTATGTGGTCCAGCTCTTCGTACCCAATTACACGGTGTCTCTTGTCATCGCCTTGCCGCTGGCCTTTGCGGTAACATTCGGGGCAGGGGTCGTGATGGAAAGGTTGGTCATTCGTCGCTTGTACCACCGTCCGTTAGAAACATTGCTCGCGACATTTGGAATTTCGATTGCGCTGCAACAATTGGCTAAGAACATCTTTGGCACTCAAGCGCGCCCCCTGACCTCACCTGATTGGTTGGCTGGCGCGTGGGTGTTTAATGACGTGATCCAGATCAGCTATATCCGCATCGCGATTTTCGTGCTGGCGTTGATGTTCCTTGGGCTGATCATTTATATTCTTAAACGTACGCGGTTGGGGCTCGAGGTCCGCGCGGTCACCCAAAACCCGGGCATGGCATCATCGATGGGGATCTACCCAGACCGCATCAACATGATGACCTTTGGCCTTGGATCTGGCATCGCGGGGATCGCAGGGGTCGCCATCGGACTCTATGCCAAGGTCACATCCGAGATGGGTTCAGACTACATTGTGCAAAGCTTCATGACCGTGGTCGTCGGCGGGGTTGGCAACGTTTGGGGCACGCTGGCAGGGGCCACGATGATTGGTTTCGGGCAAAAGGGCATTGAATGGCTTAATCCGTCCAATACGCTGGCAGCCCAAACCTATATGATCATGTTTGTGATCCTGTTCATCCAATTCCGCCCCAAGGGCATCGTCGCCCTCAAGGGGCGCGCGGCAGGAGATTAATGATGGAACACACATTCATTGGCAAAAACCCTTCCGTGCTTTGGTTCTTATTGGGCCTGTCCCTGTTTACCATTGTGGTGTCGGTCATGAGCGAGGCCGCAGGCACCGCATTGATCTCGACATCATTCCTCAAGACATTGGGCAAGACCCTATGCTTGTGCCTTGTGGCCATCGCGATGGATGTTGTCTGGGGCTATTGCGGGATCTTGAGCCTTGGGCATTTCGCATTCTTCGGGATCGGGGGCTACGCCATTGGCATGTGGCTGATGTATGATCGGACCAAAGACATCGTTGTGGCGTCTTTGGAAAACAACATTCTGCCTGCCACGCCAGACGAGATAACAAATGCTGTCGGGGTCCAGATTTTCGGGGTCGTGGGCAGTTCGGATTTCCCATTGATCTGGGCGTTTTCCCATTCGCTGTCTTTACAATTACTGGCTGTCGTCTTGGTGCCAGGCTTGCTGGCACTTGTCTTCGGCTGGTTGGCATTCCGTAGCCGAGTGGCGGGCGTTTATCTGTCGATCCTGACCCAAGCGATGACCCTCGCCTTGTCGCTGTATTTTTTCCAAAACGACACGGGCTTGCGCGGCAACAACGGTCTTTCGGGATTGCAAAACATCCCGGGGCTTGAATCCGTCTCTCAAGCGACCCTGTCGCTGTGGTTTTTCTGGGCCTCTGCTGCAGCTTTGGCGGGGGGGTATCTCTTGTTCGCTTGGATGACTGCGGGCAAATTCGGGTCGGTCATCCGCGCCATTCGCGACAACGAGGCGCGGGTGCGGTTCTTGGGCTATCACGTCGAAAGCTATAAGCTGTTTGTCTTCACCGTCACGGCCATGGTCGCAGGGGTTGCAGGCGCGCTGTATTATCCGCAAGCGGGCATCATCAACCCCGCCGAAATTGCCCCCATCGCGTCGATCTATCTGGCCGTTTGGGTCGCCATTGGCGGACGCGGGCGGCTTTATGGTGCAGTGATCGGGGCGGCTGTCGTGTCACTGATGTCATCATGGTTCACAGGCGGTAGCGCACCGGATATCAACCTTGGCATTTATGTCATCAAATGGACCGACTGGTGGTTGGTCTTATTGGGGCTGACATTCGTCTCGGTCACCCTGTTCTTCCCCAAAGGGATCGGCGGATTGTTTGACCTGTTGGCACGCAAAGGGAACCAGTCATGAGTACGCTTCTTGAAGTCTCTGGTGTTTCGGTCAGCTTTGACGGGTTCCGCGCGATCAACAACCTGTCGATAAAAATTGGCGAGCCAGAATTGCGCGCCATCATCGGGCCCAATGGTGCGGGCAAAACCACCTTTATGGACATCGTGACAGGCAAGACAAAACCTGACGAGGGCTATGTCATCTGGGGCGAAAAGTCCGTTTCATTATTGGGCATGTCAGAAAGCCAAATTGCCCAAGCGGGCATCGGGCGCAAGTTTCAAAAACCCACGGTGTTCGAGGCACAGAGCGTGCGCGAAAACATCACTATGGCGCTCAAAAATCCGCGCCGACCGCTGGACCTTTTGTTCAATCGCGTGGCCGCCGATACACAGGATCGCGTACGTGCGATCAGCGATGAAATCGGGTTGTCGGATCATTTGGATCAAACCTCTGGTGCGCTAAGCCACGGACAAAAACAGTGGTTGGAAATCGGGATGCTCTTGGCCCAAGACCCGCGTTTGCTGTTGGTGGATGAACCTGCGGCGGGCATGTCCGCTGTTGAGCGCGAACAGACCACGGACATCCTAGTGCGTGCCGCCAAGACCCGCGCGGTTGTGGTTGTTGAACATGACATGGATTTTATCCGGCGTTTGAATTGCAAAGTGACTGTGTTGCACCAAGGGTCGGTTCTCGCCGAAGGCTCGCTTGATCATGTCACGAAAAACCAAGACGTCATTGACGTTTATCTGGGGCGCTAAACCATGTTGGACATCCAAAACCTGACCCTGAAATACGGGCAAAGCCAGATCCTCAATGGTGTGTCACTGAATGCCAAAGCGGGTGAAGTCACCGCTGTGATGGGCACGAATGGTGTTGGTAAGACGAGCCTGCTTAAGGCGATTGCAGGCCGTCATCGCTATGCTGAGGGGACGGTCGTGCTGGACGGAACACCGCAATCACATCTGACCGCATTTGACGCGGCCAAGGCAGGCATCGCCTATGTTCCGCAGGGCCGCGAGGTGTTCGCGATGATGACTGTGGTCGAAAACCTCCAGACTGGCTTTGCCTGTTTGGACAAACCAGACCACGCGGTGCCAGATCACATCTATGATCTGTTTCCCGTGCTCAAGGACATGGCGGACCGCCGTGGTGGCGACCTGTCGGGCGGGCAGCAACAACAGCTTGCCATCGCCCGTGCCTTGATCACGCGGCCCAAGGTTTTGTTGCTGGACGAACCGACCGAAGGCATCCAGCCCAACATCATCCAACAGATCGGCCATGTTATCCGCACCCTATGCGATCAAGGCGACATGGCGATTGTTCTGGTCGAGCAGTTCTTTGATTTTGCATTTGATCTGGGCGATCAATTTACGGTCATGAAACGTGGTCAGGTGTCGTTTGAAAGCCGTGCTGACGGGTTGGACCGCCAAACACTGTTTGATGCTGTCATGGTCTAGTCAAGTGCGCTGAACCCGCCGATTTTTGATAGCAGATCAATGACTGCCGCGGCACCTTGGCCGCCGCGCAGGCTTGTGAACACAAACGGCTTGTCGCCGCGCATCCGTTTCGCATCACGCTCCATCACATCCAGTGACGCGCCCACATGGGGGGCCAAATCGGTTTTGTTGATCACCAGAATGTCCGATTTTGTGATGGCAGGGCCGCCCTTGCGGGGGATTTCTTCGCCTGCGGCCACGTCGATCACATAAACGGTCACATCGGCCAGTTCGGGGCTGAAGGTGGCCGATAGATTATCACCGCCGCTTTCAATCAGGACAATCTCAAGCTCTGCATGGCGCTTTTGCATCTCGGCAATCGCCGCCAGATTGATCGAGGCATCCTCGCGGATGGCGGTATGCGGGCAGCCACCGGTTTCCACACCGATCACGCGGTCTTTTGGTAGGATTTGCATGCGCATCAACGCCTCTGCGTCCTCTTGGGTGTAGATGTCATTGGTGATGACGCAGATCGACAGATGCGGGTGCAAAATGCGCGCCAGTGCGGCGGTCAGGGTGGTTTTACCGGCGCCCACTGGGCCGCCAATGCCGATGCGCAAAGGTCCGTTTTGTGATGCCATTTTTTTAGCTCCGAAAAATGCGTGAATATTGGACCTCGTGCCGCATGGCCGCGATGTCAGACAGCCATGCGGAATTGTGCAGATCGTCTAACGTGGCCCCATCGAATTCTACGGCAAGTGCAGCGCAACGTGGTTTCAATGCGGCCTGCGTTTTCTGCCCGTCAACTTGCCCCAAAGGGATCAAGCGCATGGCAGCAGCAGTCAAATTGCCGATAAAGGCCTGAAGATACATGGCTGTCGTCAGTTCAACATCAAGATCCAAGATGGCTGCAGCCCGCCCCACGGCAACGGGATAGCAAAGCCGCCCCAACTCATGGCCCCAAACTGCCCGCAACGTGTCGCAAAACGCGGCCCCTTGCAGGTCTGTTTCCATCAGTCGTTCTGACGACGCGGCAAAGGCGCGCGCCGTTGCATCGATCAGCGGGTCATCTGATCTGTAAGCGACGTTCAACAACACGGCATCCGCATTTGCTCCACCATGGTCCAGCAGGTCCAGCAGCCATACTTGCAAGCTTTCAACATCATGGATCGCCCCGTCATCGATCGCAGTTTCCAACCCGTGTGCATAAGCGAACGCCCCCACTGGAAAGCTGGGCGAGAGCAGCTGGGACAGGGTCAGAACGTCAGTGGTCATGGGCTGTGTGACCGTGGTCGTGGCTATGGGTGCGGCCATGGCCGTATGCGCCGCCTTCGGGGCTGAAGGGTTCAATCACTTTAGTAACCGTCGCCCCAAGATGTTCCAACATGTGACCAATGACCGGATCATGCTGGATCACCAAACGGTCGGCCTCAATCTGACAAGGGGTGTGCCGATTGCCGATGTGCCATGCCAGTTGAACCAAATCGCCGGTGATTTGCAGCAATGGTTCTTGGGCGGCGATGACCTCGATTAGACGACCATCGGCAAGCGCGAGGGCATCACCGTGGCCAAGCGACGTGGTGTGGGCCAAGTCGACCAGCAGTGTTTCATCCTGTGTCGTTTTGATTACCTTGCGCCGCAAAAACCGATCATCGTAGGTCAGGACACATTGCGCAAATGCACCGGCCCAAGTGCCTGCCTTGCGGGTTGTTTGTGTAATGAAATCAGCCATCAGAACAAGAAATACCGCTGGGCCATGGGCAGTTCTGAGGCGGGCTCACAGGTTAGCAATTCCCCATCAGCACGCACCTCGTAGGTTTCGGGGTTTACTTCCATCTGCGGGGTGGCTGTGTTCAGGATCAAATCGGATTTGCCGATGTTGCGGGTGTTTTCCACAGCGATGGTTTGTTTCGCCAAACCAAGCTTGTCGCCGATCCCGTCTGCTTGGGCCGCTGCCGAGACAAAGCAGACCGCGGAGTGTTCTACCGACCGCCCGAACGCGCCAAACATGGGCCGCGAATAGACGGGCTGCGGCGTGGGGATCGACGCATTCGGATCGCCCATTTGCGCACAGACAATCGTGCCCGCCATCAGGACCATTTCGGTTTTCACACCAAAGAAAGCGGGGTTCCACAGCACAAGATCGGCGCGTTTGCCCTCGGCTATACTGCCAATTTCGCGGCTGATCCCATGGGCAATCGCGGGGTTGATGGTATATTTCGCGATATAGCGACGGACACGAAAGTTGTCGTTATCACCCGTTTCTTCGGGCAAGCGCCCGCGTTGTTTTTTCATCTTATCGGCTGTTTGCCACGTGCGGATCAACACCTCGCCCACGCGGCCCATGGCTTGGCTATCAGAGGCGATGATTGAAAACGCACCCATGTCATGGAGGATATCTTCGGCGGCGATGGTTTCGCGACGGATCCGGCTTTCGGCAAAGGCCACATCTTCGGGGATAGATTTGTCGAGATGGTGACAGACCATCAGCATATCCAGATGTTCTTCTAACGTATTGACCGTATAGGGTCGCGTCGGGTTGGTGGACGCTGGCAATACGTTTTCGTCACCACAGATTTTGATGATATCTGGTGCATGACCGCCGCCCGCACCTTCGGTGTGGAACGCATGAATGGTGCGGCCCTTTACGGCCGCCATAGTGTTTTCCACGAAGCCCGATTCATTAAGCGTATCGGTGTGGATCATCACCTGCACGTCCATGTCATCGGCCACCGACAAGCAGCAATCAATAGCTGCGGGGGTAGTCCCCCAATCCTCGTGAAGTTTCAGCGCACATGCGCCACCTTTGACCATTTCGACGAGCGCATTAGGCTGGCTTGCGTTGCCTTTACCCGCAAACGCAAGGTTCATCGGAAACGCATCTGCGGCCTGCAACATCCGCCCTATATGCCAAGGACCTGGCGTGCAGGTCGTGGCCAATGTGCCATGCGCTGGCCCCGTACCGCCGCCCAACATCGTAGTCAGGCCAGAGTGCAGCGCGTCTTCGATTTGCTGTGGGCAGATAAAATGAATGTGGCTGTCAAACCCGCCCGCGGTCAGGATGCGCCCTTCGCCTGCGATCGCTTCTGTGCCCGGTCCAACAATGATATCAACGCCCGGTTGGGTGTCGGGGTTGCCCGCCTTGCCGATCTTGTGAATACGTCCGTCGCGCAGGCCGACATCGGCCTTATAAATTCCCGCATGATCGACGATCAGCGCGTTGGTGATGACCGTATCGACTGCCCCCGCAGCGCGCGTTGCTTGGGATTGCCCCATACCGTCACGGATGACTTTACCGCCCCCGAATTTGACTTCTTCGCCGTAGGACATGCCGTTGCCGCCACCGGAGCGTTCTGCGGTCAGGTCGCGTTCAACTTCGATAATCAGATCGGTGTCGGCAAGACGGATTTTATCACCCACGGTGGGACCAAACATGGCGGCGTAATCGGCGCGGCTGATTGAAGTGGCCATATTACAGGTCTCCCATGACTTTATTGTTGAAACCAAAGATGCGGCGCGCGCCTGACATTTCGATCAGGTTGACCTTGCGGCGTTGGCCGGGTTCGAACCGCACGGCGGTGCCAGGAGCGATATCAAGGCGGCGGCCATATGCGGCGGCGCGATCAAAATCCAAGGCGCCGTTGCATTCGGCGAAATGGTAATGGCTGCCCACCTGCACAGGCCGGTCACCGGTATTGGCCACCATCAAGGTGATCGCTTCTCGGTCGGCATTCAGGATTAAATCTCCATCTGCTGGGAAAATCTCTCCGGGGATCATGAGGCTCTCCTATCTGATCGGGTTGTGAACGGTGACAAGTTTGGTGCCATCGGGAAACGTGGCCTCGACCTGCACGTCGTGGATCATCTCGGGGATGCCATCCATGCATTGTTCGCGGGTGATGACATGGGCGCCGGCCTCCATCATATCAGCGACAGATCGGCCATCGCGTGCACCCTCGACCACCGCATCCGTTATCAGTGCAATCGCCTCGGGATAATTCAGTTTAACCCCGCGCGACAGACGCTTGCGGGCCACTTCGGCGGCCATGGAGATCAGCAGTTTGTCTTTTTCTCGCGGGGTCAGTTGCATCGGTTAAAGTCTCCAGTTTTTGGGCACGGCGTTGTTGGTCAGTAAGGTCAGGATTGGGAAAAGGGCACAGCGCAGGGCATAGCTGTCGGCGGCCAAGATGCGCGCCACAAGGACGGTATCGGACAACAGACTCGCGCCGGCGTTCGGCGGTAGCAGTTCACGCAGGCCAGCCAAAAGGCTTTGCGCTTTGGGATCAACCAACACGATGCTTGCAACCGCACGCGCACCGTTTGCGACGGCGGGCCGCGCGAGCGAAGCTGCTATATCACCTTCAAGCTTGATACGGTCGAGATAGATTGGCTGCCCGCCACAGGCGATGCTGACACGGTCATCAAGTGTTCCAGAACGCAGGGTCTCGCCCGAGGCTTCGCGCCCGAAAACCAGAGGCTCAACCATCAGGAATTTGGCGGTAGTGTGCAGATCAACATCAAGGCTGCGGTGCAATCTGGCCCCGTCAAACAAGATCGTTTCTTGCGGTAACCAATAAACCTGCGTGTCTTGTTCAGCGCAAAGCGTGGTTTTCATCACACCCGTCGCAGGTTCCGTTGCACGGTAAATACGTTCGGCTGCTTGGGTTGTAACGCTCACTTGTGCGGCCTGATGGGCTGTGACGCTGGTGGTAAACCTGTCCCCACCCGTCACGCCGCCAGCGGTATTGATGATCACCGCTTCTACATTTCCACCAATGGCGCGTGGAAAAATTGCACGATACGACCCTTGCTGGCGCAAGTTCCGAAGCCGGGTGACGTCGCCACTGGCACGCTGCACGCTTATGCTCAGCTGGCCGCGGGCACGCTGAAGCTTGGCCGTTGACGCAATGGCAAGTTGGGAGTTCAAGGGCACCTCGTCGGATTTAGACGACCAAGTGGTGGCGAGAATTGTTCAACGTTGCAAGAAATGGGCGAGGTTGAAATTCAGAAACCTAAACTCTTATCTAAATGCCCCATCTTTCAGCGGTGCCGCCTAATTATTGGGCACAAACTTATTTGACCGAGTGCCGAAAGTGATCGGCTCGGTAGGTGCTGACTATTTTGAAATCAATTGATCAATTATGTAACGCGATGCCGCGTGACCAAGTGCAATTGCAAGGTCCGTAATGGGCCAATAGAATCTCAAACTTGTTGCTATCGCGACAGCAGTTCGCCACAGTCTGCACTGCGGCATGTAGAATGAAATAGAGAATGCGATGACCGCATCCTATGCCAATCGTTTTAAACACAACCGACCGCTCAGAACATGCAATCAGTGAACGAGCACAGTGCAATCGATGCTATTTTGGCATCGGATTGCGACATATTGAAAGGACATTCGATGGCCAAAGGTAAAAACAGCCAGAAAGAAACCAAGAAACCCAAAAAAGAGAAACCAAAGGTTTCTGCAACAGCGGGGTCTCAGAACGGAAAACCTGCACTATCAATAACAGGAAAAAAGTGAAGTGAGGCGTAAAGCCACACCGCAGCATCGGGTGGCACGGGCGACCAAGATCTAGTTTGGGCCGTTCGCGTCAGCTTATGCGCCTCATATACATCCGAGTTATTCCCCAACAAGCTAAATCCCAAAGTTCTAAAAGGGGTCTTTCGATTTGAACCAATGGGTGCCCCATTACGACACGCAAAAGGTGTGATGGGCAGAATTTAATCGTTATTAATCTCTTCAAAACAGACGGTTATATGATCACTGCAAACCGCTTAGGTTCCGACCACCCCAGCCAGCGTCTTCCCGACATTGTTGTATCAACGGCGAGCCGCATACCGGCTCCAGAATGCCCTGAAAGCTGCCATTTACGGGTGGCGGGGGGGGAGCGGATCTGACTTGGGGAGGCCGATGCAACAGTCTAGCCAAGTTCGTTAGGCCGGTGATCCCGTGTCCAAGATGCAGCAACGGTCCAGAACATCTAGAGGATGGGGGGTGGTCGTACAATCAACGAGACCACTGCGCCAACGGTACGAACAACGGACTGCTATAGCCCAACGCCTTGTGGTCAGCCCAGAGAAAAAGCATCCCTCTGTTTACAAAATAGGGAAGAGACAGAGCGCGGCGCTTTTTCTCAAACGATGACGCCGTAGGGCTGCTGCCTATACAAGCAATCAACCTTATTTTTTAAGCCGCTCTCGAGATCTTTCATAAAGCCGCCTGTTCCGAGCTATAAACTCTTTCAAGACGCTTCCTAGGATGCCTGCCGAACTTCGCGTTAAATAGAAGTATCCTGTCGCACTCGCAATCAGCGCACCCACAGCATTGATCATCAAATCGCCCATCGTGTCGTTCAGGCCGGATTTCTGCATATTCAAACTAAACGTAAGATCCATCAGAAATTCAAAAACCTCCCAAACAGCCCCAATAGTCATGGCCAAACAAAATGTAATAAAGGCTATCGCACCTGCTGGTGCGCTAAAGCGATCCCCCTCAAATAACATGAAAACGAATAGGAATCCGGTTAATCCAAAACCGATTGCAGACGCGCCGTGCAAACCAAGATCCCACCACCAAAGTCGTTCATAGAAATCGAACGCCTCTCCTAGGAAAATAGAGGCGATAAAGAAAAGAGTGGTTGCCAGAAGGAATGGCAATGGCAGAGACAATGACCATCTTGAAGCAAGCAGCAGCGGTAAAAGTGACAGCAGTAGCGTTACCAAACTAACTGCACCCAATGACCAGCGGCCAAGGCCGAACGCAACGAGGCCTGTCACGAAGAGCAGAGCCCAAATCGCTAGCATGAGCTTGTTTGTGTTCCTAAGACTATTCATCACTTTTTGCTGCCACGTGGTTAGAATTGAAGCCTGACATCCTATATATAAACTATGGGACATAAAGAGCTAAGGATCGGCAGCTACAACATGCGCAAAGCCCGCGGGCTTGATCAAAAGGTGCTGCCGCAGCGTATCGTTCGAGTTATCAACTCAATTTGTGCCGACGTCGTGGTTTTGCAGGAAGCTGACAAGCGACTTGGCGTGCGCTACCCCGCTATACCCCGTGAAATGATAGACGCAGAAACTGACTTTGAGCTTGTTGAAATATCAGAAAACCAAGTCAGTTTAGGGTGGCATGGGAATGCTGTTCTTGTGCGGCGTGGGATTAAGATCCGCGATGCAAAGCGTATAGACCTGCCAGGATTTGAACCCCGAGGAGCCGTACGCATCGATCTTGATGATGGCTCAGAGCTTAGTATCGTGGCAACGCATTTGGGGCTACGTCGGAAAAATCGGACGGCTCAACTTCGGGCGATTTGCGAAGCAACAACCGATAGCCAACATACCCTTATTGCAGGCGACATGAACGAGTGGTCTGCAACGAACGGGTTCAAGTCGCTTGATGGCCGTTTTGCAGTTCATTCACCAGGGCACAGCTTTCATGCTCGCCGCCCGATCGCCGCACTTGATCGATTTGCAATTAGTGAGAAGATTACATTGCGCGATGCTGGGGTCGTTCAAACTGATCTTACTAAGCGCGCCTCGGATCATTTGCCGATCTGGTGCGATGTCACCGTAGGCTAAATAGGCAGTTTCCATTCACGCAGTTTGCTTAAGTGGAAAGCCATGCCTCGGCTTGATCTAATTGGTCAGGCGTGAAGGTTTTGATCTTCATACCGGGCACCAAAGCACCTTCAACCGAAGCCGCAGCCCTTGCCCAAGCTGCATCTGCGACAACAGCACATTTCTTGACCTTGTAAATTAGGCTGAAAAGCTTTGGCATATGCGTAAATTCAACACGCAATGCACCAAACGTTGGAAGCTCTATTTCGGAGATTGTGTAGAGCATGCGACCATCCGTCATGTTCTCTGTTTGCACTTCAAGCTCGCTTAAAGCGGCCTCCATTGCTTTAGCATCCAGTTTTCCACTGATCGCAATATCGACGCGGCTGTCTGATTTTTTCGAAACGCTAAACATAGTCTACTCCTGTTTTCACGCGGGGTTATCCCATCGTTTGATGTTCATAGCGCAGCTTAATGCGCCATCAAGACGGGAACCGCTGCATCCCGCAACATAGATCGCGTCACACCACCAAGTACTGCTTCGTGAAGGCGTGAATGGCCGTAAGCCCCCATGACAATCAATTCGGCAGCTGTTTCATTCGCACGCCGCGACAACTGCGTAGCAACATCGCTCTGCATTTTGGGTACTACGGTCAGGTCGACCTTTGCACCGGACCGAACAAGGAACTGCGCGATGCGCTCACCCGGATTGGATTGATCCATCCCGCCACGCGTCGGATGGATCACACAAACCTCAGTAAGATCAACTGAACCCGCAATTGGGCGTGCGCTACGAGCGGCGGACATAGCTTCTGGTCCATCGTCCCAAGCGACAAGAATATGCTTGTCAGGGGCCGATCCAGAAAACCCGTTTGGAACGGCAATAACAGGTATTGACGCGCCAAAGATGCAAGCCTCAAAGGCCGACACATCAACATGTGATCTGCCCTCGGCATATGGCAAAGGTAGGATTGCCATATCGAAAAAACGCATATGATAGCCTAAGAACATTTCAATGCCACTTGCCATCAATGACACCGTTTCAACATCCCAGTTGATGTCTTCAGCATGCAACCGATCGCGGACCAAGGCCTCTAACTTGACTGCATCGGAAGATGCCTCGTCAAAGTTGGTCTGGATCGCGATTGCCTGCGCACCAGCATAATAGAAATTGGGATCGATCCGGTTCACCCCTGCGATAACAACATGGAGATGCGCATCCCATTTTCGTGCAGCTTGGATAGCGTATTCCAAGGCACTTTGTTCAGCAGCGGGATCATGTAGGAAGGTTGTGATTGATTTAAGACTCATTGCCGTATCCTCATCCTATGTCCGATAAACACTAGATGCTCTTGGCCGTTTGTCTTTGATCCAGATCAAGGATTAAGGAACGGCACTTTCCATAACAGATTGATCCATTGTTGTTGGTTTTAGAGTTCCCCCCAGCCAGCGTCTTCCTGACATTGTTGTATCAAAGGCGAGCCGCACCCGCGCTTTAACAGTCCTGAAAACAATGTCCTCAGTCGTCAGCGATCGCAGGTAGGGGTGGTGTTGCCTTTGGTCTTTCAAATTAGCAGGCGATCATAAGATTTTAATAAGTACGGGTCGTTCTTCCATTGAACCAAGAGGCAAACTAAGACCCATTGCAACTTGTAATTGAATTGCATGGAGTTTTTGACGCTAATGAATGTTTGTTCGATCAGGGCAGTCACTTTATCTATTTTTGCCGCATTGGGCTTGTCGACGCCCGACGCTTCGGCGCAAACTTATGATCAAAGCTGCGTCGATGAATTGCCCGCAATCTTGGATAGTATTGATATAGGCAACCGCTACATCAAGATTTGTGAAAATGCCGTTCCCGGTGTCGAATTCGCACTCAGGAGCCATTTCGGTGGGGTCCCCAGCCTTTTTTTCCACGGGGATATGACATATCTCATGTCGCTTAGACGAGATATTCGGCCGCGGCTCCCAAACTCGGGAATTGATATTCGTCTTGTGCCACGCACAAATGAAATCTGGGATGTCGAATTATCTTACGGAAACAATCAGATTGAACCAAAACGTACCTCAAAATACTTTATTTGGTCCCAGATCGTTGTTCCAATTGCTGGCGTTCGCCCTGAGCGTTTGCCAATTGATGAAGCATCAACGCGGGTGTTTCGATGTGCAACCAATGGAGGTAGTTGCATCACGCACTACTCATTTGATTTTTGCCCGAACTATGAACATCCTTTGATTGCCGCAAGGGATATCTATAGCGCATACGTAAATGAGTTTGGGGCATCCTTGACGTTAGCGGTTTTTGCCTCAACCCGCCTCGATGCCGAAAACATGCTCGATAACTACGCCGAAATTACGCGGTTTGTTCGAGACCTGTTGGAGACAGCCCAGATTCACTTGTGTAAATAGGATTTTTTTATGCCGACGGTGTAAGCGATACGTGAACCGCGACGCATAATTAAACCAACCAGATGGGCCAAACACTCGTTTAGCTTAAGCTGCCATTGGTTCCCAAAACCCTGACGAGGGACACACTTGGGGCGGTACAAAACCAAGAATGGCCCAGGCGACCTTAAAGACATCTTGCAAATAGGGTGCGAGCGTGAACTACATTGATCATAATCTATGTATTGGGGAACCCACATGAAATTTCAAACACTCGCATTATCCGCTGTTCTAGGCGCAGCCGTCGCCACATCAGGCTCGGCCCAATCTTTGCTAGAATGGGGATCGTCTGATTACTGGGATGTCTATATAGATCCTTCATTGGGTGACGGATGCCTGATCCAGTCTGAATTCAACGATGGATCGGTCGTGCGCATCGGCTTTGATCGCAACAACGGCGGCGGCTACGTCACTGCGTTCAACGGCGCTTGGGGCGATATAGAAGAGGGTGCGTACTATCCCGTACTGTTCGATCTCGACGGTGAAGAATACACGGCGGATGCATACGGGATTTACCTAAACGGCGTTCCCGGTGCAGACATCGCATTCGACAACAGCGATTTCCTGTTCGACATTGCGCAGAAATACGTGATGACGCTTTACAACGAACAGGGCGAGGTCATGTCGATTGACCTGACAGGCAGCTCCCTCGCTCTTGAAGCCGCGATTGAGTGCCAAGAAGAGATGGGTTGATACTTTCTCAAAAGATCCGTGGCACCTTGCATAAGTCACAAACGTGGCAGGCATTACATTGGGTAACGTTGGACTGGCTAAGTCTCAGGCTGGCGCGCTAACAACATGCAAGGTGCCTTAACTTATTGTCGCCGCTAGGAAGCTCAGTTTTGTTGAACGGGCATCATGAACGCGTTCAAAGTCTTTTCGTCAAGAAGCACTGGTTTTAGGGTCCCCGACTAGAGCATCTCGAGGAAGGGACGCGGGCGGACAATCAGCGAGACGATTGGGATCACTGGGCCAACGGTACGGACCACGAACTTCTCTAGACTGTGGCAATGACCTTCCCGGGTCAGATCGGCTCACACCCCCGCCACCTGTAAAGGGCATTCTGCTGCGCGGGTGCGGCTCGCCGTTGATACAACAATGTCGGGAGAGTGCTAGCTGGGGTGGTAGGAGCCCTTGCGGGGCGGTATTACCGATCAGGAATTGCGGGCGATCGTCGGTAACGGGGCAGTAACTGCGGCAGTTGTGGTGGAGCGCAGCGAGAGGGCCAGGGGCTGGTTTGCGGATTTATGCATATTGCAGCAATTCTAAACCTCGAGTGGCCGCTATGCGGACATAGCTGCCGTTGCAAATATTTGACCTCCCGTACATGTTCGGCCCAAACCGGACATTGGACAAGTTTGTTAATGCTGCGGCGCGGCCTGCCAAACCGGACATTCATGCATGGTGCAGCATTTTGGTAGGCTTAAACGTCGGTGTGCGGACAAACTGGGCTTTCGCGGCGGCTGCGCCAACGACTGCTTTTGGGTAAAAGTATTTGGCGTTGTTAGCTGCCTCGTTATCCATTCCACCTTGGTTTTCGCTTTTCCATGAACGCACGTGCTCCTTCACGCGCGTCAGCTGTCTTGCCAATTTCACGCAATTTTTGGTCATTCGTTTCCCAATCTTCGATTTCACGAAATGCGGCGTCAGAAAGCGCCAAACTTTCAGCCACCGATTGCGGGGCATTGGCTGCGATTTCAGTTGCCAGATCAATTGCATAATTCTGCGTCTGGGCTTTCGGAACAACAGCGTTGAGCAGACCAAGCTCCAGCGCGACTTCAGCACCAAAGGTTTTTCCTGTCAGCAATATCTCATTGGCACGAACCCTCGGAATGCGTTGAGCCAACCGCAAACCGCCACCTGCTCCGGCGACCAGCCCCAATTTCGCTTCGGGAAGGCCAAAGCGCGCGTTGGCGGCCGCGATCACCATGTCGCACGCCAGCATGATTTCAAAACCACCAGCCAACGCTGCGCCTTGCACTTCCGCGATAACCGGTTTTCTGCGTTGGCGTTTGACGAAACCTGCAAAGCCATATTGGCCAAAAAGTATGTCCTCTCCATCCCCGTCGGCGAAAGCCTTTAGATCCATACCGGCACAAAACACCTCGCCACCGCCGCGCAATACGGTCACTGATATTCTCTTGTCTCGTTCAATCTCATCGAAAATGCTGCGCATGGCGTGACACACATCTATGTTCACCGCGTTGCGTTGATCGGGGCGATTGATTGTCACCCGCGCAATCTTGTCTTGAACGTCCAGCAACACCACATCAGCCATTCAGCATTTCCCTCAATTTTCCGCGAATGATTTTACCTGTGGCGGTCTGCGGCATCGCCTCAAGAAAATGGACTTCACGCGGATACTCATACGCAGCAAGCCGCGCTTTCACATGCGACGCGACTTCTTTCGCCAATTCACCGGAGGGTTGATACCCTGGCGTCAATTGAACGAAAGCCACTACGATCGTGCCACGCAGATCGTCAAGCTTGCCCACAACCCCGGCCATTTGCACCGCCCGATGGGACAGTAAGCAATCTTCGATTTCGGCTGGGCCAATTCGGTAGCCGCCAGAACTGATGATGTCATCGTCGCGCCCGACAAACCGGATCCGCCCGCTGTCCGTCATGACGCCTGTATCTCCGGTCAACAGCCACTTCTCATTGTCAATTGTCACAAATTTCTCGGCCGTGGCTTCAGGATTGTTCCAATAGCCAAGAAACATCACGGGGTCAGGTGCGCGAACAGCGATGGGCCCTTCTTCATCACCTTCTGCCAGGACGCGTACTTCATGCCCTGGCACCGCAAACCCCATGACACCCGGTACTGCCGGCGCAATTGCTTGACAGGACGAAACGATCATATTGCATTCGGTCTGACCGTAAAATTCGTTGATGGTCGTGCCCAAAACTTCTCGCCCCCAGGCGATCAACTCTGCGCCTAGCGTTTCACCTCCAGACGCGACAGAGCGCAGATCAACTTTGGGCGGATCAGCAACCTGACGCATAATCTTGAGGGCTGTAGGGGGAAGGAAAGTATTGCGAACCTTGTGCCTGGCCATCAATTCAAAGGCCGCACGTCCGTCGAATTTTGGAAAGCGGTGCGCCACGACGGGAACGCCATGATGCAAGGCAGGCATCAGCACATCCAGCAACCCGCCGATCCACGCCCAATCCGCAGGTGTCCATATGCAATCCCCCGCTTGCGGAAAAAAGTCATGCGACATTTCTACACCGGGCAAATGGCCAAGCAAAACACGGTGGGCATGCAGCGCGCCTTTCGGATTGCCTGTTGTACCAGAGGTGTAGATCAGCAAAGCTGGATCATCCGCAGCCGTATCGAAAGGGTCAAACTGGTCAGAGGCACCTGCCATGGCGTTCTGCAAGCAGGTTGCGTTCTGATCAGCGCCATCAACGGAAAGCAAAGTTTGCAAATCGGGCAATTGGTCTCGAATTTCAGCCACAACCGCCGCGCATTGCGCATTCGTGATCAGAACCCGCGCACCGGAATCGCGCAATCTGTGCAGCAGCGCTTCTGGGCCAAATAGGGTAAACAACGGTATCGAAATCGCACCCATCTTAAGCACCGCAATATGCGCAATCGCAGTCTCGAGGCTTTGCGGCAAAAGCACAGCGACCCGATTACCGGGCTTTGCACTGTCTGATAAGACGTTGGCAAGTTGATTGCTCAGCGCACGAAGCTCGGCGAAAGTCGTTGTCACCTCACCATCAATGATTGCCGGCTCATTAGGCGTGCGCGCCGCCACGTGATCACAGATATCAACGCCAATGTTGAAGCGCCCCGGTACCTTCCACTCAAACGCAGCGCGCATTTCGCCGATTGTTTTCCGTTGTTTGAGCAAAGTGTGCCCCCTTTGAGTAAGGTTATTGAACGATCGTTCAATAAATATATTCTATACCCGTATGCGCGCTGCGTACCAACCCTTGTTTGATTGAAGGAAGCAATTTTGCTGTGGCCGGTTCGAAACAATAAGAATTTATGGTGTAGATTTGCCCGTCATTTCGATGATTGTTTGCTCATTTACCGACCCACCGATTCTGGTCTTTGGTGTCAGCAGGAGCAGGCATTCGCAA
>JAWUXS010000096.1:0-27980 GCA_034111185.1 Paracoccaceae bacterium | reverse complement strand
AACGTCAGCGTCCTGATCCGGATTGCCTGATGGGCCCGTGCCCAGATCGATGATGTCATCGCCCAAACCCGCTTCGATGGTGTCTGCACCTTGACCGAGATCGATAGTGTCGTTCCCGTCAGAGCCAGTGGCGCTGTCGTCGCCAGAGCCGAGAACAAATTCCTCGATATTGTCGAAAGTTGCTACATTTGCGCCTTCGATTAGGGTGCCTGCTTCAGGGTCCGCTCCGCTTAGATCGAGGGTTGCGTCTGTTGTCATGTTCGACGCGTCGAGCACGTCAATATCTAGATCACCACCGTCCTCGGACCCGTCGATGGTATCAATACCAAAGCTGTCACCGAGAATGATTGTATCATCGCCCAAGCCACCAAAGATCGTATCGTTGCCGTCGCCACCATCAATGGTGTCGTCGCCGGATGCTTCGTTTAATCCATCATAATTCGTGAGGGACGTCGTCGACCCGCCGGTATCGGGACCTGCGATTGTCGCGCTTAGTACGTTGCCACCATCATTTTCATAATAGATGATTTCGATAACGTGGACACCTGGGGTCAGGGTTACCGTCCCAGTTTCAGTTATTACGCCGTGATGCCCATCATTGTTAACGACCTCAACCCCGTCGATAAACAACTTTGAACCGTCGTCAGA
Organism: Paracoccaceae bacterium; assembly: GCA_034111185.1. Classification (GTDB taxonomy): domain Bacteria; phylum Pseudomonadota; class Alphaproteobacteria; order Rhodobacterales; family Rhodobacteraceae; genus Yoonia. Next base: position 27,332 of record JAWUXS010000096.1, on the reverse strand, counting down.
TGCGGTTGCGAACGTATATTCGCCCGCGGTTGTAATATTCAGTTCAGATGTGAACTTAAGCGCGTAATCATTGCCCGTGTCGTAAGTTGTCGGTGCGATCGAGTTTGAATATCCAACCTCGGTTGGTGTTCCGTTAAACGTCGTGCCGCCGCCAATAAATCCGGCCTGCGTCAGCGTTCGTGGGTCGCCGGTCGGATCAAGGTCATAATATTCGTACTGCCAGCCGCCAGTTTCGGCGTCGCCGTAGATTGTGTCGTCGCCCGAACCGCCGCTGATTGAATCAGCACCGTCGCCACCAAAAAGAGAGTCGTTGCCCGCATCACCCGATAGGGTGTCATCACCAGTGCTTGCAAAGACTTCGTCGTTGTCGTCACCGCCGTAAATTTCGTCATCGCCGTCGCCAGCAGTGATCGTGTCATCACCGCCAAAGCCGTAAATCAGGTCGTCGTCACCTGTGTCACCAGCCAAAATTGCGTCGTTCGCATCAACCAAGTCGCCTTCAGGATCACCAGCGTATGCAGCATCGATGGTGTCGTTGCCTGATGTCCCCTCAACCGTGCCGTCGGGCACAGGAATGGTGAACGAGATATCGCTGATACCTGTTCCGCCAGTCTGGGTACCGCCAGAGCCGGGCTCAAGTACAAGCTCCATAGATGATATCTGGTAGCCAGACAGCGTGAAATTCACATCTGATGACGCAGTGCCTTCGGCCTCAATAGAAACTGAGCCATCAGGGTTTGCATAGACGTTTTCATCAACCATGCCCGAGAACGCCGCAATCACATCAGCAGCAGGTATAAGAACCCCGTTTGAATCGTAAATATAGATTGTCCACTTGTCGTCATAAGTGGAGCCGCCATCATCACTGATGTGGTTGAAATCAAAACTGATGTCTTCGACAGGATCAGAAAAGTCATAGTTCATTGAGGCAGGCGTCGTGACACCAAATGCACCGAACTCTGAAATGGCATATCCGGTTTGTGACGCATCCCAAATGCCTGCTGTAAACGTTCCGGTAACTGTCGTGCTTTCAGCGCCGTCAGTAATGACCGTCGTTCCATTCGCAGCCGTTGCGCCTGTGCCTGTTAGCCAAATAGCATTGTCTAGAATTGCCATTTGCACACCTTTCGATTGGTTTCGTACATGGCGGCGGCGATGGCTGAAAATCCATTGCGTGCCGTATTGCCGTGGCTGGCGGTTAAAATTCTTTTGTCGGCTAAAACAGAACCGTTGAAGCGATCAGGGGTAATTCCTCTATCGCTTCGAGTTGCTAATAAATCACTCGTTGACATAACCTTCTCCATCTTTGCCGATCATCGCGGCGCCTCGCAAATTACAGTCCAATCGACTGTACGAGATATCAATTGCCCCAAGTTTTAATCAATTTGCTTGTCCATATTTGGGGGCAAAAACGGCAGGAGTTGGTATTTTGTATTATGTAAAGTATAAATTATCGTTTGCTTTTGCATGGTTATAAGAGATTGCCGCGGAATTGACACAAAATCACTTTTGACGTGCGTTTCGGATATATTCACTCTCCTTTCGGATAGGCGTATATCCTTTGAGGTATCTGTTTAAATTTGACCAGAAGGTTGATTTATTTGGCTTTTGGTCTTGTTCTAGGCAAGGGAGGGGCACTTTATAACTGATAACCGTAGGTCTTTTGACATACTGCCGTGATTCTCTGCTGTGGGCGCAATAGTCTTGATCCTCTTGCCAAGGAGTGCCCGCGAAATCGGCACATGAGATCACCTATGATGACAGGCAAGGTGCAAGCTGGGCTGCGAAACCACAATTTTTGGCGCGTCTTTTTTGAGCAAGATGTGGATGCTTTGCATCGTTAACGATTGGTGATCGGCCCAGCCGTCGGTCGCATTAACTGGCGCGATACACGGGGCAACAAGCGCTGCGTCAATTTGTTCAGGCGAAGGCTATTTGGGATACTGCAGACCTAGAATAGCAACCAAGAACCATGTCCCAACCTGTGAGATAGCTTGTGCTGATTGCGTCGGCCTGTGGTCCAAGAATATCAAACCCGCCATGGGTCAGGTTGACTTTGCAGCCTTCTTTGACGGCTGAAAATTGAATGGAAACGACGGTCGCCTCATCTGCGCTACGGCCGGGGTGCCATGTAAATGATACGTATTCACCATCATCCCAACCAAGGATCGTCCCCCAGATATGCTGCGTACCATCCGTGCCTAGTTCGAGGATTTTGCCGCTTTTAAACGGTTCAATGACTAGCTTGGGTCGGTGGTTTTTTGATCCGCTGACCGAGTGGGACTCATTTGGCCACCACTTATCCATGTCCGACAAGAACAGATCAAATGCTTCTTGGGGTGTCAAAGGAACTGTGACGCTCTTGATAATAGGGTCAATCATTCTCATTTCCTTTACTAGATTTCTGTATTGCTTTTGCGAGGGCTGCTTGTTCAAAAGCTGCAAGGGCATCGTCCCACAAGGAGTTAAGGTAATGTCTCAATTCATCTGCACCATTCGGGGCAATAGAATAGATCCGTCGGTTCCCTTGCGGCGTCGCTATCAACAATCCGGCATCAGATAGAACGCGCAAATGCTGGCTGACCGCGGGCCGGCTGACGGGCAGCCCTTCGGCAAGTGTTCCGACGGTCATCGCACCACCCCGAAGCCGATCAAGTATTGCGCGTCGGGTCGGATCTGCGAGGGCATCTATTGTAAGTTGGTAAGGCATGGCTTACCGTAAGTGATGACTTACCATCAAGTCAACGCGTATAACGGGCCACGCGCCCTTGAAGCCCCTGACTGGCAGCACTAAGACTCTGTCAGGATAATTGATTTAATGACGTGGCACACGTCCCCGAGCGAGGCACAGCAGATGCAAGATCCAGTCGAAACATATATGAACCTTGTCCCAATGGTAGTTGAGCAAACTGCCCGTGGCGAACGCGCCTATGATATTTTCTCGCGTTTGCTGAAGGAGCGGATCATTTTCGTCAACGGCCCCATCCATGACGGGATGTCCCAGTTGGTTGTGGCCCAGTTGCTGCATTTGGAAGCTGAGAACCCGAAAAAAGAAATTAGCATGTATATCAACAGCCCAGGCGGCGCCGTTCACTCTGGGATGAGCATCTACGACACGATGCAGTATATCCGCCCGAAAGTGTCCACGTTGATCTGTGGTATGGCCGCATCAATGGGATCAGTGATTGCTGTTGGTGGCGAAAAAGGTATGCGCTTTGCACTGCCTAATTCCGAAGTCATGGTGCACCAGCCATCCGGTGGATCACAGGGTAAAGCGTCTGACATGCTGATCACAGCACGCCACATTGAGCGTACACGCGAGCGTTTTTATAAGTTGTACATGGATCACACCGGCCAAACGATGAAGAGCGTCGTGAAGGCATTGGATCGTGACACTTGGATGACTGCCGACGAAGCGAAAGAATGGGGTCATATCGACGAAATCGTCGCTCAGCGTCCAAAAGAAGCTGACGATGAGGCATAAAGCGGTTTAAATCGTGTTAACGGGCCTGCAAATTTGGTCCGTTAACACTCGGTCGTTGATGCTATTTTGGCGTTGTGGACCGGGGCTGGCTGACTTAGACTTTGCCACAACATCATAGCCCAACGCGCAGATTAATTGGCCTTTAGGGGCAGGGGAACGACATGGCGAATAATTCCGGTAACGACAGCAAGAACACACTCTACTGCAGCTTTTGCGGCAAGAGCCAACATGAGGTTCGTAAGCTGATTGCCGGCCCTACGGTTTTCATTTGTGATGAATGCGTTGAACTTTGTATGGATATCATCCGCGAAGAGACAAAATCAGCCGGCCTAAAAGCCGGAGAGGGTGTACCGACACCATCTGAAATTTGTCAGGTGCTGGACGATTATGTCATTGGTCAAGTTCACGCTAAGCGCGTTTTGTCTGTTGCTGTGCACAATCACTACAAGCGCCTGAACCATGCCGACAAGTCTGATATCGAATTGGCGAAATCCAACATCATGCTGATCGGCCCAACCGGTTGCGGCAAGACATTGCTGGCCCAGACGTTAGCGCGCATCCTTGATGTTCCGTTCACAATGGCCGATGCGACGTCATTGACCGAAGCTGGATATGTTGGCGAAGACGTTGAAAACATCATCCTAAAGCTGCTTCAGGCGTCTGAGTATAATGTTGAGCAAGCCCAGCGTGGCATCGTTTACATCGACGAAGTAGATAAGATTACCCGCAAGTCTGACAACCCGTCCATTACACGCGACGTATCAGGAGAAGGCGTTCAACAAGCGTTGTTGAAGATCATGGAGGGTACTGTTGCATCTGTTCCGCCGCAAGGTGGGCGTAAGCACCCGCAGCAAGAATTCCTTCAGGTAGATACTACAAATATCTTGTTCATCTGTGGTGGCGCGTTTGCTGGTCTGGACAAGATTATTTCGCAACGCGGCAAAGGCTCTGGCATGGGCTTTGGCGCGGATGTGCGCGACGTTGATGCCCGTGGCGTAGGCGAAGTGTTCGGTGACCTTGAGCCGGAAGATCTGCTGAAGTTTGGTTTGATCCCTGAATTTGTTGGCCGTTTGCCAGTTATTGCAACGTTGACCGATTTGGACGAAGATGCGCTGATCACGATTTTGACGAAACCAAAGAACGCTTTGGTTAAGCAATACCAGCGCTTGTTCGAGCTTGAAGAAACAAAGTTGACGTTCACTGACGACGCACTGACCGCAATTGCGAAACGCGCGATTGAGCGGAAGACCGGCGCACGTGGTCTGCGGTCAATTATGGAAGACATCTTGCTTGATACGATGTTTGACCTGCCTGGCATGGATACGGTCACCGAAGTTGTCGTCAACGAAGAAGCGGTGGGCCGCGACGCGACACCACTGATGATCCATGATGACGCGAAGAAGAAAAAAGAGCCTGCGACAGCAAGCTGATGTCGATTAAGCGTCTGAAATCTGGCGGTATTTTCGAAGACAAGGTTGGATACGCCCGCGCTGTTGTCGCGGGCGGATTCGTTTATATGTCAGGCTGTGTGGCACCTGGCGATAATATTCCCGAAGATATTGCGGGCCAATGCGCCGCGATCCTGACATTGATCGAACAGCAATTGATCCGTGCAGGTAGTGACATGAGCAAAGTTGTGCGCGTCACATATATGGTACCCAACCCAGACGAGTTTTCGGCGTGCTGGCCGCTGCTTGCTGCGGCATTTGGCGAACATCCGCCCGCTGCGACGATGATTTCTTGTGGTTTAATCGATCCTAAGTTCAAGCTGGAAATAGAAGTTACAGCACTCGCGTAGGCTACAATAACGGGGCAATTGCTGCCAATTGTAAGCATTGTGACCTCTAGACCTTTGCCGCTAATTCGGGCATGACAAATCAATACGATCTTGGAGACGCACGATGGGCCTTGGCAACACAATCAAACGCATTTTTACATGGTGGGATGGTCAAACATTCGGCACCCAATTGTGGACATGGCGCAAAGGCCAAAAAGTTGGCGACGATAGCCAAGGCAACATCTTTTATCGCAATGCTGACGACAGTAAGCGTTGGGTGATCTTCAATGGCCCAATCGAAGCATCGCGCATAGATCCTGAGTGGCACGGTTGGCTGCACCGGACGTGGAACGAGACGCCAACTGATAAACCTTTGACGCATAAGTCTTGGGAAAAGCCGCATCAAGAAAACTTGACTGGAACAGCCAAGGCATATGCGCCTGCTGGTTCTTTGCGGCAGTCAGCCCCAGCAGCGCGCGCCGACTACGAGGCGTGGACGCCTGAGTAGGGGCCTGACATGCGTGAAAACACAACAGAAGTCATAGTCGGTGGTGTGGTCTTAGCCGCAGCAATCGGATTTGGCATTTACGCAGCACAGGCCGCTGGATTTGGCGGCACTTCGCGTGCGTATGACTTGAATGCAAGTTTTCGTTCGGTCGAAGGCATCAATGTAGGTGCAGATATTCGACTGGCTGGCGTCAAAATTGGCAGTGTGACTGACATCGTGTTGAACGCGGATACTTTTCGCGGCGACACGACATTGGGGATGAATGCAGGCGTTGCGATCCCTGACGATAGCGCTGTTGTTATCGCATCCGAAGGTCTGCTTGGTGGGAATTTCATCGAAATTGTTCCGGGTGGATCGCTCGACAATTTTTCGCCGGGTGATGAAATCGAAGATACACAAGGTGCGGTTAGCCTCATATCCTTACTGTTAAAGTTCGTGACCGGTGAAGGTGATACAAAATGATCCGTAGTTTGGCGTTGGCCCTTGCATTGCTGCCCATGGGCGTATCTGCCCAGCAGGCAAGTAACGGCACTGGTGGTGAGCTTCGTGTGCTTGATAAAGTGACGGGCGCTGTATCCGATCTTAATCTTGCTATCGGCGCGTCGGAGCAGATTGGATACTTGCGGGTTACCTTGAACGCATGTCGTTTTCCGCGGTCTAACCCGTCAGGGGATGCTTATGCCGCGATCACTGTTTGGTACCGCGACGCCGAAGCGCCAGTATTCAGCGGTTGGCTGGTCGCATCTGCGCCCGCGCTGAACGCCATGGATCACCCACGCTACGATGTGTGGTCCATACGCTGCACAACATCCTGAGCCGTCGCTACGGGGCCCTGTGCGTCGAAATTAGCATGCTCTGCTACTGCATCCTCTAGAAGTGACTGATAATCAGCCCTTGAGATCTCAATCCCTCCGAGGGTAGCGAGGTGATCTGTGATGAACTGCGTATCAAACAGAACAAAGCCGCCTGCGTTTAATCGGTCAATGAGATAAGCTAGGGCTACTTTTGATGCATTTGTTGCACGGCTGAACATGCTTTCACCAAAGAAAGCCGCGCCGACGGTCACACCATAAACACCGCCAACAAGCTGATCATCCTGCCACACTTCGACTGCATGCGCATCGCCTGTCGCATGAAGCTGTGCGTAAAGGTCAAAGATCGTGTCGTTGATCCATGTCTCTTCGCGCTCCGCGCAACCACGCACAACATCTGTGAAATTCTTGTTGAATGTTACGGTAAACGTTTCACGCAGGATGGTTCGGCGTAAGTTGCGTGAAATATGGAAACCATTCAATGGCATCACGCCTCTGAATTTAGGATCGACCCAGAATATCTCTGGGTCGTCCTTGCCTTCAGACATTGGAAACACGCCGATGCGATATGCATGCAGCAGCAGATCCGCGGTTAGTTGCGGCTCATCTGACATCGGGCACCTATACTAGTTTAGGTTTTCTTCGAGCCAATGTTCCAACCAGTGGATGTTGTAGTCGCCAGTTTGAACGGCATCTTCAGCGAGAAGCGCATGAAACAATGGGATCGTTGTATCAACGCCATCGACGATCAGCTCACCCAATGCGCGGGCTAAACGGGCCATCGCCTCGGGGCGGTCGCGCCCATGAACGATCAGTTTACCAATCAAGCTGTCGTAATAAGGCGGTATACGGTAACCGTCATAAAGCGCTGAATCCATCCGAACACCAAGACCACCGGGCGCATGGTACTGCGTGATAGTACCCGGGCAGGGGGCGAAGTTTGGAAGCTTTTCAGCGTTGATCCGTACTTCGATAGCGTGTCCGTTAATCTCAAGATCATCTTGCGTAAAGGACATTGGCATACCAGCTGCGACGCGCAGTTGTTCGCGCACCAGATCAACGCCAAAGATGGCCTCGGTTACCGGATGCTCGACCTGCAAACGCGTGTTCATTTCGATGAAGTAGAACTCGTCGTTTTCAAACAGGAACTCGATTGTACCTGCGCCGCTGTATTTAATCTTGGCAACCGCGTCAGCGCAGACCTTACCGATACGCGCACGCAATTCTGGCGTGATGCATGGGCCAGGTGCTTCTTCGAAAACCTTCTGGTGTCGCCGCTGCAATGAGCAATCACGTTCGCCCAAATGGACAGCGTTGCCTTTACCGTCGCCAAAGACTTGGATTTCGATGTGACGTGGTGTGGTCAAATATTTCTCAATATAGACCTCGTCGTTACCAAAGGCCGCTTTGCCTTCGGCGCGGGCCGAGTGGAAAGCAGATTCCATGTCGGCTGCTGTTTGCGCAACTTTCATACCACGTCCACCGCCACCTGCGGTCGCTTTGATGATGACCGGATAACCGACTTCGTCACCGATACGCTGCGCGTCTTTCAACGTAGGAACACCACCCGCAGAGCCGGGCACACATGGTACACCCAGTTCTTTCATGGTGTCCTTGGCTGTGATTTTGTCACCCATTGTGCGGATGTCAGCAGCGGAAGGGCCAATGAACGTTAGGCCATGATCTTCTACGGCTTGGACGAATGCTGCGTTTTCGGACAAAAAGCCATATCCAGGATGGATTGCTTGCGCGCCAGTGATTTCACAGGCTGACAAGATTGCCGGAAAAGACAGATACGATTGCGCCGAAGATGGGGGGCCGATGCAGATTGCTTCGTCCGCCATCCGGACGTGCATTGCGTCGCTATCTGCAGTCGAGTGTACCGCGACAGACTTAACGCCCATCTCACGGCAAGCACGGACAACGCGCAAAGCAATTTCACCACGGTTGGCTATCAGGATTTTATCGAACATAGGGTGCCCTTATTCGATGATCATAAGAGGCGCGCCGTATTCGACTGGCGCACCGTCTTCGACCATAATCCGTTTGATCGTTCCTGATTTTGGAGCAGGAATGTGGTTCATTGTTTTCATGGCTTCGATGATCAAAAGCGTGTCGCCTTCTTTCACTGTTGTACCAACAGCTGAGAACGCAGGAGCACCTGGTTCAGCAGACATGTAGATTGTACCGACCATTGGGGAGGTAACAGCGCCCGGATGGCTTGCTGGATCGTCCGATACTGCGGCGGCAGCGGGTGCTGCTGCGGCGGCAACAGGGGCAGCGGCTGCTGCAACTGGTGCTGTGACTTGTGTCACAACTTGGGTCTGACGACTTACACGGACGTTCAGGCTGTTGTTTTCGCCGTAGTCACGTTTAACCTGCAATTCAGTCAGGTCATTGGCGCGCAGAAGCTCTGCAAGTGACTGGATAAAGCTTACGTCGCTATCATGGGAGGTCTTGTTGCTCATGTTTTCCTCGGCCCGTTGCCCAAATATCTGATTACCGCGTATTTTCAGCGGTTTCGTAATTCTTATAGGGCAAGCTGGGACTGGTGGAAAGCGGGCCATTTAGCGAAAATTACGTAACGACGTTTTCGTCCGTGTTATGGTTAGGCTAAAGGTCAAGTTTAGCCTTCGCAGAAGAGTCACTTTCGGGAAGCATGCTGACGCCATATGGGGCAAGGGTTCGGTCAACATGCATTCCTGCAGGGTCGTCCTTGTCGAATTTTGAAATGCGCGACTGGTTGACTGACGCGACCGGGGCCAAACTTGCAGGCATCGGCAGGGGGATTTCGGGGTTTTTGTCGTGCGCGATCGCAGCAGCATCTGCAGTCGGGCGCAGGTCGGGCTGTGACGTGACTGGTGGAGGTGACGTGCTAGAGTTAATAGAAAGTCCCATTTTGAACCTCAAAGTGAAAATAATTACACTCTGATAACACACGTCAAACCCTACGATTTAGTTAAGGTAGGAATAGCAAAAGGCGGACAATCTCTTGCCCGCCTCTGTTTATTAATATGATTGTAATTAAATTGCTAAATACCGCGCGCGAAGATCTTCGTCGTCAAGGACCTCTTGTGCGGACCCGTCATAGACCACGGTGCCTGTATCCAAGATAACCGCGCGATCAGCGAGCTTAAGTGCTGCAACAGCGTTTTGCTCGACAATCACTGTTGTGATGCCTTGATCACGGATGATGTTCAGCGTCTTTGCAATCTCTTGCACGATCACAGGTGCTAGGCCCTCGTACGGCTCGTCCAGCAACAGAACTTTGATGTCGCGGGCAAGGGCGCGCGCGATTGCAAGCATCTGCTGTTCACCACCTGAAAGCGTCACGCCTTCTTGCTTGCGGCGCTCACCAAGGCGCGGAAACAGCTCGTAGATGCGCTCAAGCGACCAACCGATAGGCGGGGCGATTTGCGCAAGCTGAAGATTTTCCTCAACCGTGAGGCCCGCGATGATGCGGCGATCCTCTGGCACCAATGCGATACCGCTTTGTGCCGCCTCATGAGACTTCATCTGGTGCAGTGGTTTATGGTCCAGCCAAATCTCGCCGTGCTTTAGGGCAGGGTCATCAAGCCGCGCAATCGTACGGAGGGTTGATGTCTTGCCCGCGCCGTTACGCCCCAGCAGGGCAAGGATCTCGCCTTCGTGGACGTTAAAGCTGACGTTTTGGACGATGTAGCTTTCGCCGTAATAGGCCTCAATCTCCCAGACGCTTAGGAAAGCGGGGGTTGTTGCGGCGTTATTGGCGTTTTTGTTAAAAGGTGCATTCATCTTTTGTGTTCCTTACACCTGTGCTTCGCCAAGATAGGCTTCGCGGACTTTTGGATGGCCTTTGATGTTCTCAGGCGTGTCTTCGACAAGCGGCATACCCTGTGCAAGTACAGTGATCCGTTCCGCCAATGAGAACACAACGTGCATGTCATGCTCGATGATCGCCATCGTGATGTCGCGCTTTTCCTTGATCTCTTTTAGGAGATCGATGGTGTTGTTCGTGTCAGCGCGCGCCATGCCTGCTGTAGGCTCGTCGAGCAAAAGCAGTCGCGGTTCTTGGACCAGACACATCGCCATTTCAAGGCGACGCTTATCACCACGCGAGAGGGAAGAGGCTGTCATATTGCGTTTGTCGGCCATGTTGACGTCTAGCAAAATCGCTTCTGCCATCTCGTGGATGTCGGTTTCGTGCTTGACGCTGTTCATGGCCTGCAGGTGGAAAGCACCATCGCGCTTTGCAAAGCATGAGATCATCACGTTCTCAAACACGTTGAGGTCGGCAAAGATTTCTGGCGTTTGGAACACGCGGCTGATGCCCATTTGGTTGATCTCGTATGGCTTGCGACCAAGTACGGACTGGCCGTCAAACATCACAGAACCACTGTCAGGGATCAATTTGCCAACGAGCACGTTCAGCAGCGTGGACTTACCTGCGCCGTTCGGGCCGATGATTGCGTGAACTGTATTCTCAACGATTGAGAGGTTCACATCGCCGAGGGCCTGAAGGCCCCCGAACCGTTTGTTGACGCCTTTGACTTCAAGGATACCCATTAATCTGCTCCTTATTCCGCAGGCTTTGTTGCAGCGTCAGCTGCATCAGTTGATTTCTTACGGCGGAACAGACGTCCGATACGCTCGCCACCTTCTACAAGACCACCAGGAAGGAAGATCACGACCAGCATGAACGACAGACCAAGTGTAAGGTGCCAGCCCTTACCGATGAACGGATGGATGATCGCGACAAGAAAGTTCTCAAGACCATCAGGCATGAAGGCAAACCAACCATGTACAACCGAGTCGTTGATGGTCGAGATGATGTTCTCCATGTATTTGATCACGCCAGCGCCCAATACAGGGCCGATCAATGTGCCAACACCACCAAGGATCGACATGATCACGATCTCACCAGAGGCAGTCCAGAACATGCGCTCTGCACCAGTTAGCGGGTCCATCGCAGCAAGCAGTCCGCCAGCCAGACCAGCGTAGATGCCAGAGATCACAAACGCGGCCAACATGTAGGGGCGTGTGTTAATTCCAGTATAGTGCATCCGCGTCTGGTTCGATTTAATCGCGCGCAGCATCAGACCAAAAGGTGAGCGGAAGATGCGGATCGCCATGTAGAATGCGAAGATCATGAACAAGCCAGAGAGGTAGTAACCATTCTGGAATTGGAACGACCAACCGCCAACATCCCATGTGTAAGAGCTGTTCATTTCCCAGCCGAACAGATGCGGCACTGTCGGATCACCCGCTGACATCAAGAACTGCGGGTCATCATTGTAGACCTGCAGGCCAGTTTCGCCGTTTGTTACGATCGTGCCAAAGAACCGGCCAAAAAGGTCAGAGTAGGCGATCGCGTACATCATCTGTGCAAATGCCAGTGTCAGGATCGAAAAGTAGATGCCTGAGCGGCGCAGCGACACGTAGCCAATCACAACCGCGAAAAGTGCAGCGACGATAACGGACAAGATGATCGCAGGGACGATGTTGTACGACAGCAGCTTAAACATCCAAACCGCTGCATATGAACCCACACCCAAAAAGGCAGCGTGTCCAAATGACAGATAGCCGGTCAGGCCGAACAGAATGTTGAAACCGATCACAAGGATACCAAAGATCACAAAGCGCTGCAGCAGGGCAGGGTAGCCCGCATTGAACTGTGCCATCGCGCTCTCAGACGGGAACGGGTTGAGAATAATTGGTGCGAAAAGCACCATCACGATCACCACGAGGAAGAGGGTGAAGTCTTTTTTATTGAGACCCAGCATGGTCTAGTCCTCCATCACGCCCTTGCGACCCATAAGGCCACGCGGACGTGTAAGTAAAATGATCATAGCGACAAGGTAGATGATGATCTGATCGATACCTGGAAGGAACGATTTGATCTCATTCATTGACGCAAAGGACTGCAGGATACCCAGCAGGAAGCCTGCAAGCACCGCACCCGGCAGCGAGCCCATGCCACCAACAACAACAACCACGAACGACAGAACCAAGAAATCCATGCCCATGTTGTAGTTTGGTGAAAGGATCGGTGTGTACATCACACCCGCGAGGCCCGCGACTGCGGCAGCAAGGCCGAACATCAGCGTAAAGCGGCGGTCGATGTCGATACCCAACATGCCCACTGTTTCACGGTCAGCCATGCCTGCACGAACAACCATGCCAAACGTGGTGAACTGCAAGAATGCAAACACGCCAGCGATGATGAACATCGAGAACAAGAAGTAGACCAAGCGCCAGTATGGATAAATGATCGCGTTCTCAGGGAAGCCGAGAACCATGCCGAAATCGATTGAACCGGCAAACATTGACGGTGCTGGTGTCGGGATCGGGTTCGCACCATAGTAGGCTTTTACGATTTCGCCGATCACAATGGCCAAACCAAAGGTCACAAGGATCTGGTCCGCATGTGGACGCTTATAGAAGTGTTTGATCAGGCCGCGCTCCATCACGAAGCCGACGACCAACATGAATGGGATCGCAAGCAGGATAGCCAAAGGCACTGCCCAGTCGATTAAAGTGGCGCCCATCGCTTCGCCAAAGATGCCATTAACGTAGGGCACCTCGACTTTCAGCGGATTGCCAAGAAAGTCTTTCTGGCTCTCATCGATGACGATGTAGCTAAAGTTCAAGATACGCTGCATGGTCACGGCGCAGAACGCACCGAGCAAGAACAAAGCACCGTGTGCAAAGTTCACCACGCCAAGCGTGCCGAAAATGAGTGTCAGACCAAGGGCAATCAAAGCATATGCTGAGCCCTTATCTAAACCGTTGAGAATTTGTAGGATAATATCGTCCATGGCCCCTGCCTTTTGTACCCGACCATAGTGGTCCTTGGCTGTGCCCCGTCAGTGCGGGGCAGGGTGGGCCGGCGTTTGCACGCCGGCCCGATTATCAAAACGCTTACGCGCCTGGGTTACACTCACCAAGATCGCCACCGGCGAACATTGGGTGATCAGGTGCATACTCGACCTGTGCACGTGGTGTGACTTCTACGATCTCAAGTGTGTCGTACTGGTTAGTTGAGTTCTCTGAACCCTTCATGACCAGAACGTCTTTGAAACACTGGTGATCTGCGCCACGGTACGATGTTGGACCGTTGCCCATTCCGTCGAAGTCGAAGTCCTCGAGGGCTTCGGCAACGCCGCATGGGTTGAACGTGCCAGCACGTGTCACAGCATCTGCATAAAGCAGTGTCTGAACGTAGCATGTGTGCGCCGCACCTGATGGTGGGAAGCCATACTTTTCGCCGAACGACTTCGTGAACGCGGCAGTACCGGCGTCCTGAAGCTGCCAGTTCCAGTTCATAGAACCGAACACGCCTTCGATGTTAGAACCAGCACCAGCTGCCATAAGCTCAGAGTACAGTGGTACAATGATCTTAAAGTCTTTGCCGTTGACTTGCTTGTCCTTCAGGCCGAACTGAACAGCCTGTGTCAAAGAGTTGACCATGTCCCCACCGTAGTGGTTCAGGATCAGCGTATCAGCACCAGAGTTCAGAACAGGAGCGATGTATGAAGAGAAGTCGCCCGCGCCAACTGGTGTCAGAACGTTCTGAGTTGTCTGCCAACCAATTGCTTCTGTCGCACCTTGGATGGATTCTTGCTGTGTCCAGCCCCATGTGTAGTCAGCTGTCAGGTGGTAAGCGTTACGCTCGTTACCATACTCAGCCTCAAGCACTGGACCCAGAGCGGCACCAGACATGTAACCGTTAAAGAAGTGACGGAAGCCGTTGGCTTTCTTATCTTTACCAGTCGTGTCGTTTGAGTGTGTCAGACCGGCCATGAAGATAACGCCAGCTTCTTGACACAGACCCTGAACCGCGATCGCAACGCCCGAAGACGAACCACCGTTGATCATGATACATTCGTCTTTCTGGATCATGGACTGTGCAGAAGCACGTGCCACGTCAGATTTAGTCTGTGTATCACCTGTGACGAACTCAACTTTCTTGCCCAGGATACCTGTGCCGTCGAGGTTCTTCTCAGAGAAGGTGTTCAGCATGCCGCCGTCACCCATACCGTTCAGGTGCTCAACAGCCAGCTCTTGTGCGCGCAGCTCGTCGAGGCCTTCTTCAGCATAAGGACCAGTTTGTGGAACGTTGAAACCGATTTTGACGGAACCGCCCTGTGGTGCGTTAGTGAAGCCAGTGTGGCCATCCGCACGCAGATACGTCGGCAACGCAAGACCAGCACCACCGATGGCGCCAGTCTTCAGCACGCCACGACGAGTGAAGTTAGATGTGGACATAAATATCCTCCCTATTTTTGATGTGCTACGCGGGCCTCCTCGCCCCCGTAGCTGGCACAGTTTAAAGTGCTGCTTGTATCCTTGCCTTCATTTGCAAAATGGCCAACACGCCATTGGTGGTGCTGGACTTTTTTGTAAAGAGATGCACAAAGGGTTAGTCAATTTTGTAAATCCGTTATCGCGCAACTGCAGAAACTGGTTGAAATACTTAGGGGAATCTCGAATGGCACGGCATCCATTGACTGGCACACGTATCCGCGAAAAGCGGATGGATATCGGATTGCGGCAGGCAGATCTTGCTGTCGACGTAGGTATTTCGCCATCGTATTTGAATTTGATCGAGCACAATAAGCGCAGAATCGGTGGCAAATTATTGGCAGATATTGCGCGGTCGCTCGCGGTTGAGCCTGCAATGCTCACCGAAGGGGCTGATACTGCGCTGTTGGATCAACTGCGTGGCGTTGCAGCTGAAATTGGCGCCAACGCAGAAGTTGACCGCACAGAAGAGCTAGCCACGCGGTATCCAGGGTGGGCTGCTTTGATCGCAGAGCAAGCTGATCAAACGACAAGATTGCGCGCCCACGTTCAAACGCTGACAGACCGCATGTCCCACGATCCTTTGCTTGCGACTGCGTTGCATGATGTGATTTCCGCCGTAACGTCCATCCGGTCAACCGCGGCTATCCTTGTTGGCGACGACAAGATCGATGCTGACTGGCAGCGCAGGTTTCACCAAAATATTCACGATGACAGCTTGCGTCTTGCTACAGAATCCGAAGCCCTTGTGAATTATCTTGATGCCCCCAAATCAGAAGGCGCGCTGGCGATGTCACCTCTTGAGGAGGCGGAATCGCTGATAGCGCAGTCAGGTTACGCGATGCCTGAACTTGAAACAGGCAAGACGGCATTCCAAGATATCATTAGCAAAAGCAAGGCTGTACAGTCTGCCGCGGGCGCTGTCGTTGCACATAAAATCCTGAGCGACTACGCGCAGCTTGTCAAACAGATGCCGTTAGATGCGTTCTCAATAGCGGCGCGATCACACGCATATGACCCTGCTAAGCTTGCAGCCGAGTTCAAAGTTGATCTTGCGTCTGTATTTCGGCGGCTGGCCAGCCTCGACCCTGCACAGGATCATCCACCAATTGGCCTTGCAACTTGTGACGCGGCTGGGGTCATGACGTTTTTCAAGCCAGTTCCTGGATTTTCGATGCCCCGCAACGGTGCTGCCTGTCCGCTTTGGCCGCTTTATGCGTCCCTTAGCCAACCTGGCCATCCGATCCGCACCGAAGTGGCCTTGCCTGACGCGAACTCAACAAGGTTGCTTTGTTATGCGGTTGCTTCGCCAATTGCTCCTGCTGGTTTTGATGCGCCACCACCATATACCGCAACGATGATTGTTATGCCTGATCCACCAGCAGGGGACGGATTGCCATTACCTGTAGGGATTTCGTGCAGGATCTGTCCACGTGAAAACTGCGTGGCGCGGCGTGAGCCATCTGTCCTGCGTGCATCGCCTATTGGTTGAAAGTGGAGTTATGTTAGCGCTCAGCCTTTGACAGTCTCATTTTTCACGCCATAGTCGGAAATGGGAGATGCAATCAGCATTGATTGCAAGAATGAGGAGAGGGGGCAGAATGGGCAAGCGCGTCCTTTTAATAGAAGACGAGCCTAACATTATTGAGGCTATCAGCTTCATTTTGTCGCGTGATGGCTGGACCGTTCACACGCATGAAGACGGTGAAACCGCGATGGACAAAGTCCGCGCAACACCACCTGACATGATAATTCTCGACGTGATGCTACCTGGCCGCAGCGGCTTTGACATTTTGCGTGACTTACGTGCCGAGGAGGCAACCGCAAACTTACCCGTGATGATGTTGACCGCACGCGGGCAGACGAAAGACCGTGAACTGGCGGAACGTCTTGGGGCCAATCACTTTATGACAAAGCCATTTTCTAACACCGAGGTGCGCGACCATGTGCGCGCTCTGATCGGCGAATGAACCGGCGCCCCTCAGATCCGATTTTCCTTGAACGATCATCATACCGCCAGCGGCGCTTGCGGGATGCTGCACGGATGATGCCTATTTTTGGCATTGTCTTGATGTTGTTCCCGCTATTGTCCGGATCAGGGGGCCTGACGAGTGGCGTTGGTGTTTACTTATTCGGTGTCTGGTTCCTACTGATTATCCTTTCAGCGTTTCTGTCTAACCGTGTGAAGCAAGATGCGCCCGCACCTAAGGTTGACGTTTAATGGTTTCCTTTAATCTGCTTGTCTTTGTGGCCTTGGCCTATGTGGTCTTTTTGTTTTCGGTGGCGTTTTTGGCCGAACGTAGTGCCGCAAAGGGAGAGGGCAGATGGCTTAGGTCGCCGCTGATTTACACGCTTTCACTATCAATCTATTGCACCGCTTGGACGTTTTATGGGGCCGTTGGCTACGCAGCACGATCCGGCCTTGAATACCTGACGATCTATCTTGGCCCAACGATTGTGATGATTGGTTGGTGGTGGGTTCTACGTCGGCTTGTTCGGATTGGGCGCGCGCAGCGTATCACGTCAATCGCTGACCTTATTTCAAGCCGCTTTGGTAAATCTACGCAACTTGGTGTGATTGTTACGGTCCTTGCTGTCGTAGCTGCGACGCCGTATATTGCGTTGCAATTACAGTCAGTTACGCTATCATTCTCAGTCTTTGCAACCGCAGATGGGCAATCATGGGAAGCGGCAGACCTGAATTCAGCTGCGGCGTGGGTTGCTGTTGGATTGGCGATTTTTACGGTTCTTTTTGGCACGCGAAACCTCGACTCGAACGAGCGGCACCACGGCATTGTCATCGCTATCGCGGTCGAAGCCGTCGTTAAATTATTGGCTTTGGTGGCCGTTGGAATGTTCGTGGTCTGGGGGATTGCAGGTGGCCCGACTGCGACACTAGAGCAAATTGATGCGTCGCCTATTTCTGCATGGGAGCAGAGCGGCGGGCGCTGGGTCACGCTGATCTTCCTTTCTGGTGCTGCTTTCATCTGTCTGCCGCGCATGTTCCAAGTTCTCGTTGTTGAAAACGCGGATGAACGTAACTTAAGCGTCGCAAGTTGGGCCTTTCCGCTCTACCTCGTGCTGATGTCGTTGTTCGTGGTCCCAATCGCAGTTGTTGGCCTGAATTTGTTGCCTGCCGGATCAAACCCCGATCTTTTCGTACTGACGATCCCTTTGTCACAAGGGCAAGATGGTTTGGCGATGCTCTCATTCCTTGGTGGTTTTTCCTCGGCGACTTCAATGGTTATCGTGTCCACGATTGCGCTGGCAACAATGGTTTCCAACCACATCGTTGTTCCCATTTGGCTTAGCACAAGCACCACTGGCGCATCTATCTCGGGCGATGTGCGGTCAGTCATTATTCTTGCAAGACGCTTCTCAATCGCCGGAATTTTGGCACTTGGATATCTCTATTACCGTCTTTCTGGCGGTGGTGCTGCATTGGCTGCGATTGGCTTGATCTCGTTCTCAGGTGCCGTTCAGGTGCTACCTGCGATGATAGGTGGTATCTTTTGGCGCGGTGCGACGCGCAGTGGAGCCGCCGCTGGTCTTCTGACAGGTTTTGCCGTTTGGGTTTGGACTTTGTTCTTGCCTTCATTTGGCGCCGAAGCCTTGTTGTCCCAATCAGTGATGGATAACGGCCCCTTTGGTCTGGCTTGGTTGCGACCGCAGGCCTTTTTTGGTGTAGATGGCATCGACCCATTGGTCCACGGATTGCTTTGGTCGATTTTGCTGAACACCGTAACGTTCTTTGTGGGCTCGGTTGTTAGTTTTCCAACCCCGTTGGAGCGGCTGCAGGGCGCGCAATTCGTGAATGTATTCGAACATTCGATGGGTGCGCAGACATGGCGATCCGGTGCTGCCAACGCCGAAGATTTATTGATTATGGCGCAGCGCATTATCGGCCCAACCGAAGCACAGAAGATATTTCAAAGAACTGCGTCTGCCCAAGGTAAAGACGGCTACTTACCTGATGTTACACCAGATTTCATAGCAGGGCTTGAACGTGAACTCGCGGGTTCTGTTGGGGCTGCCACGGCGCATGCAATGATCGGGCAGTTGACCGAGGGTTCATCAGTGTCAGTCGAAGACTTGATTGCTGTGGCCGACGAAGCGGCACAAATCTTAGAATACTCAAACCGGCTTGAGGCAAAATCAGCCGAGCAAGAACATACCGCCCGCGCGTTGCGGGGCGCAAATGAAAAGCTAACTGCGCTTTCGATCCAAAAGGACGCATTCCTAAGCCAGATCAGCCATGAATTACGTACGCCGATGACATCAATCCGGTCATTTTCCGAGATTTTGCGCGACGCTGATATCGATGACGTAGGGCAGGCGAAATACGCAGGCATTATCCACGACGAAGCGCTACGATTGACGCGATTGCTGGATGATTTGCTTGATTTGGCGGTGCTTGAAAACGGCCAAGTGACCTTGCATCAAAATGATGGACAACTATCGGACCTGATCGACAGGGCGATTGGTGCGTCAGGTATTCGGCCAGAAACATTCCGAATTACGCGCAAGTCAGAAAATGAAAACGTTCAACTAAGAACTGATCTGGACCGTCTTGTACAAGTCTTCATCAATTTGATTTCCAATGCTCAAAAGTATTGCACAGGACCCAAGCCGAAATTGCAGATTCGCGTCCATCAGGTCGCGGGCCGGGTTGTCGTCGATTTTGTAGACAACGGAGATGGCATTGCAGCAGAGGATCAACAGCTAATTTTCGAGAAATTTTCCCGCCTTACAGACGAAGGCAAAGCAGGGGGGGCGGGTCTTGGCCTCGCCATTTGCCGTGAAATCATGGAAAGATTGGGTGGTGAGATCAGTTATTTGCCTGGACAAGGTGGTGCAGCCTTTCGTGTCACTTTGCCAATGGAAATGATTAATTCGCCTGCGTAGTCGTTAGCGGGTCAGTAACAAATATGCGTTAAACATCATGCAGGACTTGGGATGCCTTCGGGCATAGGGACGCATGACTGGGCAGACATCTTCAACAATTTTGCGCCGTATGGCATCTTCGAAAGAGGTTGGTCCCGAAGAGGTGCCGATTACTTCGTCGCGTGCTGTGCGTATGGCGATGCGCCGTGCTGCCGACAAGGCGCATGGCCTAGCCATCACAATTCTGGATATGAGCGAAGAAACTGTCGCCGTTGACGGTTTGGCGGATGTTGTCAGTGATGATCACCTCCTTGTTGGGCTTGAGCGGCGTGATGCACTGGTCGGGCTAGCGGTGATTGACGTGCAATTGCGTGCCGCCGTGATCGAAATGCAGACGATGGGCCGTCTGCAGCGATCCAAGGCTGAGGAACGACCAGCCACAGCAACCGACGCAATGATGATGACAGACTTGTTGGCCATGCTGTTGAAAATGCTGGGTGAAACGACAGTTCGCACAGACCTTGAGGGGTGGGCCGAAGGCGTCCAGATCGGGAAGCGCGTGGCGTCTTTGCGATCAGCGGGCCTCGTTCTGGTTGATGTAGACTACCGTTTGATCAAGCTCAAACTCGATCTTGGCGCTGACGATCGACATGGGGAACTCACCTTGCTCTTACCAACTGGGCCTTCGATGTCCGAAGAAGCACCGCGCCATGATGCTACGTTTGATTGGAAGGGGCCATTCCAAGAGGTTGTGAATGACGCGCACGCTACTTTAAGTGCGCAATTGCACCGTTTTAAAATGCCTCTTTCCCAAGCAGAGAAAATAGCGGTCGGACAAGTCATAGCGTTACCGGGATGTACTGTTGGGTCGGTTCAATTGCTCGATCCTAATGGCGTCGTTGTTTCAGCCGCTAAACTGGGTCAGGTCGCAGGGAAGCGTGCGGTAAGGCTTGAAACACCACCTGCTATAGAAATGACCGAGGTAAATATCTTGCCGCCAAAAATTGAAATGCCAATGGAAACTTCTCCATTGCTTGTTGAGCAAGACTCTTTTGAAAACTGATATTTGGCCTGTGGTTTAGCCGTCTTTTTGTTTTGCGATCGCATCAAGCTGAGGCGCAAGCCCGCGCAGGTCATACCCCCAAGCCGACGTCGCCGCGATAATTTCGTCTGAAGGTAAATCGCCGGCTTGGCCAAGCGACCAGACAATCGAACAGCGGGTTCCTGATGCACAATATGCAAATGTTGGCCCATCACTGGCGTCAATCACAGCGCGCTGTTGGGCGACCATGTCCTGTGAAAGGCCTGCATGAGTGATTGGGAGTTCTACAAAAGTAAGCCCCGCAGCTTCGGCTAGGTTCTTAATCACATCAGCATGGTGTGATGGCGGAATTTCCGCATCAGGGCGATTGCAGATGATCGTCGTAAAACCAGAGGCGGCGATAGTCTGTACGTCCTCTGGATCAATTTGCGGGCTAACAGCGTAGTTCGGCGAGATTTGTCTAATATCCATAAAGTTGTATTTACGCGGCTTCCGGTGCGTCGTCCAGATAGGACCGTACAAATGGTGCACCGGCCATCCCGAAAATCATTGCGGCAACAAAAACAGTACCGCCTAATCCGCCAAACGACAGCGAAGCAATCGCAGGGCCCGGACAAAGACCAGAAAGCCCCCATCCCATTCCAAAAAAGATTGAGCCTATGGCCAAATTTTTGGAAATGCGCGGGTCTGATTGCGCAGGAAATTCGCCACCCAGTACAGGCTTACGCCCGTTTGTGAACCGCCATGCGATAGCCATCGGAATGATCGCACCGCCCATCACAAATGCGAGAGTTGGATCCCAGTCGCCAAATAGATCAAGCCAGCCTTGAATTTTGACAGTGTCCGTCATGCCTGAAAGCAGCAAACCAGCACCGAACAGACCACCTACTATGAATGCATAAACTGAGCGCATTAAATTAACCCCAAGACATGTTTGAACAAAAGGACGGTGACCGCACCTGCACCGATGTAGAATACTGTTGCCACAATCCCGCGGATCGACAGGCGGCTAATGCCACAGACACCGTGCCCCGACGTACAGCCATTCGCGATGCGCGTGCCTACCCCAACCAAGAGGCCCGAAACGATGATGACTGCCCAATTGCTGGTTAGGTTTGTTTCTGCGCCGCCCATGAAAACCACCATGAACGCGGGCACTGCGACCAGACCTGCAATCAATGATAGCTGTTCGCGGGCGCGATGCCGATCAGATCCATCGACCAAACCACCAACGAGACCAGATGCCCCCATAATCCGACCATTCACGAGCAAAAAAAGCGCAGCGGCCAACCCAATAAGCCCACCACCAATCAGGGCCCAAACCCAATCACTATTCATTCAATGTATTCCTTTAGCGGTTCTAGATCGTGTTGATCGGAACTTTAAAATAACTTTTTCCGTTGTCTTCGGGTTCGGGCATTTGGCCCGCCCGCATATTTGTCTGGATCGACGGCAAAATAAGTCGTGGCATGCCAAGATTTGCATCGCGTTCCGTACGCATAGCAACAAAATCGTCCATCGGGCGCCCGGCACCAATATGTACGTTTAGTTCCTTCTGCTCTCCTACTGTAGTCTCCCAAGCGAATTCATCACGCCCGGGGGCTTTGTAATCATGCCCCACGAAAATGCGTGTGTCGTCTGGCAATGCAAGAATTTTCTGAATCGATTGATACAAATCCTCAGCCGAGCCACCTGGGAAATCACAGCGTGCGGTGCCAAAATCAGGCATGAACAATGTGTCCCCGACAAACGCCGAGCCATTAATCACATATGTTAGGCAAGCAGGCGTATGGCCGGGTGTGTGCATCACATCGCAGCGAAGCTGGCCAATATGAATGCTGTCGCCGTCTTTAAATAATTGGTCAAACTGCGATCCGTCGCGTTGAAACGCGGTTCCTTCGTTGAATATTTTCCCAAAGGTGTTTTGGATTACGGTGATTTGATCGCTAATGCCAATCTTTCCGCCCAAGGCTTCTTGGAGGTACGGCGCAGCCGAAAGGTGGTCGGCATGCACATGGCTTTCTAGAATCCACGACAGGGTCAAACCTTCGGCTTTGATCCATGCAATCACTGTATCTGCAGATGTCGTGTCGGTTCGGCCAGCGGCCTGATTGTAGTCGAGAACGCTATCAATAATTGCACAGGCAGACCCTGACGGATCGCGAACGACATAAGAAACCGTATTTGTCGCTGAATCGAAGAAGGCTTTCACGATTGGTTGCATGGCGAATCTCCCTTTCGTTGGTAAGATAGAGAAATGCCCAAACATTTCAATGTTGGAATGTTTTTGGAAACTTGGTATCAGACGAATATGTTGAAGATAGAAGATCCAATGGAAGCTGCAGCAAATGAAGCTGCCGAAGTGCTAAAGGCGCTCGCAAATCCGCGCCGGTTGCGCATTCTTTGCGCATTGGTGCAAGGCGAGATGTCTGTTGGGGAATTGGAAGCAGCACTTGGCTCTACCCAGTCTTATGTGTCTGGTCAGCTGTTAAAGTTGCGGAATGAAGGGTTAGTTGCTTGCGAAAAAGACGGTCGTGTTGTGCGCTACCGTTTGTCAGATCCGCGCGTAAAGCCAGTTCTGGAACGGCTATACGAAGTATTTTGTCCCGAACAGGTTGTCGATTAAGACAGCATGACGCCGACAATGACTGTCATTAATCCTATCATCGACACAAACAATGCCGCCAAATTCAGCGGAAGAATGCTTGCCAGCTTAGCGCGTAGTTCTTCGTCTTCGAGGTTTGCACGCTTGGCACGGGTGACCGCGAAAATACTGTAGAAAATGCCGATCATGCCAATCACAGATAGGATGGCGCCAGCCCAGATTACGATGTCCATTCTGCTCTCCTTTGGATGACAAGGCGCTTATCGTGACCATCGCACCCTTGCAAGCCTTGCGGGCAGGATCGCTGCGGGCTAGGGAAGGGGTCGAAACCGCCAAAGGAGCATCCAAAATGAACGACGTGACCGACACAGCCTCATCCGTCGCAGGCCAAGAACTGCGCCAGTTCATTGAGCGTTTTGAGCGTTTGGATGCTGAAAAGAAAGACTTGGCAGACGCCCAGAAAGAAGTGATGGCCGAGGCAAAAGGCCGTGGTTATGACACCAAAGTCATTCGTAAGGTTATTGCGATCCGTAAGCGCGACGCAAACGATCTTGCTGAAGAAGAAGCCGTCATGGAAATGTATATGGCCGCTTTGGGCATGTAACGATGGCGGGTAGGGGCTTTGTTGCGCGCTGAATTAAGCGCTCACAAAGTCCACGCCGGGCATTGCCGCGATAATATCGACGTCATCCTCGTATGCGTCCGATATCGCCTCGAGGATCTCATTTGTCATTCCAGGCAGATCGACTTCTTCTTCGATCTCTTCATCCAACGCATATTTGTCCAAGAACGCGCCGATGATCCGGCGCTTTTGGTCCTCTGTCTTCGGTGGATGGCTCCTCATGTAGTTGAGGAAGCGGTTTAGACCTTGCTGCGACATGATAGATGCCAGCAGATCGAAGCCGCCGGTGATGCGCTGATCTGGCAATACACCGCCCATACGGCGGATCAATTCAGCCCAGATCAATGGCGTATCTTCGTTGCACCACACTGTAAGATGAGAGTTGGGCGCTGCGTGCTTGATACGTCGCACAATATCAGACCACTGGATGTCACCAATATGCATATTGTACATAAATTGATCCAATATGGTGTGATCTGATTTTGCAAAGGCTGAGGGTACAAACGTCGCTGGGTTTCGCAAGGACAAGAAAATTTCGATGTCATCTTCTGGGAACAACTCACAAAGCGCTCGGATCTTAGGTTCTGCCTGCGCGTAGAACACACCATTCTCGAAAATGCGGTTTGGCACACAGATAAAGTTTGAGTTGCTAAGGATCAGGCGCTCTGTCGGCTCATCGTCCAAGATCGCATCAAGCAGGATCGATCGTGTGTTCGGTTGGGGGCGCGCACCGTTTAGGCCCTGGATCGTTTCACGGATCAACCGGCGATATTTACCAGGCCCCGGAATTTTAACGCCATCTTCTGCAAAGTTATCAGCATTCTTGAGGAGCGACTTAAGGAGCCGATCGTCATCCGTGCAATGAGCGCCGATATGATAGACGATCTCCATGGCTTGATATCCATTGTTGTTTCTTTTGCGGCATCATAGTCGGATTTCTGGACAGTTAAACTGGTTTCGTTTAGCGGGGTGTCGTTATGTCCGAGCAAATCCGTCAGAATTATAAGAATCCACACCGCACCCGTAGGATTGATCCATGGTCCCTTGGGGCTTTGGTGATTGCTATTATTGTGCTGCTGCCTATCGCTGCGGTGATCTGGTTTGCGTTGACGCCAACTGAAAATATCTGGCCACATTTGCTTGCGACAACTTTGCCCCGCTATCTGAGCAACACAGTCGTTCTGATGCTCTCGGTCGGGTTTCTAACTGCAATCATCGGCACGAGCACCGCATGGGTTGTAGCGATGTATAGCTTTGCAGGAAAACGTTGGTTGCAGTGGGGCCTGCTCATGCCGCTTGCTGTGCCTGCTTATGTTGGTGCCTATGCGCTCGTAGATTTCTTGGAATATGCGGGGCCCGTTCAAACTGCATTGCGTGGGGTTATGGGGTGGGAAACCGCAGCGGATTACGCATTTCCGCGCATTCGAACCCGAGGAGCAGCTGCCCTTGTTCTGTCTGCGGCGCTTTATCCTTATGTTTATATCCTTGCGCGCGCGGCTTTCCGTGAACAATCAGGGGCTTCTTTCGAAGTGGCACGCGCCCTTGGTGCAGGGCCGTTCGCGCGTTTTTGGCGCGTCGGATTACCTTTGGCTCGTCCAGCAATCGCTGCTGGCGTCGCCGTTGTGATGATGGAAACCGTCAATGATTTCGGAACTGTCGACTTTTTCGCGGTCCAAACACTCACAACTGGAATCTTCTCAGTTTGGCTTCAAGGCGGCAATCTTGGTGGTGCGGCACAAATCTCTTCGATCGTGCTGATCATGATTGTTATGCTTGTCACGCTTGAAAAGGTCTCTCGTCGACAAAGCAGGTTTATCGGCTCTGCCCGTGGACAACGCCCCGTAACGCCCACACCGCTAAAGGGTTGGAGGGCAGGGGTTGCCGCCACCCTTTGCGCTCTCCCTGTGCTTTTTGGTTTTGTACTGCCAATGTCTGTGCTTTCGGTCCACGCGCTGGATGCATCGGAATGGGCAGCACCTGGGTTGTTGCGCGCATTGTGGCATACGGTGACTGTCGGCGGCATTGCGGCGGCCCTTACGGTCCTTGGTGGCGTGTTTATGGTTTACGGTGTGCGGATGTCGCGTAAGCGCCTGCCAGCCTTGTTGATGCCTATCACAGCGATTGGTTACGCGGCACCAGGCGCTGTGTTGGGACTTGGCATTCTGGTGCCGCTCGCCGCCTTAGACAACCGCGTCGCTGATGGAATCCTCGCTTTGACCGGCTACGATCCGGGACTTTTGA
Organism: Paracoccaceae bacterium; assembly: GCA_034111185.1. Taxonomy (GTDB): domain Bacteria; phylum Pseudomonadota; class Alphaproteobacteria; order Rhodobacterales; family Rhodobacteraceae; genus Yoonia. Next base: position 1,074 of record JAWUXS010000096.1, on the reverse strand, counting down.
TGACCGGAACTGCCGGAGCGTTGATCTTGGCCTACGTTGTGCGATTCTTTGCAATCGCTCAGGGGACCGCAGATGCCGCTTTGGGGCGTGTCGCACCCAGTTTGCCGATGGCCGCAAGATCGCTTGGCCGCACGGCAGGCGGAACTTTACGTGCGGTTCACCTACCATTGGTACGCGCGTCCATCGGCTCGGCTTTGCTGCTTGTCTTCGTGGATTGCGTCAAGGAATTGCCGGCCACATTGCTCTTGCGGCCCTTTAATTACGAGACTTTAGCGACACGCGTGCATGCAAAGGCTTCGCTCGAAAATATCGCAGAAGCGGCCCCCGCAGCGTTGATGATTTCCCTCGTTGGCCTCGCTGCTGTAACTTTGTTGGCCCGTGCGAACAGATAATTGAAAACTGGGCTTGCAAGCGCCAAAAAGAGACGCTAAATCCGCCCTCAGTGCCCCTATAGCTCAGCTGGTAGAGCAACTGATTTGTAATCAGTAGGTCCGCGGTTCGAGTCCGTGTGGGGGCACCATTTCATCTTTTAAATCAATAACTTACAGCGCCATCTGATTGCGTCAAAGTTGCCCAAAATTTCCGGAAGCTTATCGGAAGCCGATTCTGAGCACGGTGTGCTGTTGCGCAAGAGTCGCGGCATTTTGGGGAAATGTTATGCAAGGGTGATTTTGTGCTTTGAGTGGAGAAGTATCCGCAGGCCAAAGCCTTACCGCAAGAACGTGATGCTAGTGCGTTGCCCGTCGAAAGAGGCATTAGGTATACATGTTGGAGTGGAGTTGTGCCTGATAACATCACCCTAAGGTAGTTGTTGACTTGGAGCGCCGAAGGCAGGCATTGATCATTGGAAAGCAACCAAATGTTGGAACGCGCTAAACCTTTTGCCGCTTTTATTTGGAAACGGTTCCGTAGCTACTCACGCTTCGTACAACTTCTTTTGGTTGTACCTCTTCTATGCGCCATGGCGCTTTCGTTGTTGGTGGGAAACATGGGACTAGCGTTGATGGGCACAGCTGTCGCCATAAATTCACTTGTAGTGGGCTGGATCAGTGGCGTTCTTGTCGTTGTCTTGGG
>JAWUXS010000095.1:0-9061 GCA_034111185.1 Paracoccaceae bacterium | reverse complement strand
TTCCACGGCCTCAGAAAGAGCCATCTGCAACGCTATCTCGACGAATTCGTGTTCCGCTGGAACCGACGGCGACACATGCGAAGCGCCTTCGACACGCTGCTGGGGATCGGTGTTGGTCTCGGGCCAGCGACATATCGTGATTTTGTTAAACAGCGCGCCTGAAGGCCCTCGTTCACGGCAAAAGCCACGCCCTATAAACCCACCAGACATTACAAACTGATCCGATCCGCCTCTCAAGCCACAAGAGCAAGGTTCTGCGCCGCGTCAACATGTGCGGCAACCGGACTAAAAGGGATGAGCCTTCAAGCCGCGTTTAGGGTAATTCCAGCTCACGAGCGCCTCAGCCCCGATAAGGGCATGGGTTTTGGCGTCAATTTGCGGTTTAAAATGGCAGATAATCTGACCTAGCGTCAGCGATGCGGCAGGTTGTTGTGATCTTGTCGCGCTTACGTTCAGGTCTCTCAACGTACGTTAAATCCACTAATTACGAAGCAAAAACAGGCACGAGGACAAGCCTCGCAGGCGGACTGTTAGCTGAGCTATGTACGCCGAAGCATGGCCACAGCACGCAGATTGAATTCTTTTTTCAATGCGGTTTCAAGCGTAGAACCATTTATCACGAGAATGGAGTTGTCGCCTTGCGACAGACCTCTCGATATGAATAGTGCCGCAGGGCCAAACATAGTGCTCTCAACTTCCAAGTACGTCCCAGAAAAACCGTCGAGGGAGTATCCGCGCTTCACTTTTGCCACAGATGTCGACGTCTACTTTTGCCCCCCACAGTCACCCTCTCGGCAGATTGCTGCGCAATCGCCTGTCGGGCAATGCATGGCAACGCGGATTAAATGAAAATACCAACCGGCCTCCCCGGCAGTATTTGCCACGCGGAACTGATTTATCTGTCCATCCTCAAGCACAATTCAGCGCAATCACCAGACAGTTCAACGAGCCCCGTGTTGCCGCGCGAAGTTGTCGAAGCGTTGGAACCGCACTTTCTGGACTAGCAACACTTTGTTTTTCCGCAGAATGGGCTCTGTATCGCCGTTTGCCGCGCGTTGCGTAAACGGCTGGTCTCGGATGTGCCACTCTTCGCTGGGCAGTGCTTGAACTAACACACATGCGGAAAAGTCTGACGCTCACCGACAGCTGCCCAATGCCTGCTTCAATATGTCTTCAATGCTGGCGGCTAGCATTGGGTCAGAACCTCGAAATCCAGTCGTGGCTGCCACTCAACCGCCATGTCAGTCCTAGCAACGAACGGCGAAACATGTGTTACTCTTCGAACAGTCCAGTCCCAAGTGCTTTGACTGTTCCTGCTTCGCGCGTCAAAAACAGGGCGCTCATCCCATTTTCCAACGCGAATTTGTGGCCGACCTCTTGCCCCATGACCATAAGTGCGGTCGCCATTGCGTCGGCTTGCATACAAGACTTAGCTAAAACGCTGACGGATGCTGGGGCATTCAGCAAAGGTGCTGCGCGAAGAGGATCGATTGTGTGGCTTAAACGGGTGCCTTTGACATCCACGAAATGTCGGTAGTCCCCTGACGTTGCCACTGCCATGTCCGCAAGCGCCACGACAGAGTGCGCGGTCCGATTTGGCGTGTCGGGCATCTCAACTCCAACCAACCACGGGGTGCCATTGGCCTGCGAGCCCACTGCCTTGACCTCGCCATCAATTGCACAAAGCGCATGTTTGATCCCGAACCCGGCGGCTATGAGCGCCAAGCGGTCCACGCCATAGCCTTTGGCAATGCCCGATAGATCAAGTACCAACGGGGCGGTCTTTTTGGCGCACCCCTTGTCGGCATCCAAAATAAGGGTACCAAAGGCAGGGATACGCGCCCGCCCGCTGGCAGCGCGAATTGCTTCAAGATTGATCTGATCTGCGCCAAAGCCCCAAGCTCGCACCGCATCACCGAGGTTCATCTCGAACGCGCCTTTGGTGTCACGGCTGATCGCAAGACCTGTCGCCAGAACGTTGATAAGGTGCTTTGGCAACGGCACCCAGTCGCACAAGGGTGCCGCGTTCAGGCGCATCAGATCGCTGATTGTGGTCCACGTCGACATTTGCGTATCGATCTCGTGAACCGCACCTTGGAATGCGGTCTGCAAAGTGGCTTGCGCCACATCACAAGTCCCAGCAATGCGTACGGTCCATGTTGTGCCCATGGTGCGCCCCTCAAGCACGGTTTCAGTAGACATCTTCGGCATACCGTCCTTGTAATTTGAGGTTGGTCGCGGAATCACCAAGCGGTGCCAATACATCGATGATCGCTTGGCGCACGCCGTCCCCCATGTCGCGCCCTCCGCAGACCATAATCTTTGCGCCATTCGCGACGAGGTCACGCAGCGATTGCGCATCTTGGCGCAACGCATCTTGGACATAATTGCACTGCCCACTGCGTGAAAATGCCGTGTGCAAACTTGAAAGCCGGCCCTCATCGGACCATTGGCTCAATTCATCGGCGTAAAGGAAATCTGTGTCAGGATGACGCGCGCCGAACCAAAGATGGATCGGACGCTGCGCGCCTTGGGCCCGAATGAAGCCAGCGAGCGGGCCAATCCCGGTGCCTGCGCCAATCAAGATCAATGGCGTTTTACGATTGTCCGGTTTGAATTCCGGATTGGGTCGTAAGAAACCCATCACCGTTTGCCCAAGCTTGAGCGAAATCAATTGCCCCGAACACAGCCCGCCTTGGTGTTTGCGCACCGCGATCTCGACAAAGCCATCTTTGCTGCCGGATGCCAGTGAATAGTATCGCGGCAGGCTGGCACCTTCTGGCACGATGCCTAGCAAATCACCTGCCTGAAACCGCCCAAAACCCCGCCCTGTGAGCCGCTGCCAAAGTCCCGGCTTGGGTAAGGCAAAGCGCAAAATCGCGGCAGGCGCCTGAAGAGCCTCGCCGTAGTCGCGCCGCGAGACCAAGGTCAGGGCCGTGGCGCGTGGAGAAACTGGTTGATGGTTTAGCTCTAACGGTAGGCCCAGAGCCGCCCCAAGATTACGTCCCCACCGCGCAAAGTCTTGCGGCGACTGGCGGTCGACCTGATCCATTGGCAACAAGAGCGACCAGCCACTCTTGACGGCAGCCTTTTCAAAATCTTCTGCAAAGGCGCAAAATGCAGGAAAGCTGCGGTCGCCAAACCCCAGCACCGCAAGCGGGACTGTCGGTAGCATATGTGCGATGTTTTCCAACACACCCTTGGCCGAAGACGGTGCCGCGCCATCACCCCAAGTTGCCGTCATGACAATAATCTGGCGGGCGGTTTGATAGCGTTGCGGTGCAAAGTCGGTCAATTTGGCCACATTCACACTTTGCCCTGCTGCCTGCAATTCCTTGGCAAGCGTTGCGGCAAAGCCCCATGTGCTACCGCCTTCACTGCCGACAAGAACAACCGTGTCAGCGCGTCGTGCAGAGACCATCCCGCGCAGGCGAGGACGCCCGCGACGGGCATTATACCAACTCAACGTGCCAGTAACGGCCAAGACCGGAAGCGACACCACAATCAGCCCCAAGACAAGGCCCCAAAGGGCCGCCCCTTGTCCTGTGTGCAGCAGGTAAATCCATTCCCAAACTTGGGTCCATGGGCCGGGCGTGGCCCAGTCAAGCAAAGCGCCGTTGCCTTGGTCGATATAGCCCTCGCCATGCGCGGTGGTCAGGGTGAAAACGTCGCTGGCGTCACCTGACATGGGAAATGTCAGATCGCGTAGGTCGGTCACTGGTGTCGTCTGAAATGTCGCAACATCCGTGATCGAAAACCCTATCTCGTTGCTGACTTGTGCTGGAAATACTGGTCTGGCCTCGTCGCTTGGCAACAGGTCAAATGTCGATGCCACCATCCAAAGTGCCGTGAACGCGCTGAGCAACAAAAAGGGCACCGCAAACCGTGCTATCTGGGTATGCAAGCGTCCCGCAACGGGGCCGCGCTGGCGCGCGAACCAGTGCTGCCAACCGCCCACGCGGCGCAGTACAAGCAACGCGCCTGACAGGGTCAGCATCAACATTGATGCCGCCGCAATAGCCATGACGATCCGGCCCGTATCATCCAAAAATAGCGAGCGGTGCAGCGATGTGAACCATTGCTCAACCTTTGAAGGGTCCGCACTCCCTATGTCCTTGCCCGTCGCAGGGTCCACGATTGCGGCGCCCGGGGTATTGCCCACGAACCACCAAACCGTGATCTTACCCGATGGCGAACGCTTGATTTGCTCGACACCGGGATGCTCGGCTGCCACCAATGCCGCAAGCTGAGCCACCGTTTGATCTGACGCGGCGGTTGGTGCGGCAATGCGTTCCATTGCTGGAAATACTGACAATACCGAACCACTAAGGGCCAGAACAATCAAAAGAACTGCGGCCAAAAGTGCTGGCCAACGGTGGAGCTTGCGGATCATCGGACTACCTCAATTCTAGAAGTCGTATTGAAAGCTAGAGATGTAGCGGCGTCCGCTGTTCGGTACGCCTGCACCATCCAATGTCAACGGCACCTCGATTTCATTCGGACTGTCGCGCATGTCTTCAACTGACGCATCAATATGCAAGGTATAGCCCGCATCAAATAATGCGTCCGAGAGGTCCATCGACACCTCCAACGTCCGACCCGCGCCAACACTGGCCCCTGTGATACCGCTTACCTCATTGGCGCTTCCACCTGACAGGCGGGCCCAATCGGATAGGTGTCGATAATACTTCGACTTGCCGCCCGCCATCCAAAGGCTGCCCGCATAGGCCCCCGACGGGTCGGTGACATAGATTGCGATATATGCGCCACGGCCACCAAATTGGGTCATGTCAGTCGTGAGAGTGACAGTCTTTGCCTGCGCGATTGCGGGCATTGTGATGGTTGTTGAGAGCACAAGTGCCGCAAGAATTGACTTCGGTTTCATTTCAATTTCCTTCAGTTTGATTGGACTTGCGGCGTTGAGCCGGGGCTGAACAGACCGTTGGCAGGTGGGGTGGTCGCACCTGTCTGAGATTGGTTCGCGGCATCACCAAAGCAATCATCTACGCCGTCATCATCGCAGTCATCGTCATCGTCATCATCATCGTCATCGTCATCGCTGGTGAAGAAGAGCCAACTCGCTACGTCAATCTCTGCTTCAACGTCCAGCAAAGGCATTTCCGTCGCATTTTGTTCGGCAACGGCAAAAGATTGCGGGATTAAAGCAGCGACTGGCGCGGCAAAGAATGCTGTCGAGCCAAAGGCGGCTGCCATGAGGGAAAGGGTAAGTTTCATTTTATTTCTCCTTGAAGAATATTGGGCGCCACGCCCGAACGTAATGCGGATTGCCTCCGCAATGTCGTTTGAAGCCTTAATCGTCGTGGTCGTTTCTACGACCGCCATGGCCTCTCTCATCGTCGTCGTCGTCTTCGTCTTCGTCTTCGTACTCGATTTCGATAACTTCCAGCGTGTCGGGGCTGACCTTGACCTCAAAGGGCCGGCCGTTGATATCCGTGGCATAAATCTCGTAACAACCATCATCGATTTTGATACGCCGCACGTTCCAGCCATTCCGGGCGGCAAGCTCTGTAACCGCATCTCGTGGCTGCCACTCGGTCATGGGGACAGAACAACGCACGCTGGCCTGTGCTGTTCCGGCCGAAAGCAAAACCAGAACAATGACATTTGTCGTGATGCGATTCATGAGGTAATCTCCAATTTAATCTCCCATGGTTTGTCTTATGGATGTTCAACCTGACAGCAGCCTTACGAGAAATAGATTTCTGCTTCAGGATGCCGTCAGGTTGGGACAGTAGATGCCAATATGACGGCCATCTAGACCGTAGAATAAGGACCAAAATGCGCATTTTGCTGATCGAAGATGACAAAATAATTGGTGCGGCTATCCGCGAACAACTTGAAAGCGATGGTCATTCAATTGATTGGGCGATGCGTCTTGATGCGGCAGGCGATGCGTTTGCGAGTGCCAAGTTTGACCTGCTATTGCTCGATCTGATGTTGCCCGATGGGCGTGGGATCATGTTTCTCAGATCATTGCGCAAGGCAGGCAGTAAGGTGCCGGTTATGATCATGACCGCTCTCGACCAGATATCGGATCGGATCGAAGGGCTGAATGCGGGTGCCGATGACTATCTGATCAAGCCCTTTGATCTTACGGAACTTTCTGCACGGATCGGGGCGGTTGCGCGGAGGTATTCCGGCAATCCGAACCCTATGTTGAAGCTCCATGATCTCACCATTGATATGGCGGCACGCAGCGTGACGCGGGACAGCAAGGCAATCTCGCTGACCGCCCGCGAATGGGTGCTGTTCGAGGCCTTTGTCCAAAATCCAATTCAGCTTTTGTCAAAGGCGCAACTGGAAGAACGGCTATATTCCTTTGACGCCGATATCGAAAGCAATGCCATTGAAGTGCACATCAGCCGCCTGCGCAAAAAGCTGGGCGCAAACGTCATCACCACAGAACGCGGGCTTGGGTATCGTTTGGGAACAGCATGAGGTTACCGAAGTCTATCAGATTTCGCACCGCCTTTGCGTTGGCGTTTTTGGTCACGTTGATGTGGCTGGCGACCGCGGCAGTAACAACACGCCAACTGTCGGGCGAAATGGATGAGGTCTTTGATTCCGCGTTGCAGGAAACAGGTCAGCGCATCCTTGAGTTGGCCGTCATCGATGTGCTTGGCCGCGAGGAAGAAGGGCTAACGCAGCACATCACGGCATTGGACGCGCACGACGAATACTTCACCTATTTAGTGCGGGATACGCAGGGGCGAATTTTGTTAAGCTCACACAAGGCGGACTCCGCATTGTTCCCTGCGTTTGCACGGGGTGGGTTTCACCAAACTGATGTTTTCCGATTTTACCAAGAGTCCGCTGTGCGGGGCACGATCACGTTGACCATCGCAGAGCCGATGGCTCACAGACAAAGTGTGTCGCGTGAATTGGCCATGGGATTAGGACTGCCGCTCTTAGCCGTCATTCCCCTAAGCATTCTTGGGATAGCCTATAGCTTGGGTTTTGGCCTACGACCCTTGGGGCAACTACGCGATAATTTGGCACGGCGCGATGCAAATGATCTAGCGCCCTTAAGCGTTGAGGCGCTTCCCACTGAACTGCAACCCATTGCAGGCACCGTGAACCAACTTTTTGGACGGTTGAGCTCCGCTTTTGATGCCGAACGCAGCTTCGCTTCAAACGCAGCCCACGAGCTTCGCACCCCACTGGCAGGCGCAATTGCTCAAGTGCAGCTTCTGCGCAAGCAGTCTCAGGAACCCGAAACCACGCGCCGCGCAGAAGCAATCGAAATCACGTTAAAGCGCCTGACACAGCTTTCGGAAAAACTGATGCAGCAGGCCCGCGCCGAAGGCGCGCAATTGGACGCCAGCGTCCCACACGACCTCCGCGTCGTCTTACAGCTTGTCGTTGATGATCTCCCTCAGGCCGACCGCACCCGCGCTAAACTTGATTTGCCGCCAACAGTCGTCCTTTCCGAAATCGATCAAGATGCAGTGGCCATCGTCGCCCGAAACCTGATTGAGAACGCCCTGCGCCATGGCAGCGACGCGCCAATCACTGTCGCACTGCTAGCGGACGGTTGGTTACATGTCGAAAATGACTGCCCTGTCATTTCACCCCGCACACTCGATGCAATGCGAGGCCGCTTTATGCGCGGTGATGATGCCGCGGGCGGCAGCGGACTTGGCCTTGCAATCGTGCAAAAAATCGCTGACCGCACCTCGGCAAGGCTCGATCTAGCTTCTCCCTTGGAAAGCACAAGTCGCGGCTTTCGAGCATCAATCAAACTAGGGCGAAACGCCTGACCACCGACCAAACAATTGGAGCACTCTATGAACTTGCCATATGAATCCGCCCACGAAGAACTGCATTACATCAATCGGGCTGGCTGGTTACGTGCTGCTGTCTTGGGCGCAAATGACGGCATCGTTTCAGTTTCGTCTTTGATTGTTGGTGTGGCTGCAGCAGACCCCCACCCCACTGCTATTTTGGTGGCGGGCGCCGCTGGCCTTGCTGCGGGGGCGATGTCGATGGCGGCAGGCGAATATGTCTCAGTAAGTTCTCAGTCCGATGTCGAGCGCGCCGATATTGCCCGCGAACAACAGGCGCTAATCGATACACCAGAGGCCGAAGAGGCTGAACTTGCGTCGATCTATGAATCGCGCGGACTGACGAAAGAAACGGCAGCTTTAGTCGCACGAGAGATGACAGAAAAAGACGCACTTGGCGCCCATGTGCGAGACGAGCTTGGCTTATCAGAAGTGCACACCGCCAACCCGCTACAGGCCGCAATTGCATCGGGACTCACGTTTACTTTCGCCGCAGCACTCCCGCTCGCCGCCGCGATTTTGGCACCAAGCGACAAAATCATTCCAACGGTCGTCATCGCGACTTTGATTTGTCTTGCTGGGCTCGGCGCAATTGGCGCGCACGTTGGCGGAGCCCCAAAACCGCGAGCAACCGCACGGGTCCTATTCTGGGGCGCGGCGGCAATGGCAATCACTGCAGGCGTCGGGAGCCTTTTTGGGGTCAGCGCATAAGCTCCCCACTGCCCATTAACTTTCCGCAAACCAGTCATGTTCAGTCTTGTCACGGTTTAGCTCCAGTCTCTTTCGAGCAATGTTTGCTATAAAGGAGATATGGAATGGCAACGAGATACAAAGATGAGTTTCGGCGTGATGCAATGCGCATTGCGACCAGCAGCGGCTTAACCCTTGCCCGGCAGTCGATACGCAGTATCGATGAGAGGGGCGACCGCAGCTTTCATCGGATTTGGGCGTTGGCCTTTCGACGCTGAACAAGTGGGTTCAAACTGGCTTTGATGATGTAACCGCCGCCCCGACGGCATCGATGCGCCAAGGTGGGTCTGCAATGATCCACAAAAAGGAGAGCGGTCATGTCGGATATTACCACAGTCGGTCTCGATTTGGCGAAGAATGTATTCCAAGTACATGGAGCTGATGGCGCAGGCCAAGCGGTTCTGCGCAAGAAGTTACGTCGAACGCAGGTCTTGGCGTTTTTCGGCCAACTTCCGCGATGCGTGGTTGCGATGGAAGCGTGCGGCGGCGCGCATTTCTGGGGCCGT
>JAWUXS010000094.1:0-10767 GCA_034111185.1 Paracoccaceae bacterium | reverse complement strand
GCCAGCATTTTTTCGAGTGCTGAGATATTGCGGCTGACTGTTGATGGCTCCAACGCAAGTTGCTCAGCGGCGGCGCGAACGGTGCCGCACTGAACCGCGGTCAAGAAACAGGAGGTTTGTCTGGGATCAAGGTTTTGCATTCAGGATGCATAATGCAACGAAAATCAAAATGCCAATGCGCGAGATGCAACAATAGCCAAGGGACAAGAGGACCACACAGTCGCGGCTAACGGTGCCAGTCAGACCTTCAAACGTATGGGCATCGCCAATGTAGCTGTTCTTTTTTTGATCCAAAGGCCAGTCGCGAGTCCTCTGAATTTAGCGTCCATTTTTGGGCGAACGCCATTGTCGATGTTAGGCAGAGTGCGAGTGTCGTGCCCGCTAGATATATTGTCATTTCGACCTTCCCAGTAACTCAATGTACACCAAGGCCTGATGCAGTGGTGCATTAGGTGACCAATTCAGTCTTGAGATTTATTCGTTCCAAATGGCAAAAATTTCAGAAAAGACGTCAAGCTAGTAATCGTCACAGCTTTGCCCAGCCTGTGGCGGTTCGCGATGTCTTAGTCTGGTTCGCCTGATTTGGCCGGTGATTTGTCACAAAAGACGTTCCTGTGTGCGCTTGAGCGGAGAACCCAGATTTATGACCTGACGGGCGTGAAACAGTGGCTTATGACCATTTGTTGCTCGATCTGGTATAATGATCTGGGGGCGCAGACACTGCGGCAAGCCCAGTCACTGAATGCGTCTGTCGGTCTTGATGTTTCAGCAGATCTATTGCCCGCTGAAACGAATATTTATGCCCGCGAAGTGTTTACATCAATAAGCACCCTACCTGAAACGCAACGCAGTTCGGTCGTTTCGGTTTTGATCGAAGGTCACACCTATCGAGACGCTGCAGTGATTTTGGACGACCCCATCGGAACCGTCATGAGCAGATTACCTTCTGCGCCGGCCAAGCTGGGGCAGATTTTTATGGCTGACGTCGAAACTGTACAACACGAGGGAAAGCAACGAAGTTTAGCGACGAACAGCTTCGGGACTATCTGGTTGGGGCGCTTCCGGCTGACGATGCCGCATCGCTAGAAGTGCAAATAGCGCAGGATGTTATACCTGAGACGCGGCTTTTTGCTTTGGAATATGCTCAGGCCGCACCGCTAAGCGATGCTTTTGAACACGTGCCAAATGCTGCCGGATTGCAGGACCTAAAAGATCTCGCTTTGAATGAATGCGCGAATACGGAAACCGTGCCCTCGTTGCCCACATGGGGATGGTCGGCTGTGGCCGCAGTTGCCGCATTCGCATTGGGTGCCTTTTTGTTTGCTGGGCAGGCAAGCAAAGCAAAGCCGAGCTGGCAAAGTTAAGTGGCAGTGTACCAAACTTTGTACGTATCAGAGACCTTAGCGTCGACAGTTTCGAATGATGAGGAATTGGCAGCACAGTTGGCGAAAAGCGAGCAAGCTATAGGCCGCAAGCTATAGGCCGCAAGCTATAGGCAGCAAGCTATAGGCAGCAAGCTATAGGCAGCGAGCAGCCCCTAGACGTCATTGGTGATCTTGAAGGGATGAGGGCGTTCCCGTAGCGCTGTGTACAATCCGTCTAACGACGCCAGTCAATTACCACCCCTCATTCGAGGCGCTATCCGGACTGCCCGTCGTCCATTGGTCCGACGGAACATACGGTTATATGCTCGTCGGCGACATTGACCGCTATCTCCTCATGGACATGGACATGGACGCGGTTGTCTCCAAGTCTCTTTAGAGCTGTTTTTGATCTCAAATTAGGGAAAGGCGAAGATTGCTGTTGATCTATGTTTTCGGGCAAATTGTTTGGACCTAAGTTTTGAAAGCCATTCTTTGGGTTCCCTTTAGGTGAAATCCTCTTTTTACGATCACTCCGAAAGGGTGCAGATATGACCAGAGCGCTTGAGTTAAACTGGGTGGTCGCAAGTGGTCTTAGGGTCCAGATTTGATGATAGATGCAATTGCTAACGTTAAAACGCTGGACCATTCGTTCACATTTTATACACTAAACGCATGCGATTTATAAGAATGAGCGAACATGACTGATAAACCAAACCCTAAACGACGTATTGTGTCGTCGCGCCATCTAGCCGAAGGCGACGGCTGGGAGGCGTCGGAAGTCGAGTATGGCATGATTATCGCCTACAATGCTTTCTCGCGTTGGATGTCTCGCTGCATGTCTGCTGCGGGTAATACAGATCTGACCCCCTTGGAAATATTGGTGCTGCACAACACCAACCACCGAGGGCGTGACAAACGCCTGACTGATATCAGCTTTTTGTTAAATATCGAAGATACGCATACTGTGAATTACGCGCTGCGTAAGCTTTTGAAAATGGACTTATTATCGACCGAGAAGCGTGGCAAAGAAGTATTTTACAGCGCGTCCGAAAAAGGTGCAGAGCTTTGCGAAGCTTACCGCGAAGTGCGTGAAAGATGTTTCCTTGATGGCTTGTCCCATATGGATATGACTGGTGAGCAAATGCGTGACATGGCAGCCAGCCTGCGTGCCCTGTCGGGGCAATATGATCAGGCCAGTCGGGCTGCTGCGTCGCTTTAGTTCCCCATCATATTTGGCAAAAACGTGACGATCTGTGGAAAAATACAGATCAACACGACGCCCAAAAGTAGCAACAAAAAGAACGGGAATGCTGCTTTGGCGATGCGTAAAATGTCTATCCCCGTCAGGCCTTGTATTACGAACAGGTTAAATCCCACGGGTGGTGTGATTTGGCTCATCTCGACGACAATCACGAGGTAGATACCGAACCACAGTGGATCAATCCCGACGGCGGTGACCATTGGCATGATGATTGATGTTGTCAGAACGATCACTGAAATTCCGTCAAGGAAGCAGCCAAGTACAATGAAGAACAGGGTCAACGCGACCAATAGGGCTGTAACTGAAAGGTTCATATCGGAAATCCAAGCCGCGAGGTTACGTGGCAATCCCGTGAACCCCATTGCGACTGATAAAAATGCAGCACCCAGCAAGATCAAGGCAATCATACATGATGTGCGTGTGGCTGACATGACGGCTTCGCCGAATAGTTTCCAACTGAACGCACCAGATCCCCAAGCTAGTATTGTTGCCAGCACAACACCCAGTGCCGCAGCGTCCGTAGGTGACGCGAGCCCGCCGTAGATTGACCCGATGACGCCACCGATCAAAAGCGCAACTGGCACAAGGCGCCGTGACGCGCGTATTTTATCCTTGAACGAATACGTGCGATCCATTGGTGGGATCAGGTCGGGGTTCATCCATGCGCGGACGGCGACGTATCCCGCAAACAATGTGATCAACATGAATGCAGGTAAGATGCCGGCAATAAACAAGCGTGCGATGGATTGCTCGGTCGCTACACCGTAAACGATCAAGATGATGGATGGCGGGATTAACAGGCCCAATGTCGCCGACCCAGCAAGTGTACCGATGATCAGGCTTTCGGGATATCCGCGTTTGGTCAGTTCGGGGATCGACATCCGCCCGATGGTGGCAGCGGTTGCGGCCGACGATCCCGAGACCGCCGCGAAAATCGAACACCCGAACACATTGACGTGCAACAAGCGACCTGGCGCGCGGGCCAGCCACGGTGCAAGACCCGTGAACATGTCATCGCTCATCCGTGATCTTAGCAGAATTTCCCCCATAAGGATGAACAACGGCAGCGCTGTAAGCGGCCAGCTGTGGGAATGGCCCCAAAAGGTTGAAGCAAGGACGAGGCCCGCTGGGGCATTCGAAAAGAATACGAGCCCTGTTAAGCCAACAAGCGTCAGAGAAACCGCAACCCAAACGCCGGCAGCAAGCAGCGCAATAAGTAGCCCAAGAAGAGTGAGCGCAATCATAGGATCAGTCACGGCTATACCTCGCCCGGGGTGGACAAAACGGGTGAACCTGCCCGAACCAAATCAACAAACGTGTGCAATATTGCAATCAACAAAAGGCCAAGCCCAAAGGCGGCCACACTTTGGGGTATCCACAAAGCGACAGGGACAATTCCGTTAGATACATCGCCGTAATGAACACTTTCGGCGACAAGACCACCAACAAACCATGTCGCGTAACAGATCAATATCGCTGCTACGATCAATACAAATCCTTCCATAGCGACTTGGATCCGGATCGGCATCCTGTTGGTCACCAAATTGACGCGGATATGCCCGCCTGCGCGCAATGTATGCGCCAAAGCCAGAAAGGTGGCCCCAGCGAGCATGAAGCCAGAGAAGTCAGCATAGGACGGGATCGTTGAAGCCAATGTTCCGGGGCTTAGTCGCCCAAATGCGTTCAACAAAATTTGGGCGCTGATCAAAAGGCAAATACACAAGATCAGGCCCCCTGCAATTGCACCACAAATATCGTATATTTTTTGAAGTACCCGATCCATTTATCCACCGCCCGTTTTTGACATTATGGGGCCGACAACAATGTGTTGTCGGCCACTTTTTACAGATGCTTAGTTGTTGTAAGCGTCAAGGATCGCGAGCGCTGTATCGGATGCGTTTGCTTTCCAGTTTTCAAGCATCGTCGCGCCGATACCTTCAAGGCCCGCGACAAGCTCAGCACTTGGATCGTAGACGGTAATACCGTTTTCAGCGAGCGCGGCTGTCATGCTCTCGGCCTCAGCTGCCGACATTTCCCAACCACGTGTTTGTGCAGCATCGGCTGCGGTAAGAACGGCTGCCTGCGTATCTGTATCCAGACCATCGAACATGCGCTTGTTCACAACAACGATGTTCTTTGGCACCCACGCATTGATCGGGGTATAATGGGTTACAAAATCCCAAGCTGTCGAATTTACGCCAGTCGACGGTGATGTGATCATTGCGGCCACTTGCCCCGTCGCGAAAGCTTGCGGAATATCAGAGGCTTCAATTTGAACTGGTGCGGCACCAGCGAGTGTCGCAAACTCTTCTAAGGCGGCGTTATAAGCGCGGAAGCGAAGGCCATTCAGGTCAGCAACAGTTGCGATTTCACCATTCGTGTAAAGGCCCTGTGCTGGCCACGGCACAGAAAACAGAGGCATCAAACCCTGCTCGGCAAGCAACTCGGTTATGGCGGGTTCTTGTGCTGCCCAAAGCCGCGCAGCGTCATCGTAGCTGGTGGCCACAAATGGCTGGCTGTCGATTCCAAAAGCGAGGTCTTCGTTAGACAGGCGCGACAGAAAAAACTCACCGATCGGAACTGAACGATTGCGCACTGCCCCTTTGATTTCCGCGTGTGGGAATAATGATCCTGCGGAATGGATGGTGATGTCTAATCCGGCATCAGTGGCGGTGCGCAGGTCATCCGCAAACTGAATGATGTTCTGCGTGTGGAATGTTGAATCGCCATATGGTGTTGGCATATCCCAACTTTGTGCGCTCGCGCCTGTGGCGACGACCATCGCTGCGGCGCAGATTAATGAATGCTTCATTGTAATTCTCCCGTGTTGGTTCGGATTGTTCCGAATCCATTTGCTTTCATAACGTTGACAATTTGTCAGCGTTATATTCATAAAGCAACAACAATTTGATTCGAGGGATGTGCAATGAAGACGGCGAGCGAAAACAAGTGGCAGTTCTGGGTTGATCGCGGTGGCACCTTTACCGATATCGTTGCACGCAAGCCCGATGGTACGCTGAAAACCCATAAGCTGTTGTCAGAGAACCCAGAAGTTTACCCCGATGCTGCCGTCCACGGGATCAAATCCCTTCTTGGTTTGTCGAGCGAGGATGTGGTTCCCGTTGGCCAGATTTCTGCAGTTAAGATGGGAACGACTGTAGCCACGAATGCCTTGTTGGAACGCAAAGGCGAACGCACCATCCTAATGATCACCAAGGGTCTTCGGGACTTGTTGCGGATCGGCTATCAGAACCGCCCCGACTTGTTCGATCTTGAAATTAAGTTACCTGAATTGTTGTATGAGGACGTGATAGAAGCTGAAGAACGCGTCGACACAGGCGGTAAAATCATAACGCCTCTCGATACAAGACGCGCTCACATCGAGCTATCTTTGGCCTATAAAAACGGTTACCGCTCTGTCGCTATCGCCCTGATGCATGGTTATAAATATACCGATCACGAAGTCCAGTTAGGCGATATGGCCCGTAAGATAGGCTTTACCCAAGTATCATTAAGTCACGAGGCGAGCCCACTGATAAAGCTGGTATCGCGTGGCGATACAGCCGTGGTTGATGCGTATCTTTCCCCCATTTTGCGTCGGTACGTTGAGCAGGTTGCAGACGCGCTGAATGCAGCTGAAGGGGGCTGTGATAACTTGATGTTTATGCAATCCAATGGCGGTTTGACTGATGCACGCTTGTTTCAAGGTAAGGATGCAATCTTGTCTGGTCCAGCGGGCGGCGTCGTTGGGATGGTGCGCACTGCAGCCGAGCACGGGTTCGACAGATTAATCGGGTTTGATATGGGCGGCACATCGACTGATGTATGCCACTACGCTGGAGAATTTGAGCGTAGCTTTGAAACCGAAGTAGCTGGCGTGCGTATGCGTGCCCCGATGATGTCAATTCATACGGTTGCCGCTGGCGGCGGATCGATCCTGAGCTATCGCGATGGTCGGATGCAAGTTGGCCCAGAAAGCGCAGGCGCAAATCCTGGCCCTGCCGCTTACCGCCGTGGCGGGCCATTGACTGTTACGGATTGCAACGTGGTTTTGGGCAAATTGCAGCCTGATCAGTTCCCAGCCGTATTTGGGCTAAACGCGGACCAACCACTTGATGGCGAAGTCGTACGCGCCAAGTTCAACGCTTTGGCGAAGGAAATTGGCGGCAATAAAACGGTAGAAGATATCGCCGAGGGGTTCCTACGGATTGCTGTAGAAAACATGGCCAACGCTATCAAAAAGATCAGCGTGCAGCGCGGCTATGATGTGACGAAATACACGATGAATTGCTTTGGCGGTGCGGGCGGGCAACATGCCTGTCTTGTCGCGGACGCGTTGGGAATGGAGAGCATCTATATTCACCCGTTTGCGGGCGTTCTTTCGGCTTTTGGCATGGGGTTGGCCGATGTCCGCACCATTCTCGAACATCAATTTGCAGGACCAATTGATGATATCACGGGCGCGGAACTTGCCATGGCTAGTCTGATCGAAAAGGCCGAAGCCGAAGTGCGTGACCAAGGCATTGAAGCCAAGAATATCCGCAGTGTTCCGGTAGCGCACATTCGCACAGATGGGGCGCATCAAACCCTTGAGGTACCATTTGGAACACCGGCAGAGATGACTTTAGGCTTTGATGACGCGCATCGCCAACGGTTCGGCTTTGTTCCTGATTACACGACCCTAATTATTGATCTACTAACGGCAGAGGCGATTGGCGCGACAGGTGAGACAGTGTCCGTTCCAAACCTTTGTGACACCAGCAGTGCGCCCAAAACAGCCAATATGTTCAGCCAAGGCAACTACCGCGATGTGCCGCTTGTGGATAGGTCAACACTGACACTGGGCGAAACCGTTACGGGCCCTGCGATTATTACCGAACCCACCGGCACCAATATTCTAGAAGAAGGCTGGGAGGCCAAGGCCGTCGTGGGTGGTGATTTGGTGTTGCACCGAATTACTCCGCTTAGCCGAAGCGAGGCGATTGGAACGTCCGTTGATCCTGTGATGCTCGAGGTTTTCAACAACCTTTATATGTCGATTGCCGAACAGATGGGCGCAACACTCGCCAACACGGCCTATTCGGTGAACATTAAAGAGCGCTATGATTTTTCATGTGCGATATTTGATGGCGAAGGCGATCTGGTCGCCAACGCACCGCACGTGCCTGTACATCTGGGATCAATGTCGGAAAGTGTGCGTGTCGTATTGGCGCAAAATGCTGGAAATATTCAGCCCGGCGACGTGTTCATGATGAACAATCCCTACAACGGCGGCACCCATTTGCCTGATGTTACAGTGATTACACCTGTGTTTGATGATGCTGGTAAAAAGATACTTTATACTGTCGCGTCGCGCGGCCACCACGCGGATATTGGCGGCACGACGCCCGGATCAGCCCCACCAGATAGCCGCCACATCGAAGAAGAAGGCGTGCTGATTGATAATTTCTTGTTGGTGAAGGCAGGCACACTACAAGACGAGGCAGCGCGTGCGTTGCTTGCATCTGGCAAATACCCATGTCGTAACGTCGATCAAAATATGGCCGATCTGGCGGCTCAGATTGCTGCGAATGCCACCGGTGTAAACGAGCTGACCAAGATAACACGGCAATTTGGTATCTCCGTTGTTCATGCATATATGCGCCATGTTCAGGATAACGCCGAAGAATGCGTGCGACGCGTCTTAGACGTTCTACATGACTGTGACTTTACCTACCCCTTGGACAGCGGAGCAAAGGTCCAAGTTGCGATCTCAGTTGATAAAACCGCACGCGAAGCGACGATTGATTTCAGCGGTACTTCGGAACAAGACGAATTCAATTACAACGCACCTTTGGCGATTTGCCATGCGGTTGTTCTATACGTCTTTCGCACGTTGGTTGGGTCCAATATTCCGATGAACGAAGGGTGTCTGAAACCGCTAAAAATCGTTGTGCCAAAAGGAACGATGATTAATCCGAACGCGCCTGCTGCGGTAATTTCGGGCAACACCGAAGTCAGTCAGGCGATAGCAGATACACTTTATGGCGCATTGGGCGTGATCGCGGGTAGCCAAGGTACGATGAACAACTTTGTCTATGGCAACGACGCATTCCAGAACTACGAGACCATTTGCGGTGGCACTGGCGCGGGCGATGGTTTTAACGGTGCCAATGCCGTGCATAGCCATATGACCAACACGCGCATGACGGATCCGGAGGTGCTGGAAACACGGTTTCCAGTGCGGGTTGATGAGTTTTCGATCAGGCAGGGATCCGGTGGAAAAGGGCAATTTACAGGTGGCGAAGGAATTATACGCAAATTGCGGTTCCTCGAGCCGATGACAGCCACCGTGCTGTCTTCGCACCGCGAAACACCACCGCATGGTGCATCAGGTGGTGGCGCAGGTGCGATTGGTGAAAACACCGTCGTGCGTTTGAATGGAACTGTCGAACCTTTGAAAGGGAATGACGTCGCCCAAATGGCTGCTGGCGATGTGTTTG
The DNA here is from genome assembly GCA_034111185.1 of Paracoccaceae bacterium. Classification (GTDB taxonomy): domain Bacteria; phylum Pseudomonadota; class Alphaproteobacteria; order Rhodobacterales; family Rhodobacteraceae; genus Yoonia. Next base: position 1,660 of record JAWUXS010000094.1, on the reverse strand, counting down.
TTTTGAAATCACCTGGTGGCGGTGGTTATGGAAAGGCCGCGTCATGAGCATCACATTTTTGAACGACGTCGATGCCATGTTCGATCAAGCCGTTAGCGTGCTGACATTATCGCTTTGCGGCCTGAGCGATACTTGAACCGCGACGTCTATTGCCCTTGGAGTTATTTTGATCGACCCAATTCCGCCAACATGTTTTCTCTGAAGATCTCTGCGGGTGTCACGGTGGATGGCTTAAATTCACAAACATCTCATGTGAGCGACGCTTCTTGTCGCGCACTTAATCTTTGACGATTGGACAGCCACCGTTGAACCCGCATTCATCGCGGAGCCGTACAAAATACGCTCGGTTTGTGGCGTTTCTTGCGAGGGCGACCATTGTCTTCAGACAGCCAACGCGTTCAGCGTGGTAGGCAGAGACGTTATGCCATTGCCAAAAATATAGGCAAATACCCCTCAGCTGAAAAAACTTTAAGCACAATAGGCCAAACTGAGGCGATCAGCGTGAGGTTAACTTTTGTTCCTAAACCTGTCGATCAATGGTTTGGGTGTCCGAATACGGGCAATCAATGCCACGCGAGGGTGCAATCCTGGCAGATAACGACCCCCGCATGGCTGCAACATGAAGCTGCGTAATCCGCATAGCAGTCTGGCTTGGCCTTGCCTAGTTGACGCATCTGGTTTCGCGGCTAAACTTTAGGGGGTCTATCCTTTGAAACTTCGCTCCACTCTGCTCTCCACCCTTTCTGCAAGCGTCCTTTGTGTCGCTGGCTCCGCTGCATTTGCTGAATGTGCTGACCCGATCAAGGTTGGTGTTTTGCACTCGCTGTCCGGCTCTATGGCGATTTCCGAAACCACGTTGAAAGACGCGATGTTGATGCTGATCGAACAGCAAAACGCCAAAGGCGGTCTGCTGGGCTGTGAATTGGAAGCGGTTGTCGTTGACCCTGCATCCGACTGGCCATTGTTTGCGGAAAAAGCCCGCGAGTTGCTGACTGTCAATGAGGTTGATGTGATCTTTGGTAACTGGACATCTGTATCGCGCAAATCTGTGTTGCCCGTGATCGAAGAGCTGAACGGCCTGCTGTTCTATCCCGTCCAGTACGAGGGCGAGGAATCCTCCAAGAACGTCTTCTACACTGGCGCTGCTCCGAACCAGCAGGCGATCCCTGCCGTTGATTACTTCCTCGAAGAGCTTGGCGTCGAAAAGTTCGCACTGCTAGGCACCGACTACGTCTATCCGCGCACGACGAACAACATCCTGCAGGCTTATCTGATGGATAAGGGCATCGCCGAGGAAGACATTTTCGTCAACTACACCCCCTTCGGCCAGTCCGACTGGGCGACCATCGTCGGTGACGTCGTGGCGCTGGGCGAAGACGGCAAGCAGGTCGGCGTGATCAGCACGATCAACGGCGACGCAAACATCGGCTTTTACAAAGAACTCGCCGCCGCTGACGTTAGCGCTGACGACATTCCCGTCGTCGCCTTCTCGGTGGGTGAAGAAGAGCTGTCCGGTCTGGATACGTCGAACCTTGTCGGCCACCTTGCCGCTTGGAACTACTTCATGTCCGCCGAAACACCTGAAAACGCTGACTTTATCGCAAAATGGCACGCTTATATCGGTGACGATGCCCGTGTGACGAACGATCCGATGGAAGCG
>JAWUXS010000093.1:0-15980 GCA_034111185.1 Paracoccaceae bacterium | reverse complement strand
GATAGGAGAAGACCCGGGCTCATGGGCGTTGGTTGGCGGCGCGGTGGTTATCAGCGCCCTTGCCCTGTCAAACTTGTATGTATTGATAAAGCATCGATGAGAGAGCTGAAATTTTAGCTGCAAATGTAAATTACGCGCCCCTAGAAATTGCACATAATCCATCCACGTGACGGTTCCGCTGTTATGCTTTTGTATCGACGAACTATCCCAATGCTAGACTCCTCAGCGTTGGGGAATTCATGCATAAGCTGTAATCAGAGGTGTTCGCTAAATTGGATGCCAGCCTCGTGAAACTCTCAAGTCTATCTCGCTGAGGCTGGCATCTGATTTAAACTTCAGACCCATCAAAAACTGGTTCTTGCTGTATAAGCTTGGACACATGGCTGTTTGGTACAGCTAGCCGGCCAGTTACAAGGCGGTAGCAGTCTCTAGATGCTTGATCTTTGCCAATTCCAAACCCATCATTTTCGAATGAGCGATAGCAGCATTCATTAGATCGACCCCTGATTGCGCCGCGACAAGAAAAGCAAGCAGGGTAGCGCAATCCAGAAGGTGTAAAAATGGATGTGCGTAAGATGAAATTTTTTTGCGGAAGTGCCTTATTTATATAGCCATCGGCTTATAAAGTGGTGCCCAGGAGAGGACTCGAACCTCCACGTCCATACAGACACCAGCACCTGAAGCTGGCGCGTCTACCATTCCGCCACCTGGGCAGGTCACGTGAGACGCGATTTAGAGCGGTGTGGTGGGCGTGTCAATGTGATTCCACGTGCGCCTGTAAGGGAATTTGAGACCTGCTTTCACGAACAGTTTTGCATCTTCGCGAAATCTAATGAGGATCTACATAAACCTTGCACGCTTTCGTGCTTGTTTGCTTACTAGGGGGCAGGTAAACCCATGGCGATATTTGAAGCGAGGCGAACACGATGTCACAGTTAGTCACGATCTTTGGCGGGTCCGGTTTTGTAGGCCGCTACGTTGCACGACGGATGGCCCAAGCAGGCTGGCGCGTGCGTGTGGCTACACGTAACCCTAACGAAGCGATGTTTGTGCGCCCTTATGGTGCTGTTGGTCAGGTCGAACCTGTCTTCTGTAACATTCGTGATGATGCTTCGGTCGCTGCTTTGGTGAATGGCGCTGATGCGGTTGTTAACTGCGTGGGCGTTTTGGCCGAGACTGGTAAGAATACATTCGACGCTGTTCAAGCTGAAGGTGCCACGCGTATCGCGCGTTTGGCTGCAGCTGCTGTCGTTGGTAAGATGGTGCATATTTCAGCTATTGGCGCCTCAGGTGACGCAAATAGCGAATATTCCCAAACCAAAGCCGAAGGCGAAGCTGGCGTGCTAGCCCATATGCCTAATGCGATGATCTTGCGCCCTTCAATCATTTTTGGTGCCGAAGACGAGTTTTTTAACCGCTTTGCAGGCATGTCCCGTTTTGGCCCGATCTTGCCGGTTATTGGTGCAGATACAAAGTTTCAGCCAGTCTATGTTGATGATGTTGCTGCTGCAGCAGTTATGGGTGTCACCGAGGGGCATTCAGGCGTGTACGAACTTGGTGGACCTGACGTTCATTCTTTCCGTGAGCTGATGGAGCAGATGCTAGAGATTGTGCGCCGCCGACGTCTTATCTTGAACGTGCCATTCTTTGCTGCGCGGATCATGGCGACTTGCATGGGAATTGGCCAAATCTTGTCTCTGGGCATCGTCAAAGCTCCGGTGACCAAAGATCAAGTCCTGAGCCTTGCTGTTGATAATGTTGTTGCTGATGGCGCGCAGGGTTTTGCAGCATTGGATATCCGTCCAACCGCAATGGCGGCTGTCTTGCCTGACTACCTGTGGCGATTCCGTCCGTCTGGTCAGTATGACGCGATCAAAGAATCCGCCAAGAACCTGCGGACTTAAATTATGGACACGACGATCATAGCGATCCTTCTAGGTATCCTAGAGGGGCTGACGGAGTTCATTCCAGTCTCATCAACTGGCCACCTTTTGTTGGTTGGACATTTCCTTGGGTTCAACTCGGCTGGAAATACGTTTGAGGTCGTGATCCAGATCGGTGCCGTTCTGGCGCTTGTCGTTCTGTATTTTTCGCGCCTTTGGGGCGCTGTTGCGACCGCCAAAAGCGACCCTGCTTCGCGTCGGTTCATCTTTTCAATTATCATCGCAGCTATTCCTGCAGTGCTTTTGGGCGTGCTCATGCATGACTTGATCAAAACGGTGTTGTTTGAAACCCCGATGCTGATCGCTGTGATGCTGATAGTCGGTGGTGTAATATTGGTCCTCGTTGATCGCATGACCCTGAAGGTAGAACACCAAGACGCGATGCGTTTGCCGCTAAAGACCGCGCTTGGGATCGGCCTGTTCCAATGCTTGTCACTGATCCCTGGTACATCGCGTTCCGGTTCAACAATCGTTGGTGCGCTGCTTCTTGGCGTTTCTAAACGTGCAGCTGCTGAATTCTCATTCTTTCTGTCGATCCCAATGATGTTTGGTGTGTTCGGATATGACCTGCTCAAGAACTGGGATGTTCTCGACTTTACGGCACTGTCTGAAATCGCTTTGGGTCTGGCATTTGCATTCATAACTGCGTTGCTTGTGGTGCGGTGGGTGCTGAACTACGTCAGTACACATGGCTATGCTCTGTTTGGTTGGTGGAGAATCGTCGTTGGTGTGGCCGCTGCAGGTGCGCTTTCATTGGGGTATTGAGATATTAGGTAATTAATACTGACCTAAATTGACCAATAAAATCACGACATCACAGCGCAACAGCGGAAAAATTGCAATATAGGTCAGTAGTGCTGACTTTTCATTCCGATAACCACGTCTTAAAAGGTACTTTCTTATACCTAGACGGAGGATTGGTTGTGGCTGGTCAAAAGATGCTAAAATTTGTGGACGTGGAACGGGATATGCCCGAGAAACGTGTGCCGAATCTTCGCAATCAAGATTTCCAAGAGATCTATGCCGAGTATGCACGCGATAAGGCCGCCGAACAGGCAAGCCGTTGCAGCCAATGTGGCGTTCCATACTGTCAGACACATTGTCCTTTGCACAACAACATCCCCGACTGGTTGCGTTTGACAGCCGAGGGGCGTTTGCAAGAAGCCTATGAAATCTCACAGGCGACAAATACGTTCCCGGAAATCTGTGGTCGCATCTGCCCCCAAGATCGCCTGTGTGAAGGTAACTGTGTGATTGAACAATCTGGCCATGGGACCGTCACCATTGGATCAGTTGAAAAATACGTCACTGACACAGCGTTTGAGCAGGGTTGGGTCAAGCCAATCCGACCACACACCGAGCGCGCTGAAAGCGTTGGCATCATCGGTGCGGGCCCTGGTGGTTTGGCTGCAGCCGACGCACTGCGCCGCGAAGGTGTGCAGGTCACTGTTTATGATCGTTACGATCGTGGGGGCGGTTTGATGACTTATGGCATCCCCGGCTTCAAGCTTGAAAAAGATATCGTCATGCAGCGCATGGCCCAACTTGAAGATGGCGGCGTTGAGTTTGTTCTTAACTGCAACGTCGGCGAGGATCTTTCGTTCGATGCAATCCGCGGAAAACATGATGCGGTTCTGATTGCCACTGGTGTCTACAAGACCCGCGATCTGGAACTGGCGGGTAACGATGCAGACGGTATTGTCCGCGCGATTGATTATCTGACAGCTAGCAACCGCAAATCATTTGGCGATGTCGTCGAAGAGTTCGAGAGCGGTGAACTGAACGCCCAAGGTAAGCGGGTTGTCGTCATCGGTGGCGGCGATACGGCTATGGACTGTGTACGCACAGCGATCCGCCAAGGTGCTGAAAGCGTTAAGTGTCTCTATCGTCGTGACCGCGCGAATATGCCGGGTTCGCAGCGCGAAGTGCAGAATGCCGAAGAAGAAGGTGTCGAATTTGTCTGGCTTGCAGCACCTAACGGTTTTGAGGGCGATAGCGTCACTGGCGTGAATGTTCAAAAGATGCGCCTAGGTGCCCCTGATGCAACGGGTCGTCAGATGCCAGAGTTGATCGAAGGCGCTGACTATGTTGAGAGTGCAGACCTTGTTGTCAAAGCGCTGGGCTTTGAGCCCGAAGATCTGCCAGCCCTTTGGGGTACCGACGGGCTTGAAGTTACACGCTGGGGCACCGTGAAGGCGTCATTTACAACTGGCGAGACAAGCTTGCCGGGGGTTTATGCCGCTGGCGACATCGTTCGTGGCGCGTCGCTAGTTGTTTGGGCGATCAAAGATGGGCGTGATGCCGCGACAGCCATTCTCGGCTATCTTGGTCAGCAATCATCAATCGCAGCGGAGTAGGTCACATGACAAGTAACATCATATCACGCTGCGCTATGACCGCGATGGCCCTCGTAATTTCTGCGCCTTTAGCGGCCCAAGACGGCCCAAGCACATTTAGCCTACCTGTCGGTTGCGAAGCGTATGTTACTATTCAAAACGCTGACTGTTCTGTGGACCATCATTTTGTCTGCGAAGGCGACCAAGAAGGTTACAAGAACCGTGTCAGCCTAAGCCAAATGGGCATGACCTATATGGGAACTGTCGACGACGAGACACAGTGGATCACAAGTTTCCACGTGTTGTCTGATCGCTCCGAGGCACTTGATCCAAATCCGACTGATCCGGCTTCCATCACAGAATTGATGGAAATTGGCATCGACACTTATGACTTTACGACGACATCGCCGCAGAATGGAACAACTCGGTTTGTTGGGCAGGACTCGTTGACTGGTCGTCAGATCACAATCGACGGTGTTACGCTCGATGAGACGCAGTATAATATCACTGCATACGACGGTGCAGGCGACGTGATGTGGCAGTCTGAAGGACATGAGTTCATCAACCGCAATTGGCGTTTTTTCTTGTCTGGAACAAGCAAGATCACAACGCCCACTGATACGTTTGATACTGACGGTACGCCCGTCGAATTCATCTACCCCGGCGAAGCAGGCTTTCTGTCAGCCAACCCGAAACACGGCTGCGGAATTGAGATGTCGGGCTTTGACGCGCCTCAATCGCCTTTGTTGCTGCGCCTTGCCGCGCTTGTTGAAAATAACTGATCCGGCCCAGCCGATTATCTGGTGAAAGGATAACGCCATGACAAATTTTGATGAAAACTGGGCAGCCGCTGAAGAAGCAAAGCGCCAATGGATGAACGACAACGGCCTGTATAGGGCCGAGGATGAGCATGCATCATGCGGTGTTGGTCTTGTCGTGTCTATCGAAGGCAAAGCATCTCGCTCGGTCGTGGAAAAAGGCATTGATGCGCTTAAGGCTATTTGGCACCGCGGTGCTGTTGATGCGGACGGAAAAACTGGTGACGGCGCTGGTATCCACGTTCAGATCCCAGTCGACTTCTTTTACGACCAAGTCCGCCGTACAGGCCACGAGCCCGACAACAACAAGCTGATCGCGGTGGGTCAGGTATTCCTTCCGCGTACCGATTTTGGCGCGCAAGAGCATTGCCGCACAATCGTTGAGTCTGAAGTGCTGCGCATGGGTCATTATATCTATGGTTGGCGCCACGTGCCGGTTGATGTGTCTTGTCTTGGTGACAAGGCCAACGCGACTCGGCCTGAGATTGAACAAATCCTCATCCGCAATGACAAAGATATTGGTGAAGAAGAGTTCGAGCGTGAACTTTATGTCATCCGCCGTCGGATCGAAAAAGCTGTCACTGCTGCTGGCATCAATGGCTTCTACGTCTGCTCTCTCTCTTGCCGCTCGTTGATCTACAAGGGCATGATGCTCGCTGAGCAGGTTGCAGAGTTCTATCCAGACCTGATGGAAGAGCGGTTTGAGAGCGCGTTTGCAATCTATCACCAGCGCTATTCAACCAACACATTCCCGCAGTGGTCATTGGCCCAACCGTTCCGCATGTTGGCCCATAATGGAGAAATCAACACCCTAAAGGGCAACGTGAACTGGATGCGTAGCCACGAAATCCGTATGGCGTCTGGCTCCTTTGGTAACTCTGCCGAAGACATTAAGCCGATTATCCCATCGGGCGCATCAGACTCGTCTGCATTGGATTCCGTGTTCGAAGTTCTTGTTCGTGCGGGCCGAAACGCCCCGATGGCCAAGACAATGATGGTCCCAGAGGCTTGGTCACAGCAGGCCGTTGAAATGCCAAAGGCGTGGCAGGACATGTACGGCTACTGCAACTCGGTCATGGAGCCGTGGGATGGCCCAGCTGCTTTGGCGATGACTGATGGCCGCTGGGTTTGCGGCGGTCTTGATCGCAACGGTCTGCGCCCAATGCGCTATGTTGTGACGGGTGACGGTCTTTTGATTGCGGGTTCCGAAGTTGGCATGGTTGCCATCGACGAAGCAACCGTTGTCGAAAAGGGCGCGCTTGGCCCCGGACAGATGGTTGCCGTCGACATGACCGAAGGCCGTTTGTACAAAGACGAAGAGTTGAAAGACAAACTTGCTGCTGCACAGCCATTTGGCGCATGGGTCGAAAAGGTTGTCGATCTTAACAGCATGATGGCTGATGTGCCCGAGACTGCCTTGTTTGAAGGTGCAGAACTGCGCACCCGACAAATGGCTGCGGGCTATTCTATCGAAGAACTCGAAAGTGTCCTCGCGCCGATGGCGGAAGACGGCAAAGAAATGATCGCCTCAATGGGCGATGATACACCGTCCGCGGTTTTGTCTTCGCAATATCGTCCTCTCTCGCATTACTTCCGCCAGAACTTTTCTCAGGTCACAAACCCGCCAATCGACAGTTTGCGTGAAAGCCGCGTCATGTCGCTGAAGACACGGTTTGGCAATCTCAAGAACGTACTTGATGAAGACAGCAGCCAGACTGAAATTCTGGTGCTTGAAAGCCCGTTCGTTGGTAACGCTCAGTTCGAAGAAATGGTCAGTCAATTCGGCGAGAATGTTGCCTTTATTGACTGTACATTCGCCAGTGGCGCAGATGCGCTGCGCAAAGGTCTTGAGCGTATCCGGTCTGAGGCAGAAGATGCTGTGCGTTCAGGCGCTGGGCACCTTGTTTTGACGGATCAGCACCAGTCTGCTGACCGTGTGCCGATGCCGATGATCCTTGCGACATCTGCCGTGCACTCTGGTTTGACCCGCAAGGGTCTGCGCACATTCTGTTCACTGAACGTACGTGCAGCCGAGTGTATTGATCCACATTACTTTGCCGTTTTGATCGGGTGTGGTGCGACAACAGTGAACGCATATCTGGCACAGGACAGTATCGCTGATCGTGTCACCCGTGGCTTGATCGACGGCAACCTTACCGACGCTGTTAAGCGTTTCCGCAAAGCCATCGATGCAGGCCTGCTTAAGATCATGTCAAAGATGGGTATCTCGGTTCTGTCATCGTATCGTGGAGGTCTGAATTTTGAGGCTGTTGGCCTTGGTCGCGCGATGTGTGCTGAATATTTCCCGGGCATGCAGTCACGTATCTCTGGCATCGGTACAATTGGTATCCAGTCTAGCCTTGAAGGCGTGCACGCCCGTGGTTGGACATCTGGAACAGATATTCTGCCAATCGGTGGTTTCTACAAAGCCCGTCGTTCTGGAGAAAAGCATGCGTGGGAAGCGCAGACAATGCACATGTTGCAGGCCGCCTGTAACAAGGCATCCTATGCGATGTGGCAGCAATACTCGAAGACGCTGCAAGCCAACCCGCCAATTCACCTGCGCGACCTGCTAGCGATTAAACCGCTTGGCACTGCTGTGCCGATTGAAGAGGTCGAAAGCATCACATCAATCCGCAAACGTTTTGTCACGCCGGGTATGTCGCTTGGCGCGTTGTCACCCGAAGCACACCGTACATTGTCGATTGCGATGAACCGTATTGGCGCAAAGTCGGATTCAGGTGAGGGTGGCGAAAGCCCTGATGATTTCACACCAGAGCCAAATGGTGACAACGCTTCTGCAAAGATTAAGCAGGTGGCATCTGGACGCTTTGGCGTTACCGCGGAATACTTGCTTGCCTGTGAAGAGCTTGAAATCAAAGTCGCCCAAGGTGCTAAGCCGGGCGAGGGTGGTCAGCTGCCAGGCATGAAGGTCACCGACCTGATTGCTAAGCTGCGCAACTCGACCAAAGGTGTGACACTGATTTCACCGCCGCCGCACCACGATATCTATTCAATCGAGGATCTTGCCCAGCTGATCTATGACCTTAAGCAGATCAACCCAAAGTGTAAGGTGACTGTTAAGCTGGTTGCGTCCAGCGGTGTTGGTACAATTGCTGCCGGTGTAGCCAAGGCCAAAGCGGATATCATCCTGATCTCTGGCCACAATGGCGGCACAGGTGCTAGCCCAGGAACCTCGATCAAATACGCGGGTCTTCCATGGGAAATGGGCCTGACCGAAGCGCACCAAGTGCTTGCGATGAATAACCTACGTGAGCGGGTTACATTGCGCACAGACGGTGGTTTGCGCACGGGTCGTGACATCGTCATGGCGGCGATGATGGGTGCCGAAGAGTATGGTATAGGCACCGCTGCTTTGATCGCGATGGGCTGCATCATGGTGCGTCAGTGTCAGTCGAACACATGTCCAGTTGGTGTGTGTACCCAAGACGATGCATTGCGTGAAAAGTTCACGGGCAACGCGGATAAGGTTGTGAACCTGATTACGTTCTATGCCACCGAAGTGCGCGAAATCTTGGCATCAATCGGCGCACGTTCACTGGACGATGTCATCGGCCGTGCTGATTTGTTGGCGCAGGTATCACGAGGTGCGGCGCATCTTGATGACCTTGATCTGAACCCGCTTTTGATCACAGTTGATAGCGCCCAGACCATTACATACGACCGCAAAAAGCACCGCAACTTTGTGCCTGACACACTTGATGCGCAGATCGTTCAAGATGCTGAGCGGTTCTTGAAAGACGGTGAAAAGATGCAGCTGGAATATGCTGTTCAAAACACATTGCGCACAATTGGCACACGTACGTCGAGCCATATCGTCTCAAACTTTGGTATGCGCAATGAACTGCAAGAGGACCATTTGACTGTTAAGCTGAAAGGATCAGCTGGTCAGTCGCTTGGTGCTTTCGCAGCACCTGGTCTTAAGCTTGAGGTGTCTGGCGACGCGAATGACTATGTCGGCAAGGGCCTGTCTGGTGGCATGATTGTTGTGCGTCCACCAATGGTGTCCCCGCTCGTCGCGTCTGAGAATACGATTATCGGCAATACCGTTCTTTACGGTGCAACCAACGGTAAGTTGTTTGCTGCGGGCCGTGCGGGCGAGCGTTTCGCAGTGCGCAATTCTGGTGCCTCTGTTGTGATCGAAGGCTGCGGCACAAACGGTTGCGAATATATGACTGGTGGTGTTGCTGTAATTCTTGGGTCAATCGGTGCCAACTTTGGCGCGGGTATGACTGGGGGAATGGCCTATCTCTATGACCCTGATGGCAAGGCCGCCGACATGATCAACATGGAGACTTTGGTCACTTGTGCGGTCAGCGTTCCGCATTGGCAGAACGAGCTGAAGACCATGATCGAGCGGCATCTTGCAGAGACTGACAGCCGCAAAGCCGCCGGAATTTTGCAGCACTGGGATCTTGAGATGCAGAACTTTGTGCAGGTTTGCCCGAAAGAGATGTTGGTGCATTTGCCGCAGCCGTTGACCTATGAAGAAGCAGCTATACCGGCTGAGTGATCTAGGAAACTCGGGTCTATAAAGAAAATGATGACGGCCATGCAGGTAACTGCGTGGCCGTTTTTGTATAAGTTAACGGGCTCGCAGCGCATCAATTTTGGCGCGAAATTAGCTGATAACTGACTGTGCCCTGAAACCACAAGAAGAGAGGCTACTTGGAAACAAGGTCTCTCGGGCTTGACCAGACGACCGCTGGGATGGATTAAGACCTATGGCCAAATTGAGCACCAAAAAGAAGAAGCCAGCGACACGTGGTAAGAAGGTTCCTCAGCAAAAAGGAATCCTCCAGCGTTTCCGTCGGCTATTCTTCTTGGGATTGCTTGTGATTGTGGGTGTTGTTGTTCTTGCTACATTTATGTTCAGCATTTTCAATCCACCAACGACGCCATACATGTTCCAAGAGGGCCGAAGGCTAGGTGGGGTGACCCAAGAATGGGTCGCAATAGAAGATATTGCACCAGTCATGGCCCGATCTGCCGTGGCTGCGGAAGATGCTAATTTCTGCCTCCATTGGGGGCTAGATGTGAATGCAATCCGCGCGACGCTAGACCGTGGCGGGGCTGGTGGTGCGTCAACGATTAGCCAGCAAACCGTTAAGAACGTTTACCTTTGGCACGGACGGTCTTGGGTGCGCAAAGCAATGGAAGCTTTCTGGACACCGCTTACCGAAGCAATTTGGACCAAGAGGCGCATTCTAGAGGTTTATCTGAATATAGCTGAATTTGATGAGGGTGTTTTTGGGGTTCAGTCAGCTGCACAGCACTATTTCGGTGTGGATGCGCGTAATCTGAGCGCAACGCAATCTGCTCGGCTTGCAGCGATCCTTCCTGATCCTAAGGGACGTTCTGCGTCTAACCCATCGAATCCCGTCCGCCGTCGCACGTCTTCGATCATGGATGGAGCGGCAACAATTGCAGCAGATGGCCGCGCAGCGTGCTTTGAGCGGTGATGAGCCATTGATCCTTTGCGATGGTTGCGGCATTCATAGTTAGCTGCTTTTAGATATGAGTTCTGACCCGATGAACCGCTTGTACCATTATCCACTGTCGCCGTTTTCACGAAAAGTAAGGCTGAGTCTTGCTGAAAAGAAGATTGAGGTCGAGCTGGTAGAAGAACGATATTGGGAGCAGGACGCGGACTTTTTACGCCGCAACCCTGCAGGAAAAGTGCCTATCTTGAAGATGGGCAACCGCACGATGGCTGATAGCACAGCAATTTGCGAGTACCTCGAAGAGGCGTATCCAACCCCTGCTTTGTTGCCGCGCGACGCCGAAAGCCGTTACGAAGTGCGCCGCCTTGTGGCGTGGTTCGATGACAAGTTTCACAGCGAGGTCACATCAAAGTTGATGGGCGAACGCGTGTTCCGCAAAATCATGGGAACAGGCTATCCCGATAGCGCGAACGTCAAAGCTGGATCGCGCGCAGTGAAATATCACATCGATTATATGGGGCATCTGCTGGACCAGCGCAGATGGCTTGCTGGCAATGAAATGTCGCTGGCTGACTTTGCTGCAGCTTCTCAGCTGTCATGCCTCGATTATATTTCTGATGTGGACTGGAACCGGTCTGAGGTCGTCAAAGACTGGTACGCCAAAATTAAGTCGCGGCCTTGTTTCCGGTCTCTGTTGGCCGATCAATTGTCTGGCTTCCCCCAGCCGCGTCATTATGCCGATCTTGATTTTTGATTTTCGGGTAGGGCGCATGCCTTGCCAATCTCATGGTGCTGGATCGCTAAATCCGCACAAGATCATCTTTCGGAAGGCCACGTCAGTATGACGCTAAAAGCCAATCTTTCCTCATTCGCGAAAGAGGCTGGTTTTGCACGTGTTGGGGTTTGCCGGCCTGATGCAGTTCCAGGGCAAATGGAACGTTTGGTCGCGTTTGTTGATGCGGGCTACCACGGACAAATGGGTTGGATGGCCGAACGGATGAATTGGAGGGGCGACCCCGCATCCCTTTGGCCCGAAGCGAAGTCTGTAATCATGCTGGCAGAGCCTTATACGCCAGAGCACGATCCGCTTGCTGTTCTTGAGCAGAAAGATCGCGCCGCAATTTCCGTATATGCACAGGGCCGCGATTATCATGATGTCGTCAAAAAGCGCCTTAAGCGCGTCGGCCGCTGGCTGATTGAACAAGAGCCAGATGCGCAGATCAAAGTCTTTGTTGATACAGCACCAGTCATGGAAAAGCCGCTGGCGCAGGCCGCTGGATTGGGATGGCAGGGTAAGCATACAAATTTATTGGGTCGCGATTTAGGATCATGGTTCTTTCTGGGTGCAATCTTTACGACGGTCGAGCTTGAGCCTGACCAAGCTGACGTCAGTCATTGCGGTTCGTGCACAGCGTGTCTTGATGTTTGCCCGACCAACGCATTTCCTGCGCCTTACAGACTGGATGCAACACGCTGCATTTCTTATCTGACGATTGAGCATAAGGGGCCAGTAGACGCTGACTTGCGCGCCATGATGGGCAACCGGATATACGGCTGCGATGATTGCTTGGCCGTTTGTCCGTGGAACAAGTTTGCAGAAACGGCCAAGGATGCGAAATATGCCGCCCGTGATGAATTGGTGGCCCCGCCATTGGCTGAATTGGCGGCGTTGGACGATGCAGCATTCAGGGCCAAATTTTCGGGTTCGCCGATAAAACGAATTGGGCGAAATCGTTTTGTGCGCAATGTACTTTATGCAATTGGAAATTCTGGTGACCCTGATTTGGGCGTGATTGCTCAGGGCCTCACCAATGATCCAGATGAAACTGTCGCCGATGCAGCGCGTTGGGCAGTTGCCTGTCTTAATTGATAGTAGAACGGTTCTGAAAATTGTCCAAGCGTCGTAAACAGCGCCGCATTGGCTGTTTTGATCCGCACAATATGCGCCTAGGTTGTGACAAATATTGCGTCAAAGTTAGGCCCCCCAATGAACCCTCTGCGTGGAATTCTATACAAGGTTCTCTCGGTCTGTACGTTCGTTTGTATGGCGTCATTGATCAAGGCAACGGCAGATACCGTACCCCCTGGCGAGGCCGTATTCTTTCGTTCGTTTTTCGCCCTACCAGTTATTTTTGTTTGGCTGTGGTTGCGTGGCGATCTGCGTGACGGTGTGAAAACAAGCAACCCCGTTGGTCATATGTGGCGCGGGATTGCTGGTACCGCGGGCATGGCGTTTGGCTTTACAGGGCTTGGTTTGCTGCCATTACCCGAAGTCACGGCAATTGGTTATGCGCATCCACTGCTTGTTGTTGTTTTTGCTGCAATCATCCTCAAAGAACGGGTGCGGGCGTTTCGCCTGTCTGCCGTTGCCTTGGGTTTGGTCGGTGTCGTGATCGTACTCTCACCCCGTTTTTCGGCGGGCGCCGCAACAAGTGGCCCAGAAACGTTCGGCGCGATCATCGTGTTGATGGGGGCTGCGTCTGCAGCTTTGGCGCATGTGTTCATCCGCAAGCTTGTCGCCACCGAGCGGACCACCGCGATTGTGTTCTGGTTCTCGATCACGTCGACGGTGCTGTCGTTGGTGACAATCCCATGGGGCTGGGTAATGCCTTCGTTTTGGGCATGCGTGATGCTGATAATGGCAGGGCTGATTGGCGGGCTGGGTCAGATATTGCTGACGACAAGTTACCGGAATGCAGATGCGTCACTGCTTGCGCCTTTTGACTATACGTCAATGATCCTCGCGCTGCTGATCGGGTACTTTGTGTTCTCTGAAGTTCCGACAGGCACGATGCTTGCCGGATCAGCCGTTGTGATCTTTGCAGGGTTGCTTGTTATCTGGCGGGAACGGCAGCTAGGGCTGGAACGCACCAAACAGCGGCGCGCGATGGGAGTTATGGCAGGTAAATAAGAATAAAGGCGGCCCATTGGGCCGTCTTTATTTCTGACTGTGGTGTCAACGCGATCGCGTTTTTAGAGCCGCACCAGCTTTTCGTAGCTTGCTGAGATATCCAACGTCATGGCGCCAACTTCAAAGTTGTAGTCGCCGATCTGGCCAACTGGTGTCACTTCGGCGGCGGTACCTGTTAACCAGCACTGCTCAAAGCTTTCTAGCTCTGATGCTTCGATCCGGCGTTCGTGTACTTTGATACCTTTTTCCTGAAGCATGCCAATCACCGTACGCCGCGTGATACCGTTAAGGAAGCAGTCAGCAAGCGGTGTGTGCACTTCACCGTCTTTGACAAAGAAGATATTCGCGCCTGTCGCCTCGGCCACGTAACCGCGGTAGTCGAACATCATCGCATCTGAACAGCCTTTGGCCTCGGCTGCGTGCTTGGACATTGTGCAGATCATATAAAGACCAGCTGCCTTGGCTTCGTGCGGGATTGTTGCAGGATCAGGGCGGCGCCATTTCGCGATGTCGAGTTTGGCACCCTTGGTTTTTGCATCGCCATAGTAGTTGCCCCATGACCATACTGCGATCGCCATGCGGACAGGGTTCTTTTCAGCGGCAACACCCATGTCTTCGCCAGCTCCACGCCACGCGACTGGACGCACATAGGCATCCGTCAGGCCATTGGCCTCAAGCGTTGCCATTTTGGCCGCGTCAATTTCCTCTACGGAATATGGGATTTCAAAGTCGAGGCAGTTTGCCGAAAACTTCAAACGCTCAGAATGCTCGCGTGATTTGAAAATCTTGCCGGAGTAGCAACGCTCACCCTCAAACACGGATGAAGCATAGTGCATGGCGTGCGTCAGAATGTGGACGTTTGCGTCGCGCCATTCAATTAGCTTGCCGTCCATCCAAATCTTGCCGTCGCGATCATCATAGCCTGCCATCGGGGCCTCCCATTCGTATTTTGCATAAGTTACGCAAAAAGGTCCGTTTCGGACATAAAGTTGCGCAATTTCCCAGAATCGCTAGCAGGCACATCTTGGAATGTCAATAAAGCTGACGTATTGTAGCTCAAAATCAGGGAGGTACGAGCAATGGCTCAAGGGGTTCAGCCACCTTCAGGACAGGCGCTTCTGTTCCTGACAGACGAGCAATTGCGCAAGGGCATCGAGGCGATGTTTTTCGCGTACCAAGGCTTTACGGCCGATCCTGATCGGATATTAGCGGACAAAGCGTATGGTCGCGCCCATCATCGGGCGATCCACTTTATTCACCGGAGTCCCGGTACGACAGTGAACAATTTGTTGGCAATCCTTGGCGTAACCAAACAGTCGCTTAACCGTGTGTTGCGTACACTTGTTGATGACGGTTTGGTGTCGAGTAGTGTGGGCAAGCAAGATAAACGGGAACGCCATTTGCATTTGACCGAAGTCGGGTCATCATTGGAGCGCGAACTTTCTGATGCACAACGTGATCGGATGCGCGGTGCTTACCGTGCGGCTGGGCCAGATGCTGTTGCTGGTTTCCGGCAAGTTCTTGAAGCAATGATGGATGATGAGATGCGGCACCACTATGACGCACTGAAGGATAAAACAGATGAACGCTGATGACTCCCACCTCCTGATTGTTGATGACGACGAGCGTATTCGCGGGCTGCTACAAAAGTTCCTGATGCGTAGCGGCTTTTTGGTTAGTACGGCGCGCGATGCCGCACATGCGCGGCGGATCTTGTCAGGGCTTGAGTTCGATATGATCGTGCTGGATGTCATGATGCCTGGCGAAGACGGAATGTCACTTTGCCGCGACCTGCGTAAAACGATTGAGACACCAATTTTGCTTTTGACTGCAAAAGGCGAAACCGATGATCGCATAACAGGGCTAGAGGCTGGTGCGGATGATTATCTTGCGAAACCATTTGAACCCAAAGAGCTGCTACTGCGGATCAATGCGATTTTGCGGCGGGTGCCGGTCGCCGAGCCTACAGTGATTAGGCCGAAGGTGCTAAACCTTGGCCCTGTGCGCTATGATATTGAACGTGGCGAAATGTGGCGCGGTGCAGAGCTCGTGCGGTTGACCGCAACTGAAAGCCAATTGATGCGGATCTTTTCCAACGTACCAGGAGAAGCCGTGACACGGACGCAGCTTGTCGAAGAGCTGAGCCGTTCGGGAGGGCAGACGCAAGAGCGTGCTGTTGATGTTCAGATCACAAGATTGCGCCGCAAGATCGAGAATGACCCCAAGCAACCACGTTATCTGCAAACCGTACGTGGTGCGGGCTACATGCTAGCACCCGACCAAGGTTAACTGATCCGGCGGGGCGCCTGCGGCGCATTCCAAATTATGATAAGACGAGGGTAGGGGATTTCTGTGGTAACTGCATTGGTAAGCCATGAGGCCTGTTTTGAACACATCACACCACCGGGTCATCCCGAGCAGGTGGCGCGTCTTGATGCGGTGTTAAACGCGCTTGAGGGTATGAACCTGATGCGGGTTCAGGCACCGATGGCGGCAGAAGATGATCT
>JAWUXS010000092.1:0-18665 GCA_034111185.1 Paracoccaceae bacterium | reverse complement strand
CAGATGCTCCGCTGACATTAGCAGAAATCACGACCCTACAGGCGGGTAAAACCGGTGCGCTGATTACATGGGCGGCTGTTGCGGGGCCACGGATGATAGGCGCTGATACTGCGGCGCTACAGATTTATGGTGATGCGCTGGGCCTCGCGTTTCAGATTACTGATGATATTTTAGATGTCGAAGGTGATGCGGCCACAGTTGGCAAGGCCGTTGGCAAGGACAGCGATGCGGGTAAAGCTACGTTTGTATCGTTGCTTGGATTGGACGCGGCAAAGAGCCGCGCAAAGACCCTCGTACAAGAGGCGTGTGATGCGCTAGACATATATGGTGAGGATGCTGATGTGCTGCGAGACGCTGCACGTTATGTCATCACCCGCGACAAGTAGGAGGCCAATATGGCTGACCGACCGTTAACTCCGATTCTCGACCAAGTGCAGACGCCTGCAGACATGAAGGGTTTGTCTGACACATCCCTGCGCAAGCTGGCTGACGAAGTACGGGCGGAAACGATTTCAGCTGTGTCTGAAACAGGTGGTCACCTTGGTGCGGGTCTGGGCGTGGTTGAACTGACGGTTGCTTTGCATGCTGTGTTTGATGCGCCCAAGGACAAAATCATCTGGGACGTATCGCACCAGTGCTACCCGCATAAAATTCTGACAGGTCGTCGTGATCGTATTAGGACATTGCGGATGAAAGACGGCTTGTCCGGTTTCACAAAACGGTCCGAGAGCCCTTATGATCCTTTTGGTGCTGCGCATTCTTCTACGTCGATTAGTGCCGCACTTGGCTTTGCCGTAGCACGTGACTTAGGCGGCGCACCGCCCGAGGGTGCAGGTGATGCGATTGCTATTATCGGCGACGGATCAATGTCGGCTGGTATGGCCTATGAGGCGATGAACAACGCTGGCCATTTGAAAAAGCGCCTGATCGTTATTCTGAACGACAATGAGATGTCGATCGCCCCACCCGTTGGCGCGATGTCGTCTTATCTGTCGCGCCTTTATGCGGGTGAGCCGTTTCAGGAACTAAAAGCTGCAGCCAAAGGTGCAGTGTCACTGTTGCCAGAGCCTTTCCGAGAAGGCGCACGCCGCGCCAAGGATATGGTCAAGCATATGACTGTTGGCGGCACACTTTTTGAAGAGCTCGGTTTCTCATATCTCGGCCCGATTGATGGCCATGATATGGAGCAGTTGTTGTCTGTCCTGCGTACGGTGAAAGATCGTGCAACGGGTCCGATCATCATCCACACGATCACCAAAAAGGGTAAGGGTTTCGCCCCTGCAGAGGCCGCGCGCGACAAAGGTCATGCGACCGGCAAATTTGACGTACTGACAGGCAAGCAAGCCAAGGCGCAATCAAACGCGCCTTCTTATACATCTGTTTTTGCCGATAGCCTTTTGCAGCATGCCGCCGCTGATCCAAAGATTTGCGCAGTGACCGCCGCGATGCCTGATGGCACAGGTCTGTCAAAATTCATGGAGCGTTATGCATCTCGTTGTTTCGATGTCGGCATCGCTGAACAACACGCAGTGACATTCGCAGCGGGTCTTGCTGCTGGCGGCATGCGCCCGTTCTGCGCGCTTTATTCGACGTTCTTGCAACGTGGTTACGACCAGATCGTGCACGATGTTGCGATCCAAAGACTACCTGTCCGCTTCGCGATTGATCGCGCTGGGCTTGTTGGTGCTGATGGCGCGACGCACGCTGGCGCGTTTGATGTGGCCTTCCTTGCCAACCTTCCGGGTTTTGTTGTGATGGCCGCCGCTGATGAGGCCGAGTTAGTGCGCATGGTTGCGACCGCAGCTGCACATGACACAGGGCCGATTGCGTTCCGTTTTCCGCGTGGCGAAGGTGTTGGCGTCGAGATGCCAACAAACCCTGAGGTCTTGGAAATAGGTAAAGGCCGGATGATCCACGAAGGTAAGGGTGTAGCAATCCTCTCGTTTGGAACGCGCCTGCAAGAGGTCGAGGCAGCCTGCGAAGCGCTTGCTGCGAAAGGCATCACGCCGACAATTGCAGATGCACGTTTTGCCAAGCCATTGGATCGCGACATGATCCTTAAGTTAGCTGCGGATCACGAAGCACTGATTACCGTTGAAGAAGGCGCTATTGGCGGATTTGGATCACATGTTGCGCAGCTTTTGGCGGAAGAGGGTGTATTCGATCAAGGGCTCAAGTATCGCTCAATGGTGTTGCCCGATACGTTCATTGATCAGGCCGGACCGCGCGATATGTACGCGACTGCGGGTTTGAACGCCGAGGACATTGAGGCGAAAGTCCTCGAGGTTTTGGGTGTCGCCCAGATCCGTAGCTCAGAAGCTGCCTCTTAACCTTACGGCATCAGCAACGCGGTTAATGATTGGTGTAATTCCAAATTGTCCGAGAGTTGATACAGCTAATCAGGCGGATTTGGCCAGAAGTAGGTCGATTTGCATGAGTCCGATTAGCGATTGGTTATGAGTCCAGATAACGGCGAATTTAGACCATATCCAATCCGTGACTATCGCATTTCGATAGCCTGGCTTGGTAAAACCACGTTTTAGCGGTAACAAACGCCCTATTTGTTGACCAGCCAGTCAATTCGATCCGACTGGACTTATGTTTTCAATCAGGACCGATGCGAATGTGTGTTTCCCATAGGAACATTCGTCGCTAGGCTTTCTGAGTAGCGCAAGCTGCGCAAACAACAGAAAGTAATTGACGGAACAACGTTTCCGTCCCTAGTCTTGTTACCCGGAAGATCGTTCCGCAATGTGGAACTTCTCCGCCGAGATTAGAAACTAACAACGGGAGAATACTATGATCAAAAAGACAACAGCTGGTTTCGTTGCTGCTGCAGTTATGGCCATGACTGGTCAAGCCGCGGTTGCAGACGGCCACGGTGAAATCACAGTCGGCTACTTCCTTGAGTGGCCGATGCCATTCCTCGCATCAAAAGCTTCTGGCGCGTATGACGAAGCGCTTGGCATGACAGTAAACTGGGTGTCATTCGACACTGGTACTGCAATGTCAGCTGCTATGGCATCCGGCGATGTTCAGCTTTCAGTTTCACAAGGTGTTCCACCTTTCGTGGTTGCTGCTTCTGGCGGTCAGGACATCCAAATCGTAGACGTTGCTGTGTCATACTCTGATAACGACAACTGCGTTGTTTCTGCTGGCCTCGAGATCGATGCAGAATCTGCAGGCGAATTGGCTGGCAAGAAAGTTGCCGTTCCACTTGGAACAGCTGCGCACTACGGCTTCTTGCGTCAGATGGGCCACTTCGGTGTTGCACTTGATTCACTGACAGTCGTTGACATGGCACCTGCTGAAGGCGCTGCTGCGCTGGGTCAGGGCGCTGTTGATATGTCATGTGGTTGGGGCGGTGCTTTGAACACAATGAAAGAGCACGGCAACGTTCTCTTGACTGGTGACGAAAAAGAAGCGCTTGGCATTCTGGTGTTCGACGTAACAACAGCACCAGCTGAGTATATTGCTGAGAACGGCGACACAGTCGCTAAGTTCCTTGCTGTGACTGCAGCAGCAAACGCTGCTTGG
The DNA here is from genome assembly GCA_034111185.1 of Paracoccaceae bacterium. Taxonomy (GTDB): domain Bacteria; phylum Pseudomonadota; class Alphaproteobacteria; order Rhodobacterales; family Rhodobacteraceae; genus Yoonia. Next base: position 15,128 of record JAWUXS010000092.1, on the reverse strand, counting down.
GCTGCTGACGGTTCTGCCGAAATGTTGGCCGTGATTGCTGATCAGTCTGGTATGGACATTGACGCGACAGCGGCTTCGCTTTCGACTTTCAAGTTCCCAACAGCTGAAGAGCAACTTTCAGAAGCATGGTTGGGCGGAAACGCTGCAACATTCATGAAAGGTGTTGCTGACGTATTCGTAGAGTCCGGTTCAATTGACGGCGCTCTCGACAGCTACGAAGGTACGGTAAACCTTGGTCCGTTGCAGGCTGCAGCAGACATGTAATCCGATCTGATAGGGGCCCAGTGCAAACGCGCGCTGGGCCCTTATTTTTTAATAATACATTGTATTGCGTAAAGGCAGCGTCGCAGACGCCCTGAAAATTGCATGCAAAATGGGGACAAGATGACCGGTTTATCCATAAAAAATCTATCGATGCGCTTTGAACTACCGAATGGTGGTGCAGTGCAGGCGTTAGAGGACGTCTCGATCGAACTCAAAGAAGGCGAACTGCTCAGCGTGCTTGGGCCGTCAGGCTGCGGCAAGACAACCTTGCTGAATATCGCTGCTGGCTTTCTGGCCCCGACAAGCGGCGAGTTGGTCTTGAACGGCAAGAAAATCATTGGACCAGATGCCGAGCGCGGCATGGTGTTCCAACAAGGCGCGCTGTTTGAGTGGATGTCAGTCCGTGAAAACGTGAGCTTTGGTCCACGCATGGCGGGCAAGTCTAGCTCTGACTACAAAGCGGACGTTGATAACCTTCTTGATATTGTTGGTCTGCAAGACTTCAAAGAAAAGATGGTCTACGAGCTTTCTGGCGGTATGCAGCAGCGTGTGGCTTTGGCCCGTTGTTTGGCCAATGAACCAGATGTCATCTTGATGGATGAACCGCTGGGCGCACTTGATGCGTTGACCCGTGAAAAGATGCAGTCGCTTGTTCTTAAACTTTGGAAAGAGACGGGTAAGACGATCATCTTGATTACCCACTCGGTCGAAGAAGCCCTGCTTTTGGGCGAACGCCTGATTGTGATGGCGCCGCGTCCAGGTCGTATTCACAAAGAATACAATCTGCCGTTTGCGGAACTAGGTGTGAATGCTGACCTGCGTGAGGTCAAAAAACACCCTGAGTTTGGCCCGCGTCGAGAAGAAATTCTGTCGATGATCTGGGACATGGAAGAAGAAATTATGGGCCGCACGGAGGAAAAATCATGATCCCTCTAATTATTTATATCGTCGTATTCGCGATCGCCTATTTTGTTGTAACCCGCATCCAAGGCTCAGGCAGCCAAGACTACACGTCTCTTAAGACAGTCACATTCGGTGATGAAAGCGCTGTTCGTCCGAACCGCGCGGCAGGTGTTATCTCCATCTTGACGCTCTTTGTGCTGTGGGGTGCGTTTACCGGATCAGCATTGCTTCCTAAATTCATGCACGCACCTGGACACTTTGTTGGTCAAACGTCGTTTACCTATACAGCAGAAGCAAACGGTGAAACGGATGATGCAACGGTGACGTTCGTCGTACATCCACGCGCTGAATCGCCTGACGCAGCAGAGATTGAAGCTGGTGATGGATTTGCCAAGAACGACTCTGAAACACTTCCGCAGTGGCGCACTGGTCTAATTCGCGTTGATGCGAACGATGATATTACCAAATCCGGCGGCGCAAAGGTCGTGGCCATTGATGGTCAGGCGATTGCACCGGGTGAAGTGGTGAACGTCGATGGTGGCACCGTTACTTTGTCGGACAAGGGCACGCCAAACTTTGTTCCAACAAGAGGTTGGCAGATGCAGCCGCTTTACTTGCCTTCACCAGAAGCAGTTTGGGCACGGACATTAAAGATCGCCAAAGAAGGTTTCCGCGATTTCACACTTTGGGAGCACCTTGGCTATTCATTGTTCCGTGTTGTTGTTGGCTTCTTGTTGGGCGCTTTGATCGGTATCCCGTTGGGTTACGCAATGGGCCTTAGCAATTGGTTCCGTGGTTGGTTTGACCCAATCGTCGAATTCATGCGCCCGGTACCACCTCTCGCGTTGATCCCGTTGATCATTATTTGGTTTGGTATCGGAGAGTCGGGTAAGATTATCCTGCTGTTCCTTGCTGCCTTGTGGATCATGGCGATTGCGTCGCGATCAGGCGTTTCAGGTGTCAATATCACCAAGGTTCATGCTGCCTATTCATTGGGTGCTAGCAAGTGGCAATTGATGCGCCACGTTATCGTGCCCAACTCACTGCCCGAGATCTTTACAGGTGCGCGGGTCGCGATGGGTGTTTGCTGGGGTACAGTTGTTGCCGCAGAACTTGTGGCTGCGTCACAAGGTGCGGGTATGATGATCATGACCGCGTCCAAGTTCCAGAACACAGACATCGTTATCATGGGTATCATCCTGATTGGCGTCATTGGTTTCGGTATCGATATGCTGATGCGTATGGCCGAAAAGTTCTTGGTTCCTTGGAAGGGTAAGGCATAAGCCAACCCCTAAACGGACAAACAAAAAACGCCCCGCTGATCAGATGATCAGCGGGGCGTTTTCTTTTGTAAGGGCTGTTTGGCTTAGGCCATCAATTGTTGGATCAAGCGGCGTTCCTTCCCCGACAGAATTGGGCGAGCAGGCTTGAACGCCACGCCATCTTCTAGTTCTGGAAACAGGCGTAATAGTTCCGCATTCGCGGCGGCAGACACCCCCTTGAGGGCTTGCGCTGCTGGCAAGAAGCTTTCCGATGGTACACCTTCAGCCATGACGATCTGATGGTTGTCAAAGCACAAATGGATGTAGGTCACAAAGCCACCTGCTGCGCGGGTGATCGTTGTGTCGTTAACCAAGCCGACTGCAGGAACCAAAGCCTCGTCCTCGGCAGTATAAAGCGACACGCGCCAATCGCTTAACATCATCCTGTGTTGCGGCGAGACCAAGAGATCGCGGCCATTATTCAGAACCCCTTTGGCGATACGCACTGGCGCCATGTCACCTGTTGCCTGCACGGTTGTTTTGCCGATCCAGCGAATAGGCTGAAGGCCTGCATCCATTGTCCAAACCTTGTCGCCAACCTTTAGGTTTTCGATCAGGACATGACCGCGCTGTGCGATAATCTTGGTACCTGGTGTAAAGCAGGTGATCATTTCGATTTTCTTGAATGGGATTACCTTGCCTGTCGGGTCGCCATTGCTATCCAGAAAGATGATATCGCCTTCGCCAGAGTCTGGTCCATCGGCACCCCACTCCACGCGGTACGGTCCATCGACTTCAAGCTTATCAAAACCATAGCCGCCGTTGATATGATCGACTTGTGTGTCACGCCCTATGCGGATTGTGTCGTCGCCTAATCCTGCCTCGATCGAGCCAACGTCGGCTTGGTCCTCAAGCCGGATTGTATCGTCGCCTTTACCGGTTCCAAGCACACCTACAATTTTGGCTTTGCCTGATACTGTAACCGTATCATCGCCACCATGTGTCTGAAGATCTCCATCGACTTGTGCCATATCTTCGACCGTGACGGCATCATCGCCCCATCCGGTATCAACGTCACCAGCGACACGCGCGGTACCAGAAAGCGCTACGGTATCGTCGTCAGAACATGTCTGGATTGAACCCGCAATATCGCCGCTCGACATCGACACGGTGTCGTTGCCTGCACCAGTATCAAGATCGCCAGAAATTTGCGTACCGCCAATGATAGTAACGGTATCGTCGCCGTGGCCAGTCACAACGTCATCATCGATATTCTGTGCGATTAGATCTATATCGTCAGCACCCCAAGTAAAGTCAGGGGCGTCAGCATCAGTTAATTCGCGGACTTCGGCCAAGAAGGGGTCAGCCTGAAGCAAGTCGATATCTGTGTTGCGACTGATAACGTCAGCCATGCCTGAGGCCTCAACCTCAGCAATAATAGCAGCACCAAGTTCAGGATCGAGCTCGCCAAAACTTTCGTCGGCAGCGCGGGTTCGATCAAACTGCTCGACTACGATATATGTAAATAGAGGGCCAAGTTGTCCGCCCTCAACCGAGTCTTCGGCCAAGCCGCCAACCCACAGGTCAACGTCGTGGACAGTGTCATAAACAGATGCCAACTTGGCCTGCAATTCGGTGTCTGCAGAAATAATGCTAAAGTCTGTTGGGTCGAGCGTGTCAGGATCGATGTCACCCACAAGGGCTGCACGAGTGTCGACATAACTTTGCAAGCCGTGGTCAAGGCCGCGTGCAAGGTTCAATGCGGCAAGTGAAAAGCCGCTTAGACCATCAGGCGTCTCAAGGAAAAAATTCAGAGAGTCGACGATTTCAGTATCAAGCTCTTCTGCTGTGGTCGAAAGCTGTCCGCGAATGAACGCGTCGGTGCCGTGCTCTTCAATCGGCGTTTGATTAAAGTAGGCCTCAAACAAATCCATGCGCGCTATTTCAGATCCGTCGTCATCTTGGGCGAGCAGTTCGTCAGTTACCAATGTGTGTCCGAACCGGAAAGCTGCAGTTGAAAATTCAACTGATACCTGACCATCGGCGTCAGGATCGTAACCTTCGTAGTCGGGCAGGTTGTCGCCAATGAGATGCGGCAGCCATTCATTATAGGTAATTTCTTGCAGCTCAAACTCGACGATGCTGCGTGCACCTTCGAACAGTTGCTGATCGTCCCAATCTGGGTGCTCTTCCGCAAGTTTCTCAGCCCAATAATTATGTTCGCGCGAGAAAAGAGTTTGGATCGAAAGTAGGTTCGGGTTTTCGTTGGCACGGACGTCGCCTGCCAAGTGGACGGGATCATCGCTGTCGATATCGCCAGCCATAATCGTTTCGGAATTTGCGTCGGAAAGCTGCTCGTTGGTGGATGTCGCATCATCCTCCATTTTCAATTTACCGCCCTCAAAGCTGCGCAAATCTGTCTCGCGGCCTTCGGTTGATCCGTAGATTTGACTACCATCAAGCTGCCAAGTCACAGCATTTGCAGGCGCGCGTGCGCCATCTTCGCCTGTGTCGGTGGCAATCATGGACCGATGTAAATCGTGTGGCATTCCAGCCAATTCAATCGTGCCCGTATCATCACCTTCCGGGGTGAGAACGAGATCATGATCAAGGAACTGACCAAAGGTCGTGAAGAATGCTGAGACGCCAGCCGAATTTTCGCTACTGCCATCTTGGTCAAAAACAATGCGCGCAACGTCCGCTGGGTCAGCCCCGTCGGAATAGACTTCGTCACCAACGTCGTCGTTGTAACGCGCTTCCGTTAGACGCTTTTGCGCCGCTAGTCCTTCAAGGAAAGGGCATCTACCACTACTCAATTTCTTAAACCTTACTAGCGCCCCACGACCTAAATATTCACAACACCGTGTGCTGTCAAAAAATGGACAAATTGTGGCGGATTTTGTTTAGGCATGCTCAACAATTGGCCAAATGAGCGGGTATTGTTGGTTGGTTTGGTGTTTTGTGGAGAGGTGGCTGCACCTGAATCGAATCTCCACGCCGTGTTTCCGTTTGGTTAGGGTTGACGTTAACGTCAGCTTTGGTACCGCTACACGTGTGTTATCAAAGGACTGAAAATGTATCCGTTTATTCGCATGGCGAAAGAATTCATCGTTCACCGGAATGCTGACGACCTCGACACATTGGGCGTGCACGTCTCGCACCACCGTTGCTGGCCGCATGACTTGGACGGGTTCCTTGAGATGAACAATGGCCGCATCCTCACGATCCTTGATCTGGGACGATTTGTTCTGGCACGGCGCGTTGGATTGCTTGCAGCTTTGAAGGCCAACAAATGGGGGCTGACGATGGCCGGCGTTTCTGTCCGCTACCGTAAACGTATTCGCCCATTCACTAAGTTCAAAGTTGTCAGTCGCTCGGTCGGGTGGGATGATAAGTTCTTCTATCTAGACCAATCGATTTGGGTCGGTGATGAGTGCGCGGTTCAGGCGCTCTATCGATCAGCAATCACTGATAATGACGGCATCGTCCGCCCGCGTCGCCTGTTCGATCATGTTGGCTATGAAGGCGATAAACCACTTTTGCCAGCGTGGGTGCAAGGCTGGATCGACGCCGATGCAACGCGCCCTTGGCCGCCGGAACTCCCCCCGAAAACATAACGTTCACAAAGACGTGCTTGCCTTCCTTGCCCGCATCAGTGTCTTATCGCCGCGGGACACGGGGATACATCATGACGACTGTAGCGAAAAAGCGCATTTGGGGCTGGATGGCCTTTGATTGGGCGAGCCAGCCATATTACACATTAGGCCTCACATTTATTTTTGGGCCGTATTTTGCGCTCGTGGCGTCTGAACTCTTCATGACCCAAGGTCTCAGCGATAGCGCCGCAAAGGCTCAGTCGCAAAGTACATGGGCATTTGGCCAGACAATGGCGGGTTTATTCATTGCGCTTACAGCGCCGTTCCTCGGTGCTTTCGCAGACTCGACAGGGCGCAAACGCCCGTGGATTTTGGGCTTTTCAATTCTTTACGTCATCGGCGCGTGGTCGTTGTGGTTACTGACACCGGATGGCTCTGCGCTAATGCTTTGCCTCGTGTTGTTTTATGTTGGGTTTATCGCGGCCGAGTCTGCGCTGAATTTTATCAACTCTTATCTCCCTTCGCTTGGAACCAAAGAAGAAATTGGCCGCATTTCAGGCTCTGGTGCGTCTTTTGGATATTGGGGTGGCTTGATCTCGCTTTTCATCATGTTGCTTTTGCTGGCCGAGTCTGGCGACTCTGGTAAGACCATGCTCGGGATCGATCCGATCTTTGGTCTTGATGCCGAAGCGAGAGAGGGCACGCGTGCCGTCGGTCCGTTCATGGCACTTTGGTATCTGGTATTCATCATCCCTTTCTTTATGTGGGTCAAAGACGATCCTGCGGCTGCGCGCCCAAACCCCAAAATGTCTAAGGTTTGGGGCGATCTCAAAGCAACGATCAGGTCAGTATCCAAACGTAAAAGCGTTGGACCATTCCTGCTCGCTTCAATGTTCTACCGTGATGCATTGAATGCGCTTTACGCATTTGGCGGCGTCTATGCCGCCTTGGTCCTTGATTGGGGCATTGCCGAGCTTGGACCATTTGGTGTGATCAGCGTCATCGCCGCCGCGGTCTTTACCTATGTTGGCGGCAGGTTTGATGCGACGATTGGGCCAAAGCCAGTCATCATCTTTTGCATCTTCATGCTGCTCATCGTCTCGTCTGTTGTTGTGGGAATGTCTCGTGAACAGGTGTTTGGCGTGCCTTTGGCCGAGGGGTCAAACCTGCCTGACATCATCTTCTTTACCTGCGGCACGATCATCGGTGGGGCAGGCGGGGCGCTTTATGCGGCTTCTCGCTCATTGATGGTACGCCACACAGATCCTGAACGGCCAACCGAAGCCTTTGGCTTGTTTGCGCTTTCTGGAAAGGCGACGGCGTTCCTTGCGCCATTCTTGATCGGCGTCTTCACTGCAATTACCGGAAACGTGCAGCTTGGATTCTTGCCTGTGATCTTCCTCTTTATTCTTGGTCTCGTGATGCTAAGATGGGTTAATAAAGATGGAGATCGTGCAGAATGGTCCGTTACCTCTTAGCCTTCGGCTTAATCGCGGCCCTCGCCAGTTGTGGCGGGGAAGAAACGCCGTCTGTGACGCAGGCGACCGTTTCATCGCAAAGTAATTCCGGCGATGGCCGTGTTGCAAAGACGTTGTTTGGCGCAGTAGGTGTGCCGTCTAGCCAGTCATCAAATTCTTTCGGTAGCTACGCCCGTGGCTGTCAGGCAGGCGGAGCAGTATTGCCTGAAACTGGCCCAACATGGCAGGCTATGCGTCTGTCTCGGAACCGTAATTGGGGTCAGCCAGAACTCATTGATTTTGTCCAAGACCTCTCGCGCTTTGCGGCAACGCAATCTGGTTGGGAAGGTCTATACGTTGGCGATTTAAGCCAGCCGCGCGGCGGCCCAATGCTTACTGGCCACACGAGCCACCAAATCGGGCTTGATGCCGATATCTGGATGTTGCCGCCGGATCGATTGGACCTCAGTGCGACTGAGCGTGAAAATCTATCATCCATTTCGATGCGTCGCTCAGCGGGTGCTTTTACCAACAGCAGCTGGACACCCCAGCACGAGGCGATCATGCGCCGCGCTGCATCTGACCCGCGTGTCGCGCGGATATTCGTATTTCCTGGTGCGAAGGTTGCGATGTGTAACAACGCGACTGGTGACCGTAGCTGGCTGAATAAAATCCGGCCTTGGTATGGGCACCATTACCATTTTCACGTTCGTTTACGCTGCCCAGCAGGGGCGGTTGGATGTGAGAACCAAGCACCGCCGCCAGCCGGTGACGGCTGCGCAGATGCACAGGGTTGGGTAAACGATATCTTAAATCCGCCGCCCCCTGATCCGAATGCTACACCGCACACACCACGTGGGCCGATTACCATGGCAGGTTTGCCGGGGCAGTGCCTTGGCGTATTGAACGCGGACTAGAATGTTATCCTTATTGACGACCCTTTTGCTTCTGTTTTGGAGCGCAACTGGCGTGGCGCAGTCAACGCCAAACGGCCGGTATCAGTGGGTCTCAGACGATCCAAATTTGGGTGGGATGTCAGGCATTGAAATGTCTGATGACGGGATGAGCCTCGTTGCAGTGTCTGATCGTGGGTTTCTAATGCGCGGGACAGTTGTACGTGACGAGAACGGATTGATCACGGATGTAAATCACTCTCCGATCGAACCCATAAAGCGTGCTGACTTTACCGGCGTTGATGTGCGTGGAAATACTCTCGACCCAGAGGGTGTCGCCATTGCCCAAGACGGGTCGATTTTTGTCTCGTTCGAAGGCCACCACCGCGTAAGCGCATTCGAAGATGTTAATGCGATAGAACAGCTTTTGCCCCGTCACCCCGACTTTGATGGCATGCAAAGCAATAGCTCGCTCGAGGCATTGGCAATTGACGACAATGGCGATCTTTACACAATCCCAGAACGGTCAGGGCGGTTTGATCGCCCATTCCCGCTATACCGATTTAGCGATGGCGTTTGGGACATCCCGTATGTCTTACCGCGTGTTGGTTCATTCCTTGTCGTAGGTGCTGATTTTGGTCCCGACGGGATGCTTTACGTGCTTGAACGGGATTTTACCGGATTCAGTTTCTTGAATAGGGTACGCCGCGTCGATCTTGAAAATGGCGTTTCGGACACGGTGCTTCTTGCGGGCGGGCAATTTGGTAATCTCGAAGGGATTAGCATTTGGACCACGCCAAGCGGCGGAATGATGATCACCATGGTCGCCGACAATAACTACAACGCGCTGCTTCAGACCGAGATAGTGGAATATCTGATGACGCCCTAATGCTTGACGTGGCCCACTCGCAGGCCTAAACGGCCTCGTCCTCGCAAGGTGTGAGGGCCAAGTGCCGCACCCTTGTCAAAACGGAATTATTCAAATGACACGACTTCTCCCCGGCGTTCTCGCCATGGCCACAATTGTGGTCGCCTCAAACATCCTTGTACAGTTTTTGATCCTTGATGGTCTGCTGACATGGGGTGCCTTCACCTATCCGCTCGCGTTTCTGGTCACTGACGTGATGAACCGTATCTACGGCGCGGCAGCTGCACGCAAAGTTGTGTTAGCAGGTCTTGTGACTGGCATTATCTGCTCGTTGATTGGATCGCAGATCATGCTGGACGGTGGTGGTTTCACTTATCCTGCAGTCGCATTGCGTATCGCAATTGGTTCTGCCTGTGCATTTGGCGTCGCCCAATTACTTGATGTCGCTGTGTTCAACCGTCTTCGTGACGGATCATGGTGGACTGCTCCCTTGGGGTCCACACTGATCAGCTCAACTGTGGATACCGTGATTTTCTTCTCAATCGCATTTGCTGCAGTGTTCAATGGCATCAGCGCCTCTGCCGCTGACGAAGTTATCTGGGCCCAAGATGCCGTACCTTTCCTGAACGCCGGACCGATGGTTCCACTTTGGGTATCTTTGGCTGTGGCTGATTGGGGCGTTAAGATTGCTATCGCATTGATAGCGCTTGTTCCTTTCAGGATCATTGTCGGGCGATACGCAAGCCAGCGCACATAAACGCGATATGCAGCAGAATTTTCTTGATTTTGCCCAGATCTATGCCACCTTTCATGTAGGCGAAACATTTTGAAAGGAGGTGATCCAGTGCATCATGAGGTATTGGAGAAGTGTGTCGGGACAACTTGGGGGATCATTGGCTAGGGCAGCCCTTAGCGAATAGAAACTCAAGGTGGTAATCCTAACCGACCCACCTCCGAAATTCAGAGAAGGGCCATCCCGTTCGCCGGGGTGGCCCTTTTTCATGGCAGATGTCAGAATGGGGGCTAGAAACAGACGCCTTCGGCGAGAGATTAATTGGCCAGATGAAGATTAACGAACAGATAGAATTGGCTGATTGGGAGCTTGTTGAAAGCTTTGTCAGGGCGTCTGGCCCCGGTGGGCAGAACGTCAACAAGGTGTCGACGGCAGTAGAGCTACGGTTTGAGGCTGAGCGTTCCCCGAATTTACCCGACGCGGTTAAGACCCGCCTAAGACGTGCCGCTGGCAGGCGTTGGACAACGGATGGTGCAGTTGTGATCTTTGTGCAGGACACACGTTCACAAGCCCGCAACCGCGAGATCGCGCGCGAGCGACTGGCCGACCTTATCCTCAAAGCTGTCAGTGTCCCCAAGCGCCGCGTTGCGACACGGCCGACCTATGGTTCGGTTCGTCGGCGCCTTGAGGGCAAAAAGGCACGGGGGGATGTCAAAAAATTGCGCGGCAAGGTCGACGACTAGCGCACTGTAGATCTAGTTTTGTGTCGCCACTTTTACCACATGACTTAGCTGCATCAGTTGCTTTGTTATTGGGCTGGTTTTTCGCCAAACCATGCCAATCGTGCGCGTCGGTTGCGGGTTAGAAAATCTTGAAATCGCCACGTCTGCCGACTTTGTTTCGATCGTGACAGCCATGTCGGGGATCAAAGTGACCCCGATGCCCGCACCAACCATTTGCACCAGTGTGCCTAGCGAACTGCCGTCCATACCTTCGCGTGGCAGGTTCGGGCGCATCCCGCAAAACGACAGCGCTTGGTCGCGAAAACAATGACCTTCCTCGAGCAACAGCAATCGCATTTCATGCAGTTTTGCTGGATCGGGAACAGGGTTGGTTGCGTCGTCTTGATTGCGGACAAGGACAAAATTTTCGTCAAACAACGGTGTCTCGATCAATGATGGCTCCGAAACCGGCAGCGCTACAATCGCGGTATCAAGCTTGCCCGCGGTAAGCTCGTTTATCAGTGTCTCGGTCTGCGTTTCTCGGATATTCAGGTCGAGATCGGGATAGGACAATGATAGTTCGCGGATAATCTTGGGCAAAAGGTACGGCGCAATTGTGGGAATGATCCCAATCCTCAGTCGCCCTGTTAGTTGGTCTTGGTTTGCGCGTGTAAGGTCCGATAGGTCATCGACCGATTGTAAAATGTTGCGTGCCCGTTCAGCGATCAGTTCACCGAATGCAGTCAGGCGGATTTGACGCCCACCTCGTTCAAACAGAATGGCGCCAAGCGTCTCTTCAAGCTCTTTGATTTGTACAGAAATAGCTGGCTGCGAAATCGCGCATGCCTCGGCTGCGTGTCCGAAGTGGCCGTATTTTGCAACGGCTTCAAAATAGCGAAGCTGCTTGAGAGTAAGCTTTATCATAACTTCAGGTTATCACACCAATAGGAAAACACAATTTTCATGTATCGGTTGGGTCTGTTAAAAGAACGATAGAATCTAATACCTAGGGAGAGACCAATGGACGGTAATGAAGGCGGCAAATGCCCAGTCATGCATGGAAAAAGCATTCATGCGACGAATGAAGTACGCGGCAATCGCGATTGGTGGCCAAATCAGCTTAACCTCAAAATCCTGAACCAAAACGGTCCGCAGCTTGATCCATTTGGCAACGCTGTCAGCTATGCCGAGCAGTTTAAGTCCCTTGATCTGAAGGCGCTTAAGGGTGACCTGACTGCGCTGATGACGGATAGCCAAGATTGGTGGCCGGCCGACTATGGTCATTATGGCCCATTCTTTGTGCGTATGGCGTGGCACAGTGCCGGCACATACCGTTCTGCTGATGGTCGTGGCGGTGGCGGTGGCGGACAGCAGCGTTTTGCTCCTCTCAACAGCTGGCCTGACAACGGCAACCTCGACAAAGCGCGCCGCCTGCTTTGGCCGATTAAGCAAAAATACGGCAACAAGATTTCATGGGCTGACCTGTTCCTCCTGACAGGTAACGTCGCGATGGAATCTATGGGCTTTGAAACTTACGGTTTTGCCGGTGGTCGTGCCGATACATGGGAGCCCGAAGAAGACGTATATTGGGGCGCCGAGGATATCTGGCTTGAGGAAAGTGGTGGTCCAAACACCCGTTACACAGGCGAACGTGATCTTGAGAACCCTCTTGCCGCTGTGCAAATGGGCCTGATTTATGTGAACCCAGAAGGTCCGGACGGTAATCCTGATCCGCTCGCCTCTGCTTTTGACATTCGCGATACGTTTGCGCGTATGGGCATGAATGACGAAGAGACTGTCGCACTTGTTGCGGGTGGTCACACATTCGGTAAAGCACACGGCGCCGGCGATCCTGCGTTGATGGGCGCAGAGCCTGAAGGCGCATCGATTGAACAGATGGGTCTTGGTTGGAAGAACGGCTTTGAAACCGGCGTTGGTGTTCACACAACAACCAGCGGCATCGAAGGCGCTTGGACGGCAACACCGATTACGTGGGACATGTCCTATTTCGATACGCTGTTCGGCTACGAGTGGGAGCTGACAAAAAGCCCTGCGGGTGCCCAGCAATGGACAGCAATTGGCGGCGAAGGCACCGTGCCTGATGCGCATGATCCAGCACGCAGCCATGCACCAATGATGACAACGGCGGACATGGCCCTGCGTATGGACCCTGCATACGAGCAGATTTCACGCAAATTCCACGCAGACGCAGAGCTGTTCCGTGATGCATATGCGCGTGCTTGGTTCAAATTGCTTCACCGCGATATGGGTCCTAAGTCTCGCTATCTTGGCGAAGAAGTTCCTGCAGAAGATCTGAATTGGCAGGATCCGATCCCAGCAGTCGATCATGCATTGGTTGATGCGGCAGATGTCGCAGCGCTCAAAGCCAAAGTTCTGGCGTCTGGCTTGTCAACTGCCGAGCTTGTTCAAACAGCTTGGGCGTCTGCGGCGACGTACCGTGGGTCTGATCACCGTGGTGGTGCAAATGGCGGTCGTATCCGTCTTGCTCCGCAAAAGGATTGGGATGCCAACCAACCTGAACAACTTTCAAAAGTGCTTGATGCTTTGGAAGGTATTCAGTCCGACTTTAATGCGTCACAGGCTGGCAAAGCGATCTCTCTGGCTGACATGATCGTTCTTGCTGGTGCAGCGGCTGTAGAAGCTGGTGCGAAAGCAGGTGGCTTTGACCTGACGGTCCCATTCACGCCGGGTCGTACAGACGCGAGTGCTGAACAGACCGATGTTGAGAACTTTGAAGTGCTTGAGCCAAAGGCAGACGGTTTCCGCAACTACATGCAGGCCGCTTATACGATCTCAGCAGAAGAGCTGTTGGTCGACAAAGCACAGTTGTTAAAGCTGACTGCAACAGAGATGACTGTCTTGGTTGCAGGTTTGCGGGTGCTTGGTAGCAATCACGGCGGATCATCGCACGGTGTGTTCACTGACCGTGTCGGAACGCTTTCTAACGATTTCTGTGTGAACATAGTTGATATGGGAACCACCTGGAAAGCAGCCTCAGATGACGGTGTGTTTGAAGGTCATGCAGATGGTAAAATCAAATGGACCGCGACACGGGTTGATCTGGTCTTCGGATCAAACTCCCAGCTGCGAGCATTGACTGAAGCCTATGCCCAAGACGACGCGAAAGAGGCATTCGCTGCCCAGTTCGTAGCCGCTTGGACCAAAGTCATGAACCTTGATCGCTATGATCTAGCCTGATTTTCTTTGACTTAAAATTTGGGGCGTCACTGTGTATGCAGTGGCGCCCTTTTTAATTGTAGCTGCGAACAAGACTTGCTGCGATCAGACCCCAGCCGTCCGCGACGACAAAGAACGCCAATTTGAATGGCAGCGATACAATGGCTGGCGGGACCATCATCATACCCATCGACATTAAGACCGCTGCGACGACCAGATCGATGATCAAGAACGGTAGAAATATTAGGAACCCGACCTGAAACGCCCGCTCCATTTCGCTTAGCATGAATGACGGAATGAGGACAGAAAGCGGAGCATCGGAAACAGCGACATTAGGCGCCACGTCAGGTCGCAAAGCCGCCAATGACTCAAATGTATCGACGGCCACGCGGTTGGTCATGAACCCCCGTAATGGCTCCATTGTGCGCAGAAACGCTTCTTCGATCTCAAGCGCGCCATCCATTAGCGGCTGCACGCCGGCTATCCATGCTTCGGTGAAAACAGGTTCCATCACGAAGTAGGTCAAGAAAAGCGCGAGGCTGACCATCAACATATTTGGCGGTGATTGTTGTAATCCGATGGCTTGGCGCAAGATGGCCAAGACGGTCACGATAAACGGAAAGCATGTCACCATGATCGCGATGCCAGGCACAAGGCTAAGAACCGTCACAAGAACGAGGAGCTGTATCGAACGAGTGGCAAGCCCGCCATCTGGACCAAAGTCTAAAGCGATGTCTTGTGCTGAAGCGGGGCCCGCACAACACAAGATCATCAAGACAATAAGTGAGCCTGCGATACGCATATTAATTTAAGTCGCCCTTTTGCATGGCAACTTCGGTAAGTTTCACAGCCAACTGCCCAGGTTCTCCGCCCTCAAGCTCTTGCAGTTCGCCCCGCGCGATCAACTTGTCGCCAATGTAAAGTTCTACAGGATCATCAATTTTGCGATCCAAAGGCAGCACTGCATTTTCGTTCAGGTTCATGAGATCGCGAACCAAAGGTCTTGCCTTTCCGACTGTAACACTGATTTCGATCGGAATGCTTTGCAGCGGATGAGTTTCTGTTTCGGCGGTCATTGCGACCTGTGCGATGTCGTCCATTTATAGGCTCCTAACTTGGGATTCGGGCAAAGCGTCAAGAACGCCATTGATTTCAGAGAGAGCAGCATCAAGATCGAGGACGCTTTCGCCCGAAACTGACTGCGTAAGTGCGGCATGCGGACCAAGGCTTAG